>NZ_JAEKKT010000126.1 GCF_019510245.1 Streptomyces sp. | reverse complement strand
GGATTTCAGTTGCTTGATTTGCCGACAGGTAAGATTGCTGAAACCGTCGACCCGGCCCAAGATTTTCAATTCAAATGTCTCCCTAAAGGCGGTGAGGATTTCCAATACTTCACGAACGTGAGTTTTTCGGTGACCTACGTCGAGTAGCGGGCCTGGTCACCGACGCAATGCCAAGGACCTCCGTAGACTTGGCGCAGCGATAGTCTCCGCAGCCATTGCGGTGAAGTGGGTGACGCATGCGAGGCAATAAGGCCTACAACGCCTGATCAGGGCGCCTCGCCCAGGGCCGCACGGAACCAGTCGAGGCTGCCGGCGGCGAGCACGGCGTCCGCCAGCTGCTGACCGCTCTTGGTGACGATCCGGCCTCGGGAGTTGTCGATCCAGCGCTGCGTGTTCGCGTAGCCCTGGTCGCGGTATTCGATGCCTTGGATCATGCACTCCAGCTTGTCGGCGTCACGGGCACAGACGGCCTCTGGGGACTCCTTCGCCTCGTACTCGCCGATCAGGTCACGCACCGCCTGTGCCAGTCCCTCGGGGAACCCCGCCACCTGGTCGGAGGCGATGTCGCGAGGGTCGGCCTCGGCGCCGCCGGTGTACTTCCTGCCGAGGTGGTTGACGTCGCCTGTGCGAGTTTCGCCCGTGTCGTGCCAGACCGCGAGGAGAGCGGCCTGTGCCGGGTCGGCGCCTTCGAGCTTGGCGATGATGGAGGCGAGGAGCGCCACCCGCCAGGAGTGTTCGGCGACGCTCTCGGGGTCCTTGACGCCGGCCATCCACCATCCGGTGCGCTTCGTCGCCTTCAGGCTTCCGGCCTCGTAGACGAATCGCGCCACCGGAGTCAGGTCGTCTGCCACCGTGGGGCTCCTCTCACGCCTCAGCGAGGCGGATCGCGTAGCGGATGTTCTCCATCTCCCGTCGCCCACGCGCCGAGAGTTCCCGGCTATACAACATGATCGGGAGCCGTTCGCGAAGGGCGCGGCTGGCGGCCCCCGAGCGCAGCAGGTTGGGCCGGATCTTGAGGAGGGCCCATACCGAATGGATGTTGAGGTCCACGTAGCCGTGGTGCGGGGTGAGACCGTCGACGAGGTGGGCGAGGAGACGGTCACCGGGCCACAGTTCGGGGGAACGGTCGGCGATGAAGTCGTCCGAGAGCTGCGGGGGCATCTCGCCGACCCAGTACACCCAGTAGGCCAGGTTCGCGGCCTCGCCGGCGTCGTCGTCCAGGAGCGCGTTGTCGATGAAGCGGGACATGCGGTCGCGGTCGCCGTGCCGGGCGGCGACGGCGGCCACGCTGCGGGAGTTGAGCCAGGACGTCAGCCAGTCACCCGGACGCTCGGTGCGCTGCTGGTAGGCGAGCCACTCCGCGTTGTCCGACGCGGTGTCGTACCCGGACAGGTAGAGGGCCTGGCGGCGTAGGAGGAACTGCTCGGGGCCACGGGCCTGCTCGGCGGTCTGGCGCAACTGGTCGAAGAAGCGCATCCGTTCTGTGGCGGTCAGCTCGGGCCCGGCCGGGGCGGGCCCTCGGCGAGGCCGGGGTGGCTTGGGCAGTGAGCGGACCGGACGCGGCGCTACCCCGGTGAGCGGCCAGGCGAGGACTTTGGCCAGCTCGCGCTGCATCACCATCGTGCCGAGCGGGCTGTCCTCGACCGGGGTGTCGTCGTCCAGGACGGACGTGAGAAGGACGTCCGCCTCCAGGCCGCGATCCAAGGCCTGGAGGAGCGCTGGCGGGGTGTGCAACTGCATGAGGCGGCAGCGGATCACGAGCATCTGCCCGACGGGTACGGACGTCAGCGGCCGGCGTCCGGTCTCCCACCAGGCGATCGTGTCGGGGCTCACGCGGAGCTGCCTGGCCGTCTCCTCCTGGGTGTAGCCGAGTTGCTCCCGAATCACCCGCAGGATGTAGCCGCTGATCAGGCCGTTTCTGCCACGGGAAGCTGAACCCTGACTGCCGGTAAGGGTTCGCTGAGGACTTGGCCGCATGATGGCCCACTTCCTGGTGCTTGGCCGCAAGACACCTGTACTCGCAGTCACTTCACGGAGCCGACTCGACTACATACCGTCGAGGTCATCCCTGAACGAGCCTAGAGGGAGGCATTGGGACATGGGCTCCAAACTGCGCCTTTCCCTGCTTTCGGTATCCGTAGCCCGCTCCTGTGTGCCTCGGGCCGACAGGGTGAAGGAGACCCCGGACAGCACGTCGAGACCGGGTGCCCGGTCCGCTCGCCGTCCGCTCATCGACCCCGGCCTCGAACTCCCGGCGTCACGTCCTACCCGCTCGCCCCGCTCAGCCTGAAGCACCTTGGGAACGGCGTCCGGTGAGCGGCATCCGCCCCTGGTTCAGTGCGGGGGCAGCGCCGCAGCGGGGTGGGGAACTCAGCGTGGAGGCCTGGTTGCTGACCGCGTCGCCGTATCCCGGGACCGGCCGGCACGAGCGGGAGGACGGGGACGTCACCTTTCTGCGGTGCGGCGGCCTGTTCTCTGCCGTCCGGATGCCGCGGGACCTCGTGCACGCGGCGGCTGAGACTTCGGTCCCGGACGAGGTTGACTGGTTCCCCCTCACAGCCTTGGACGGCGGCCCGGTCTTCGCGAGCCGCAGACTCGGGTTCTACTACGCGCTCGTATCCGCAGACGTTCCCAGCTACTGGACCAGCCCCGGCGCCCAGTGCGTGAAGGCGGACACTACCCTCGCCCTACCTCCGGTCTGGCAGACCGACTACGTCAACGGAGAGTCGTACTGGCCCGTCCCGCCGCCCGGCGTGGGTGCGCTCTGCCTCCCCAGCCTGGTCGCACGGCCGACCGTGTACGGCCTCGCACAGGCAACGAAGCGCGGTGCAACCCGAGTCGGTGGTTGACGTGCTGGCAGGCAACCAGATCCCCACCAAGGACGGCGCTCCCGTCATCACGAGGTCGTTCCTGGGCGACGCCGTATCGGTCGGTGAGGCCCGCCGGTTCGTGCACGCGGCGCTCGTCGACTGGAAGATGCCGGAACTCGCCAACACGGCCGAGCTGGTCGTCTCCGAACTCGCCTCCAACGCGGTGTTGCACGCCCGCCGTGCCTCGTTCCGCGTGACCTTGGCCCGCCTCAACGACGACCGGGCACGGGTTGCGGTCGTCGACCACAGCACCGACCTCCCGCAGCGGATCGACGCGGCCGCCGCCGACGCCCACGGCAGGGGCCTGGCCATCGTCGAAGCCGTCTCGACGGCATGGGGAACCGAACCACTGAACTGCGGCAAGAAGGTCTGGGCCGACCTGGAGAAGCCGCACCCTGAGCTGCCGGTCGACCGCGACCCGATGAACAGCAGTCCTCTCGCTCAGCCCGTCTACGTCCTGATACTCGCCGTCCTCGCCGCCGTTGTCGTCAGCGGTCTGGCCGCGCAGCACTGACGCACCACCCCTGCCCCCCGCCCCGGCCGTGACCACCTGTCCACCAGAGGTCTCCCCTTCGGCCGGGGCGGGCCCACCTCCCGGGAGTCTCCATGCATCAACTGATCGCCGCTCCGTTCCTTGAGCAACACGTCCTCGTGCGCCCCGGAAGCCGCGGTGGCGCCCTGCTGCCCGAAGCCCGATACGAGGAGCTACGGGCCCTCGACCCAGCCGAGCTGGCCCCGGCCTGGCTGGCCGAAGCAGTCGCCACCCAGTGGGACGACCTCGACCTGCAGGACCAATTCGTCGGCGAGTTCCTCCTCGTCCGACAGCCGTCGACCTGGGGCTACGGCAAGGCGAGCTGGGAAGTCAACCTCGGCTGCAACTACGCCTGCAAGCACTGCTACCTCGGGATGAAGGTGAACTCGGGGATGCCGTGGGAGGACAAGCGGCGCTGCCTCGACATCATGGCCGAGGCCGGCGTGCTCTTCCTCCAGGTCTCGGGCGGAGAGCCGACCATCGACCGCGACTTCATGCGGGCGTACCGGTATGCCTGGGAACTCGGCATGATGATCACGGTCTCCACGAACGGGTCGCTGCTGTGGCGTGAGAACCTGCTCCGCCTCTTCAGTGAGTGCCCGCCGTACCGGGTCACGGTGTCCATGTACGGGGCCTCGAAGGCAAGCTACGACGGGCTGACTCAGCGCGATGGCGCGTGGGATCAGTTCGTCCAGGGCATGAACGTGGCCCGCCACGCCCGGCTGCCGCTGCGCATGAGCATCGTCGTCACCGAGGACAACGGCGCCGAGGAACAGGCGATGGTCGGCCTGTGCGAGTCGTGGGGCGTTGAGTACGCCGTCTTCACGAACATGATGCCCACGATCTACGGCGGCGCCGAGGTTCTTACTGCGCAGTCCAAGGAGCACCTGCGGTTGCGGAAGACGTTCACCGGCTGCAACGCCGGTCACACCTTCTTCCACCTGGATCCGCACGGCTTGGTGTCCATCTGCAAGATCGGTCGCGACGACCAGATCAGCCTCCCCCCCCATGAGGGGATCGAGGGCCTCGCCCGGCTGGGGTGCGATCGCCGACCGTCTGATGCTTCGCACCGGAGGCTGCGACGGATGCGCGCTCTCCGGGTCCTGCCGCGTGTGCAGGCCCGGGGATGGCTTGAGCCCGTGATGACCGTCCCGTACGTGCCCACCCTCGGCCCCGTCCGTAGAGACGATCCACTGCACGATCTCTTTGAGGCCGTCGTCGAGAACGCCGGAAACGGCCGCTTCCTCCCACACGACAAGGACGCCCGCTGGTTCGACCGCAAGGCCGAGCGCGTTCTGGCCGACGCCATCGAGCACGACCAGCACCAGACCCTGATTCCCACGCTCAACGAAGGTGGCCCACACACTGTGAAGGTCCATGTCTACGGGGACGTGCCCGGCAGTCTGACGGCCGGCGCGGACCTGGCGCGTAAGCTCGCCGCCGCCCACGGCGCAGGCCGGGCCAAGGTCGCCTGGTTCCTCGGCCCGGACCAGCCTGAGGAATACGCGCACGGCCTCGGGACCCGCGTCCAATTCAAGGACTTCGCCGAGGGTCCCGGACAGGCCCCGGTCGTGCGAGTGCTGGACTACAAGCAGCTCCCTGAATCCGAGCGGTTCGCGGTCTTCGCCGACCTTATGGCCGGTGACGGCTTTGCGTTCCTCTATGAACGGATGCAGGCCGGGACCGTCGGCCCCGTCCTCACCATCCTCGACGGGGCCACGGTTGCGGGCGCCATCGGCCCAATGGAGACGATGAGCGACGCTGCCGGGCGCGCGCGGCTGCTGCCCCAGTACTTCGGCGTCCGCCCGGAGTATCGCGGCCTAGGCTACGGCCGCGCCCTGTGGCGCGCAGCGATGCACTGGGGGCATCAGCACGGTGCCGCCTACCAGTTGCTCCAGACCGAGGTGGGCGGCGTCTCTGACCGGTTGTGCGCGGCTGAGGGCCTGACGTCCCTCGGCTTCGTCAACCAGACCGCCGCCTGAAACCGCTGCTCCGTTCTCGTATGCGAGGGCGGGGGCGTACAGAGGTAATGTTCGTGCCTCAGATGTCTTCCCCGGCGTGACCGGAGCCTTTCGGTGATGGCCAGGGTGCGTGTTCCCATGGGAACACGCAGGCGGGAGGAGACGCGCGGATCCGGGAAGATCCGTGGAAACTTGGGAGCGCTGGACGAGGTCAGTGCATCGTCGCAGGTCGGATGGTGTGGCGGAGGCGGTTCAAGTCCGGTTCCGGGCACTTCGCGCACCTCTCGTGGGTGGCGCCAGTCACCTTCGGCGTCGGCTCACCTCGGCACCGGCTCACCCTTCGTAGACGGTCAGGACCGCCCCGTCGACCTCGACCCGGCGGCCCGCGCGCATGCCGTTGCGGCGCAGGGTGCGCAGGCACTCCTCGAAGAGGGCCAGCTCGGCCGGGTCCAGGATGGCGGCGGCCAGGTCCAGCAGCTCGCTGACCGAGGCGTCGGTCAGCACCTCGGGCAGTTCGCCGGACAGCAGGACGACGGACTCGCCGTCGGGTTTGCGGACCACGGCCGTCGCCGGTCCGCCGTGCACGAACAACACATGTCCCCCTGAGAGCCCGTGGTCGTGCGGCTCTCGCGTTCCCGGGCAGTGAGGCAGAGACTAGCGGCGGATCTTGACGCTTTCGTGCGGAGTTGGATTCTTTTTCCGACTTGACGGAAGAGTGCCCGGGAGTGGTCCGGCGGCGCTCACTTCTCCCGGGGTGCGCGGTCCAGCAGCGATTCGACGAGCGCGGTGACGTGCCGGCGGTCGTCGGCCGACAGTTTCTGGACGCTCGCGATGAGCAGCGCGACCTCGGGATCGGCGGTGCCGGCGTCGGCGGTGCCGTTCGGGCCGGCGGCCGGCGAGGTGTCGTACACGTGGATCCCGCAGGCCTCGGCGGCCGCGCGGCGCACCGCCTCCAGCGGGAGTTCCAGCCCCTTGGCCAGGCCCTCCAGGGTGGTCGCCTGGGGCATGCGGACCACGCGGTCGGTGGTGGCCAGGTGGTGCACGGTGGAGCGCGGGATGCCGCCGCGTCGCGCCACGTCGCCGTAGGACCAGCCCTTGCGGTCGAGGTGCTCACGGATCAACTGCTGCAGTGCGTTGGCCACTGACCGTCACTTCCTGCTCGCCGCCTGCGGGGTCCTGCCCTGTCGCGGCCGATTCTACGGGCGGGTAGGCGATCGGCCGAGAGGGTGATTTTCCGAAGGGGTTGCGCGACGGGTTCCCGAGCCCGTAGTGTCCAATCTCGTTGGACAGCACGTCCGACCAGATTGGACAGAGTCCGGGGGGAACCTGACTCGATCCGATCGGAAATGTCTATCCCTGAGGGGGAAAAGATCATGATGGATGCCCATGAGCTCGAGGCCGAGTCCGCGGAGCTGCTGCCGGGCCGTGAGGCCCTGGGCCGGCTGAAGTTCGGCTTCGGCAAGACGGTCAACGTCACCAAGCACATCGCGAACATCGACGCGTCCAACCAGTCCGCCGCGCTGAACGACCACTCGTCGTGGTCGGTGGCCGACTCCGGCGCCGGTCAGACCATCAGCGTCCACCAGTAGTACCGCCCTGGCGCACGGCGCCGGCACCGAGATCGACCTCAACCTCACCGCACACGAAACGAAGGGACATCCGTCATGAGCATGGACATGAACGAGCTGGAGAACGAGTCCGCCGAGCTGCTCCCGGGCCGTGAGGCCCTCGGGCGCCTGAAGTTCAGCTTCGGCAAGACGGTCAACGTCACCAAGCACATCGCGAACATCGAGGCGTCCAACCAGTCCGCCGCGCTGAACGACCACTCCGCCTGGTCGTCCGCCGAGTCGTCGGCCGCGCAGACGATCAGCGTCACCCAGTAGTCCCCAGGAGCGCCACCGCCGTCGCCCCGGCGGTGGCGCTCCCGGCGGTTCGGGGGGAACACATCGGGGATCCGGGGGGAGACCACACATGACGGTGCTCGGGGACGGAGCGGCCGCACTCTACGACACGGGCCCGGTGCCCGGACCCGGCGGCTGGCCGGTGACCTACGAGCAGGTGGCGACGGGCACCCTGCCGGTGGTCGACCCGCCGTCGCCGGTCCCGAGGCTCAGCGCGGGGCTGCAGCTGCACGGTGAGTACCAGGGGTCGGGATTCACCGAGCCCAAGTACATCGCCCGTCGGGGGGACGGGCAGGTCGTGCAGCTGTCCAGGCTGCTGTACCTGGTGGCGTCGTCGGTCGACGGCGTCCGCGATGCCGAGGCCATCGCCCACCGGGTCAGCGCCCGCTTCGGACGCGAGGTCAGCGGGGAGAACATCCGCTTCCTCGTCGAGAAGAAGCTGGAACCGCTGGGTGTGACGGTCCCGGAGGGCCAGGAGGGCGACGAGGTCGAAGCCCCGCGCTCCGACCTGCTGCTCGCCCTCAAGGGCCACCGGGTGATCTTCGACGAGCGGCGTACGGCGAAGATCGCACGTTCGCTGGCGTGGCTGCACCGGCCGGCCATGGTCGCGCTGGTGCTGGGCTCGGCCGTCGCCATGGACGTCTGGCTGTTCGGGTTCTTCGGGGCGATCGAGCCCGTCCTGGAGGTGCTCGACCAGCCGGTCCTGATCCTCGTCGTCTTCGTGCTCACCGTGGCCTCCCTCGTCTTCCACGAGTTCGGACACGCCTCCGCGTGCAGATACGGAGGAGCCCGACCCGGCTGCATCGGGTGCGGGCTCTTCCTCATCTGGCCCTCGATGTACACCGACGTCACCGACGTCTACCGGATCGGGCGGGCCGGCCGGCTCCGCACCGACCTGGGCGGCGTCTACTTCAACGTCGTCTTCATGCTGGCCATGGCCGGCGCCTACTTCGCCACCGGGGCCCAGTTCTTCCTGGCCACGGTGTATCTCGGGCACTTCGAGATCATGGAACAGCTGATGCCGGCCGTACGGCTGGACGGCTACTACATCCTCGGCGACCTGGCCGGGGTCCCGGACCTGTACGGCAAGATCAAGCCGATCCTGCTGGCCCTGGTGCCGGGGGCGAAGGGGGACCGGGCCCGCCAGGAGGTCGCCGGGCTGAAGAAGTCGGCCCGGGCCATCGTCGCGACCTGGGTGCTGACGATGGTCCCGCTGATCATCGGCGAACTCGGCTACGCGCTGTGGAACCTGCCGCGCATCCTCACCACCATGACCCGCTCGCTGACCGAGCAACTCCTCGGCACCGGCGGCGCGTTCGTGCACGGCCAGGTGGTCGAGGGGCTGGTCGGGACGATCGGCTGCGTGATGCTGCTGTGTCCGATGGCCGGTGTCGTCTACCTGTCCGTGAAGATGGGCGGCCGGATCTTCCGGGCCGCGCAGCGCTCCACGGCGGGCCGGCCGAAGCTCCGGCTGGCGATCTGCGCCCTCGCCCTCGCCGGGCTCACCGGGCTCAGCTACGCCTGGATGTCCGGGGTGACCCCGAAGCCGCTGCCCAAGCAGCCGCCGATCGCACCGATCCTCCAGCCGGGGGTACCGACCGAGGAACCGCCGCCGGAGCGGCAGGCCTCGACCCCGGACCGGCCGACGGACTCCGGTGCCCCCTCGGACACCGGGCCCGGCGGGCCGTCCGGCTCGGCCGGAGCGAGCGCCGGGCCCTCGGCCGGGGAGACGTCGCGCGGCGCGTCCGCCTCGGCGTCGCCCTCCGCCTCGGTGCCGGGCAGCCCCGGGAAGGGCGGACCCACCAGGTCGCAGGCACCGGCCAGCGGGGGACCGGTCACCGAGCCGGTGTCCTCGCCGCCGGCGAGCGTGCCGGCCTCGCCGACACCCACTCCGTCGGAGAGCATCCCGGTCTCCCCGACCCCCAGCCCGTCCCCGCCACCGCCCACCGACTCGGCGACCCCGGCCCCGGCCACGTCCTGACGCCCGGCCTCGGCCACGTCCCGACGCCCGGCCGTGCCCTGGCGCCCGGCCCCGGTAACGCCCGGCCGCCGGGCCACGCCCGGACGAGCGGCCCCAGAACCATCTTCCGCAGCAGTACAGGAGCACAGGAGCACTCCATGAGCAGTCACCGAAAAACCCGTACCACCCCAGGTCCGCTCACCCGGCGGGCCGTCCGGATCGGCCTGTTCGCCGCCGGGGTCGCCGGGGCGGCCACCGCCGTACCCGCCCAGGCGGCCACCGCGGCCCCGCACGCCGCGGTCGTCTCCGACCACGTCTTCAGCCACGCCGACCGCGGGCACCACACCCAGATCAGGGACTCCTTCACGATCCGCCAGTTCGGCACGGTGAACGCCGCCGCCGTCCGCAACCAGGCCAACGCCGTCTCGGCCGGCTGCTCGGTGGACGACCACTGCCGCTCGGTGGCCCTCTCCTTTCAGATCGTCACGATCGGCGGGGAGCGCACCCACCTGAACGCCGTGAACCTCAGCGACGCCGCCAACAAGGAGTGCACGGGCTGTCAGACCCTGGCCGGGGCCTACCAGTTCGTGGTCTCCACGCCGACCGCGCTGCGCTTCGACAAGGCCACCCAGGACAGGCTCGCCGACATCCACCGCCGGCTCGACGCGCTGTCCCGCTCCACCCTGCCCGCCGACGCACTGCGCTCGAAGGCCGACGGGCTCGCCGCCGAGGTCACCGCCGTCCTGCACGACGCGGTGGCGAACGCCCCGAAGGGCGACCCGCAGAAGGACGTCACGCTCCACCGCCACCTGGACGGCTGGCCGGGTCGCTGACCCGTCCCGCAGTCCGCACACCGGCCGCGTTCCGGGGGGCCGCCTCCATTGACAGGGGATACCGGCGGACGGAGACTCGGAGGCAAGAGGTGAAGGAAATTTCACCAGACGAACAGCCTACTCTCGGAACCCCGGGCGAGGATGCCCGGCCACGGAAGGGAACGACCGATGCGCACCACCGTCGGCATCATCGGAGCCGGACCCGCCGGGCTCCTCCTCGCGCGGCTGCTGCACAACGCGGGCATCGACTCGGTCGTCCTGGAGAGCCGCGACCGCTCCTACGTCGAGCACCGCCAGCGCGCCGGGATCCTGGAGCAGGGCACGGTGGACGTGCTGCGCGCGGCCGGCGCCGGGGAGCGCATGGACCGCGAGGGCCTGCGCCACGACGGCATCGAGCTGCGGTTCGCGAAGCGGCGCCACCGCGTCGACTTCCCCGGACTCACCGGCGGCCGGTCCGTGATGGTCTACGCCCAGACCGAGGTCTGCAAGGACCTCATCGCCCTCCAGCTCAAGGAGGGCGGCCCGCTGCTCTTCGAGGCGGAGGCGCTGGCGGTGGAGGGCGCCGAGAGCGAGCGGCCGCGGATCCGGTTCCGGCACGAGGGCCGCGAGACCGTCCTGGAGTGCGAGTACGTCATCGGCTGCGACGGCTTCTGGGGGGTGGCCCGCACCGCGTTCCCCGAGTCCCTCTGCCGGGTCTTCGAGCGCACCTACCCCTATGCCTGGCTGGGCATCCTCGCCGACGTCGCCCCCTCCCACGACGAACTGGTCTACGCCCGCCACGACCGGGGCTTCGCCCTCCTCTCCATGCGCTCCCCGGCCGTCTCCCGCCTCTACCTCCAGGTCCCGACCGGCACCGACGCCGAGGAGTGGACCGACGAGGCGATCTGGGACGAGCTGGAGCGGCGCTTCGAGACCGACGACGACTGGCGCCTGGAGCGCGGCCCGATCACCCAGAAGTCGGTCACGCCCATGCGGTCCTACGTCCACGAGCCCATGCGGCACGGCCGGGTGTTCCTCGCCGGGGACGCCGCCCACATCGTGCCGCCGACCGGCGCCAAGGGGCTGAACCTGGCGGTGGGCGACGTCGTGACCCTCGCCCGGGCCCTGGTCCACGAGCGGGAGACGGGCTCGCCCGACCTGCTCGACGCCTACTCGGCGACCTGCCTGCGCCGGGTCTGGCAGGCCGAGCGGTTCTCCTACGACATGACGAGCATGCTCCACCCCGGCCCCGGCGACACCCCCTTCGACGCCCGGCTCCAGCTGGCCCGGCTCGGCCGGATCACGTCCTCCCGGGCGGCCGAGACCGACCTGGCGGAGGCGTACACCGGCTTCCCGCTGGACGCCTGAGGCATATCCGGCCGGTTCCGGGCATGTTCCGGCTTCGTCATGGAATGAAGCCCTCCGTGGCCGGGAATCAGGGCTCCGCGTAGCGTGTTGCGCAGCACGGTGAGGGAAAGATCCTCCGCAGGTAGTAGGGTCAGTCTTTTGCCAATCCATTACTCTTGACGCCAAGGCCACGCAGGGTGGCCATGGAGGAGTGAAATGAGGAGCAGCAACCCGGTCTTCTCGCGACGGGGGTTCAGCCGCGACAACGGCTACGCGGGCTTCAACACCGCGCCGCAGGCCGGGTACGCACAGGGCAACCCGTACGCCCAGGGCGGCAACCCGTACGCGCAGAACCCGTACGCGAACAACCCGTACGCCCAGCAGGACCTCCAGCAGGGCGCCCCGCCGCAGGCCCCGGCCACCACCGGCCGGATGACGATGGACGACGTCGTCATGCGCTCGGGCATGACGCTCGGCACGGTCGCCGTCGGCGCGGTCCTCGCCTGGGCGCTGCTGCCGATCTCGGCCACCAGCTACGGCCTGGCCATCGGCTCCGCGATCATCGCGTTCGCCCTGGCCATGATCCAGAGCTTCAAGCGCACCCCGGTGCCCGCGCTGATCCTGGGATACGCCGCCTTCGAGGGCGTCTTCCTCGGCGTCATCAGCGAGATGTACAACAGCCAGTGGAGCGGGGCCCCGTTCCAGGCGGTGCTCGGCACCCTGGCGGTCTCGGCCGCGACGCTGCTGGTCTACAAGGCCGGCTGGATCCGCGTCACCGCCCGCTACGCGCGCATCGGCATGGCCATCGCCATCGCCTTCGTGCTGGTCATGGCGGTCAACCTGCTGCTGGTCGCGTTCGGAGTCGCGGACAACGGCGGACTGCGCAGCTTCGGCCCGCTCGGCGCGATCGTCGGCATCATCGCGATCCTGCTCGGCGCGTTCTTCCTGACCCTCGACTTCAAGCAGATCGAGGACGGCATCGCCTACGGTGCCCCGAAGAACGAGGCCTGGCTGGCCGCGTTCGGCCTCACCATGACGCTGGTGTGGATCTACGTCGAGATGCTGCGCCTGGTGGCGATCTTCAGCAGCAACGACTAGCCGCGCGAGACGAGCCGAGAAGGGCCCCGGGGTCGTCACCCCGGGGCCCTTCGCCGTCTGTGTGCGTGCGCGCCTAGAGAAGTTTGCGCGCGGCCCTCCTCAGGTCGTACTCGTGGATCAACGCCTTCGCGTGGCCGTACGCGAGGTTGTGCTCGTGGCGGAGCCAGCTGACCTTTTCCTCGAAGCGGAAGAGGGCCGGGCCTTCGTCGACGGTACGCAGCCAGTCGGACACTTCACGACCGGTGCAGTGGGGGATGCGGGCGAGCATGTTGCGATGGGTCTCCTCGGAGAAGACTTGGGACATCGGCGCCTCCGGTGCGCAAAGGGGGTTGTAGCCGGTCCTTCACGTCACCGTGCCTGAGTGTTGGCGTGTTGGCAACAGTCGTGACAGGACAGCCGGGTCCTGCCGGGAGAGCCGACGGAACGCGTTACGCTCGCGGCGTGGTTGATACGACGCCTCTTACCCGTGCAGTGGAGCATTTCGCCGACAAGCTGAGGGCGGCACCGCAGAGCCGGTTGCAGAGGGGGGCCGCCGCGGAGGCGCTGGGGCTGGCGCGGGAGTTGGCCCGGTGGGCGCAGGCGGTGGAGGAGCCGGGCGCCGAGAGCCGGGAGATGCCGGACGCGGGGATGTTCGCCGTGGCCGACCAGATCACCGTGGCCGGGAACGACCTGGCGGTGGTGCTGAAGAACGAGGCCGAGGTGGGGGACGCGGTGCGGCTGGTGGAGGAGGCGCAGAAGCGGGCGGGGGTGTGAGGGCCGTGCGTGGTCGGGTGCGGCGCCGTCTTGGTTGCCCGCGCAGTTCCTCCTGCCTCTGAAAAAGGGGCGCTGCAGTACGCCCCGTCAGGGGCGCTGGGGGTACCCCCGGCCGAAGGCTGGGGGAGGAACTGCGCGATCAGCCACGACGCACCCGCACCCGACGAAGCACCCGAAGCACCCCGAGAATCACAGCGACGCTATGACCCGGTCCGCCAGGATGTACACGTTCTCTTCCCCGCACGCGAACGTCAGCGTGTACGCGCCCGAGATCCCCGACCCGCCCAGCAGGTACGGCGTCTCACCGGCGCTCAGGGCGGCAGCCAACCGCTCCGCCGTCTCCCGGTGCCCCGGCGTCATGCACAGGGTCGTGCCGTCGGCGAAGACGTAGACGTCCAGCGTGCCCAGCGGGCCCGGGCGGACGTCGGAGAGTTCGACCTGGGACTCGGCCAGCTGCTCCAGCGCCGCGACCGTGCGCTCGTGGTCGTTCACCACCGGCGACTGCACCGGTACGAAGTCCGGGTGGGACGGGTGGCGGCGGCGGGCCGCCGCCAGTTCCGGGGACTCCCCGGTGAACTCGTCGGCCTCCGCCGTCGGCTCGGCGACCGGCTCCAGGCCCACGAAGTCCGTATGCCGGGGCAGGAACGGCTCGCCGTCGGCCAGACCCAGCAGTGACGGCGCGTCGGAGGCGTCACGCGCCTCCTGCGCGGCCCAGAAGGCACGTGCCTCGGCCAGCTCCCGCTCCCGCTCCTCGGCCAGCGCCTCCGCCACGGCGGCGCGTATCTCCTCGGCGCCGGCATGGCTGCGAGCCGCCGGCATGAGGGCGCGCAGGGTCGCGGCCTGGTTCTGCGCAAGCTGGGTGTGCAGCTCGGCGACCTGACGGCGCAGCTTCAGTACGGTGCGCAGGACAGCGACGCCCACGGCGCCCGTGGCGGCCGTGGTGAGCAGCAAGGCGATCGGCATGGCGCTCACTGACGTACTCCCGGTTCAAAGTCGACCCCCCGACTTCCTACATCAGCTTGAAGGGTGGACTATCAAGCTGTCAGTGCGTAACGTCACGAATCGGACAGGGCTTTGACCCCGGGGTTTACCTGGACAACTACGCTGACCTGCGGTGATACCCCCTCTGAGGGAGATACGTCACATCCTGGGGGAGATTGGATCACAAATCGGCCCGGTGTTCGGGGTTTTCTCGAACACCGGGCCGCGGCGTCACGGTGGGTCCCGTGACGGTCACTCAGGGATGACCGGGGGGTCGTGCGGTGGGGCTCAGCTGAGGCGCTCGATGACCATCGCCATGCCCTGGCCGCCGCCGACGCACATCGTCTCCAGGCCGAACTGCTTGTCGTGGAACTGGAGGGAGTTGATGAGCGTGCCGGTGATGCGGGCGCCGGTCATGCCGAAGGGGTGGCCGACGGCGATGGCGCCGCCGTTCACGTTCAGCTTCTCCAGCGGGATGTCCAGGTCGCGGTAGGAGGGGATCACCTGGGCGGCGAACGCCTCGTTGATCTCGACCAGGTCGATGTCGTCGATGGTCAGGCCGGCGCGCCGCAGCGCCTGCTTGCTCGCCTCCACCGGGCCGAGGCCCATGATCTCGGGGGAGAGGCCGGTGACGCCGGTCGACACGATGCGGGCGAGCGGGGTGAGGCCCAGCTCGCGGGCCTTGGTGTCGCTCATGATGACGACCGCGGCGGCGCCGTCGTTGAGCGGGCAGCAGTTGCCGGCGGTCACCAGACCGTCGGGGCGGAAGACCGGCTTCAGGCCCGCGACGCCCTCCAGGGTGACGCCGGCGCGCGGGCCGTCGTCCTTGCTGACGACCGTGCCGTCGGGGAGGGTGACCGGGGTGATCTCGCGCTCCCAGAAGCCGTTCTTGATGGCTTCCTCGGCGAGGTTCTGGGAGCGGACGCCGAACTCGTCCATGTCCTGGCGGGTCACGCCCTTGATGCGGGCCAGGTTCTCGGCGGTCTGGCCCATCGCGATGTACGGGTCGGGGAGCAGGCCGTCCTCGCGCGGGTCGTGCCAGGTGGAGCCGGTCGACGCGGCGGTGGCGGCGGTACGGGCCTGGGCGTCGGCGAAGATCGGGTTCGTGGTGTCCGGGAGGCCGTCCGAGCTGCCCTTGGCGTAGCGGGAGACCATCTCGACGCCGGCCGAGATGAAGACGTCGCCCTCGCCGGCCTTGATGGCGTGCAGGGCCATGCGGCTGGTCTGCAGGGACGAGGAGCAGTACCGGGTGATCGTGGTGCCGGGCAGGTAGTCCATGCCCATCTGCACGGCGACGATCCGGCCGAGGTTGTAGCCCTGCTCGCCGCCGGGGAGACCGCAGCCGAGCATCAGGTCGTCGATGTCCCTGGGGTCCAGCTCGGGTACCTTGGCGAGGGCGGCCTGGATGATCGTCGCGGTGAGGTCGTCGGGGCGCAGGTCCTTCAGGGAGCCCTTGACGGCGCGGCCGATCGGGGAACGGGCGGTCGAGACGATGACGGCTTCGGGCATCACGGCTCCATTGGCATGCGGGGACTGGCAGGGGTGCTTGGGAAGTTACCCGTACGTATGTCATCGGTCACCGGTGTCGGGGTGTGACACTGGCCGCACTTTCTAAGCGCTTGCTTTGTTTTTGGGCCGTGTGGGTCCGTGCGGGTGCGTCGGGGCTGGTCGCGCACTTCCTCCCCCAGCCTTCGGCCGGGGGTGCCCCCAGCGCCCCTTACGGGGCACTCAGCTGGGGCAGTCGTGCCTCCTCCAGTGCCTTAAGGGCCTGGGAGGTGCCCCCAGGGCGGCGCGGGTGGGCGATGGGGGCCCCGCGCGAGTGAAGCCGAGCGTGGGGGAGGCACCCGGCAAGCGTCGGCAAGCGTCCCCCCGCCCGGGCCCACCGACTCCCTAGTCGCTGGAACCGGCCCTCGACCTCGCCTCCTCGGAAGCCGAGTCGGGTGGGAGAGCGGGCGGCTCCCCGACCTGCCGGCGCCGGCGGCGCTTCAGCAGGGCCCACGGGCCACGCGGCCCTGTCGGCATCGCCGCCGTGACCTCCGTGCCCGCCTCGGCCGCCGCCTCCGCCGCGGCCCGGGCGACCGGCAGGAAGCCCTCGCGGCGGGTGACGTCGGGCCGCTCCTCCTCCGCCGGCCACAGGCCGAGGGCCGCGCAGACCGTCGGCAGCACCGCCATCGCCGCCGTGGCGTAGCCCTCCGCCGAGGGATGGAAGCTGTCGGGGCCGAACAGCTCGCGCGGGTGGGCCGCGAACTCGGGGCCGAGCAGGTCGCCCAGCGACACCGTGCGCCCGCCCTGCTCCACCGTCCCGATCGTCTGGGCCGCCGCCAGCTGCCGGGACGCCCGCCGGGCCAGCCAGCGCAGCGGCTGTCGTACCGGCTCGATCGTGCCCAGGTCGGGGCAGGTGCCCACCACGACCTCGGCCCCCGCCGTGCGCAGGCGGCGGACGGCCGCCGAGAGGTGACGGACCGAGCGGGTCGGCGGCATGCGGCGGGTGACGTCGTTGGCGCCGATCATGATCACGCAGATGTCGGGGACGGGTGAGGCCGTGCCCAGCACCAGGGCGACCTGGCGGTCCAGGTCGTCGGACTGGGCGCCGGGCAGCGCCACGTTGCTGAGCTGCACCGGGCGCTCCGCGACCGCGGCGAGGCCGGACGCCAGCAGCGCGCCCGGCGTCTGCGCGGCGCGGTGCACGCCCTGCCCGGCGGCCGTGGAGTCCCCGAGCATGGTCAGGCGGATGGGCGGCTCACCCGGGGTGCCGTACCCGTCGCCGTAACGGCCGTCCGCGATCGGCACCCGGCCGCCGCTGTTGCCGTTGTGCACCGCCGTCCTGGCCATCCGCACCTCGGCCAGCACCAGGCCCACCGCGGCCGCGCCGACCAGCCCGACCCCGCCACCGCCGTACGCCGCCCCGGCCGCGATCCGCCGGGCCACCCGTGCCCTCGACATGTTCGTCATGCGTCGCCGCCACCTCCTCGTTGCCGCTCATCCACTCCTTGCCCCGTACAGCCCGTGCGTCAATCTCAACGGGGAGTGAACCTCCGGAGCGGTGCCCCACGGCCTGCCCGGCGGATCCTGTCGCAGACGCGGGGTGTGGCACGCGCATCTGCCGCGTCGTCGTCACTCGCCGACGCTCCCTCCTCCGCCTCGCAGCTGCACGCACCACACCCCGCTCACCTGCGCTGATGGGGGCGGTTACCGTGCTGCGACCTGATCCGCCGGACAGGCCCTAGGCTGGCCACACCACTAGGACCACACCTTTTGCAAGCAACCGGAGACAACGGTGCGATTCCACGACTCGATGATCAGCCTCGTCGGCAACACCCCGCTGGTGAGACTCAACAGCGTCACCCAGGGCATCCAGGCCACCGTGCTCGCCAAGGTCGAGTACTTCAACCCGGGCGGCTCCGTCAAGGACCGCATCGCGCTGCGGATGATCGAGGCCGCCGAGAAGAGCGGGGAACTGCAGCCCGGTGGCACCATCGTCGAGCCGACCAGCGGGAACACCGGGGTGGGGCTGGCGATCGTGGCCCAGCAGAAGGGGTACAAGTGCATCTTCGTGTGCCCCGACAAGGTGAGCACCGACAAGATCAACGTGCTGCGGGCGTACGGCGCCGAGGTCGTCGTCTGCCCCACCGCCGTCGACCCGGAGCACCCGGACTCGTACTACAACGTCTCCGACCGGCTGGTCCGCGAGACGCCCGGCGCGTGGAAGCCGGACCAGTACTCCAACCCGAACAACCCCCTTTCGCACTATCACTCGACCGGCCCTGAGCTGTGGGAGCAGACGGAGGGGAGGATCACCCATTTCGTGGCCGGCGTGGGGACCGGCGGCACCATCTCCGGCACCGGGCGCTACCTGAAGGACGCCAGTGACGGCCGCGTCCAGGTGATCGGCGCCGACCCGGAGGGCTCCGTGTACTCCGGCGGCTCCGGGCGGCCTTACCTCGTCGAGGGCGTCGGCGAGGACTTCTGGCCCACCGCCTACGACCGGACCGTCGCCGACGAGATCGTCGCCGTCTCGGACAAGGACTCCTTCCAGATGACCCGGCGGCTGGCCAAGGAGGAGGGCCTGCTCGTCGGCGGCTCCTGCGGCATGGCCGTCGTGGCCGCGCTCCGGGTGGCCGAGCGGCTCGGCCCGGACGACGTGGTCGTCGTCCTCCTCCCGGACAGCGGCCGCGGCTACCTGAGCAAGATCTTCAACGACGAGTGGATGGCCGACTACGGCTTCCTGGAGGACGAGGGCCCGAGCGCCCGCGTCGGCGACGTGCTCAGCGACAAGGCCGGCGGCTCCATCCCCTCCCTCGTCCACATGCACCCGGACGAAACCGTCGGGCAGGCCATCGAGGTACTGCGCGAGTACGGCGTCTCGCAGATGCCCGTCGTCAAGCCGGGCGCCGGCCACCCCGACGTGATGGCCGCCGAGGTCGTCGGCTCGGTCGTCGAACGCGAGCTGCTCGACGCGCTGTTCAGCAAGCGCGCCTCCCTGGAGGACCCGCTGGAGAAGCACATGTGCGCCCCGCTGCCCCAGGTCGGCTCAGGCGAGCCGGTCGGGGACCTGATGACGGTGCTGGGCGCGGCCGACGCCGCGATCGTCCTCGTCGAGGGCAAGCCCACCGGTGTGATCAGCCGGCAGGACCTGCTGGCCTTCCTGGCCAAGGGCGGCAAGCAGTAGCGAACGTCCGTTGAATCCTCCCCTCCCTGAGGGCAGGGGATTCCTGGCTCAGGCCGCCTCCCGGAGCAGCGCTCCGGGAGGTCTTCTGCCATCGGCACCAGCCGGGTTGAGACCAGCCCGGACGAGCATCACGCGTGCGGAGTTCTTGTCCCGTGGGGACACGGTCCCGCACTCGGAGCAGGTGTAGATGCGCTCACCCAGCGGCAGTACGTGCTTGGCTCTCGCTCCGCACTGCCCGCAGTCCATCGTGGTGTACGCGGGGTGGACGAGGCGGATGTCCCGCCCGTGCTTGCGGCCGATATCGATCAGAGCCGTCTTGGTGGCGCCGATGGCGGCGTCAGCGGCCTTGCGGGCCATGGTGGTTTTGGTGAGGAACTTCGGGCGGAAGTCCTCGACGGCGACGGCATCGTGATCGCGGACAACCTGCTTGGCCCACTTGCGACCGGTGTCCTCACGCTGTCTTGCGACCTTCTTGTACGACTTCGCTCGCAGCTTCTTCGCCTTGCGGTAGCCCTTCGAAGCGGTCTGGCCCTTCTTCGGTCTGCGGCGGGCCATCATCCGGTCGTACCGTGTCAGCTTCGCCTGAGTCTTCCTGCCGTGCCCGGCGTACGGCAGGTCGTGCTTGTCGGACGTGGTGGTCGCGGTCTCCTTCACGCCCCAGTCGACGCCCAGCGCGCGGCCGGTCTCCGGCAGCGGCTGCACCTCAGCGGGCACGACGAACGAGCAGTACCAGTGTCCAAGGCTGTCCTGGTACAAGCGCACCGAGGACGGCCCGGCCGGCAATTCCCGTGACCACACCACCGTCACTACGATGCCCCCGGCCAGGTACAGCCGGCCGTCCTTCAACCGGAACCCGCGCCGGGTGTAGTTCAGGGTCGGTAGCGCCTCGCGTTTGGTCTTCCACCTCGGCATCCCGGCCCGGCGCACGGCAGGTAGACGCTCATTGATGTCCTTTTGCGCCTTGGCGCGGGAGCGGCCGAAGTCGCGGATGATCTGCTGCTGGGGAACCGACGAGCCTTCACGCAACCACGGGGTACGGATGCGGGCCTCGGTCAGCATCTTGTCGAGCTGCGCCGGGCCGCACGTCTGCTTCGCCCCGGTCGCCTTGTTGTGCAGGTGCACGGCCCTGGACTTGGCGACGCACTCGTTCCACAACCAGCGGCATCTGTCCCACTCGGCCACCAGGGCGGTACGAGCGGTGGATGACAGGCGAAGCCGGTAGGTGTAGCGGGCATGTCCGGCCTCGACAGCCGCCACAGCCTGCGCCATCCCGTCCCCTCACGTCTCCGGTAGTAACGCCGTGGCATCACGAACCCTGCAAAAGGACCATACGAACGACCGCCGCACACGCGTACTCAGATCTCACCCCCACCACCCTGGTCGGCGACCATACGTACGCGCGTTCGCATGTCACCACACGTCTGACAGCCGTCGAGGCGCTCTGTGCCTTGAAGGTGAACGGCCCGTGACCCCGCGGAACTTGCTGTTTCCTGTCCAAGTGGTGGACTTAGCGGAAGTGGTACGAGCGTGTCACGTGCGCGCAGCACACGCTTAACACGGGTCCGGCACATTAGTGGGCGTCGGCAGGGCGGGAGCGGCTCCCCGCCTCGGCCGGCACTGAACGTCCAAGGACCTCCGGAGCGGCTCCCGGACCTCCATGGACGCCCGGACGTGAGACCCGGCCCTGACCCGGTCCACGTCCCTCGCGGGGACCGCCGTCGTCCCGCCCCCCTTTCAAGGGGGTGCGGCGGTCCCCGCGCATTACTTCTCCCGGCTCACACCGCCGTCGCTTTCCAGCTACCCAGCAGGGCAAGCCGCTCCGCCGTCTCCGAGCCCGGCTCCGGGGTGTACGCCACGATCGTCTGGTCCGGGTCGGTCGGGACCGTGAGGGTCTCGTAGGGCAGGGTCAGCAGGCCCGCCACCGGGTGCTGGATGCGTTTCGTCCCGTACGCGCACTCCTTGACCTCGTGGTCCGCCCACAGTCGCCGGAAGTCCGCGCTCTTCAGGGAGAGTTCGCCCACCAACGCGGCCATACGGGGGTCGTCGGGGTGGCGGCCCGCGTCGATGCGCAGGTTGGCGACGGTCTGGGCGGCGACGGCGGCCCAGTCCGGGTAGAAGTCCGCTGCTGCCGGGTCGAGGAAGACCTGGCGCGGGATGTTCCGTTCGGCCGGGGCCAGGGCGCTGAACCCGTTCACCGCGTCGCCGAGCGCGTTCCAGGCCAGCACGTCCATCCGGCGGCCCAGCACGAACGCGGGCGTCCGTTCCATGCCGTCCAGCAGCAGCTGTACGCCGGGACGGACCCGGGGGCCGGCCGGGCGCGCGGTGCTCTTCCGGTGCGGGCGGGCCACCGTCAGCAGGTAGGCGTGCTCGGTCTCGTCCAGGCGCAGGACGCGGGCGACGGCGTCGAGCACCGCGTCCGAAACTCCCCCGGGACCTCTGCCCTGCTCCAGCCGGATGTAGTAGTCGACGCTGACCCCCGCCAGCTGCGCCACCTCCTCGCGGCGCAGGCCCGGTACGCGGCGCCGCCCGTGCGAGGGCAGCCCCACCTCCTCGGGCTGGATGCGGGCACGGCGCGAGCGCAGGAAGTCTCCGAGTTCCCCGTCCATGGGTTCGATCGTAGAGGAGCGGCGCCCCGCCAACCTGGTTCTGCCAGACCCAGGAAAAGCTCAGCCCTGGGTAGCCCGCCCGGACCCGGCGAGTGTGGAGACACGCCACCGGGGCGGTCCCGGCGGCACTGACCAGGGAGTACCTCATGTCGTACGACAACCTGTCCGGCCGTACCGCCGTCGTCACCGGCGCCGCCAGCGGGATCGGGGCGGCGGTGGCCCTGCGGCTCGCCGGGTCGGGAGCCCGGGTGGCGCTGCTCGCCCGGCGCGCGGAGCGGCTGGAGACGGTCGTGGCGAAGATCCGGGCGAACGGCGGGGAGGCCCTCGCCGTCGTCGCCGACGTCACCGACGACGCCTCCGTGCAGGCGGCGGCCGACGCCGTGCACGCGGCCTACGGGAGGGTCGACCTCGTCGTCAACAACGCCGGCGTCATGCTGCCCAACCCCGTCGACGACGGCCGAATCGACGAGTGGCAGCGCATGCTCGACACCAACGTCACCGGGGTGCTGAGGGTGCTGCGGGCCTTCACCGGGGACCTGGTGGAGGCGGCGGCCGAGGGCCGTACCGCCGATCTCGTCAACGTGTCGTCCATCGGCGCGCACGTCGTCTTCCCCACCTTCGCGGTGTACGGCGCCACCAAGGCCGCCGTCACCTTCCTCTCGCAGGCCCTGCGCGCCGAGTTCGGGCCGCGTGACGTGCGGGTCACCAACGTCGAGCCGGGGTTGACGGACACCGAACTCGGCACGCACATCGACGGCGAGGAGCTGCGCGAGCAGGTGGCGGGGATGTTCGACGGGATGGGCGCACTGGCCGCCGAGGACCTCGCCGACCTGGTCGGCTATGTGGTGAGCCGTCCGCGGAACGTCAACCTGCGGCAGGTCGTGGTCCAGCCGACCCGCCAGGTGTGACCGGGGCCGGGTCCGGCCCGGGTCAGTCCTCGTGGGCGCGGTCGCTCCGGTGGAACAGGTCGGGGTTGAGGCGGATCGCCTGGGCCACGTTGACACCGACGATGCCGATCCAGGTCGTGATCAGGCCGGTCATGCCCGCGAACGCGCCGCCGATCGCGGACAGCGGGATCGCCACCACCAGCGACACGATCCCGAAGCCGAAGCGCTCGCCCCACGAGTCGGTGCCGCTCCTGGCGCCGCGCGCCCCCCGGGCCACCTGCATCTGCTGCTCGGCCAGGCCCCTGCGCAGCCGGCGCTCGACCGCGCCGTCGATGCGCTGGTCGATCTTCTCCACGAAGGAGTCGGCCAGTTCCGACTCGTACTCTGGCCCCAGCTCCCTGCGGGCGTGCAGGGTCGCGGCGAGTTCCTTCTTCAGGTCGGTGTCACGCGCGTCCGTCATGGGGCCCACGGTAGGGATCCGGGGCCCTTGGCGCACTGGGGAAATCCCCCGCATCCGGCGGGGGATCGCCCTCAGGGCAGCAGCGACACCAGCCCGCTGCCGGCGTCGAACCGGGCCGCCACCACCGACGCCCCAGCGAACGCGCAGTCCGCGCGGATCGCGTCCCGTGCCCACACCGTCTGGGCCCGCATGGTGTGTTCGGCCCAGTCGCCGGGCAGCGCCCTGGTGCGCAGGGCGGCCGGCGTGATCTGTTCGGCCAGGAGCTCCAGATGGCCGGGGACGGCGGCGCCGGTGCGCAGCCGGCCGAGGGTGGCTGCGACGGCCCCGCAGCCCTCGTGACCGAGGACCACGACCAGCGGGACGCGCAGTTCCTGCACGCCGTACTGGAGGGAGGCGAGGACCGCCTCGTCCAGCACCTGCCCGGCCGTCCTTATGCTCAGCAGGTCGCCGAGACCCTGGTCGAAGACCAGTTCCGGGGCGGCCGCGGCGTCCACGCAGCCGAGCACCACGGCGAACGGGCGCGGTGCGGCGGCCCGGCTCCGGCGGGCGCGGCCGGTGGCGTACCGCCGGTTGCCCTGGAGCAGTTCGTCGAGTGCGGCACTCGCCGAGTCGGGGACGACGGCCGCCGGCGAGAGGGCGACGGCCGGCGCGCCGACGGCGGTGGCCGTCGGAAGGGCCCTGGGGGTGGAGGCCATGACGCTTCCTCAGGTGCTGGCGCTGATGGTTCTCATCACTGTACGCGGCGGAAACGTTACTGTCGGTATTGGTTTAACGGCTCTTGGCCGGATCATCGCCCGCGCGATACCGATACGGCCGACGTGTCCGGCCGGTGCTCAGGCCAGCCCGTGCTGCTTCGCGTAGGCGGCCGCCACGTCCTCCGGGTCCTTCTTGTCGTTGTCCACCTGGCTGTTGAGCTGGGTGAGCTGCTCGGTGGTGAGGACGTTGCCGAGCCGGGCGAGGGCCTTGCGGACGGTGTCGTCGGCCTTGCGGTCGGCGATCAGCGGGACGATGTGCTGGCTGGGGATCAGGTTCTTCGGGTCGGCCAGCACCACCCAGCCGTTGGCGGCGATGTCGGTGTCGGTGGTGAACAGGTTCGCCACGTCCACGTCGCCCTTCTTCAACGCTCCCTTGACCAGCGGACCGTCCGAGTCCAGCGACTTGAACTCCTTGAACTGGACGCCGTACACCTCCTGCAGCCCGACCGCGCCCACCCGGCGCTTCTTCACCTCGGGTGCGGCGCCGATGACCAGCTTGCCGTTCTGCTTGGCGAGGTCGGCGAGGGAGGTCAGGCCGTACTTCTGGGCGGTCGCCCGGGTGACGACGAAGCAGTCGGAGTCGGCCGCCTGCCCGTACGGCAGCACCTGGAGGCCGGCGGGCAGTGCCAGGGTGAGGGCGTTCTGCATGGTGCCCGGCTCGGCGGAGGCGTCCTTCGGGGCCAGGTAGTTGAGGAGGGCGCCCTGGTACTCGGGCAGCAGGTCGATGTCGCCCGCCTTGAGCGCGGGGATCACGATCTCCCGGGTGCCGAGGTTGGGGCGGACCTTCACCTTCACGCCGGCCTTCTGGAGCACGGCCGCGTAGAGGTAGCCGAGCACCTGGTTCTCGGTGAAGTTGGCGGTGCCGATGGTGATGCCGCCCTTGCTGGAGCCGCCGCCGGCGGTCGAGCCGCTGCTCTCGTTCAGCGAGGTGATGCCGCTGGAGCAGGCGGAGAGGGTGGTGACGGAGCCGGCGGCGAGCAGGCCACCGAGGAGGGTGCGACGGTTCATCTTCGGGTTCCCTAGGCGGTGCGGTGGCGGAAGAGGAAGCGCTGGAGAGTGCTCAGGAGCAGGTCGAGGACGACGGCGACGAGCGCGACCAGCACCGCGCCGCCGAGCACCTGGACGAGGTCGCGCTGGGCGAGTCCGTCGAAGACGTAGCGGCCGAGGCCGCCGAAGGAGACGTACGCGGCGATGGTGGCGGTGGCCACGACCTGGATGAGCGCGAGGCGCAGGCCCGTCATGATCAGCGGGAGGGCCAGCGGCAGTTCGACCTGGAGGAGGACCTGGTGGCCGCGCATGCCCTGGCCGCGGGCCGCGTCGCGGACGTCCGGGTCGACGGCGGTCATGCCGGCGTAGGTGTTGGTGACGATCGCCGGGACCGCGAGGGCGACCAGCGCGACGTACACCGGCAGCATCGACAGGCCGCCCGCGAGGAAGACCAGGACCACCAGGCCGACGGTCGGCAGGGCGCGGCCGAAGGACGCCAGGTTGATCGCGAGGAACGCGCCCTTGCCGGTGTGGCCGATCAGCAGGCCGAGGGGAAGGCCGATCGCGGCCGCGATGAGGGTCGCGAGCAGCGAGTACTGGAGGTGCTCGGCGAGGCGGTGGGCGATGCCGTCCTGCCCGGCCCACTGGGAGCCGCTGGTCAGCCAGGTTCCGAGGTTCTTGAAGAGTTCGAACATGTCAGGCTCGCCTCCGCCGCCACGGGGTCAGTACGTACTGGAGCGCCACCAGCAGGGCGTCCGCGACCACCGCGAGCAGGATCGTGAGGACCACGCCCACGATCACCGGGGTCGGGAAGTCACGCTGGAAGCCGTCGGTGAAGAGCTGGCCGAGGCCGCCGTCGCCGATGTAGGTGGCGACGCTCACCAGCGAGATGGACATGACCGTGGCGATCCGGACGCCCGCCATGATCACGGGGAGGGCGAGCGGGAGTTCGACGGTGAGGAGGGTGCGCAGCGGGCGGGTGCCCATCGCCTTCGCCGCCTCCTTGGTCTTCGCGGGGACCGAGTCCAGGCCCTCGACCGTGTTCCGCAGCAGCACGACCAGCGTGTAGACGGTCAGGCCGATGACGGTCGTGGTCCGGGTCAGGCCGCTGATGGGGAGCAGCAGCACGAAGATCGCGATCGAGGGGATCGTGAAGAGCACGTTGGACAGGCCGAGCAGGAAGCCGCGCAGCGGACGGACCCGGTGGGCGACCACCGCGAGCGGCAGCGAGATCAGCAGACCGAAGAAGACGGCGGTCATCGCGGCCTGGAGGTGGGAGAGGGTGAGGCTGGTGAGGTCGTCGGTGTGGTCGCCGATCCACGACCAGTCGACGCTCATGCCGCCACCACCCGGGCCGCGCTGTGCGCCTGGCCGGCGTGCACGTGGATGTCGTCGCGGGATGAGACGCCGGTGAGGACCCCCTGGGCGTCCACCCGGGCGACGAGTCCGGTCGGGGAGGCGATCGACTCGTCGAGTGCGGCGAGCAGTGAGTCGTCGTCCGTCAGCGGGCGTACGGGGAGTTCGGCGTCCTTCGAGGCCCAGTGCAGGGGCTTGCCCGCCGGGTCCAGGGTGAGGGTCCAGGTGCCGCCCTGGGGCGCCGGGCCCTGGGGGACGTCGGCGAGGGTCTGCAGGGAGAGCAGCTTCAGGCCCCGTTCCGCGCCGAGGAAGTCGGCCACGAAGTCGTCCGCGGGCCGGGCCAGCAGCTCGGCGGGCGGGGCGCACTGGACGAGGTGGCCGCCGGTACGGAAGATCGCGATCCGGTCGCCGAGCCGGACGGCCTCGTCGACGTCGTGGGTGACGAAGACGATGGTCTTGTTCAACTCCTTCTGGAGCCGCAGCAGTTCGTCCTGGAGCTGGGTGCGCACCACCGGGTCGACCGCGCCGAACGGCTCGTCCATCAGCAGCACCGGCGGGTCGGCGGCGAGGGCGCGGGCCACGCCGACGCGCTGCTGCTGGCCGCCGGAGAGCTGGTGCGGGTAGCGCTTGCCGGCGTCGGCGGCGAGGCCGACGGTCTCCAGGAGTTCGGCCGCGCGGGCGCGGGCCTTCTTCCGGTTCCAGCCGAGCAGCAGCGGGACGGTGGCGATGTTGTCGAGCACCGTGCGGTGCGGGAAGAGCCCGGCCTGCTGGATGACGTACCCGATGGACCGGCGCAGTTCGGCGGCGTCCTGCTCGGTGACGTCCTTGCCGTTCACCTTGATCGTGCCGGAGGTCGGCTCGACCATCCGGTTGATCATCCGCAGGGTGGTGGTCTTGCCGCAACCGGAGGAGCCGACCAGGACGGTGACCCCGCCTGCCGGCATCTCCAGGGAGAGATCATGGACTGCTGTCGTGCCGTTGGGGAAGCGCTTGTGGACCGCGTCGAACTGGATCATGAGATGTCCCTTGCCCGGCTGTATAACGTCATGCAGAGTTCTCGGTACGTGAATAGCTTGTCAACGGTCTGGCGTTAATCCGAGGTAACGGATGACCGGAAGGCAAGATCGAGTGTCCGGATTGAGGGGAGTTTGGGCGTGATGTCGTCTCACACTGTGGACGCTCCCGGAACAGCGCATTCCGGCCTGGTGGTCCTCGACGGCATCGGCATGGGCGTCGAGGACGTCGTACGCCTCGCCGACGGCGCCGCCCGCCCGGTCCCGGGCACCGAGGCGATGCGCCGCGCGGAGGAGTCCTGGAACGCCGCCCGGCAGATCGCCGCGACCGGCCGCGTCTACGGCCGTTCCACCGGCGTCGGCGCCAACCGGAACGAGGACGTCCCCACCGAGGCTGCCGCCGGCCACGGACTGCGGCTGCTGCGCAGCCACGCCGGGGCGATCGGCGAGGAGCTGCCCGCCCGGCAGGTCCGCGCGATGCTCGCGGTGCGCGCCAACCAGCTGCTGGCCGGCGGCGCCGGGCTGCGCCCGAGCGTGGTCACCGCCCTGTGCGAGGCGCTGGAGTCGGGCGCGTACCCGGTCGTCAACGAGTTCGGCTCGGTCGGCACCGGGGACATCGCGGCGCTGGCCCAGATGGGCCTCGCGCTGGCGGGGGAGCACCCCTGGCGGGGCGCCGGAGCGCCGGAGGCCCAGCCACTGGACAACAACGACGCCCTCGCCCTGATCAGCAGCAACGCCCTCACCCTCGGCCAGTCGGCGCTCGCCCTGCACGAGCTGCGCGGGCTGATCGAGGCCACCCAGGTGGTGGCGGCCCTGTCACTGCTGGCCGTCGACGGCTCCCACGAGGCGTTCGCGGCGCCCGTCCACGCCGCCCGCCCGCACCGGGGCAGCGTCGAGGCCGCCCGCCGGATGCGGGAGCTGATCGGCGCCGCCGACCGGCCGACCCCGCCGCTCGGCCGGATCCAGGACCCCTACGGCTTCCGCTGCCTGCCGCAGATCCACGGCCCCGCCCACGACGCCGCCGACGCCCTGGAGCAGGTCCTCGGCATCGAGATCAACGCGGCCGCCGAGAACCCCCTCATCTCCCCCGAGGACCTGGCCGCCTACCACCACGGCGGCTTCTACCAGGCCCAGCTCGCCCTCGCCCTGGACCACTTCCGGCTCGCCCTCACCCAGGTGGCCCGGCTGTCCACGTCCCGGCTCTCCACCCTCAACGAGCCCGCCTACACCCGGCTCCGCCCCTTCCTCGCCGACCACGAGCCCGCCTCCTCCGGCGTGATGATCCTGGAGTACGCCGCCGGCGCCGCCCTCGGCGATCTGCGCGCCTTCTCCGCGCCCGCCTCCCTCGGGCACGCTGTACTCTCCCGAGGCGTCGAGGAGCAGGCCAGTTTCGCCTCGCTCGCCGCCCGTCAAACGCTGCGCGCCTGCCGTGCGTACCGTCTGGTGGTCGGCTGCGAACTCGTCGCCGCCGTACGGGCGCTGCGCCAGCGCGAGCTGCGTCCCGACCCGGAACTCGGGGCGGGGCGGGCGCTGGAGCTCGCCGAGGCGGCGCTGGAGGCGGACCCGGCCGACCGGCCGCTCACGGACGACGTCACCGCGGCGGCCGGGCTGCTCGACCGGTTCACGGACATCTGGAGGGGGAGCACGTCATGAACGTGACCGACAGCCCTGCGACTCGCTTGCAGGCGCTCTTCGAGGGGCACCGGCTCACGCCGACCCAGCGGCGCATCGCGCACAGCATGGTGCGGCGCGCCGCCGACGTGCCCTTCCTGTCCAGCGTGGAGCTGGCCGAACTGGCCGGGGTCAGCCAGCCCTCCGTCACCCGGTTCGCGGTCGCCCTCGGCTTCGACGGCTACCCGGCGCTGCGCAGGCACCTGCGCGAGGTGGTCCCCGCCGAACAGGCGGCCGGCAACGGGTCGTACAACGAGTACCAGCAGGCCGTCGAGGCCGAGATCGAGAACCTCCGGCACCTCGCCGAGGTGCTCGCCGACCCGCGCCCCGTGCAGCAGGCGGGCCGCCTGCTGGCCGCCTCCCGGCCGCTGCCGGTCCTCGGCCTGCGCGCCGCCGCCTCCCAGGCCTACGGCTTCGCCTACTTCGCCGCCAAGGTGCATCCGGACGTCCGGCTGCTCCACGAGGGCGGCACGATGATCCACGACCGCATCGACGCGGCCGTCCTGGCCGGCGCCACGGCCCTGCTGTGCTTCGCGCTGCCCCGGCACCCGCGCGAGGTCGTGGACACCCTGGGCTATGCCAAGGAGTCCGGGCTGACCGTCGTGACCGTCGCCGACTCCGCCTTCGCGCCCGTCGCCAAGGTCTCCGACCTGCTGCTGCCGGCCGCCGTCGGTACCGGGCTCGCCTTCGACACCGCGTGTGCGCCGATGCTGCTCGGCCGGGTGCTCCTGGAGGCGATGTGCGACGACCTGCCGGACGCCCAGGCCCGCCTGGAGGAGTTCGACACCCGGGCGGCGGCGCGCGGTCTCTTCGTCGAGTAGGCGGCTTTAAGACTCGTCTCACGTTCGCTGGTTAGCGTCCCGCCCTACGGAATGGGCCGACACCGGCGAGGAGGCTGCGGACATGGCGCGTGCGGGACGAGGGACACGAGGAGGACAGGGCCTGGCCCGGGTGGCCGTGGTCGTACGGGCCGGCGCCGCGCCGCTGTGGTGGTCCGGGGTGTTCGCGGCGGGCGTCGGCGTGCTGCCCTCCGGGATCACCGGGCGGCGGATCGGCGTCATGGCCGGGGCCGCGCTGTTCATCATCGGTGCCGCCGTCGTGGCGCTCACCCGCCGCAGGCGGTACACCGCCCTGGTCCACGGGGCCGCCCGGGCCGGCAAGCACGACGTGCTCCAGGACCGGGCGGTGACCGTGCGGAACTGGCGCCGGGGGCACCGCTGGTGGCTGCTGCTGGCCTTCGCCGTCGCCCTCGGCTCGGCCTTCGCGGTGCCCGCGGCCGGCGGCATGCTGCTCGCCGGGACCGGCACCGGGCTGCGCCTGAAGGCGGCCTGGCTGGGCCGCCGGGAGAAGGCCGGCGAACAACTGGTGTGGCTGCGCGTCGACTGGCTCGACGAGCGCGGCGGCCGCCCGGCCGGCAAGGCCGTCAAGGCCTACCGCGGTACCGGCATCGCGGCGGGCGACGCGGCCCCGGGCGGGGCCCGCCGCCGCACCGCGGCCCTGGTGTGAGGGCCGCCTAGGGTCTGCCGCGACGCCGGCATGATCCGAACGGCAGGCCCTAGACCTCCAGGTCCTCTTCGATCCGCTTCAGCTGGTGCCGGGCCATCGCCAGGTTGGCGCGGGCCTGGTCGAGCACCAGGTAGAGGAAGAGGCCGTTGCCGCCCCGGCCCTTGAGCAGCCGGATCAGGTGGTACTGGTTGGAGAGCGTGATCAGGATGTCCTCGATCTCGCCCTTGAGGCCGAGGTGCTCCATGGTGCGCATCTTGGCGCGGATCACGTCGGTGTTGCCGGCCGCGGCCACGTTCAGGTCGAAGGTCTTGCTGCCGCCCATCGTGCCCAGCGCCATCCCGCTGGTGTAGTCGACGAGCGCGACGCCGGTGGCGCCCTCGATGGAGGTCAGGCACTCTTTCAGCGCGGTTTCGGTGTTGGCCATGACTTTCTGGTTCCTTTCAACTGTTCAACTGTCGGTTGCAGTGCGCGCGTCGGTGGTGGTGCTGGTGCGTGGCGTGCGCGTGGTTCTGGTCCGTGTGGCTGTGTTGCGGGCCGGGCGCAGGGCCTTGGCGGCGGCCTCGGCGGCGTCGACCGTCTCGCCGATCCGGGCGGCGGCCCGGCGGCCCTCCAGGTGGAGTCGGCCGACGTTCACCCGGTCCTCGGCGAGCAGGGTGAGTACGGCGCTGTGGCCGGCCGCGTAGGTGGCGACGTAGCCGTCCTCGCCGCGTACCAGCAGCTCCCTGAGCTCGCCCTTGCCGGTGGCGTCGGAGACCCGGACGGCGACACCGAGCTCGGCCGCGGTCAGCGCGGCGAGCCCCTCCGGATCGACGCCCGGGCAGTCGTGGGCGACGACGAGGCCGTCGACGCCGGCCGCGAGGGCGCCGGTGAGCTGGGGCATCCGGGTGCGTAACCGGCGCAGTTCGTCGAGGACGGCCTCTCTGTCGGAGCTGCCGGGTTCTGCCGCCATCAGCTGTCTCCTCTCGGCGGGGCGGTGCCGTTCAAAGGGCCTCCAGCGCATCCCTGAGCCTCTTCAGCAGCGCGATGTCGGGGTCGGTGACCGGGGGGAGCGGGGGTGGGAGGGGCGCGGTGTTCCTCGGGGCGAGGAGTCCGGCCGCCGCCAGCCGCCGTACGTCCACCAGCGTGTGGAAGGCCGGCCTGCCCAGCTCCCGGGCGATCTGCGGGGCCGTGCGGACGCCGTCCACCCGGTCCAGGACCGCCCGCTGCCGGGGGGTGACCGGCGGTGGCGCGACGGGGTCGGCGCGGATCAGCGGGGCGCTGTCCGCCGACGGGTCGGGCCAGATGCGGTGCAGCAGCTCGCGGCGGCGCAGGGTCTCGCGCTCCAGGGCGGCGACGGGCACCGCGTGCCAGGGACCGGCGGCGGTGGTGCCGTACCGGAACCGGCCCGGGGTGCTGCTGGGCGCCAGCGCGAAGTACCCGGCGTCGTACAGGGCGCTGAGCCGGCACAGCTCCAGGGCGCCCCTCGGGAGCAGGCCGGCGGCGAGCAGCCGGTGGGTCGCGGCGGCTATGTCGTCGGTCCAGGGCCAGGCCGCCGCGTCGAGCGTGCCGTGGGCCGTGAGGAGCACGTCGAGGCCGGGGGCGAGCGGGCTCTCGGCGTGCACCACGCGACCCTCGGCCAGGTGCAGGGTGCCGTGCTCGCGGACCAGGACTCCGGTGGCCCGCTCCTCGGCGAGGCGTATCAGCATCGGGGAGAGCGCGCCGGGCACTCTCTCGTGCGCGGCCGTGCGGTCCCGGACCGGCAGCGGCGGCGGTGTCTCGACCACGGTCATCCCAGCACCAGCCGCTCGGCCATCTCGCCGAGCCGGATCCGGGCGAGGGCGAGATTGCCGTCCTCGCGGGTCAGCCACAGGTGCAGGAACACGGTGGCGTCGAAGGACGTGACCACGAACCGCAGCAGGTGGTAGCTGTCCCGGTTGCTGACGATCAGGTCCTCCACCGGAGGGCTCACCTCGGTGTCGTCCTCCGTGCTGAACGCCCCGTGCTCGGCGGCCAGCCGGGCCAGCTCGGCTGCCTCCGCGGCGGTCGTCTCGTGATCACCGCCGGGCGCCTCCCCGACCGTGCCCAGGGCCAGCCCGCTGGTCCAGTCGACCAGCGCGGCGCCCCGGGCACCGGGCAGTCGCATGGCTTCCAGTAAGCACTCGTCGATTCCGGGCACCGTGGCTCCCCTCCCGCCGCGTGACTCTCCGGTTGAGTGACGCAGACACTACGCAACGTGTGCGGGAGGAGTGAGTCGTTTGGCATTTTCCAGTGGAACATGCGCCCGGCAGGCTAGTGTTGGTCAACTGAGCTGCTTTTCACACCAGTTGATCGCCGCTGTCCGAGGTGTCTCAACGGCTCTCGGTTGCACGCAGGGTGGTGAGCGCGTCGGCGTGCGCCCCTCCGGATTCGGCCACCACCTCGGCGACCGTCTGCGGCTCCCGTACGACGGCGAACGCCACGCCCCCGTCGCCGTCCGGTGCGAAGCCGTAAACCCCGGGCCGGGCAAGGGAGTTGTAGGAGTAATGGCTGCCGAAGTAGTACGCCCCGGTGTCCAGTGCCGCCGCGATGTCTCCCTGCTCCAGCGGCGGCAGCACGCGGCCCTCGGCGAGCAGGTCGCCCGCGAAACAGGCCGGCCCCGCCACGTCCTGCACCACCGGCGCCCCCTCCTTGGGCCGCCCCTTCGCGTCGTACGCGGCGATCCTGAGCGGCCACGCCCCCGGCACGTACACCGTCCGCGGCGCCACCTGCACCCCCGCGTGGGTCACCGCGATCCGCCGCCCGCCGGAGCTCTTCGCGTACTCCACCCGGGCCAGCACCGTGCCGTGCCGGGCCAGCAGCGACCGCCCGAACTCCGTCACCAGCCCGTACCGCCCGTCGAACAGCCCCGGCACCGCCTCCGCCAGCAACCGCGCGTACTGCGCGTGCGTCGGCTCCGTCGCCTCGGAGGCGAAGTTGACCGAAAGCCCGCCCCCGATGTCGAGGGTGTCGACCTGGTGCCGCCCGGCGCGCGCGTTGATCTCCTCGGCCAGCGCGTACGTCTCCGCCACGCCCCGCGCCAGCAGTGACAGCGAGATCCCCTGCGACCCGGTGTGCGCGTGCAGCCGGGTCAGCCACGGCCGCTCCGCGAACGCCTGGACGACCCACTCCCGGGCCCCCTCGTCGCGCAGTCCCACCCCGAACTTCGAGGTCGCGGTCGCGGTGGAGGTGGCCCCGATGGTCCCGGCCCCGATCTGCGGGTTCACCCGGATCCCGAGCGGCGAACGGGTGGGGCGTGCGTGCCGGAGCGCGTCGATCCTGGTGAGCTCCTGCGGGTTGTCCGCGTTCACGGCGACGCCCAGCGCCAGCGCCTCGCGCAGTTCCGCCGCCGTCTTCGCGGGCGCGTCGAACACGACCCGCTCCGCCGGCACCCCGGCCGCCCGCGCCAGCGCCAGCTCGCCCGCGCTGGCCACCTCGGCGCCCAGGCCGGCCTCGGCCAGCAGCCGCACCACCGGGACCAGCGGGTTCGCCTTCACCGCGAAGGCGTGCAGGATCGCCGTGCCCGGCGCCGCGACCGCCTCGAACGCCCGGCGCAGCTCCGCCGCCGACGCCCGGATGCCCGCCACGTCCAGCAGGCCTACGATCGGCGCGTCCGGCCCCAGCAGTCCCTGCTCCACCGCCGCCCGCACGGCGTCGTCCCGCCGCCCGACCCGCTCACCGTCGTCCCCGTGTCCGTCCACGGCATCCCCCGACATGTCGTCGTCCACACCCTTAAGACCCATAAGTCCAGCCAAACATCCGGAATGCGGCAGCGCTGCCGGACCCATGTATTGACTAGTTCTATTCAGCGGGCCAGGATGTGAATAACCGCAGGAACACTTCGCCGGCCGTTGATCCCTGATCCGCTAGGAGGCAGACCATGTCAGGACCCCGCCCCGTACGAGCACCGCGCGGTACGGAACTGAGCGCCCTGGGATGGCAGCAGGAAGCCGCCCTGCGGATGCTGCAGAACAACCTGGACCCCGAGGTCGCCGAGCACCCCGACAAGCTCGTCGTCTACGGCGGCACCGGCAAGGCCGCCCGCGACTGGCGCTCCTTCGACGCGATGGTCCGCACGCTGAGGACCCTCAAGCAGGACGAGACCATGCTGGTCCAGTCCGGCCGCCCGGTCGGCGTCATGCAGACCCACGAGTGGGCCCCGCGCGTCCTCATCGCCAACTCCAACCTCGTCGGCGACTGGGCCAACTGGGAGGAGTTCCGCCGCCTGGAGGCCCTCGGCCTGACCATGTACGGCCAGATGACCGCCGGCTCCTGGATCTACATCGGCACCCAGGGCATCCTCCAGGGCACCTACGAGACCTTCGCCGCCGTCGCCGCCAAGAAGTTCAACGGCACCCTCGCCGGGACCATCACCCTCACCGCCGGCCTCGGCGGCATGGGCGGCGCCCAGCCCCTCGCGGTCACCATGAACGACGGCGTCGCGATCTGCATCGACTGCGACCCGCGTGCCATCGAGCGCCGCATCGAGCACCGCTACCTCGACGTGAAGGCCGACAGCCTGGAGCACGCCCTCCAGCTGGCCACCGAGGCCCGCGACGCCCGCCGCCCGCTCTCCATCGGCCTGCTGGGCAACGCGGCCGAGCTGCTGCCGCGGATGCTCGCCGAGGGCGCCCCGATCGACATCGTCACCGACCAGACCTCCGCGCACGACCCGCTGTCCTACCTGCCGGTCGGCGTCGCCTTCGAGGACATGGCCGACGCCGCCGCCAAGGACCCGGCCGGCTTCACCACCCGGGCCCGCGAGTCCATGGCCAGCCACGTCGAGGCCATGGTCGGCTTCATGGACGCCGGTGCCGAGGTCTTCGACTACGGCAACTCCATCCGCGGCGAGGCACAGCTGGCCGGATACGACCGGGCGTTCGCCTTCCCCGGCTTCGTCCCCGCCTACATCCGCCCGCTCTTCTGCGAGGGCAAGGGCCCCTTCCGCTGGGCGGCCCTGTCCGGCGACCCCGCCGACATCGCCAAGACCGACAAGGCGATCCTCGACCTATTCCCGGAGAACGAGTCCCTCGCCCGCTGGATCAGGATGGCCGGCGAGCGGGTCCAGTTCCAGGGCCTGCCCGCGCGCATCTGCTGGCTCGGCTACGGGGAGCGGGACAAGGCCGGCGAGCGGTTCAACGACATGGTGGCGAGCGGGGAGCTGGCGGCGCCGCTGGCCATCGGGCGCGACCACCTCGACGCCGGCTCCGTCGCGTCCCCCTACCGCGAGACGGAGGCCATGCTGGACGGCTCCGACGCGATCGCCGACTGGCCGCTGCTGAACGCGATGGTCAACGTCGCGTCGGGTGCGTCCTGGGTCTCCATCCACCACGGCGGCGGGGTCGGCATGGGCCGGTCCATCCACGCGGGCCAGGTGACGGTCGCCGACGGCACGAAGCTGGGCAGGGAGAAGATCCGCCGGGTGCTGACCAACGACCCCGGCATGGGCGTCATCCGGCACGTGGACGCGGGGTACGACATCGCGGAGTCGGTCGCCGAGGAGCGCGGGGTTCGGGTGCCGATGCGTGAAGGTGAGTCGGCGTGACCAACGGCGACTCTCCGGTGGGGGCCGAGCTCTCGTCGCCGGGCGCGGGCGCGGCTGTGCCCACCCGCCCCCACTCTCGACTTCGTTCGAGCGGGGGGACCCCCATCGCCCTGCCGAACGACCGCCCAGAGCCTGGACAGAGTCCGGGGAGCAGCGCGGCTTCCTTTCACTCCATGTGGCGTGAGCTGCTTCCCGTGGGGCGGCACCCCGACTCCCGCGGTTACCGGCGCTTCGCCTGGACCGAGGCCGATGGTGAGTGCCGGGCCTGGTTCCGGGAGCAGGCCGAGGGGCGGGGGCTGGCGTACGAGGTGGACCGGAACGGGAACCAGTGGGCCTGGCTCGGCGACCCGGCGGCCGGGGACGCCGTCGTCACCGGGTCGCATCTGGACTCCGTGCCGGACGGCGGGGCCTTCGACGGGCCCCTCGGCGTCGTGTCCTCCTTCGCCGCGCTCGACGAACTCCGGGGGCGAGGGGTGGAGTTCACCCGGCCCCTCGCCATCGTGAACTTCGGCGACGAGGAGGGCGCCCGGTTCGGGCTCGCCTGTGTCGGGTCCCGGCTGACCGCGGGGCACCTGACCGTCGAGCAGGCCCACCGGCTCACCGACGGCGACGGCATCACGCTGCCGCAGGCCATGGAGGCCGCGGGCTACGACCCCGACGCCATCGGGCCCGACCCCGAGCGGCTCGCCCGCATCGGCGCCTTCGTCGAACTGCACGTCGAACAGGGCCGGGCGCTGGACCTGTCCGGCGACCGGGTCGGCATCGCCAGTGCCATCTGGCCGCACGGACGCTGGCGGTTCGACTTCCGCGGCGAGGCCAACCACGCCGGCACCACGCGGCTGGTGGACCGGCGCGACCCCATGCTGTCGTACGCCGAGACCGTGCTCGCCGCCCGCCGGGAGGCCGAACTCGCCGGTGCCGTCGCCACCTTCGGCAAGATCGCCGTCGAGCCGAACGGCGTCAACGCCATCCCCTCCCTGGTGCGCGGCTGGCTCGACTCCCGCGCCGCCGACCAGGCCACCCTCGACACCGTCGTCGGCGGCATCGAGAAGGCGGCCCGGGAGTACGCGGAGGCACACGGCATCGACCTGGACGTGGTCCGCGAGTCGTTCACGCCGGTCGTCGAGTTCGACCACGCCCTGCGGGACGAGCTGGGGCGCATCCTCGGCCGGGACACCGGTCTCACCGTGCCCGTCCTGGGTACCGGTGCCGGACACGACGCCGGGATCCTCTCCGGGAGCATCCCGACCGCCATGCTGTTCGTGCGCAACCCCACCGGCGTCTCGCACTCCCCGGCCGAGTTCGCGGCCGAGGACGACTGCGTGGCCGGGGTGAGCGCGCTCGCCGACGTACTGGAAGGGCTGGCCTGCGGGTGACGACACGGACGACGTACTGGTTGGAGCATGCCTGGCTGGACACGCACGTCGAGCCGGGCGTCGCCGTGGAGGTGGCCGGCGGCCGGATCACGGCGGTGCGCACCGAGGTGCCCGTGCCGCCGCCGGGTGCCGAGGTGCTGCGCGGCCTCACCCTCCCCGGCCTGGCCAACGCCCACTCGCACGCCTTCCACCGCGCCCTGCGCGGCACCGTGCAGGTCGGCTCCGGGACCTTCTGGACCTGGCGCGAACTCATGTACGCCTTCGCCGACCAGCTGACCCCGGAGACCTACCACGCGCTCGCCCGCGCGGTGTACGCCGAGATGGCGCTGGCGGGCGTCTCCTGCGTCGGCGAGTTCCACTACGTCCACCACGCCCCCGGCGGCACCCCGTACGCCGACCCCAACGCCATGGGCGAGGCGCTGATCGCGGCGGCCGCCGACGCCGGGATCCGGATCACCCTCCTCGACACCGCCTACCTGTCCTCGGGCATCTCGGACAAGCACGGTGGCGAGCCGCCCAACACCCACCAGCTGCGCTTCTCCGACGGCAGCGCGGAGGCCTGGGCCGAACGCTGTTCAGTTCTCAAGGAACGGGATCACGCACGGATCGGGGCGGCGATCCACTCGGTACGGGCGGTGCCCGCAGGGCAGTTGGCGACGGTGGCGCGCTGGGCCGAGGAGCGGCGGGCCCCGCTGCACGTGCACCTGTCCGAGCAGACGGCCGAGAACGACGCCTGCCAGGCCGCCCACGGCTGCACACCCACCCGCCTCCTCGCCGACCACGGCGTCCTCGGCCCACGCACCACGGGCGTCCACAACACCCACCTCACCGACGAGGACATCGCCCTGCTCGGCGGCTCCGGCACCGGCACCTGCATGTGCCCGACCACTGAACGCGACCTGGCCGACGGCATCGGACCGGCCGTCGCGCTCCAGCGCGCCGGCTCGCCGCTCTCCCTCGGCTCCGACAGCCACGCCGTGATCGACCTGCTCGAAGAGGCGCGCGCGATGGAGCTGAACGAGCGGCTGCGCACCCGCACCCGGGGCCACTGGACGGCCGCCGCCCTGCTGCGCGCCGCCTGTGCCGACGGACATGCCGCCCTCGGCTGGGACGACGCCGGCGCCATCGAGACCGGCATGCTCGCCGACCTCACCACGATCGCGCTGGACTCGGTCAGAACGGCGGGACCGCTGCCGCGGCTCGGCGCCGAGACGGCCGTATTCGCGGCGACGGCAGCGGACGTACGGCACACGGTCGTCGGAGGCCGTCACGTCGTACGGGACGGCGCGCACACCCTCGTACCCGACGTGCCACAGGCCCTCGCGCGGGCCGTCGAAGCCCTTCGCACCTGACGACCAGCCCACCCAAGGACTCCGACGAGGACGCCATGAGCAGCAGCACCGCCATCACCGACATCGCCACGCTGGTCACCAACGACCCCTCCCTCGGTGACAACTCCCCTCTCGGCCTGATCCAGGACGCGGCCGTCGTCATCGAGGGCGACCGCGTCGTGTGGACCGGTGAATCCAGCAAAGCACCCGCCACTGACAACCGGGTCGACGCGGGCGGCCGGGCGGTGCTGCCGGGCTTCGTGGACTCCCACTCGCACCTGGTCTTCGCGGGCGACCGCACCCAGGAGTTCAACGCCCGCATGTCCGGCCGCTCCTACACGGCGGGCGGCATCCGGACGACCGTCGCGGCCACCCGCGCCGCCACCGACGAGGAACTGGAGCGGAACCTCACGCACTACCTCGCCGAGGCCCTCCGCCAGGGCACCACCACCTTCGAGACGAAGTCCGGCTACGGCCTGACGGTCGCCGACGAAGCGCGGGCGCTGCGTATCGCCGCCGCCCACACCGACGAGGTCACCTACCTCGGCGCCCACATCGTCTCCCCGGACCACGCCGACGACCCGGCCGCCTACGTCGACCTCGTCACCGGCGAGATGCTCGACGCCTGCGCCCCCTACGCCCGCTGGATCGACGTCTTCTGCGAGAAGGGCGCCTTCGACGGCGACCAGGCCCGGACGATCCTCACCGCGGGCAGGGCCAAGGGCCTGACCCCGCGCATCCACGCCAACCAGCTCTCCTACGGCCCCGGCGTCCAGCTCGCGGTGGAACTCGACGCGGCCAGCGCCGACCACTGCACCCACCTCACCGCGGCGGACGTGGACGCCCTCGCCAACAGCCGGACCGTCGCCACCCTGCTGCCCGGCGCCGAGTTCTCCACCCGCGCCGAATGGCCCGACGCCCGCCGCCTCCTCGACGCCGGCGCGACGGTCGCCCTCTCCACCGACTGCAACCCCGGCTCGTCCTTCACCTCCTCCGTCCCCTTCTGCATCGCCCTGGCCGTACGGGACATGCACATGACCCCCGACGAGGCGGTCTGGTCGGCCACGGCGGGCGGCGCGGCAGCCCTGCGCCGGACGGACATCGGCCGCCTGACCCCGGGCGCCTCCGCCGACCTGCTTCTCCTGGACGCCCCGAGCCATGTCCATCTGGCATATCGGCCGGGGGTGCCGCTGGTCAGCGGGGTGTGGCGGAAGGGCGTACGGGTCGTCGGCTGAGTCAGCCCGCCCCCGCCCGCCAGTGCTGTCCCGTGCCGTCGTTCACCGGGTCCAGGGAGAGCTGGTCGTCGCCGGACGGGGTGAGGGCCGTCTCGAGGGCGATCTCCGGGCGGATCTCGCCGTCGGGGGTCACGGTGAAGCGGAGGTTGTCGCCGTGGTCGCCGTCCACCGAGTCGCAGCTCCAGATGCCGACGCCCTTGTCGACGGAACCCCGGCTGTCCAGGCAGAAGTCGGAGTCCGCGGCGGACTGCAGGACGCCCCGGTCCGGGTCGACCCGCCAGCGCTGGCTGGCGGAGCCGGAGCAGGGGGCCGTGACCACGTCGGTGCCGTCGTCGAAGTCGCCGTCGCGCACGTCCAGGCAGCGGGCGGTGGCGAGGTTCACGACCTGGGCGTAAGCCGTTCCCGGGGGTTCGGGGGCGGGGGAGGCGGTGGGGGTCGGACGGGCGGACCGGGTCGGGGCGGGGCTGTGTGACACAGCACTGGCACTGGCACTGGCACTGGGCGTGGCCGAGGCACCGGACGGTGTCGGCGAGACGGTCGCCGTCGCCGTCACCGTCACCTGGGGGCTCGGCGGCGGCGGGGTCGCGGCGGCGGGGTCGGGGGCGTGGCCGTCCCGGTGAGCCAGCAGGACCAGCAGCAGCGGCACCAGGGCCACGCCCAGCGCCGTGGAGGTCAGGAGCAGGCGCCGGGACGGCTGGCGGCGCTGCCGGGACCGGGCGGGGCCGGCGGGTGGGGCAGGCGGGGCTTCGTGCCGTGCGTACGCCGTTCCGGCCCAGGGCAGCAGGCCCTCCGCCAGGGTCTCGCGCGGGGCGTCCCGGAGCGCGGTGAGGTCCTCGAACGCGGCCGTGCAGTGCGGGCAGTGCGCCATGTGCGCGTGCAGGTCGGGGCTGTGGCGCGGGTTCTCCGGGCGGACCGACTCCTCGATCAGGCGGCGGAAGTCCGCGCAGCGCTGATCGTCCGAGGCGGCCAGGCGGGTGCGCAGGCAGGCCTGGGCCAGGGACTGGAGGGCGGGCGGGGTGTCGTACCGGACGTCCTCGGGGGTCAGGCCGAGATAGGTGGCGGTCGGCTCGGCGGGCTCCCCGTCCAGCACGCCGTACCAGAGCAGGCCCTGGGTGCGGGACGGCAGGGACTGGAACGCCGGGAGCAGTGGCGGGGTCGGGCCGCCCGGGGCACCGGAGGAGTTCAGGACCAGCAGGAGGGTGGGGTCCAGGGCGGCGGAGTGTTCGTCGCCGGACCAGCCCGCGGCCAGCCGGGCGGCGAGCAGGAGCAGGTGGTGACGGAGGGGTACGACCGGCTCGGCGCCGCGCGCGATGTCGCGGGCGGCGGTGGTGAAGGTCTGCGCTGCGAGCCGGCGGGCCGCCGCGTCGCCGGCCGTGCAGAGGCGGGCGTAGGCGAGGACCGCGGGGTGGTGGCGGGCGCGAAGCTCCTGGAGGGCGGGGTAGGCGGTGGGGGTGGAGGTGCGCAGGAGCTCGGTCAGGCGGGTGTCCGAGGGCGGACCGCCCTGGATGTCCTCGACCATCGTGCACCCCTTCTCCCGGGCCGTCCTTCCTGACGTACCGGCCAGTTTGGGGTGTGACTCGCGGTAGCGGGGGAGCTTTGGCCAAAGACGCAGCGGGCCGGGGCGGGGGCTCGGCGGGGGGATCCCCGTCGCCCCGACGGCGCAACGGTCGGACCGGGGTCATTCGTCCAGCGTCAGCGCCCTGCGCAGGTGCACGAGCGTGCGGGACAGCAGCCGGGAGACGTGCATCTGGGAGATCCCGAGTTCGTCGCCGATCTCCGACTGGGTCATGCCCGCGACGAAGCGGAGGGAGAGGATGGTGCGGTCCCTGGCCGGGAGTTCGGCGATGAGGGGCTTCAGGGACTCGATGTACTCGATGCCCTCCAGGCCGTGGTCCTCGTAGCCGATGCGGTCCGCCAGGGCGCCTTCGGAGTCGTCCTCGTCGGGCTGTGCGTCCAGGGAGGAGGCGGTGTAGGCGTTGGACGCCGCCATGCCCTCGACGACCTCCTCGTTGGAGAGGCCGAGGCGTTCCGCGAGTTCCGCGACGGTGGGGGCGCGGTCCAGCTTCTGGGCCAGTTCGTCGCCGGCCTTGGCGAGGTCGAGGCGGAGCTCCTGGAGGCGGCGCGGGACGCGTACCGACCACGACGTGTCGCGGAAGAAGCGCTTGATCTCGCCGATGATGGTGGGCATCGCGAAGGTGGGGAACTCGACGCCGCGGGAGAGCTCGAAGCGGTCGATCGCCTTGATCAGGCCGATGGTGCCGACCTGGATGATGTCCTCCATCGGCTCGCTGCGCGAGCGGAAGCGGGAGGCGGCGAACTTGACCAGCGCGAGGTTCAGTTCCACCAGGGTGTTGCGGACGTACGAATAGTCGTGCGTGCCTTCCTCCAGCGACTCCAGCCGCTCGAAGAGGGTCTTGGACAAGGCGCGCGCGTCGACCGCGTCGACCTCGTCGTACGGGGGGATCTCCGGGTGTCCGAGTTCCGCGAAGAATCCCTCGATGGCATCCAGTGGTTCCGGTGGGGGTGTCGACGTCGCCGTCAGGGGGTACGAGGCGTCGAGCCGGGGTGACATGGTGTCCTCCATCGTTCTCGGCAAATAAGGCTGCCGGAGCCGTGCGTGCACTGCGGTGTGCGGCGCCTCCAAAGCCGGCCGTGTCGGTTACGTGTCCCTACTAGGCCTACCCGCTCCGCGGAGGCACTCGCAAGTCCGTTCTATTATGGTTTGTCCCATTCTGCGAGGTTGTTCGGGTGTCGGGTTGCGTGCAGAAGGCGTAATGTTCGAGGGCGTCCACGCGGCGTTCGGCGGACATCGGTGGGCATCGTCAGACATCGGTCAGACGGTGGCAAAAGCGGTCACGACCTCGGGAGAGAGACGGCAATGGACCACGGGACGGTCGGCAGCGCACAGTCGGGCCGGCTGCTGGTGGAGGTGCGGGAAGAGGGCTCCAGTGCCGTCGTGATTCCGGCGGGTGAGCTCGACCACCACACCGCCGACCTGTTGCGCGAGCCGCTTGACGATCTCCTCGACAAGGGGTTCTCACGCCTTGTCGTCGACTGCTCACGCCTGGAGTTCTGCGACTCCACCGGGCTGAACGTGCTGCTGGGTGCCCGGCTGCGGGCGGAGGCCGCCGGGGGCGGGGTGCACCTCGCCGGGATGCTGCCCGTCGTAGCCCGCGTCTTCGAGATCACCGGCGCCGAGGCGGTCTTCACCGTCCACGACTCCGTCGAGGCGGCCCTGGCCGACGAGGACGACGGGGGTGGCGGGACCGGCGCGACCGGCGGCGAGGGCTGAGCCCCGGCCGGCCCGGCGTCCGGAACCGGGGGGTGTTCCCGTGGATCGCTCGGGCAGGAGAGAGTCTGGATCTGTCGCGCCCGGCCCGGCTACGTTCGAGTCGATCGCGCCGACAGGCCCGGACGAACTGCAGCAACCCGAAATTTTTCCTGTGAACCGGTGAATCGGTGAGGTGAAGCGCTGATGAGCACGACCCGGCCTTACCCGCCGGGCGACCGCGGCCCGGAGCCCAGCGGCGCTTCGGGGATGTCCGAGGGGGCGGCGTCCGACGACCTGCCGGCCTCGACGGGGGGTCGTCAGGTCCGGAGGCTCCGCCTCCACGGCGAGAGCGGGGTCGTACCGCTCGCCCGCGATTTCACTCGCCAGGCGCTGCACGCGTGGGGGTGGCTGCCGGCCGCGACGGCCGACCGCAGGGCCGCCGCCGAGGATGTGCTCCTCGTCGTCTCCGAACTCGTCACGAACGCGTGCCTGCATGCGGAGGGGCCGGACGAGCTGTTCCTGGCCTGCGACAAGAAGGTGATCCGGGTGGAGGTGTCCGACCGGGGGGCCGGGCAGCCGGCACCGCGGACGCCGCACCGGGCGGGGCGGCCGGGCGGGCACGGGATGTTCATCGTGCAACGGCTCTGTCTGGACTGGGGGGTTGTACGGGCGCAGGGGGCGGCCGGGAAGACCGTGTGGGCGGAGTTGGGGGCACCGGCGTAAGAGGGCGCCGCGTTGCTTTTCGGCTGACGGCCGGTGGGGGCTGGTCGCGCAGTTCCTCACGCCCCTGACGGGGCGCTGTGGCGGGGCGCATCACATCCCAGGGGGCGCTTCGGCATCCCCACACTTCCGCCACGCCCTTTCTCTTCCCTCCTCATGAGCCCCGGCGTACCTTGACGGCCGAATCTGATACCTCGTCAGTAACGAATGGGGTGGACCGACCGTGTCGTCGTACCCGAAACGTACCGCCGTGCTCGCGTCCGCCGCCGCCCTGGCCGGATCGGCGGTGCTGCTCGCCGCCCCCGCGGCACACGCCACCGTCGTCAACGTCAACTACCACTGCAAGACGCCGATCGGCGACAAGAGCGCCGTCTCCCCGATCGACATCACGGGCGTCAAGAGCGGCAGCGGATACAAGATCACGATGTCCTGGCAGAAGGGCGTCTCCTCCAGCCCCGTCGAACTCGGCAAGGGCGCGATGAACCCGAGCGCCACCATCAAGCTCGGCGGCGCCGACAGCGGCACCCTGAACGTCACCGGCGCCGCCAACCAGGCCGCGATCCCCGCCAACACCCCCATCAAGATCAGCGACCTGAGCGGCACCTACACCCCGGAGAAGTCCGGCAAGGTGACGTTCACGGCGGGCACGCTCACCATCAAGGCGCTCGGTACGACGACCACCTGCACCCCCACCAACAACCCGGGCCCGTCCCTGACCCTGGACGTGACCGCGGCGGGCGGTGGTTCGAGCAGCTCCGGCAGTTCCGGCTCGTCGTCGTCCGGCGGCACCGGCACCGACTCCGGAGGCACCCTCCCGAAGACCGGGCCCGAGGACTCGTTCGTCGCCCTCGGCACCCTCGGCGGCACCGTGCTGCTGGCGGGCGCGGCGGGCACGCTCTGGCTGACCCGGCGGAACCAGACCGTACGCCGCTGACCTCCGGGTCCGACCGCTGGAGCCGCCCATGCCGTCCGCCCGGTCCGCAGTCCCGTCAGCCGCCCGGTCCGCCGCCCGTGTCCTCGGCCTCGCCGCGCTGACCCTGCTCGCCACCGCCCCGCGGGCGGCGGCCGCCGAGGGCTGGTCGCTCACGCCCGCGGGCGGCGGCCGCCCCTCCTTCTACGCCGAGGGCACCCCCGGCACGGTCCTCCAGGACACCGTGTCGGTGACCAACGCCGGCGGCCACCCCGCCACGGTACGGCTGACCGGCACCGGCGTCCCCGTCGCCTTCGCCGAGCAGACCGTCCGGGTCCCCGCCCGGACCCGCGCCGACGTCCCCTTCACCATGACCGTCCCGGCGGGCGCGGCCCCCGGCGACCGCACCGGCACGCTCGTGGCGAGGGACGCCGACGGCCGCACCGCAACCGCCCGCATCCGCCTGCGCGTCGGCGGCCCCGCGCTCTCCGCGCTGACCGTAGAACACGTCGCCGTCCACGGTGACCGCATCACCTACCAGCTGGTCAACCGGGGTACGACGGTGCTCACTCCGAAGCTGGCGGTGCGCGCCCACGGCCTGTTCGGCCGGGTCCTGCTGGACCGGGCCGCGCGCACCCTCCCGGTCCGGCTCGCACCGGGCACCCGCACCGACCTCAGCGAGCCCTGGCCCGGCCACCCCGCCCTGGACACGGTCGACGTCCGGCTGACGGCGACGGCGGCGGACGGCGCACACGACACGGCGGAGACCGAGGCGCGGTTCGTGCCGTGGGGCGCGGTCGCGGGGGTGGCGGGCGCGCTGGCGGCGGGGGCCGCCGTGACGGTCGTACGACTGCGCGGACGACGTACCGGCCAGGCGGCCGAACCCGTGTCCATGGACGTCGAGTTGACGGGAGCAGCGAGGTGAGGGTGCGTGCGGTCCCGAGACCGGTGCCGGTGCTGGCGGCACTGACGGCGCTGGCGGCGCTGTTCTCGCTGTTCCTCGTGCCTGTGGCGGCAGCCGCCGGCGGGCCGACCGTCAAGGTCTCCAAGTCCCAGGCCGGCACCGGAGGTTCGGTCACCGTCAGCGGCACCGGCTGGCGGCCGCACACCCTGCTGATGATGCTGGTCTGCGGCCAGTCCAGCCCGTCCCGGGGTGTGATCGGCGGCACCAACTCCTGCGCCAACGCCGACGGGCGGGCCGTCACCACCGACGCGAACGGCTCCTTCAGCAAGCAGCTCCCGGTCGCCGAACCGCCGGTCCCCTGCCCGTGCGTGGTGCACGTGGCCACCGTGACCGGCGCCGGCGCCGACGCGGACGCCGCCTTCCAGGTCGCCGGCCACCCCGTCAAGGCGCTGCCCGCCCAGTCCACCGGCGGCAGCCTGTCGATGCTCACCGACACCCGTCTCGACGGCTCCTCGGGCCTGCTGACCTGGTTCGGCGCACCCCCTTCCCGCACCGTCGTCTTCACCATCGGCAACGCGGGATCCAGCACCCTCAAGGACCCGGTCTTCCAGGTCGGCACCGCCCACGGCGTGTTCGCCCCCCAGTGGGACGAGCAGCAGTGGCACGGCACCCTGGCGCCCGGCAAGAAGGCCCAGGTCGAATTGCCCGTCGAACTCTCCGCCGGGGCACACGGCGACTACACCGTCTCCGTCAGGTACCAGGGCAAGGTCCTTGCCGAGGAGCCCTGGGGCGTCGGCCGCCCCTGGGGAGTGACCCTCTTCTGGCTCCTGCTCTGCGTGGTCGTACCGGCGGCCGTCTTCCGCATCGGCATGGCGGTGGTGGACCGGGTACGGCCGCCCCGCGCCGGCGGCATCCGGCACCGGGGAGTGCCCCGCCCGGTCCTCCGGGTGCCGCGCCTGCGCGCCGCGGCACCCGCGCCCCCGGCGGCCTCCACCACCTCGACCCTGCCGTGGTTCACGCCGGACTCCGGTCCGGACGCGACGGCCGGCCGGCTCTCCGCACCGCACGACGACAGTTCCACGAGTCCCACGACTCCGACGACGAAAGGACCGACGTGATCATGCGAAGGAGAGTGACACCGGTACCGGCCAGAGCGGGCGCGGCGGCGGCCGCCCTGGTCCTCGCCGGGGCGGGCGCCCTGCTCGGCGCGGCCGCGGGGACCGCCCAGGCGGCCGAGGTGTCGTACGCCACCCACTGTGTACCGCCCGCCGGGGTCGCCGACCCGATCGACGGGACCACCAAGGTCGAGATCACCGCGCCCGCCACGGCTAAGGTCGGCGACACCGTCGACATCACCTGGAAGTTCGTGCAGGCCGCGTCCAAGAACCCCGACATCATCGACCTGCCCGCGAACACGGTCCAGCCGTCCGGCACGGTCAAGGCGGCCGGTGCCCAGGCCGCCGACATCGCCATGCAGGGGCCGCGCGAGAACCCCGCGATCCCCAAGGGCGGCGACATGGTGCTGTCCGACATGACGGGCACGCTGAAACTGACGTCGCCCGGCGAGGTGACGCTCACGCCGGACGCGTACACGGTCAACGCCTACGGGACGAACACCGTGTGCACCCCGAAGGGCACGGTGGAGAAGGCGGCCACGATCCAGGTCACCGGCAGCGGTTCGAGCGGCTCGGCGAGCCCGTCGGACACCACGTCGGCGTCGGCGTCCCCCTCCGGCTCGGCATCCCCTTCCGACTCGGCGTCGGCGTCCGCCTCCGCCTCCGCATCCGCCTCCGACGGCACGGGCAGCGGCCAGACCGACTTCACGGGCAAGCAGGTCGACATCCCCTACGCCTGCAAGACACCCATCGGCGACAAGAGCGCGACCTCGCCGGTGCAGATCAACGCCAAGAAGGACGGCGGCAACTTCGACCTCACCGTGCAGTTCAAGGGGTCGGTGATGGACAGCCCCGCCGACATCCCGGCGGACTCGGTGAAGCCGTCGATGGAGGTGGTCCTGGGCGGCGCCGACAAGGGCACGGTCCATGTGGAGGGCCCCACCAACTCCTCCGCGATCAAGTCCGGCGACCCGATCGAGATCCCGGACCTGACGGGCACGTACAAGCCGGGGGCGAGCGGCGAGTCGACGCTGTCACCGGGCGTCCTGACGGTCGAGGCCCTCGGCACGACGACGACGTGCACCCCGACCAAGACCGCGGTCTCGCTGACCCTGGACACGACGGAGCAGGCGGGCGGGGCGTCGGGCAGCACCACTTCGGGAAGCAGCGGAAGCAGCAGTGGCAGCGGCGGCCTGGCAGAGACCGGTGACAACAGCAACGGCGCACTGAAGGCGCTGGGCCTGGTGGCAGGAACGGCCATCCTGCTGGGCGGCGCCGTGTTCACGTTCATGCCTCGAAAGAGGACGCGGTGACCAACTTGCCTCTGGGGGCGCGGGGAACTGCGCGATCAGCCCCCACCAACCGTTAGCCGAAACACAGGAGGGCCACCCCATCCAAAAGATGCGGTGGCCCTCTGTCAAAAAACGATCAGTGCACGTCGCCCATGAGCTCGCGGACCTTCTTCCGGTACAGCCACACGGCCACACCGGCGACCACGGCGAGAGCCGCCTGCAACGCCACGATCCCCGTCTTGTTCAGGTCGACACCGGCGATCGACAGCAGCCCGGTCGTCGCGTCACCTGCGGTGACCGCGAGGAACCACACGCCCATCATCTGCGACGCGTACTTCGCCGGCGCCATCTTGGTCGTCACCGACAGACCCACCGGGGACAGCATCAGCTCACCCACGGTCTGCACGAAGTAGATCCCGACCAGCCACATCGCCGCGGCCTTGTGCCCGCCGTCCGCGATCGACAGGGGGGCGAGGAACAGGAAGAACGACGCACCGATCAGCACCAGACCACCGGCGAACTTCACGGCCGTGCTCGGCTCCTTGCCGCGCCGCGCCATCGCCAGCCACGCCCAGGCGAAGACCGGCGCGAACGCCATGATCATGACCGGGTTGACGGACTGGTACCAGGAGACCGGGAAGTTCCAGCCGAAGATCGTGTTCTTCGCGGAGGCGTCGGCGAACAGGGAGACGGTCGAGCCACCCTGGTCGTAGATCATCCAGAAGACGGCGGCGGCCACGAAGAACCAGATGTACGCGCTCATCTTGGACTGCTCGGCGCGGTCCAGGTCCTTGTCCCGCTTGATGCGGGCGATGACGACGACCGGGATCACCAGACCGGCGATGGTGATCGGGACCAGCAGCCAGTTCAGCGTGTAGACGCCGGAGACACCCACGACGACGTAGAAGACCACGGCGACGGCGGCCCAGAAGCCGGCCTTCGTCAGCGTCGCCTTCTTCTCGGCGGCGGACAGCGGCGTCGGGACGATGTCCGAGCGCGAGCTCAGGTGGCGGGTGCCGAGCAGGAACTGGGCGAGACCCAGCGCCATGCCGACCGCGGCCAGCGCGAAGCCCAGGTGCCAGTTGTAGTTCTCGCCGACCGTGCCGATGATCAGCGGCGCGGCGAACGCGCCCAGGTTGATGCCGATGTAGAAGAGCGTGAAGCCACCGTCACGGCGCGGGTCGTCCGGACCCTCGTACAGGTGGCCGACCATCGTGGAGATGTTGGCCTTCAGCAGGCCGGAACCTATGGCGACCAGGCCGAGGCCCGCGAAGAAGGTGCCGGCGCTGGGCAGCGCCAGCGTCAGGTGGCCGAACATGATGATCGTGCCCGCGACGGCGACCGTCTTGCGGGGGCCGAGGACACGGTCGGCGAACCAGCCGCCCGGCAGGGCGAGCAGGTACACGAGCGACAGGTACACCGAGTAGATCGCCGTCGCCGTGGCCGCGCTCATGTGCAGGCCGCCGGGAGCGACCAGGTACAGCGGGAGCAGGGCCTTCATGCCGTAGTAGGAGAATCGCTCCCACATCTCGGTCATGAAGAGGGTGGCCAGTCCGCGGGGGTGGCCGAAGAAGGTCTTCTCGGAACCGGGGGTGCCCGGTCGGACCGAGTCCTTCGTCAGGCTGGACGCCATGGTCGTTCCTTGCTGGTCGGAGCGCGCGGTGGGGCTCTGCGCACCCGTGGGGGGAGCGGCCGGCACCGGCAGGGTCCGCCCGTCCACCCCACGCCCACAGGGATTCCGCCCCGGGTCGCGGGGCGGTGGACGGCGACCACCGGGATCCACGCCCCGTGACGCTGCGTCGCGTCCGGAGCCCGGCCAGAGGTCATTCCTTTCGAGGCTGGCAGGCCAGCCCGCACACAAAAGAGACCTTCAGCGTCAATATGCCCACCAAAGGTCCCCGGGTGTACTACAGGCGTTCACGTCACTGTACGTCAGGACACTGCCGGATATGGAAGGACTTGAGACAGGGATCACAGGTGTCGGAGGAACCTCGCACCCAGTTTCGAAGGTCCCCTCTACGATCGCACCTCGCACCCACAGGTTCGTACCACTGTGCCCCAAGGTAAGAATCCCTGGTGCCGATCACACTCCAGTACTGCGCGTAATCGGACTACCATCACCCCATGACCCGTGTACTGCTCGCCGAGGACGACGCGTCCATCTCGGAGCCGCTGGCCCGCGCACTGCGCCGGGAAGGTTACGAGGTGGAGGTGCGCGAGGACGGACCCACCGCGCTCGACGCCGGAATGCAGGGCGGCGTCGACCTGGTCGTGCTGGACCTCGGGCTGCCCGGCATGGACGGCCTGGAGGTGGCGCGCCGGCTGCGTGCCGAGGGCCACGCCGTGCCGATCCTCATCCTGACCGCGCGGGCCGACGAGGTGGACACCGTCGTCGGCCTCGACGCGGGCGCCGACGACTACGTCACCAAGCCGTTCCGCCTCGCCGAACTGCTGGCCCGGGTGCGGGCGCTGCTGCGGCGCGGTGCCGCGGAGCCGGCGCAGCCGCCGGCCACGCACGGTGTGCGGATCGACGTCGAGTCGCACCGGGCGTGGATGGGCGACGAGGAGCTCCAGCTCACGGCGAAGGAGTTCGACCTGCTGCGGGTGCTGGTGCGGGACGCGGGGCGGGTCGTCACGCGGGACCAGCTGATGCGGGAGGTCTGGGACACCACGTGGTGGTCGTCGACCAAGACGCTCGACATGCACATCTCGTGGCTGCGTAAGAAGCTCGGCGACGACGCGGCGAACCCGCGGTACATCGCTACCGTGCGTGGTGTCGGGTTCCGTTTCGAAAAGAGCTGAGTGGTGGGCGGTACCTCACAGTGCGCGACTGACCGTTGTAGGTGGTTGCTCGCGCCCACGCGGCGGAGCCGCAGATGTAACGGCCCCGCGCCCCTGACGGGGCGCTGACATGCGGCGTCGGCTGATTCAGTCCACGTTGGCCGTCGTGCTCGTCGTCATCGCCGTCTTCGGCGTCTCGCTCGTCATCGTCGAGTCGCGGACCATCAGCAACAGTGCCCAGGAACGCGTCGACTCCGAGGCGCTCCGCCTCGCCAGCATCGTCGACAGCCGGATTCTCGAGGACGAGGACGTCACCGCCGAGATACTGCGCAGCCAGGTCGGCAAGGAGCAGTACGCCGTCATCCGGATCCCTGGCAAGCCCCCGATCGAGCTGGGCGTGAAGCCCGAGGGCGACGTCATCCACTACACGGCCGACGGTGAGGAAGGCGAGACGATCACCGTCCAGGAGCCGCGCTCGACCGTGACCCGGGAGGTCGGCCGTACGCTGCTGATCATCGGGGCCGTCGCGCTGCTCGCCGTGATCGCCGCCGTGCTGCTCGCGATCCGGCAGGCCAACCGGCTGGCCTCCCCGCTGACCGACCTCGCGGAGACCGCCGAGCGGCTGGGATCCGGTGATCCGCGCCCGCGGCACAAGCGGTACGGCGTCCCCGAGCTGGACCGGGTCGCCGACGTGCTGGACTCCTCCGCCGAGCGGATCGGGCGGATGCTCACCGCCGAGCGGCGCCTCGCCGCCGACGCCTCCCACCAGCTGCGCACGCCCCTGACCGCGCTGTCCATGCGGCTCGAGGAGATCACCCTCACCGACGACCCGGACATCGTGAAGGAGGAGGCGAACGTGGCGCTCACGCAGGTGGAGCGGTTGACGGACGTCGTGGAGCGGCTGCTGACGAACTCCAGGGACCCGCGTACCGGCTCCGCCGTCTCCTTCGACCTGGACGAGGTCATCCAGCAGCAGCTCGCCGAGTGGCGGCCCGCCTACCGTGGCGTGGGCCGGGCGATCGTCAGCTCCGGCAAACGGCACCTGCGCGCGGTCGGCACGCCGGGCGCGGTGGCGCAGGTGCTGGCCGCGCTGATCGAGAACTCCCTGATGCACGGGGGCGGCACCGTCGCCCTGCGGACCCGGGTAACCGGCAACCAGGCGGTGGTCGAGGTGACCGACGAGGGCGCCGGGGTCCCCGCCGACCTGGGCAACCGCATCTTCGAGCGGACCATCAGCGGCCGCAACTCCACCGGCATCGGGCTGGCCGTCGCGCGTGACCTCGCGGAGGCCGACGGCGGCCGCCTGGAGCTGCTCCAGGCCCAGCCACCGGTCTTCGGCCTGTTCCTGTCCCGCACCCCGCCGCCGCACAAGCCGGACGACGACCTGCCGACGGTCCGCTAGGAGCGACGGTCCGCCAGGACCTGCCCGCGGTGTGCCCTACCGAACCCGCTGTGCGGGGTTCTCGGCGTCGGCGGCCCGCTCCAGGATGGCCTCCGCGTCGGCGACCGCCTCACGCGCCGGCAGTGCCTTGAACACCCACGTGCGGTACGACCAGAAACGGAACAGCGTCGCCACGCCGATGCCGACGAACTTGAAGACGTTGCTCTGCAGCGGGCTGTCCCAGCCGAAGCCGTAGGTGGCCAGGTACAGCAGGCCGTTCTCGATGACCAGGCCGACCGCGCTGAACAGCAGGAACAGGGTGAGTTCCCTGGTGCGGCCGCTCTTCTCGCGGTCCCGGTACGTCCAGTACCGGAAACCGAGGTAGTTGAAGATGATCGCGACGACCGTCGCTATGACGCTCGCCCGCACCACTGGCAGGTCGGTGACGTGCCGGACCAGGTTGAAGACGCCGAGATTGACGAGAATGCCGGCTCCGCCGACCGCGCCGAATTTGGCGACCTCGCGTACGAGCCGTTGCAGCCCCGAGGAACCACGTTCCATGGTTGTGCGGGCTCCCGTCAGTAGGTATTGCGACTCAGCCACTCTAACGACCCAGTATCTCCGACGCCTGTGGATGGCGACACAGGCCGGGAAAGGCTTGGGAAGAGCTCCGGAAAGGCGCGGGAAAAGCGGGGCAAGAGGCGGTGAAGCGGCGGGTAAGAGCCCTGGCCGCGGGCGCGGAAACCGGCCACCCGGCGCGGCCGATATCCTAGGGGCGTGACGTTCCCGGTAGTCGGCATGGTCGGCGGGGGTCAGCTCGCGCGTATGACGCACGAGGCGGGCATCCCGCTGGGCATCAGGTTCAAGCTCCTCAGTGACACTCCCCAGGATTCCGCGGCCCAGGTGGTGAGCGATGTCGTCGTCGGCGACTACCGCGACCTGGAGACGCTGCGCGCGTTCGCGCGCGGCTGCGACGTGATCACCTTCGACCACGAGCACGTGCCCACCGAGCACCTGCGGGCCCTGGAGGCGGACGGCATCCCCGTGCGCCCCGGTCCGGACGCGCTGGTGCACGCCCAGGACAAGGGTGTGATGCGGGCGAAGCTCACGGAGATCGGCGTGCCGTGCCCGCGGCACCGGATCGTGGCCGACCAGGAGGACGTGGTCCGGTTCGCGGCCGAGGGCGACGGCTTCCCCGTCGTCCTGAAGACCGTGCGCGGCGGCTACGACGGCAAGGGCGTGTGGGTCGTCGAGACGGCCGAGGAGGCCACCGACCCCTTCCGGGCCGGCGTGCCGGTCCTCGCCGAGGAGAAGGTCGACTACGTCCGCGAGCTCGCCGCCAACGTCGTACGCTCCCCGCACGGCCAGGCCGTCGCCTACCCGGTGGTGGAGTCGCAGCAGGTCAACGGCGTCTGCGACACCGTGATCGCGCCCGCGCCCGACCTGGACGAGACCCTCGCCCTGCAGGCCGAGGAGCTGGCCCTGCGGATCGCCAAGGAGCTGGGCGTGGTCGGCCACCTGGCCGTCGAGCTGTTCCAGACCCGCGACGGCCGCATCCTCGTCAACGAACTGGCGATGCGCCCGCACAACAGCGGCCACTGGAGCCAGGACGGCGCGATCACCAGCCAGTTCGCCAACCACGTGCGGGCCGTTCTCGACCTGCCCCTGGGCGACCCGCGGCCCCGCGCCCGGTGGACGGTCATGGTCAACGTCCTGGGCGGCGACTACCCGGACATGTACTCCGCGTACCTGCACTGCATGGCCCGCGACCCGAAACTGAAGATCCACATGTACGGCAAGGACGTGAAGCCCGGCCGCAAGGTCGGTCACGTCAACACCTACGGCGACGACCTGGACGACGTTCTCGAGCGCGCACGTCACGCTGCCGGCTACCTGAGAGGCACGATCACCGAATGAGCCCTGTTGTCGGCATCGTCATGGGTTCGGACTCCGACTGGCCCGTCATGGAGGCAGCCGCCAAGGCCCTCGACGAGTTCGAGATCGCGTACGAGGTGGACGTCGTCTCCGCGCACCGCATGCCGCGCGAGATGGTGACGTACGGAGAGCAGGCCGCCGAGCGCGGCCTCAAGGTGATCATCGCGGGTGCCGGGGGAGCGGCCCACCTCCCGGGCATGCTCGCCTCCGTCACCCCGCTCCCGGTCATCGGCGTGCCCGTCCCGCTGAAGTACCTCGACGGCATGGACAGCCTCCTGTCCATCGTGCAGATGCCGGCCGGCGTCCCGGTCGCCACCGTCTCCGTCGCCGGTGCCCGCAACGCGGGCCTGCTGGCCGCCCGCATCCTCGCCACCCACGACGAGGAACTGCTCGGCCGGATGCGCGACTTCCAGCAGGACCTCAACGACCAGGCCACCGATAAGGGCAAGCGACTGCGGGCCAAGGTCGAGGGCTCGAACGGCTTCGGCTTCGGCAAGTAGGACTCCGGGAAGCAATACGCAATGACGTCCCTCGATGAAGCCCGGTCCCTGCTGCGCGAGTTCCCGGTCGTCGACGGCCACAACGACCTGCCGTACGCACTGCGCGAGCAGGTCCGCTACGACCTCGACGCCCGTGACATCGCCGCCCACCAGAACGCCCACCTGCACACCGACATCCCGCGGCTGCGGGACGGCGGCGTCGGTGCGCAGTACTGGTCGGTGTACGTCCGCTCGGACCTGCCGGGCGCGGTCCCGGCGACCCTCGAACAGATCGACTGCGTACGGCAGCTGATCGCCCGTTACCCGGCCGACCTGCGGGCCGCGCTGACGGCCGCCGACATGGAGGCGGCGCGCGCCGAGGGCCGTATCGCCTCCCTGATGGGCGCGGAGGGCGGCCACTCCATCGACAACTCGCTAGGCACCCTGCGCGGCCTGTACGAGCTGGGCGTGCGCTACATGACGCTCACCCACAACGACAACAACGACTGGGCGGACTCGGCGACCGACGAGCCGAACGTGGGCGGTCTGTCGGCCTTCGGCCGCGAGGTCGTGCGGGAGATGAACCGCCTGGGCATGCTCGTCGACCTCTCCCACGTGGCCGCCACGACCATGCGCGCCGCACTCGACACCACCACCGCCCCGGTGATCTTCTCCCACTCCTCGTCCCGGGCCGTCTGCGACCACCCCCGCAACATCCCGGACGACGTCCTCGAACGCCTCGCCGGCAACGGCGGCATGGCGATGGTGACGTTCGTACCGAAGTTCGTGCTCCAGGCGGCGGTCGACTGGTCGGCGGCCGCCGACGACAACATGCGCGCCCACGGCTTCCACCACCTCGACACCACCGAGGAGGCGATGAAGGTCCACCGGGCCTTCGAGGAGACCAACCCGCGCCCGGTCGCCACCACCGCCACGGTCGCCGACCACCTCGACCACATGCGCGAGGTCGCCGGCATCGACCACCTCGGCATCGGCGGCGACTACGACGGCACCGCCTTCACCCCGGACGGCCTGGACGACGTCTCCGGCTACCCCAACCTGATCGCCGAGCTGCTGGACCGCGGCTGGTCCAGGGCCGACCTGGCGAAGCTGACCTGGCAGAACGCGGTCCGTGTGCTGGGCGCGGCGGAGGACGTGGCCCGCGGCCTCCAGGAGACGCGGGGGCCCTCGCACGCGACCATCGCCGAGCTGGACGGCTGAGACCGTACGGAAGGGCCGGGCGTTCGGGGCGTACCCCCGAACGCCCCGTCCACCAGGAACCCTCCCGGGCGGCCGTGCGACGGTGGGCTACAGCCCCTTCACGACGTAGCTCAGGACGACGTACGGAGCCCTTCATGGCCGACCTCCAGCACGACATCCACACCACGACCGAGGTCGGCAGGGAGGACTTCCTCCCGGCCGACCCGTTCCCCCTGGAGTCCGGTGCCGCGGTCCTGGAACGGGCCCACGCGCTGCTGGAGGCGCATCCGGTGGCGGACGGCTACTGTGCGCTGCCCCGGGCGCTCGGACCGCTGCCCTGGTACGACCTGGAGCTCGGCGAGACGGCCGTGGACACGGACGTGCCCCGGCTGCGCGAGGGGCACGTGGGCGCCCTGTTCTGGTCGCTGGACCTGCCGGCGGGGGAGCGGGGCGACCGGGCCGTGGGGGCCACCCTGGAGCAGCTGGACCTGGTGCGCCGGGTGGTCGAGACGCACCCGGAGGGGCTCCGGCTGGTGCGCACCGCCGGGCAGGTCATCGACGCCCGCAACTGCGGCCGGGTCGCCGTGGTGCTCGGCCCGGCCTCCGCCGCCGCCGTCGACGACTCCCTCGGCATCCTGCGGGTCCTGCACTCCCTCGGCCTGCGGGTGCTCTCCCTGGCCGGGGCCGCCTGGGCGGGGGCGGAGGGGCTGACCCGGTTCGGCGAGGAGGTGGTCCGGGAGATGAACCGGCTCGGGGTGCTCGCCGACCTGTCCGGCGCCCCGGAGATCACCCTGGCCCGGGTGCTGGCCCTCTCCAAGACCCCGGTCCTGTGCACCCGCTCCGCCGCGGCGGCCGTGCGCCCGCACCCCGCCAACCTCTCCGACGAGCTGCTCGCGCGGCTCGGGGAGCAGAAGGGCGTGTGCATGGTGCCGCTGGCCGCCGAGCAGACCGGCCCGACCGTCCCGGACGTCGCCGACCACCTCGACCACATCCGCGGGGCCGCGGGCCCCGAGTGCGTCGCGCTGTCGGGTACCTACGACTCCGGCGTCGCCCACCCCCGCGACCTCGACGACACCTCCCGCTACCCCCACCTGATCGCCGAGCTGCTCCGACGCGGCTGGTCCGAGCCCGAGCTGGCCCTGCTGACCTGGGGAAACGTCCAGCGGGCCCTGCGCAGCGCCGACTTCACCGCCCGCGCGACCCAACGCCGCAGGGAACCGAACCCGCCGCGCCCGGCGGACACCGAGGCCTGATCAGTCGATCCGGTCAGTCGATCCGGTCAGTCGATCCGGCAGAGACAGAACGGATGCCCTGCCGGGTCGGCGAACACCCGGAAGTCCTCCGTCACAGGGTCCTCCTCGCGTCGCAGCAGCCGCGCCCCCAGCGCCAGCACCTTCTTCTCCGCCGCGTCGACGTCCTCCCACGTCGGACCCGCGTCGAAGTCGAGATGGAACTGCTGCGAGTTGTGGTCGGCCCGCGGCCACTCCGGCGGGACGTACCCCTCCGCCGGCTGGAAGCCCAGCCGCAGTCCGTCCGCCAGCCGCAGCACGACCCAGTCGTCCTCCTCGGCCACCAGGGTGCCCCCGACGACGGCCGCGTAGAAGGCGGCCAAGGCGTGCGGGTCCGGACAGTCGATCACCACGTTGCGCAAGCGTGCGACGGACGCCATGAGTGCTCCTTCTCTCAGCAGGCGCAGAGACAGAACGGGTGCCCTGCCGGGTCGGCGTACACCCGGAAGGTGCGCTCCCGGTCCGCCGCGTCCAGCGGCTTGGCGCCCAGCTCCAGCACCCCCTTCTCGGCCGCGTCGAGGTCGTCCACCACCAGGTCCAGGTGGAACTGCTGCGAGTCGTCGGGCGCGGGCCACTGCGGCGGCACGAAACCGGGCGCCTTCTGGAACGCCAGTGCCTGCCCGCCCGGCACCGCCAGGTCCACCCAGTCCCCGTCCCCCTCGACCGTGCCGCCCAGCACCCCGGCGTAGAAACCGGCGAGCGCGGACGGGTCGGGACAGTCCAGGACCACGACACCCAGCTTGGCGAGAGCCATGACTTCCTCCTCGAAGTAGGAGTTACCCCTAAAGCCGTTCAACCAGTAACTTCGGTTACCGTATGCTCCCGCACCGGGGGTAACGTCGCAACCGGATTTCGGGAGGTGACGTACAGGGATGAGTGAGAGATCGCCCGCGCCGGGCGGCCTGGCCCTGGTCGAGGCCCTGGTGAACACCCTGGACCTCGAGTCGGGCGCCGACGCGCTCGACACGGTGGACAGCAGGGCACGCCTCGGCATCACGGAGGCCGAACTCTCACCGGCGCGCGCCCTGCGCGAGTCGCTGCGCGCCACCCTCCTCGCGCACGCCGGGTACCCCCCGCACCGCGAAGTCACCCCCTTGGGTGAACTGCTCGCACAGGCCCCCCTGCACGTCGCTGTCGACCCCGCCGACGGCTCGGCGACCCTCGCCCCCGCCGACCCGGCCCCGCTGCTCTCCCGCATAGCCGCGGCCGTCGCCACCGCCGCGATCGAGGGCACCTGGACCCGCCTCAAGGCCTGCGAGGCCGACACCTGCCACTGGGCGTACTACGACCGCAGCCCGGCCGGCCGCGGCCGCTGGTGCTCCATGCGGGTGTGCGGGGCGCGCGCCAAAATGCGCCGGTACCGGGCCAAGGAGCGGTAAGGCACAGCCGGTTCACCGGAAAAGCGTGTGCCGGGTGGTGCAGAATGCAACAAGACACCGGTTCGGCCGACTGAGCCTCGGCCGAACCGGTGTCGCCTTATGGCCCGGGGCGGAAGCGCTGCGGTGAAACGCCCCTGGCTGAGGCGCCCCTTCAGGGGCGCTGGGGGTACCCCCGGCCGAAGGCTGGGGGAGGAACCGCGCGACCAGCCCCCACGCACCCGCAGCCTTACGCGGTCGGCCGCCCCATCGCGCGATACGTCCACCCGGCCCGCCGCCAGACCTCAGGATCCAGCGCGTTCCGCCCGTCGAGAATCACTCGAGCCGCGGCCACCTCTCCCAGCACCGCCGGATCCAGCTCCCTGAACTCCCGCCACTCGGTGAGGTGCAGCACCACATCGGCCCCCCGCACACACTCCTCGGCGCTACCGGCGTAGCCCAAGGTCGGGAACAGCCTCCGCGCGTTCCCCATCCCCTTCGGGTCGTACACCGTCACCTGGCCGCCCTGTAGATGGATCTGCCCGGCGACGTTCAGCGCCGGCGAGTCCCGGACGTCGTCCGAGTCCGGCTTGAACGTCGCGCCGAGCACCGCGACCCGCTTCCCGAGGAACGACCCCCCGCCGAGCGCGTCCCGGGCCATCTCGACCATCTGCCCCCGGCGCCGCATGTTGATCGAGTCGATCTCGCGCAGGAAGGTCAGCGCCTGGTCGGCACCCAGTTCACCCGCCCGGGCCATGAAGGCGCGGATGTCCTTCGGCAGGCAGCCGCCGCCGAACCCGATGCCGGCGCGCAGGAACTTCTTCCCGATCCGGTCGTCGTACCCGATCGCCTCCGCCAGCTTGGCCACGTCCCCGCCCGCGGCCTCGCACACCTCCGCCATCGCGTTGATGAAGGAGATCTTCGTGGCCAGGAAGGAGTTCGCCGAGGTCTTCACCAGCTCGGCCGTCGGGAAGTCGGTCACCACGAACGGCGTACCCTCGCCGACCGGCGTCGCGTACACCTCGCGCAGCAGCTTCTCGGCGCGTTCGCCGCGCACGCCGACCACGATCCGGTCCGGGTGCAGGGTGTCCTGCACGGCGAAGCCCTCGCGCAGGAACTCCGGGTTCCAGGCCAGCTCGGCATCGACCCCGGCCGGCGCGTTCTCGGCGAGATAGGCGGCCAGCCGCTCCGCCGAGCCGACCGGCACCGTCGACTTGCCGACGACGAGCGCGGGCCCGGTCAGATGCGGGGCCAGCGATGCGATCGCGGAGTCGACGTAGGACATGTCGCAGGCGTACTCGCCGTGCTTCTGCGGGGTGTTCACGCAGACGAAGTGCACGTCGCCGAAGGCGCCGACCTCGGCCCAGTCGGTGGTGAAGCGCAGCCGCCCGGAGGAGCCCTCGAAGCCCGCCACGTGCTTGCGCAGCAGCTCGTCGAGCCCCGGCTCGTACATCGGGGTCTCGCCGCGCTCCAGCATCGCGATCTTCTCGGGCACGACGTCGAGCCCGAGCACCTCGAAGCCGAGCTCCGCCATGGCCGCGGCATGCGTGGCGCCGAGATAGCCGGTGCCGATCACAGTGATCTTGAGGCTCATGGACTGCTCCAGCTCGGGGACGTTGGTGCTGCTGCGGGGCCGAGCATAACCGGGCCCCCTCGCGGGCAACTTTCCCGCTGTCGCGTACCTCACGTCACCGTTCGGTGGGCAGCGTTCTAAACTTTGAGTTACTTAACAGTAATTAGCGTCGGCACCATCTCGTCTGGAGTGAGAGACCTTGGCCGGATCGGCTGACTTCGACCTGTACCGCCCGTCCGAGGAGCACGACATGCTCCGGGACGTCGTCCGCGCGCTGGTCGAGGCGAAGATCGCCCCGTACGCCGCCGCGGTCGACGAGGAGGCCCGCTTCCCGCAGGAGGCGCTCGACGCCCTGGTCGCCAACGACCTCCAGGCCGTGCACGTCCCCGAGGAGTACGGCGGGGCCGGTGCCGACGCGCTCGCCACCGTCATCGTGATCGAGGAGGTCGCCCGCGCCTGCGTCTCCTCCTCCCTCATCCCGGCCGTGAACAAGCTGGGCTCGCTCCCGGTGATCCTCTCCGGCTCGGAGGACCTGAAGAAGAGGTACCTCACGCCGCTGGCCAAGGGCGACGCGATGTTCTCGTACTGCCTCTCCGAGCCGGAGGCCGGTTCCGACGCGGCCGGCATGAAGACGAAGGCGGTCCGCGACGGCGACCACTACGTCCTCAACGGCGTGAAGCGCTGGATCACCAACGCGGGCGTCAGCGAGTACTACACGGTGATGGCCGTCACCGACCCGGAGAAGCGCTCCAAGGGAATCTCCGCCTTCGTGGTCGAGAAGTCCGACGAGGGCGTCTCCTTCGGCGCCCCGGAGAAGAAGCTCGGCATCAAGGGTTCGCCGACCCGCGAGGTCTACTTCGACAACGTCCGCATCCCCGCCGACCGCATGATCGGCGCCGAGGGCACCGGCTTCGCCACCGCCATGAAGACCCTCGACCACACCCGCATCACCATCGCCGCCCAGGCCCTCGGCGTCGCCCAGGGCGCCCTCGACTACGCCAAGGGCTACGTCCAGGAGCGCAAGCAGTTCGGCAAGCCGATCGCCGACTTCCAGGGCATCCAGTTCATGCTCGCCGACATGGCCATGAAGATCGCCGCCGCCCGCGCCCTCACCTACCAGGCCGCGGCCGCCTCCGAGCGCGGCGACGCCGACCTCACCTTCCAGGGCGCGGCGGCCAAGTGCTTCGCCTCCGACGTCGCCATGGAGGTCACCACGGACGCCGTCCAGCTCCTCGGCGGTTACGGCTACACCCGCGACTACCCCGTCGAGCGCATGATGCGCGACGCGAAGATCACCCAGATTTATGAGGGCACGAATCAGGTTCAGCGGATCGTGATGGCGAGGAACCTGCCCTAGCAGGGTTTTTGCAGGTCAGGAGCTGTTTCGAAGGTCCGGCGGGACGACCCTGGCTTTCCGTCCGTTGCGGGCTGATCAGGGCCGTTCTTGGGCGTCATGCTGGGGGAATCCTGGGCAGATGCCGACCTGAAAATGGCCACTGAGCTGCACAAACAACACAGCCCCCGGCGCGACGCCGGGGGCTGTTGTCGTACACGGATCAGGCGACCTCTGATGCCTCCGTCGGGTCGTCGGCGCCAGGCGTCAACATCGTCGCGATGGCGGCCCGACCGCGCTGCTCGGCCCCCTCGAAGATGTAGTGGTAGTGCTCCCTCAGCACGTCCGTACTGCTGTGGCCCATCCAGTCGGCCACATCGTTCTCGGGGACTCCGGCGTACAGCAGCCGCGACCCGTAGTAGTGCCGGAGTGAGTGCGCCTTGCAGTACTTCACCCGTCCCTTGCCCAGAGCCTCCATCCAGATCTTCGGGTAGAAGTACGACGCGTAGAGGTAGCCGGTCCGCGTCACGTTGGAGAAGAGAAGCCGCTCCGGCCCCCATACGCCGTGGTTCTTGATGTGCCGCCGAAGCTCGAAGGCGACGTTCGGTGGCAGGGGGACGGTACGCCCTGGCTCACCTTCATCACGAGCCTTGATGTGCCGACGCTGGATCGCGCTGTTCTTCCCCGACTCGGTGTCTCCGTCCTCCGCAATCTGGAAGTCGACGCGAAGTGTCTCGGCCTTGAAGTCGATCTGATCGCGGGATACCGCCATGGCCTCACCCAGCCGCAGGCCGCACCCGGCCATGAGCCACAGCATCGCGCGGTATCGCGGAGGGGCGGCATCCAGTAGTGCCAGAACTTCCCGCGTCGTGAGCCGCCTTGCGGTGCTCTTCTGCTCCCGGATCTCCTTGGCGCGGCTTCCGGCGCCCTTGACCTTCTTGCACGGGTCCCGACCGATGATCTCGTTAACGACAGCCCAGTCCATCATCCCGGAGAAGAACGAGAATCGCTGACGGCGTGTGCGGGCGGAGAGCTTCCGGTCCTGTTCCATCCACAAGAGCCACTGCTCAACGTCTGCGACCTTCAGGGACACGATGGAACGGGCCTTGAAGAACGGCTCAATGGTCGTGTTGAGGATGGACCGGTACTGCTTCTTGGTGCTGTTCTCCAGCTTCCTTTGATCGGTCCACTGCTCCCACACGGCCGTCACGGGCTGCTTGCCCAAGCGGTCGTCCAGGTAGGTCCCGGCGTCGAGTTCCTGCTCCTTGCGCTTGCGCTGGTCATCAGCCCGCTTCTTGGTCTCGAACGTCTTCTGTCGCTGCTTGCCGTCCGGGTCGTACCAGAACGTCGTCCACTTCTTCGGGTCGTCCTTTGACCGCGCGACCCATGCCCTTGCCACTGAAGCGGCCCCCTCCTGCTGCTGCCGACGTACGGGCCCGCCCCGCCGTCGCGCCGGTCATTCCCCGGCGTTCCAAGTTTGCGCACTGACCACCCTGGGTTGTCAACACAGGGTGGAACACCCTGGGTGTGCTAACTTGAGTGATATGGAAGCGGATGGCAGCGGGTTCGAGATCACTCAGCGGCAAGGCGCCTGGGTGGTCCACATGTGGTGGCCCGTAGGGCCGATCAACGGGGGACCGCAGCGGATCACCATCCAGCCGGCCGAAGGTGCCCCGGCTCGTGAGGTGGCACGGGGTATCTCGACCACTGTCCTGCGCAGGCTCGACATGGTCGCCGCGTTGGAATTGGCCAAGCAGGCTCCCGAAGCTCAGCGAACGTTGGAGGAACTGGCAGGGAAGGTGAATGAGATGGGAGAGGCGGCGAGGCTCGCCCTGGAGGGCGAAGGCGTCTCAGAGCGGTACTTGACCTTGCTTGTAGCCACGTACACCGTCATGGCGGATTTTGGGGCTCCTGCGCCCATTCCATGGCTGGCCCGGCTCATCGGCCGCCGACCTGAGACGGTGAAGGATCACCTGAAGCGGGCCAGAAGGGACGGCTTCCTGACCACAGTTGCCGGTAAGGCGGGTGGCGAGTTGACGGACAAGGCCAAAGCCATACTTGAGGAAATGGCTGAAGCAGGTAGCCAACACGGCTGAACCACCTAGCACTTCATACGCATTGAGCCCCCGAGGGTCTTCGGGGGCTTTCTTGTTTCTTGGAGGATGAATGGCGTACCCGAGACTGATGACCGTTGATGACGTGGCCAACTACCTGAGCAAGCCCCGTTCCTGGGTGTACGGGAACTGGAAGGCCGAACATATCCCGTTCCGCAAGGTAGGTCAGTCCCTTCGTTGCCGACCGGCCGACTTGGAAAAATGGCTGGACGACCAGAACTGAAGAACTGCAATACGCGAACGCCCCCGAGGTAATTCGGGGGCTTTCTGTTTACCGAGAGGACTGCGTGACGAAGACGATCCCACCGATGGGCGAATGGGGACAGGCCGAGTTGGAGCGGCGTGCGGATGCACTTCTAGAGGCGGCTGGCGAAGAGGCATCCGAGGAGTGGCCGGGTTTCTGGCCGGAGCGGGAAGAAGGGGAATTTGATCGAATAGCGGCGGCGCATACCGGGATGGTTCCTTTGAGTTGCGTTCCCATCGTGGCGGCACTTCCCAGCTTCGACCCAGAGTTGAACCGTCGAGACCTGGAATCCCTCATGCGGGAGCGGCCCGGTGCGGAGCAACCCGACAATTACGGCGAACTGGTCTCCCTTCTTGCCCAAGCGGAGGAAGCCAGCGCGCAATACGGCTCCGGTTTCACGGTGGAGCGCCGCAGCTCTCCCCCCGAGTTCTGTCAATGGACCGGATGCCGTGAGCATCTGTATGCCTCGCAGACGGTACGAAAGCGTGGACGGCCCCGAAGGTACTGCCAGGCTCACCAGAAGGCAGCCAAGGCCCGCACGCGGCGTTCGCGGCATGCGGGAATCCGAGTGGGGCAGAACAGGAACCTTGTGTACGACTTTGACGGCCTGGAGGAGTAAGACCTGTCCGGCTATCGAGAGCTGTGGGGCCGGATCAACACCACCGGAAGGTGACAGCGGTAGCCGCTTCAGGGCGTCCCCCGCCTGTGTCGCATTTATTCAGAACAGTGGAGGAGCGATCCTCTGGGGCCATGCACACTCGGCGGTGTGCCTCTGGCACGGCCTACACGGCCGGGCAGTTCCCAAGTCGTTACGGGGCTCTGCGGAAACCTCCCTGTGAGATGACAACGTAGAGAAACACTCCTCCTCTTGCTCTCTGCTGATCTCGTTCACGGTGGGGGGTAAGGGGGGCAGTGTCTTCTCTTACGTTGTCCTCTTGTGAGGTGTAGGGCCGTCCCCAAAGCGGCCCTCTTCATTCTCAGTCAGAGAATTTTAGGTCAAGTGGAGTGATAGTCGCCTCTGTGGCATCACCGGATTTCTTCACCCCTCAGCCACCTAGGGGCCCTGTCTTTTGCTCTTCTTGTTACTCACTCGAATGCTTGGAGGAGCCATGTATGACCCTGAGCAGGGAAGATCTCGACGTCTCAGTTTGGGAATCACCGTCAAGGAGCTAGCCGATCAAATCGGGTGCAGCACCCAGGCTGTCTACCAGTGGGAGCGTGGTGAGCGTAAGCCGAGCCTGACTACGTTCGTGGTCATTGCTCATCACCTCCGGATTCCGATCGCTTCCCTGGTCGAACAGGCCGGAGGGGATGAGAACTCCGCCCGAGCGATTCAGCTTGCCGAGATTCATCGCATAGCCAAGGAGAACAACGATGAACGATGACCCGATGCGCGCAATGATCCGAGCCGAAATCCTGAAGGCGATGCAGGAGGCCAGGCCCGCGCAGTACACGCGGGACGATCTCGCCCGCATGTCGCCGGAGCAGATTTCCCAGGCCCGACGCTCGGGCCATTTTGATGACCTGATGCTCGGCCGTAACTGAAATACGAGGAGACCCATGCCCATCATTCACCGAGGATTTGATCTGTCGGAATTTCAGCCCTCTGGAAAGACTCTGGAATTGATTCGCAAGCATGACGATCTGGAGGAACGCCACCGCAAGTACAGAATGGAGAATGCGGACTGTGCTCGCCAGTACATCGACGACAGCCACGGACCTACGTCGCGTGATTACTACGTTCCCGCGTTGCGCAAGGCGGATAGGGAACTCAGGGAGCAGGAGATGCAGGCCGTAGCTGACGGCCGATCGCTTCCCGATAGGGACAAGTATCTGGCCGAGGTCCGTTTCAGAGTCAAGGAGTATGAGCGGGTAGAGCCTGCCCTGGCCCGTGCTGTGGAGCAGGCCGAATCCGCAGCAACAGACGCCATCGTGAAGGAACTGCCGGAGCTGGCCCGCCAGGGGTTCGAGCAGTCTGAGCGTGCACTGAAGCGGTACCGGGCGGCAATCGCCAAGGCGGCACGCGCCCAGTTGGCAGGCAGCGTCAGCCGATTTCTGTGGGCTGCAACTGCGGGTGAGCTGACCCGGCCGAAGTGGCGCGGATTCTCTGGCGCCCTGGGCGAAGAGGTGAACGCCCGGCGGACCACTTCGGATGGCCGACTCACTTTCGACAGCGCCAAGGATCTGGGCCTGATCGACCAGTACCGAGGCAACCGGGCTGAGTTCGGAGACTTCGTTGCGCCGCCCGAAGAAGATGCCGCCTGACAATTGTTACTGAACCGGCCCTCTGCGTTAGCAGGGGGCATTTGTTTTGCTTGAGAGGTGATGAAATGCCGAAGTTCCGAAATCCGAATAGTGTTCATTCTCGTTATAAGGGTGTGGTGGAGTTGCCTTCCGGCCATGGACTTCCAGTGCCCGCCATGCCGGCCGTCCGGGACTGGACGGAGGCTGAACGGGAGCAGTGGCAACAGTGGTGGGAATCTCCGCAGGCCGCCATGTGGGACGAGTCGTTCATCCCGACCGTAGCCGTGATGCTCACCTACTTCGGCAAGATCCTTGATGGCACGGCCACCAGTACGCATCAGATGGAGTTCCGACACCTTGCCGGGTCGCTGGGGCTCACCGCAGAAGGCATGAAGCGCCTCGGCTGGACCTTCGAGGGGGACGCCAAGTGAGCGCCCGACGAGCAGCGAAGGTGGGGTCCGCAGGTGCTCACGATGGCCATCACACGGGGGTTGAGTGCCCATGGACTGAGGACCAATGCTCCGCTTGCCTACTGGAGTTCGCCGTGCACATCGGCTGGCAACTGACCGGCAGGGAGCAGGTTTGGCCTGACCGCCATCGACATCATCTTGCAGGCTGCTTCGAGTGCGGCAAGACCACTGCAGAGGAGTCGGAGACCGGACGGAGTGTCAGTGACCGCAGCTAGCATCGAAGGTATGGGTGCTAAGCGAGATGCCGTGCCTCGTGACCTGAGGCGACGCGTGCTGGTCGAAGCTGGACACCGATGCGCGATTCCCACGTGCCGCGCCACTCCAGTGGAGATCGCTCACATTGAGCCATGGCGGAAGGTAAGGCGGCACGAGTTTGAGAACTTGATTGCCTTGTGTCCGACGTGTCACACCCGCTTTGATTCTCCCCACTCTGCCATCGATCGAAAGGCTATGCGGCAGTACAAGGCCAACCTGAGTCCCTTATCGAACGGCTACATGACCGAACACCTGGACCACGTCAAGCTAATTGCCGGGTATCAGATATTTTGGGCTCACTTAAAGGCTGCAATTCGAGCCACGTCGGAGTTTGAGGTCGAGATTCTATGCCGCGACCAAGGCTCCGACCCTCACAACGGCCCATTGAGCTATCAGTCCGTCGCCACCCGAGAAGAGCTGAACATTGCAGCCATGGACTTTGACTTGGTTGCACCGGATCCCATCCGTTCGCTTTCCACAGAGATATTCGAAAGATTTGATAGGTGGTACGACCAAGTCTGGAGCGAAGACTTCCCCTTGCCTGATTCAATCAAGACTGACATGCTCAGGGAACTCCACGACGACTTGTTAACCCTAACCGAGTTGATCCACATCGCGGTCAACCAGGATGACGCGACTTGATCGACTGACGCTGCCGCCAGACCGCCCGACAGGTGACAGCAAAGGGTGCAATATTTTGATTGGCGAACGGGATGGAAGGAAGGCGCCCCCGGTGGGTCCTATTTTTTATCGAATTACCATTACCCACATTTGAGTAATGCGTCAGATATCCGCTAGTTACCGTTCCGTGATAGAGGTACGGAAGAATAGAGGCAAGCGGGAAAGCCGTAAGAGCGACGCTCCGGACACCCGCTGAGGCTTCCGCTCTAGCAAAGGACGGGGGACGGTGGCGACCCGTCGTCTCCCTCCGCAACCAAACCAACTCCCAGAAAGCGCAGGCAGCATGAGCACCCCCGTTCTGTACGGTCCGATCGGGCGAGCGGTTCGCAGGATCGCCCCGTTCCTGGAAGCGGACCCCTTGGGGGTGTACGTGGCCGCCCTGTCGTTTTGGTCGGCCGCCATCGGTGGCTCAGTCAAGGTGTCATCCCGTGGAAACGCTCGCCCTGTGCTGATCTGGTCCGCCCTGGTGGCCGGGACGGGCAGGGGTAAGGGAACTGCGCTGCGGGCCGCGCATCACGTCGTAGACAAGGCACTGGGCCGTTTCCTGGCCACCCACACAACCAGCGGGATCACTTCCGGGGCGAGTCTCGTGCAACACCTGTGGGACCAGCAGGAAGCCACTTCCGAGACTGAACACGGTCGGGACGTGAGGACGTTCGTTTGAGGAGGAGTGGACCGAGATTCTGAAGCGGGTCAAGCGCGACCCCTCGTTCACGACCAAGCTGCGCGCTGCTTGGGACGGCACAACTCTCCGCAACACCACCAAGGATGAGCCCCAGGAAGTCCGGGACCCGGCCATGGTCCTGCACGCTCACATCACGCCTTCCGACTGGACCAAGTACGTTGCGGCCAGCGATGCTCTGGGCGGCTCCTACAACCGCATCCTGCCGTTCCTGCTCGCTTCCGTGCCGATGCTTGATGACGACTGGGTGACCCTGCCGGAAGTGGACGGCCGAGACGTGGCTGACGCTTACGGGTGGGCGACGGCCCGGCCGCGTGTGATCACGCTCGGGGAGGACGCCCGGCCCTTGTGGCGGATCGTACGGCGGTATGCCCGGATCCTCGGTGAGGCACTGCCAGAAGAACAGGCAGCGTTCATCGAGCGGACCGCAGAACAGACGCTCAGGTTTGCGGCCTGCCTGGCAGCGTCTGAGTGCTCCGAGCGGATCACGGTAGAGATGCTGTCGGCCGCCTTCACTCTGGTTCGCCGATCGGTACAGGACGCCGTACGCATCACCAAGGGAGCGACTTCCCCGAAGGTGAAGCGGCAGCCGCTCAGTCTTGCGGACAAGGTCCGGGCCCGAATCGAGATGCACGGCGGTCGGGCCACGTCCTCTCAGGTTCTCCCGTTTGTGGGAGCGACGGCCGCTGAGGTCAAAGCGCTGCCCGGAATCGTCGTGACCGTGGAGCGGTCGGGGAAGACGGGCCGACCGGCCACCGTTTTCTCACTCCGCGGTGACGGTTCTGAAAACGGAGGGTCGACAGAAACGGTTGCGGAGTCGATGCCGGCCGGCGCGGACAGCAACAGGAACGGGGACACTTCCCGTCACGCAGAGCCGGAGCCGGCCAGCGCGGAGCGTGAGCAGAACCGCGCACGGGTCGTCCGACGGGACGCGTACCGCCCGGAACCGGTGCAGGCTACGCCCGTGCCCGCTCAGGAACCGCAGCAGTCGGAACCGCTCGGAGAGTCGAATCCGTTCCTGGCGCTGCTCTAACCACCAGAGGAACAGCCCCGGCCCAAGCAGGCCGGGGCTTCATTGTTGCCTCGCGTCGGTCATCTCTTTCCACCAGATCTGGCAGACCGGAACGGAGGCCGATGTCGCCGCCATGTGTGGCGCCGATGGGGAGATGCTGAGCAGCGGCTACTTCTAGCCACCGGCGCAGCGGGGAAGCCAACGCTCGTTTCCCGGGCTATAGCTGTTGCCTGCATGAAACACAAATCCCAAGGTCAAGGCAGGGATCGGGCTTCCTGTCCCCGCTTCGTTGAATGTAAGATCACCGCTCGCAAGAGATGGGGAGGGATTGTGAACAACGGGTACTACGACGTGAAGAAGGCTGCTGAAGCCGAACACAAGGCCATCTGGGGGGCCTGGGCAGTTGGCGGCTTCCTGTGGCTGCTTCTGGGCGTTTGGACGGACGGTGTGCCGATCCTGGGCGCGCTCGTCTACTGGCTGCTCTGGGTCTTCGGTGTCATCGCCACCTGTGCGGCCATCTACGCGTCGTATCAGGTCAGCGAGCGGGAAGCGAAGGCGCGTCGCGACGCGCTTGGCCGCTAAGGACCAGGGGGATGTACATGCACGAGTTCATCGAACGCATCGGCGGCTGGATGCCCATAGCGATCCTCGGGGGATCACTCGTCATCGGTGCGGGCATCCTCGGCGTCCACGCTGCCACGAGCGACAGTGGCAGCAGTGGGGGCTTGGACGACACATCGGCTGAGTATCAAGATGGCTGGAATCGGGCAGTCAGCTTCAAGCTGCCCGAAAGGTACGGACTGGAGATGGTCGTCGACGAGTGTTCGATTCCGGTCAAGTACAAGACTGATCCAGGACCGGACCGTGCATCTGGGATCTCCTTCTTCTCGCACTGGGAGTACAACGGCCACCAGCGGAAGGAGTGGGCGCACGGCTGCCTCGATGCGGAGCGCAACCTGACCGACTACAAGGTTCCACAACAAAGTTGGGAGGGTTGATCACGTGCCCAAGTACACGAACCTCGGTTGGTGGGCGCTGAGTTGCGCGGCCAATGGCGGGTTGAAGGACACTCCCGAAGTGGAGTTGGGGGGCCTGGACCAAGGCGGGAACTACACTGCCACGTTCGTGCTTCCCGCATACGCCGAGTTTGACGCATGCAAGCTGATCATGTCATTGACCCGGCACCTCCCGCAGGAAGTGGGCGTCTCGAAGGACGCCGAGTCCATCCGAGTCAGGACCACGTACCCGACGTACATGGGAGAGCCGAACGCGGAACACTTCCCTTACTAATCCGCTTTCACACACTGCGGTGGCAGTTCCGGTGACGCTGTGCCGCAGCCGGCCAGCGCGGAGCGTGAACAGAACCGAGCAACGGTTGTCCAGCTTGATGCTTACCGACCAGCACCCAAGCCTGCGCCGGAACCGAAGCGACCGGAACCGCTCGGGGACACGAATCCCCTTCCTTGCGCTGCTCTAGGCAAACCAAGCAGGCCCCGTCCATTCGGACGGGGCCGTTCACTGTTTCGACTACGCGACTGGGCAGGCCGCTCCAGGAAGCGCACGATTGGGGGAGCACGTCACCACTGCCAGGGACAGATACGAGGGACGTTCCAGATAGAAGCCGTACGACACATCAGCGCCCGAGTGCAGGTGTTCGGCAGCAGAGACCACCAGGCGGGCTAGGCGGGTGGTGTCTCGGTCCCGTTCCGCCGAGAACCGGGGCGCGTACTCGGCCAGCCGCTCACCGAGCCAGGTTGCAGCCTCCTTGGCTTCCTCCCATGTGCCACGAACGATGGAACGGGGCTTGATCAGCCAGTACGCCGTTTCAAGGGGCGGCAGGTCGACGGTCGGGAACTCCGCTGCGACCTCCCGGTAACGCTGGATCAGTTCTGGCCTGCTTCCGGCCGGCGGCGGCTCAGGATGTGGAGGTCGCCGCAGGGCCTCATTGTCGAAACGCTCTTTCGGGCCGGTCCATAGATAGCCGTGGTGGTGCACCAGTCGTTCCGTTCCGAGGAGTGCCAGCCGGGCCGGCCCCAGGGACAGGAGGACCCGGCCCGGCTGGCGGGAGGGGGAGGCTCAGACGTTCAGGCCGAAGCGCGCCGGGTCGATACCGGCCGCGTCCAGTTCCTCCGTGGTGAACCGCAGCGGTTGGGCGTCCGGCCGCTTGCTGTCACCCAGGGCCCAGGCGTCGTCACCGATCCGCGCCAGGGTCACGCACCCTTCGGTGCAGGGGCCGCCGCATGCCTTCACGAACGACGCCCCGTTGATGTCGAGCGCGTACAGATCACTTCCGTCCAGCATCACTGCACCTTCCTGCTCAACTGATCACGGCCATGACTGACCGTCGCCGCTCATACCGGGCGGGAGTTCAGGGATTCCACCGCAGGGGCGGTGTCTCACTCGGCGCGAACGACCATGGCGAACGAGGTCCGGATGCGCCGGAAACCGGCGTGCCCGGACCGGCCCGTGTGGCTCATGCACTCCACGTCGACGGAGGCCGAGTTATCGGCGGGAGTTGCCTTCCAACCGCAGTGCAGACACTCGGCCTCGAACGTCACGTCCGTGTCGGGATGCTCGATGATCCGGTGCATGACGTACCGCATGGCCGCTCTGACGCTCACAGCCCACCCCTACGGGTCCGCGCGTTGGCTGCGGCGACTCTGCCGCTCAGTCCCGCTGACGGGCTATTCGGCGGGGGCTTGTAGTCAGGACACTTCGGGCTCCCGCACTCACACCGAGGCCAGCGCAAAGCCGAACTCGGCGCCAGGTCCGCGCCTTCGGGGCCAGGGTCGCTCTTCTGCACCATGAGCACGCCGCCGACACCGAACGCTCCGGAGAGACGGGAGAGGAACTGTCGGGCCTCACTGCTGCCCAGATGATCAGCCGCTTCGGTCCTATGTGCCTTGCTGTCGCTCACCATGGCCCCCATCTTCGGCGGCCCACGATTGCGCCTCTAGCCTGTTTCCTGTTCCCGCAAAAAGTCGTTGCGGATGCTTTCGATCAGATCCCGCATTTCGTCGCCGGCCAGCGCGGCTCGCGCGAATCCTTCGAACTTATCAACGTAGAGACTCACATCTCGCGGGTCCGTAACGACGACTTCGGCATGGACGGTTTCAACCGTCACCATGCGGTCGTCACGGATGACGAAGGCATGATTTGCGATGTCATGTTGCTGAATTCGCAGAGGGACTATCCGGATGTCCACGTGGGAGAGCCGCGAAATGGAGGCGATGCGATCAAGCTGAGCGGCCATCATCTGCGGTCGCACGATGCGCCAGCGCAGAACAGGTTCGGTGATGGTGAACCGGAGCGACTTTGCGTTGTCGTAGAGAACCGCTTGCCGTTCGAGTCGCCCATTGATCGTTCGCGTGAGTGCGTCTTCACTCAGATTGTGCCGTTGCAGAATGGCCCTGATGTACTCGGGCGTCTGGAGCAGGCCCGGAACGAGCGCGGGTTGAAACAGCCGCAGTACAGACATCTGGGCTTCCAGAGCCTTGGCGGCCTGCTGGCCCTTGTGGACCCCGATTCGCTTGAGCAGGCGCCACGCCGTCGCTTCCGTCGCTGACGCGCGTGCGGCTTCCGCGTACTCCGCTTTGACCTCGTCCGAGACACCGATGGCGGTCAGGATGCGCTCTACGTCCGTCGCGCTGGGTGCCAGCTTCGCATTCTCGATCTTGGACAGCTTGGACGGAGACATGAGGGCGCTGCGGGCCACCGCTTTGGCTTCCTTGCCGGATGCCACTCGCAGCGCCCGCAGCGCGGCTCCAAGCTGTGCTCTGTTCACGTCCCGTACTTGGCCCACCATTCGGTGAACGGTTCCGCGTGCGCGAGAGCCGCATCGCGGTACCGCGTGAATTCCGCTGTTCGTTCCGGCGGTAGCACTTCCGAATCCAGGTACTTTCCGCTTCCGTCGTAGTTCATCACGGCCACGGATTCGGAGTCGAAGAACCAGAAATCTGGAACGTTCTCCAAGGGGTTGGGTTTGCCGGTGATGTCGAGGATGAAGAACTCTTCGCCCCCGCTCACGTTCTTGTGGTAGCCCCAGCCGAGTTCGAACCTGAGATAGTCCGTGAGCGGGCGGGACAGGATATGGACCCGGTATACCCGCTTCCCCTTCTCGGTGCGCGAGCGTAGTTCTTCGATCCAGCCTGCGTTGTAGTCGTCTGGCTGTGGCTCCCCCGCCAGGAATGCCTGATAGGCGTCGACGCTCCCGGACTTGCTGTAGTCGTCCAGGGTCTCCAGTCGGAATGCCTCGCGCTCGAACGTGTCGAAGAGGTCGACGAGGCTCCTAGATGAGGTTGTCACGGATGGCCTTCTGGATCAGTTCCATCGGGATCTCGACCAGGGTTTCGTGCGCGGGAATCTGAAGCCCGTGGTCGGTCGGCGTCTCACCCTGTACCAGGAGGGTGCCGCGATCCGTGGCGTAGATCGTCGGGCAGTCCTTGATGTCGCACGTGCTGACCAGCTTGGTGACCTTCATGGTCTGGGTTCCCCTCTCCCGTGCTGCTGCCCTTACCCCGCATCTGGGTTGATGCTCCCGAGAGCCGGGCGCACCGGTCAAGCGATCACGGTTGACGGAACGGGAAACCGCGTAACCTGCGCCGGGTCTGCTCGAATACCGCGCGACTGACGGAGGTGCCTCCAGTGCACCTCCTGCCTGCGGAGACCCTTGACGATCATGGGGGAATGCTGGGGAGCCCCCCTCTCGGAGGGGTGTTCGCACAGGTCAGAGCCGTATGGCCTATAAAGCACCCAGATCTACGAGGGCACCAACCAGGTCCAGCGGATCGTCATGGCCCGCAACCTGCCGTAGCCGCACGGGTATCCGGCGAAAAGGCGCCCCTCGGGGCGCCTTTTCCGTGCGGGTCCTCGAATGGCACTACCGGACGGTCGGGCTTAGGACGGGAACCACACGGGGACCGCCCCCGGACCCCGCCCCCCCACCCTGGAGGAGCCATGACCCAGACCGGACCCATGACGGCCATGTCCAAGCAGATGCAGGAGTGCGTCAACATGTGCATGGCCACCCACACGATGTGCGAGGAGACCCTGAGCTCCTGCATGTCGATGGAGGGCGGCCAGGCCCACATGCGGATCATGCGCGCGCTCATGGACTGCTCCGAGGCGACCCGCATGTGCGCCGACATGATGATGCGGCGTTCGCCGCTCTCGCCCGAGATGTGTGCGATGTGTGCCAAGGCCTGTGACATGTGCGCCGAGGCGTGTATGTCCATGCCCGACGACCCGCAGCTGAAGCGCTGCGCGGAGGCGTGTCGCAGCTGCGCCGAGATGTGCCGCTCGATGGCGACGATGCCCATGTGACGGCCCGGCCCCGCACGCCCGTGGAGGGCACCCACCGGGTGCCCTCCACCAGGACCGTGGCCGACCGGCCGCCGCTGCGGCCTAGTTGCCGGAGACGGCGACCTTCTCGTCGTTCTTCAGCTCGTCGACCAGGGCCTTCACCTTCGCCTTGTCCCAGACCAGGTTTCCGTTGACGGAGCCGGAGATCGGCATGTTCATGGACACGCCGTCGCCGCCGTTGACATCCTTCATCGCGAAGAACATCGACGCCAGGTCCCACAGGCTCATGTCCTTGTCGACGGTGAGGGAGTCGAGGCCCGCGCCGAGGGTCGGGTAGAGCTTGAAGGGGTTCAGGATCGTCGACGGGGTGGCCACCTGGTGGGCCAGGGCCGCCAGGAACTTCTGCTGGTTCTTGGTGCGCTGCAGGTCGGAGGCGGCGAAGGCGTGCCGGGTACGGACGAAGGCCAGGGCCTCCTCGCCGTTCAGGGTCTGCTTGCCCGCCTTGAAGTTCGCGCCCGAGTAGCTGTCCTTGAAGCCCTTGTCGATGGTGATCGTGACACCGCCGACCGCGTCCACGATGTCCGCGAAGCCGGCGAAGCCTATCTCCACGTAGTGGTCGATGTGCAGACCGGTGTTGTACTCGACCGTGCGGACGAGGAGGGTCGGGCCGTCCTCGGCGTAGGCCGCGTTCAGCTTCGTGTACCGGCCGGTGTTCGGGTAGACCTTGCCGGACGTCGACCCCTTGTAGGAGGGGATCTCCACGTTCGAGTCACGGGGGAGCGAGACCAGCGTGTCGCCGTTGTCGCCGACGTGCAGGATCATCATCGAGTCGGTGCGCTGGCCCTCGGCCGACCCCGTGTGCAGCTTCTTCTTCTCCTCGGCCGACATGCCCTTGCGGCTGTCGGAGCCGACGATCAGGTAGTTGGTGCCCTTGCCCGCCGCGGGCCGGTCGATCACCTTCGACAGGTCGACGTCCCGGTGCAGCTTGGAGTCGGCCCAGAAGTAGGTCGCGACGGACGTGACGACCAGCACGCTCACCACGACGATCGCGGTCCACTTGATCCGCTTGCGCCAGTTGGGAGCAGGGCGCGGTTCACGCTCACGCGTGCCGGAGGGACCGCCGCCGCCCGGGCCGCCGCCGTAGACCTGGCCGGTGTTGTAGCCGCTGTCGTAGCCGTCGTACCCGCCACCGCCGTCGTACCCGCCGTTGTACGACGACTGCTGCGGGACCCCGCCGTACCCGCCGCCCTGCTGCGGGGCGCCGTACGGCGGTGCCGACGGCTCTCCGCGCCGTACCTGGCGCATCACGCGGGCGCCCTCAGGCTGCGCGCCTGCACTGCCGCGTCCGTACCGGTCGCCGCGGTTGCCGTCCGACCGTCCCTCGGGCCATTCGCTCATGGGCCCCAGTGTGCAGGCAGCGAGTGTGCCTCTTACAAGGGCCGTCGGAAAATCAGGGCACCGCTGTTGCGAAGCCGACACAAATTCCGTGATTGTCGCCTCGGCATAAGGTGGGGGCCATGACAGACCAGGCCCCCGAGGCGGAATCCGATATACCCGGCAAGCCGACGTCCGCGTCCCGGACCACGCTGAGCCACATCATGACCCACGGCGACACCAACCTCCTCGGGACGGTGCACGGCGGTGTGATCATGAAGCTCGTGGACGACGCGGCGGGCGCGGTGGCCGGGCGCCACTCGGGCGGTCCCGCCGTCACCGCCTCCATGGACGAGATGGCGTTCCTGGAGCCGGTCCGCGTCGGCGACCTCGTCCACGTCAAGGCCCAGGTCAACTGGACCGGCCGGACGTCGATGGAGGTGGGGGTGCGGGTCCTCGCCGAGCGCTGGAACGAGTCGACTCCCGCCACCCAGGTCGGCTCGGCCTACCTCGTCTTCGCGGCGGTCGACGCGGACGGCAAGCCGCGCCGGGTGCCGCCGGTGCTCCCGGAGACGGACCGGGACCGCCGGCGCTACCAGGAGGCCCAGATCAGGCGCACGCACCGGCTGGCGAGGCGCCGGGAGATCCGTGAGCTGCGCGAGCGCAGGGTGGCGGAGGGGTACGCGGACTAGGCCGCTGCCGCGCCGGGCCGTGTGTCGGCTGCGGGTGCGTAGGGGTTGTTCGCGCAGTTCCTCCCCCAGCCTTCGGCCGGGGGTACCCCCAGCGCCCCTAAAAGACCCAGGGCGAGCGCCCCTTCAGGGGCGCGGGGAGCTGCGCGACCAGCCCCCACCGGCCCGCACCCGGCCGACGACCCTCAGCACACCTTCTCGTCCCCCCGGATGACAGAAGCGGCTCCCTGTGGTGCCGGCTCGTCCACCCGCACCTTCCGCACGGCCCCCTTGAAGTCCGCCCCCACCGTCACCCGCAGCACCGGCCCCAGCCCCGGCACGCCCCTCAGCTCGCTGCCCGGCAGCGCCGCCGCCAGGGACCGGGCCGAGCGGTCCCACCGCGGGTCGAAGGAGACCACCGTCCGCTTCACGTCGCGGTGTGCGGCGGTCACCGGCCGGTGGTTCGTCGCGAAGCCGGTCGCCGCCAGCGCCGCGTCCATCCGCCGCGCCACCCCCGCCGTGGCGGTGCCGTTCTCCACCTGGACCCGGATCGTCGCCGGCGCCACCTCCACCGTCGCCGGCGGCGGCCCCTGCGGCTTCGGCGCGGCCGCGGCCGCGGGTGCATGCGCGGGCGGTGCGAGCGGCTTGTCGTCGCGCAGGGACCGGAACAGCCGGTCCGCCCCGGCCCGGTCCCACTTCAGCGTCGAGCCGATGCCCTTCACGGGGTACGCCAGCTGCCCGATGGGGACGGTCGTGAACTCGGACGAGGACGGGGAGAAGTTGCGCATCGCCCGGCCGAGGTCCAGCAGCTCGTCCGTGCCGAAGCCCGTGTCGGCCCGTACCGACCCCAGCACCGCCCGTGTCACGTCCCGGAACCGGATCGGGTTGAGCAGCACCCCGCTCGACGTCGCCCGCTCGATCAGCGAGGCCAGGAACCGCTGCTGCCGCTTCATCCGGCCCAGGTCGCTCGCCGCGTCGATGTGCCGGGCGCGGACGTACTGCAGGGCCTGGCCGCCGCCCAGGGTGTGCGTGCCGGGGGCGAGGTTCAGGCCGGTGTAGGAGTCCTTCATCGGCAGGGCGGTGCAGACCTGGACCCCGCCGAGCACGTCGACGGTCCGCATGAACGTGATGAAGTCGACCTCCAGGTAGTGGTCGATCTTCAGATGGGTCATGTCCTCGACCGTGCGGACGGTCAGCTGCGGGCCGCCCTCCGCGTAGGCCGCGTTCAGCTTGATGGGGTGGGCCGGGTACGGGCGGTGCGTCGTCTCGTCCACGTGCGCCGGGACCTCGGCGTAGGAGTCGCGCGGGAGGCTGACCACCGTCGCCCGCTCCCGGTCCGCCGAGATGTGCACGATCATGATCGTGTCGGTGCAGTGGCAGGGCGCCCCGCCCAGCCGGTACTTGCGCCGCTCCCGCTCGGTGATCTTGTCGCGGCCGTCGGTGCCGACCAGCAGCACGTTCATGCCGTGGCCGGCGGCGGGACGGTTCTTCATGTCCTTGAAGGGGTCGACCCGGGCGATGTCCGCGTCCAGGCCGGCCATCACCGAGTGCCCGATCCCGGCCGACGCCAGCACCACCACGGAGAGTGTGGTGACCGCCCGCATGGCCCAGCGCGGCCGCCGGGGCCTGCTGGGTCGTACCGGCGGCCGCGGGGCCTGACGGGTGGGCTGCGGTCGGCGCTGCGGCCGGACGGGCCGGGCGGGGGACCGGGTCGGGCTGGCGGACAAAGGACACCTCCGGACGAGGCCGTACGTGGGATCCGTGAGCACGGTAGGCCGATACGACCTTCAGCCCGCGGCACCGTCGATGCGGCGCGCACCGGTGTCCCCCGTTCGCGGTAACGTGAGCCTCCTATGAACGCCAAGCCCGACGTGCGGCACCCCGCAGTTTCTGTGATCATGCCCGTCCTCGACGAGGAGCGGCATCTGCGCGGGGCCGTCCAAGCGATCCTCGCGCAGGAGTACGCCGGCGAGCTGGAGGTCGTCATCGCCCTCGGTCCCTCCACGGACCGTACGGACGAGATCGCCGCCGAGCTCGTGGCCGAGGACTCCCGCGTGCACACCGTCCCGAACCCGACCGGGCGCACCCCGGCCGCGCTGAACGCCGCGATCAAGGCCTCCCGGCACCCGATCGTGGTCCGCGTCGACGGCCACGGCATGCTCTCGCCGAACTACATCGCCACCGCGGTACGGCTCCTGGAGGAGACCGGCGCGATGAACGTCGGCGGCATCATGCACGCCGAGGGCGAGAACGCCTGGGAGCAGGCGGTCGCGGCGGCCATGACCTCGAAGATCGGTGTCGGGAACGCGGCGTTCCACACGGGCGGCGAGGCCGGCTCCGCCGAGACGGTCTACCTGGGCGTCTTCCGGCGCCAGGCGCTGGAGCAACAGGGCGGCTACAACGAGGAGTTCATCCGCGCCCAGGACTGGGAGCTGAACTTCCGGATCCGCGAGGCCGGCGGCCTGATCTGGTTCTCGCCGGAGCTGAAGGTGTCGTACCGGCCGCGGCCGAGCGTGAAGGCGCTCGCCAAGCAGTACAAGGACTACGGCCGTTGGCGGCACGTCGTCGCCCGCTACCACGAGGGCTCCATCAACCTGCGCTACCTCGCCCCGCCGACGGCGCTGTGCGCGATAGCCGCGGGGGTCGTCGCCGGGGCGCTGGTCACCCCGTTCGCCTTCGTGGTCCCGGGCGGCTATCTCGCGGCGATCGTCGCCGGGTCGCTCCCGGCCGGCAAGGGGCTGCCGCTGAAGGCACGGCTGCAGATCCCCGTCGCCCTCGCCACCATGCACATGTCGTGGGGGTACGGCTTCCTGACCAGCCCCAGGTCGCTGGCGAAGCGGGTCATCGCGTCCCGTCGCCCCGCGGTGCTCAGCCCGTCCTCGAACTGAGCACCCGCGCCTCGGGCCCCGTGGGCGTCACCAGGTGTAGTCCGGGTCGACGTGCATGCAGGCCTTGGTGTCCGAGGCGTTGAGGGCGTTCGCCGACGCCGGCGTGGTGTCGTCCTCGGCGGCGGTGTACTTGGTGCCCGAGCGCCAGTCGGCGCCGACGACCAGGGTGACGCCGTCGACGGCGGCGGACTTCTTCACCTGGTCGGTGGGGATGCCCAGGACCTTCGCGACCCGCTGGGCGTCGCCGGCCAGGTCCGCGCTCGGGTAGCGCACCAGCGTCTCCTCCTCGCTCAGCGGCGCCGCGGTGTCGGCGGCCGCCTTGGTGAGGCCCTCGCCGACGAGCAGCCCGGTGACGGCGGCGGCGCGGCCGGTGACGGCCGACTCGGTGCTGCTCCTCGTGCCGTTCTGCACCTGTACGGCGATCTTGTCGTCGGCCGCCGCCTTGTCGGTGACCTTCGTCGTGGCCGTCGTCTTCTTCTTGTCCTTGCCGTCCAGCGCCACGTCCTCGCGGACCAGCCGCCACAGCTTGGCCGCGTCGGTGGGCCTGGGCAGGACGCGGTTGCCGTCGGAGGAGTACACGAACGGCATCGTCGTCATGGTGATGCGGTTCGTGGGGACCTTCTTCAGCTCCTTGCTCAGGTCGTAGAGCTCGGTGACCGAGCCGAGGCCGGTGTCGACGGTGAGCGCCTTGGTGGCGGTCTCGGCGAGCCCCAGCAGCTTGTCGGGGTTGCTGAGGGTGGCGTTGGAGCGCAGCTGGCGGACGATCGAGTTCATGTACATGTGCTGGGCCTTGGTCCGGGCTATGTCGCTGCCGTCCTCGAAGCCGTAGCGGGTGCGCAGCCACTGCAGGGCCTGCTTGCCCTTGACGGAGGTGGTGCCTTTCTTCAGCTTCAGGCCGGAGCCGTGGCCGGTGGAGGTGTGCGAGTAGATGTTGGCGTCCACGCACACCGGTACCCCGCCGATCGCGTCCGCCATGGACACCACACCCGAGAAGTCGACCATCATGAAGTGGTCGATGTGGATGTCGGTGAGCTTCTCCCAGGTGGCCACCGTGCAGCCGGGGCCGCCGCGTTCCAGGGAGGCGTTGGTCATCGTGCCGGTGGTGGCCGGGTACACCTTGCCGGTCTTGGCGTCGGTGCACCTGGGGATGGACACCAGCGTGTCGCGGGGCATGGACACCACCGACATGTTGGTGCGGTCGGCCGACACGTGCAGCAGCATCTGGACGTCCGCGCGTGCGGCGGTGCCGATGTCCTTGGCGCCGCCCAGTTTCTGGTTCTCGGCGGTGTTCCGGGCGTCGGAGCCGATCAGCAGGATGTTCAGCGGGGTCTGGCCGGCCGCGTTCGCCCTGGTCTTCGTGGCGCGGTCCCTGGAGTCCCCGATGTTCAGGGACTCCTTCTTGATGTTGCCGTTGAGGTGCTCGTAGTACAGGTACCCGGCGGTGGCGGGGCCGGTCACGGCCAGCGCCAGGACCGAGGCGGACCAGCGTACGATCCGGCGTCTGCGGCGTCCGCGGTCGTCGTCCGCGCCGGGTCTGTTCCGCCGGCCACCACCGTCCTGGGGCGTGGGAGACGTGGTGTCCTCCACGGACACCACGTCGGACACCTCCCCCCGCACACTGCTGCGCACCACCTTGCCCGCCCTCCCGCTCGCACCTGCCACCGCACCCGGAACTCCCGGGTTCCTGGGCACGGCGGCAGTGTCATGCAGGGGTTTAGGAGTTACCTGTGGCTACCTGTGCGGACCTGTGTGCTCCGGCTACCAGCGATAGGGCGCGTACACGTCCATGCACTGCTTGGTGTCTGAACCGTTGATCGCGTCGGCGTTCTCCGGCAGGTCACCGGCCTTCGGCGCGGACTGCTTCGGGTACGCGGTCCCGTCCCGCCAGTCGGCGCCGACGACGAGCGTGACCCCTGACACATCGGTGGTCTGCTGGATCTGGCTCGTCGGGACGCCCAGTGCCTTGGCGACGGCCTGGGCGTCGCCCTCCAGATCCGCGCTCGGGTACTGGACCACCGTCTTCTCCACCGACTCCGTGGCCCCCGAGGTGTCCGCCGCCGCCCTGGTGTAGCCCTTGGCGGCCAGCTCCTGGGTGAGCGCCCGCGCCCGGCCGCCGACCGCCTCCTCGGTGGCGGTACCGGTGGCGTTGCGGACCAGCACGCCGAGGCTGCCCGCGGAGACGGACGGCTGCTTGGACGGCTCGGCACTCGCCGTGGTCTTCTTCCTGTTCCTGCTCTCCTTGGCGTTGCCGTTCTTGTCGAACGCCACGTCGTCGCGGAGCATCTGCCACATCTTGGCGGCGTTGGCGCCGTCCGGCACGAGGTGGTCCTTGTTCTGCGGGTCCTGGACGTTCGGCATCGTGAGCGAGGTGATGCGGTCCGTCGGCACCGACTTGAGCTGCATGCCCAGGTCGTAGAGCTCCTTCGGGGTGCCGATCTCCTCCGAGACCGTCAGGGACTTGGTGGCCGCCTCGGCCAGGTCCATCAGCCTGCCGGTGTCGGTGAAGACGTTCTGCCCCTTCAGGGTGCGGATCATCGAGTTGAGGTACATGTGCTGGGCCTTGGCCCGCAGCGGGTCGCTGCCCCAGGCGTGCCGGGTGCGCAGCCACTGCAGGGCCTTCTCGCCCTTCACCTTGTGCGTACCGGCCGTCATCTTCAGCCCGGAGCCGCCAGGCACCGCGGCCGTCGGCCGGTCCCACACGTTCTGCTTCACACAGACGTCGACGCCGCCGATGGCGTCCGCCATGTTCACCACGCCCGCGAAGTCGATCGTGATCCAGTGGTCGATGTAGACCCCGGTGAGGTTCTCCCAGGTGGCGAGCGTGCAGCCGGCGCCACCGCGGGCCAGCGACTCGTTGATGATGGTGTTGGTCGCCGGGTACACCTTGCCGGTCTTCGGGTCCGTGCACTTGGGTATGTCGACGCGGGTGTCCCGGGGGATGCTCACCATCGCCGCGCTCTTGCGGTCCGCCGACAGGTGGATCAGCATCTGCACGTCGCCGAGCGGCGGGCTGCCCCGGTCGTACTTGGCGCCGCCGAGCTTGACGTTCTCGTCGGAGTTACGGCTGTCGGAGCCGATCAGCAGGATGTTCAGCGGCGTCTGGCCGGCCGCGTTGGCCGCGGTCTTGCGCGCCTTGGCGTCGCCGATGTCGCGCCGGCCCTTCTGGATGTTGCCGTTCAGGTGCTGGTAATAGAGGTAACCGGCTCCGGCCGTACCGAGGATCACCACCGACAGCACGGTCGCCGACCAGCGCAGCACCCGCCGGCCGCGCTTCCCCCGGCCGCCGTTCGAGCTGCCCTTGCGGCGCCCGCCGCCGGTGCCGCCCGGCGCGCCGGGGGCCGTCTGTGCCGTGCGTGCCTTCGGTGCGAGGGACATCGTGTCCTCGACCGCAGGCACCTCCCCCCGCACATCACTCTGCGTCAACTCCCTGCCCTCCCCACCCTGCGCCCTGCGCGCACAGGCCCGCCGCCACGCCCCCCGTCGGACGCCACACGGACCACACGGGTCCGCCCCGCGCCCGGTTAGACGCACGACGCACCCATAGGGTTACCTGCTTATTCGCTGTTACTTGGCGGTGATGTGACGTAACTCTTCGTCGCGCCGCCCTACTTGGCGCAGGTCACCTTGTCCGCCGTCGTCTTGCTGTCCACGTCCGGCGCCTTTGTCGGAGTGGTGAGGGAGACGCCCGCCCCCTGGAAGTCCTTGCCCAGCGTCAGGGTGATCGCGGGCAGGCCCTGGGAGTTGATCACGCTCTTGCCGGGCTTCATCGCGGAGCCGGACAGCCCCATGAGGCTGGCCAGTTCACGCGCCTGAGCGGCCTGGGCGGGCGCGTACTCCAGGGTGGTCCTGCTGAGTTCGGCGTCCGCGTTGCCGGCGTTCTCCGACTTGAGGACGCCCTCCTGGTTCTGCAGCCAGCTGAGCGTCTCCTGGGCGCTCCCTGCCGGGGCCCCGCCGTTGAGGATCCGCACCCGCACCTCGGCGGCCGTGGACTTGCTGCCCTCCAGGCGGGCGGCGGCCGCGTCCTTGCTGGCCTGCGCCTGCTTCTTCTTGACGGCCGTGAAGGAGACGTCGTCCTTGATCGCCTGGAAGACGGCGGGGGCCTTGGTCTCGTTGAGCACGACGGTCGCCTTCACCTTCTCCGCCGGGTTGTCCAGCACCGGGATGGTGGTGAAGGTCAGGTTCTTCGGGTTGAGCTTGCCGAGCTCCAGACCGAGGTCCTTCAGCTTGCCGATGCTGTCCAGCTGGGAGTCGACGGTGAGCGCCTTGGTGCCGACCTCGGCCAGCTTCAGCAGCTTGGTCGGGCTGGTGAGCGTCGAGTTGGAGCTGAGCTTGCGCATCAGGGCGCTCAGGAACTGCTGCTGGAGCTGGATCCGGCTCAGGTCGCCGCCGAAGCCGACCGAGTGCCGGGTGCGCACGAACGCCAGCGCGGTCTCGCCGGAGATCTGGTGGGTGCCCTTGGTGAGCTTCAGGTGCGACTGCTTGTCGTCGATGTCCTTGCCGAGGCAGACCTCCACCCCGCCGACCGCGTCGGTCAGCGTCTTGACCGCGTTGAAGTCGGCCACCATGAAGTTGTCCGCCTGGATCCCGGTCAGCTCGGTCACCGTGCGCACGGTGCAGCTGGCGGTGCGGCCGTCCTGGCCGAGGCTGGTGTTGAACCGGACGTTCTCGGTGCCGGCGATCACCTTCTCGGTCCCGTCCGACTGCTGCGTCTGGCAGTCGGGCACGTCGACGATGAGGTCGCGCGGGATGCTCAGCGCGGTGGCGTTCGAGCGGTCCTTGGAGATGTGCAGCAGGATCGTGGTGTCGGCGTGCCCGACGCTGCCGGCGTCGCCGTAGCCCTCGTTGCCCGAGCCCGTCCGCTTGTCGGTGCCGATGATCAGCAGGTTGATCGCCTTGTCCTTGCTGAAGCCACCGGTGCTCGCGCCGTCGTCGGAGACGGACGTGATGTTGTCGTTGAGGTGCTTGATGTAGAGGTAGCCGGCGGCCGAGGCGGCGACCAGCACGAAGGCCATCGTTCCGCCGGTCCACAACAGGACCTTCTTGGCCTTCGACTTCTTCTTCACCGGCTGCCGCCGCGAGCGGCGCCCCGCCGGTGGCTCGGGCTCGGCGCGCCGTCTGCGCTGCCCCGGAATCTCCGGGCTCACGGACTCCCGGGTACCGGCCGTGCCGGCGCCCGGCGAGGCGGGCCTGCGCGGTCCCGGTACCGGCGACTGCGGTGCGGAAGGTGTCAGTCGCAGTTCGTATTCACCGGTGTTCGGATTGAGCACCCACTGGTCTGCGGGATCGATGTTGTCCGCCCGCCCACGGCCTTGCGCGTCCACGGTTGTCCGAATCCTCCGTCGGGGCCACGCGGCGCCTTCCCCCCACCAAGGCGCTCGGTCACGTTTCGCGGTGCGCGACCCCAGGACGGACCTCGCGGCCGGGTGCACCGGAGCGCTCACACTATCCGCCCAGTTCAGCGTCGAGTGACGCCAGTGACAAATTCGTCCTTCCTACAACCGGGCAATCCGTCTCATTTAACTGACAACGAACGGCGCGGAAGTTCGCCGCCTTGGCGCGTGCTTTACTCGCAACTGTCCTCGGCGGCGGTGTTACCGCGAAACGCGGACGCCGAGGAGTCCCCGGAGGAGGAAGAGCTCTTCCTGGCGACCTTCACCGGCCGGTCGGCCCGCAGCAGCGCGAACAGCGCGTCCGCCTTGCCCGCCACCAGCTGGTCCCGGTTGGAGTCGTACACATACGGCTCCCGCGGCACGGTCAGGAACTGCACCTGGTCGGTGGGGACGTCCCGCAGCCCGCGAACCAGCTGGTACAGACCCCGCAGACTGGCCAGCTCCGGATCGGTGGTGAGCGCGGAGGTCGCCGCGTCCAGCAGCGGGTAGAGCTTCGCCGGGTTCAGCAGTACGTCGCTGCTCTGCACCTTGTTGACGAGCGCCCCCAGGAACTGCTGCTGGCGGTCCATCCGCCCGGTGTCACTGCCGTCCCCGAGCGACTTGCGCACCCGCACGTACCCCAGCGCCTGCTCCCCGTCGAGGGTCACCCGCCCGGCGGGCAGCCGCAGCTTCGCCGCCTTGTCGTCGATCGGCTTCTTCAGGCACACCTGCACCCCGTCGATCGCGTCGACCATGTCCTTGAAGCCGCTGAAGTCGACGACGACGTGATGGTCGATCCGGATGTCCGTGAGCTTCTCGACGGTCCGGATGGTGCAGGCCGAACCACCCACCTCGAAGGCCGAGTTGAGCATGGTGAACGAGGGATCGCTGCGCCGCCCGTCCGCGCGCAGGCAGCCCGGCACGTGCACCATCAGGTCCCGGGGCAGCGAGACGGCGGTGGCGCTGCGCCGGTCGCGGGCCAGATGCAGCAGGATGGTCGTGTCGGAGCGTTCGGTGCCCGAGTCCTTGCCGTAGCGGCGGTTGCCGTCCCCGGCGCGGGTGTCCGACCCGATGAGGAGGATGTTCTGAGCGCCCCGCACCAGCTCGGTGGGCCGCTCCCGCTCGTACCGGTCGAGCTCGGCCTCGGCCGCCTCGTCGGCGGTGATGTTGTGACTGAGCTTGGCGTACAGGGCCCAGCCGCCGCCGACGGCCCCGACGAGAACCACACCGACCCCGAGGGCCACCCCCCGCACCCAACACCGACGCCGCCGCCGGGCAAGCCCGTACCCGGTGGCGGATGCCCCTACGACGTCGGTCACTCCTCAACAGTGCCTTGGCCCAGGACGCGAGGGCGGGGTAACTGGTCCACGCGGGTGAGCGGTCCAACCACGCGGTGGTGGGGTGCCGACGGGGGCTGGTCTTGTGGGAGGGGCGGGGGTTGCCGGCGCGGGTGCCTGGTCCCACCTTCCTGGGGGCGCGGGGAACTGCGCGAACGGCCCCCACCGGGCCGCACCCGAAAACGACCTCAGCGAGCGGAAGCCGTAACCCGCTCACTCTCGATCCGCTTGGCGATCCCTTCCTCACCCAGCTCGTCCAGGTGCCGGCACAGCACCACCGACCCCCCGACCGCGAGCGGCGCGTACAACCCCGCGCTCAGCCCCTCCCACGTGTCGTACCCGAGCCCCGACAGCAACCGCGACCCCGGCCCGGTCAGATCCAGCCCCGCCGCATCCCCGAGCGCCCGCTCCACGACCTCGGCGCCACTCATCTCCGCCCCGGCGACGATGAGCGCCGGCTCCTCGGGATCCACGGGAGAGAACGGCACGAACCGGTCCCCCTGACTCGGCACCTCGACGGCGTAGTCGACGAACCCCTCCGGCGTCTGCGGGAACCGCCCGCCCAGCGGCCGCAGTGCGAGAGCGACCCGCTCCCCGCGGCACGCCCGCGCCGCCTCCAGCGAGTCCGGCCCGCTGACGACCACGTCGGCCGCCGCCGGCTCCCCGGCCACGTCGGCGATCGCACCCACCGACGAACAGGCCAGCAACCACACCGCCGTCTGCCAGTGCGCCGGCAGCAGCAGGGCGACCCGGTCGCCCGGCCCCGCCGCGAGATCGGTCTGCAACAGATTCGCCGTCTTCGCCACCCAATTGGCGAAGGTGGCCACGGACAATTCGACGCGCTCGCCCGTCGCGTCGTCGTAGAAGGTCACCAGGGGGCGTCCGGGATCCGCGGCGAGCGCGGAACGCAGCAGGTCGGCAGGGGTGCGATCGGTGGCGTTCACCCGCGCAAGCGTACGCCGCGCCCGGCGCCCGCACCGCCCGGCAGGGCCACCGGTCCGGCGTAGCGGGCCCCGACGGACCGTCAGTTCCCCAATGGACACGTTTGTCTGACTATGTTCAATATCGGGGGCATGCGTGGATTCCTGACTTGCCCGACCGGCGCCACCTGCGCGGCCGCCCTCACCCTCCTGCCGACCGTGCTGAACCTGCCGTCCGCGGCCGCCGCACCCGCGGACCGGACCACGACGGCCCTCTCCGGCAGCACCCAGTCGCTGCCCCTCACCCCCCGCATCCGCGAGCGTGTCCTCGGCCAGGCCCCCGAACAGGGCGTGTACCGCACCGGCGTACGGCATTTCTCGCTCGTCGGCGTCGTCTGGGACAACCCCGGAACCGAACTCCTCGGCCAGGTCCAGGTACGCACCCGGTCCGCCGGCACCGGGCACTGGTCGGGCTGGCAGGACGTCGACGCGCACAACGCCGACCACGGCGCCGACCCGGGCACGGCGGAGGCCGCCTCCGGCCGCGTGCACGGCGCCACCGCGCCCCTGTGGGTGGGCGACTCGGACGGAGTCGACGTACGCGTGCGCGCCACAGCAGGACCCGGCCCCGGCGTCGGACGCGACCTGCTCCCGGCCGGCCTGCGCCTGGAACTCGTCGACCCCGGCGACGAGGCCCCGTCCGAGGGGCCGCCCGGCGACACCCCGCGCACCGACACCGAGGCCGACGCGGCCGCCTCGCTCAACGCCGACCTAGTGTCCTTCGCCGCCACCGAGATCCCCGCACTCAGCCGGGCGGACACCGAACGCGAACTCCGGGAGATGGGCGGCGCCGGCGCCCCGCTCGCGAAGCCGTACATCGGGCCGCGCCCGAGGATCGTCACCCGCCGAGGCTGGGGCGCCGACGAATCGCTGCGCGAGAAGGGGTTCGTCTACACGGGGAAGGTCAAGGCGGCCTTCGTCCACCACACCGCCTCCGGCAACGGTTACCGCTGCTCCCAGGCCCCGTCCGTCATCCGCAGCATCTACCGCTACCACGTCGTGAGCATGGGCTGGCGGGACATCGGCTACAACTTCCTCGTCGACAAGTGCGGAACCATCTACGAAGGCCGCGCCGGGGGAGCGGCGAAGGCCGTCAGGGGCGCCCACACGCTCGGTTTCAACAACAACAGCATGGGCATCGCGGTGATCGGCACATACGGCTCGCACAAGCCGTCCGCCGCCGCCGTGACCGCCGTCGCCAAGCTCACCGCGTGGAAACTCGGGCTCTTCGGGGCCAATCCGAAGGGAAAGACATATCTGAAGTCCGGGGGTGGCAATCTCTACCCAAAGGGGAAGAACGTACGACTCAACGTGATCTCCGGCCACAGGGACGGGTACGCCACCGACTGCCCAGGCGCCAAGCTCTACGCCAAGCTCGGCTCGGCCCGGACCAGCTCCGCGCACCTTCAGGGGCGCTGAGTACGGGGCCGGCGTTCACCGCCGTCGGGGGCAGTCGGGGGATACCGCACACCCATGCCGCGTGGCACCGCGCGGCCGTCGAGGGCGCCGTCGCACGGTCTGCATACACTGGCCGGCCGACAGAGAGTTCGGCCGGTCCCGGCAGGAAGCAGAGACGACAGGTGACAGAAGCGATCCTCCTGGTCGGCGGCAAAGGCACCCGGCTGCGCCCGCTCACGGTCCACACGCCCAAGCCGATGGTCCCTGCGGCCGGGGTCCCGTTCCTGACGCACCAGCTGGCCAGAGCCAGAGCGGCGGGCGTGGAGCACATCGTCCTCGCGACGAGCTACCTGGCGGAGGTCTTCGAACCGTACTTCGGCGACGGCGCGGCACTCGGCCTGCACATCGAGTACGTCACCGAGGAGGAGCCCCTCGGCACCGGCGGCGCGATCCGCAACGTGGCCGCCCGCCTCCACTCCGGGCCCGACGACCCGGTCCTGATCTTCAACGGCGACATCCTGACCGGGCTGGATATCCGCGCCCTGGTGGCCACGCACGAGTCGACCGCCGCGGACGTCTCCCTCCACCTCACGAAGGTGACGGACCCGCGCGCGTACGGCCTCGTCCCCACCGACGGGGCGGGCAGAGTGCTCGCCTTCCTGGAGAAGCCGCAGACGCCGGAGGAGATCGTCACCGACCAGATCAACGCGGGGGCGTACGTCTTCCGCCGCTCGGTCATCGACACGATCCCGGCGGGCCGCTCGGTGTCCGTGGAACGCGAGACCTTCCCCGAACTGCTCGCGGCCGGCGCCCACCTCCAGGGCATGGTGGACTCCACGTACTGGCTGGACCTCGGCACGCCCGCGGCCTTCGTCCGCGGCTCGGCGGACCTCGTCCTCGGCCGCGCCCCGTCCCCGGCGGTGCCCGGCCGCTGCGGCGACCGTCTCATCCTCCCCACGGCCCGGGTCGCGGCGGACGCGAAGCTGACGGGGGGCACGGTGGTGGGCGAGGGCGCGTTCGTGGCGGAGGGCGCGAGGGTCTTCGGCTCGACGATCCTCCCCGGCGCCGTGATCGAACCCGGCGCCGTCATCACCGACTCCCTCATCGGCAACCGCGCCCGCGTCGGCGAACGCTCGGTCCTCACCGGCACGGTGATCGGCGACGGCGCGGTCATCGGCGCCGACAACGAACTGCGGGACGGCGCGAGGGTGTGGTGCGACGCGATGATCCCGGCGGGCGCGGTGCGGTTCTCTTCGGACCAGTAGGGGTGGTGGCGGCAGCGCGCTGACCACGGGTGCGTGGGGGCTGATCGCGCAGTTCCCCGCGCCCCTGAAAGACATAGCTGCGGGCAGTCGTGCCTCCCCACGGCCTCAAGGGCCTGGGAGGTACCCCCAGGCGGCCTCACAACCGGCCGATGTCGCCCCGCGACATCCGCGGCGCCCGTCGCGCCGGCGTATGCCCGCTCAGCAGAATCAGCCGAGCCGCCCGATGCCGCTGCCCGGCATACGGCTCGAGCAGCCGCAGCATCGCCTCGTCGTCGGCATACCGGTCCCCGGCCAGCGCGAACCCGACGATCCCCGGCAGGTGCAGGTCCCCGACCGTCACCGCATCCGCCGCCCCGTGACTGCGCTGCACGGTCTCCGCCGACGTCCACGGCCCCACCCCCGGCACCACCTCCAGCCGCGCCTGCGCCGCCTCCGCCGCCATCCCCACGGCCTGCTCCAGCCGCGCGGCGACCCGCACCGCGCGCAGGATCGTCGAGGCCCGCTTGTCGTCGACCCCGGCCTTGTGCCACTCCCAGGAAGGAATCAGCGCCCAGGTACGCGGCGCCGGCATCACCCACATCGGCCGCTCGCCCACCCCCGCCGGACCCGGCGCACGCTCCCCGAACCCGCGCACCAGCAACCGCCAGGCCCGGTACGCCTCGTCGGTGGTGACCTTCTGCTCCAGGACCGACGGGATCAACGACTCCAGCACCAGCCCGGTCCGCGTCAGCCGCAGCCCCGGCCGCCGATGCCGGGCCGCCGCCACGACCCGGTGCCGGGGCACGAACACGGACGGGTCATCGGCGGAACCGAGCATCTCCGGCAACTGCTCCAGCAGCCACTCGGCCCCCGGCCCCCATGCCTCCCCGCGCACCTCACCGCCGTACACGGCGACCCGCAGCGTCCCGGCCCCGGCAGGGGTGAGACTGGCCCGCCACACGGACCCGTCCCGGGTAGCCCTGAAGGTCGGATCCCCGGGCCCCCGCCGCAGCGGCCCCAGCACCAGCCCCAGATCAAGGGGCCCGTCCGGCTTCCAGAGCCGCACCCGCCCGGCCGCGACAGCCTGCCGAGGCACCCCGGCGGGCACGACGACCTGCCCACCCCGCACGGTCGTACGCGTGGGCTTCGGAGCAAACCGACCAGCCACTCAAAGAATCCTAGGCCTCAGGCGCCCGTCTTTTTGGGGGCGCGGGGAACTGCGCGATCAACCCCCACAAACGTGCACTCGCCGACGAACCGGCCAACCCCGATCCGAAGGCGCAAAGCAACTCACCGCACCTCGATGAAGTCCCCGGCCTCCCTCGGCGCCCTCTCCCGCGGAGCCTCCGCGGCCTTCCCCACCGCAACCGCCCCCATCGGCTCCCACTCGGCCGGCAGCGCGAGCGCACCCCGCACCACATCCCGGCAGAACATCGTCGACGACACCCACGCCGAGCCCAGCTGCTCCCCGGCCAGCGCGACCAGGAAGTTCTGCACCGCGGCCCCCGCCGCGACCACGAACATCTCCCGCTCGGCCGTGTCCCGCCGCGCATCCCCGTACGTGTGCGCCCCGTCCATCACCAGACAGGGCACGACCAGGTACGGCGCGTTCCGCAGCACGTCCCCCCGCCGCACCCGCTTCGCGATGGACTCCTCCGACTTGCCGTCCCTCCTCAGGTCGGCGATCCACGCGTCCCGCATGGCGTCCAGCAGCCGCACGCGCGCCCCGGCCGACTCCAGCAGCACGAACCGCCACGGCGTGGTGTGATGCGGCGCCGGCGCGGTCACGGCCGCGGCGACCGCCCGCCGTACCGCCCCGGGGTCGACTGGCTCGTCGGTGAACGCCCGCACCGTCCGCCGCAGCGTCACCGCCTCCCGGACCGCCTCGGACGTCCCGAGCCGGAACATGTCGCTGCCCGCGTCCCGGACCATCGCCCGCGCGCCGTCCCCGTCGTCGTCCGCGTCGGCCACGACATGGGCGAGGCCCCGCACCACGGCGACCGGCATCCCCGTCGCCTTGCCCTTCACCAGGTCACCGGCGGCGGCCAGTTCGTCGGCCGTGGCGACGACCGTGGCGACCAGCGGATTGCCGTGCGCGTCCACGCCCCCGCGCAGATCGTCCAGCACCTCCACGCCGGCGGCGCCGATGGTGACGTCCGTGAGCCCCGAGCGCCAGGGCCGCCCGAAGGTGTCCGTGACGACGACGCCGACGTTGACGCCCAGCGCGTCCCGCAGGCCCGCGCGGACGGCACGGGCCGAGGCGTCGGGATCCTCGGGCAGCAACAGCACCGTCCCGGCGGGGGTGTTGGACGCGTCCACCCCGGCCGCCGCCATGACCAGGCCCTGCCGGTTCTCCACGATCCGCAGGGCCCCGCGCCGGGCCACCACCCGTACGGTCTCGGCGTCGATCGCCGCCTCCCGGTCGGCCGCCTCGACGAGCCGTCCTTCGGCCTTGGAGACGATCTTGGAGGTGACGATCACCACGTCACCGTCGGCCAGCCCCGGTTCGGCCGCGGCGATCAGCTTCGCCAGGTCGTCGCCCTGCTGGACTTCGGGGATCCCGGGCAGCGCCCACACCCGGTACGCGGGCACCGCGTCGGCCGTACCGGTCGCGTCGGTGGCTGCGGTCGTGTCGTCGGTCGCGTCCCTCATGCCCCGCGCACCTCCTCGGCCAGCGCCAGCGCCTCCCGGGCCATCTGCGCGGCCGCGTCCAGGTCGGTCATCATCAGCGGAACGGCCCGGCAGCGGATGCCGGCCGCCTCCACGCGCGCGACGCTGCCCGCGTCCACGGAGTCGACGAGCCAGCCGTCCAGCAGCCCGGAGCCGTAGTGCTCGGCGACCGCCGCCGCCGTCGACTCCACGCCCACCGCGGCGAGCACCTTGTCGGCCATCCCGCGCACCGGAGCGTCCCCGACGATGGGGGAGAGGCCCACCACCGGTACCCCGGCGTCCGCGATCGCCTCCCGGATGCCGGGCACCGCGAGGATCGTGCCGACGGAGACCACCGGGTTGGACGGCGGGAAGAGGATCACGTCCGCCTCGGCGATCGCCTCCAGGACGCCGGGTGCCGGCTTGGACTGCTCGGCGCCGACCGGGACCACCGCCTCGGCGGGGACGCCGGCCCGCAGCCGTACCCAGTACTCCTGGAAGTGCACGGCCTTGCGCTCGCCCTCGATCTCGACGGCGACATGGGTCTCGACCCGGTCGTCGGTCATCGGGATCAGCTTCACGCCCGGCTTCCAGCGGTCGCACAGCGCCTCGGTCACCGCGCTGAGCGGATATCCGGCGCCCAGCATCTGGGTGCGCACGATGTGCGTCGCGAAGTCCCGGTCGCCGAGCCCGAACCAGTCCGGCCCCACGCCGTAGGCGGCGAGCTCCTCCTTGAGGTGGAAGGTCTCCTCGGCCCGCCCCCAGCCCTGCTCCTCGTCGATGCCGCCACCGAGCGTGTACATCACCGTGTCGAGGTCCGGGCAGACCTTCAGCCCGAAGAGGTGGATGTCGTCCCCGGTGTTGCCGATGACGGTCACGTCGGCGTCCGGCACGGCCTGCTTCAGACCGCGCAGGAACCGGGCACCGCCGATACCGCCTGCCAGAACCACAATGCGCATGCGCCAAGTCTTGCAGGCGGGTGCGACAACGCGTCACGCAGTCACGGGACGGGCCTCGCAGGCGGCCGCGGCCGCCGTGTGCATCGGCATCTCGGTCAGCCCCGGGTAGTAGACGTGCAGGCTCACCGCGGGCTCCAGCGTGTCGTTGACCACCTCGTGCGCGTACCCCGGCGCGAACACCCGTTGCGCACCGGCGCCCAGCGCGCGCGTGCCGCGCCCGGTGCGTTCGGTGAGCGCCCCTTCCAGGACGGTCAGCACGCCGGAGGAGCGGCCGTGGTCGTGCAGTCCGCTGCCCTGGCCGGGCACCCAGGACAGCAGCCACACCTCGTAGCCGGGGCCGGTGCGCAGGCGGTGGTACCAGCGGCTGGTCGCGTCGTACTGGACGAGGTGCTCCCACTGCGCGCGGTCGGCGGCGATCGCCCGGGCCAGGCCGACGAACTCGGCCACGGTGACCGGGTGCTCGCGCGGGGCCTGCAGCAGGTGCGTGACCTCGAGGATGTCGCCGGCGATCTGGAGATCGTTGTCGCTGTTCATGGGGGTGCGTTGGTTCCTCAGTGAAGAAGGTCAGCGGGGAACGAAAAGCGAAGACCGAGTCCTGGGGACTCGGTCTGCAGCCGGAGCGGGAGCGGTCGGGGACGGCTACGGCTCAACAGCTGGAACAGCAACAGCTACAGCGAGCGCGGGCAGCACCGTGGGACCCGGCGGTGCGGGTCGAGGTGAGTGCCAAGTTCGCGAGCATGCCCACAAGAACAGCGGTTCACACCCTCCGTGTCAACTCGACGCCCGGTATGTGGGACACGGTTCACCTCATCCGGTCCATCTCGCTGCCGAAAGGTTTGCTCAGTGGGCACCCGGGACACATGGCGCACAACCGGGCGCGCGAGCCACTTCGGAACGCGATCGAACATCTGGGCGTCCTCCTCCGTACAAGCCCTGTATGGGGTCGGAGGCCCTGAGTGGGGCCTCGTCTGCATGTCAAGGTTTATGCCGATTTGAACACTTTCCGCTCGGCCTTGGTTCCGCAGAGTGAATAACGGGCCCAATAGCAGATCTCGGCTTGACTCGCCCGGAGCAGCACACTTGTAATTTCACTCGTGTCGTTCAGCCGAAATCGGTAACGGCCGGGCACGGGGACGTAAAGACAGACGAGGGGCGCACATGACCGAGCTGGTGCAGCAACTGCTGGTCGACGACGCGGACGAGGAACTCGGCTGGCAGGAGCGCGCGCTGTGCGCCCAGACCGACCCCGAGTCCTTCTTCCCCGAGAAGGGCGGCTCCACCAGAGAGGCCAAAAAGGTCTGCCTCGCCTGCGAGGTGCGGTCCGAGTGCCTCGAGTACGCCCTCGCCAACGACGAGCGGTTCGGTATCTGGGGCGGACTGTCCGAGCGGGAGCGCCGCCGCCTCAAGAAGGCCGCCGTCTGAGCCGGGAGGGCTGCCGACCGAAGCGGACGTCCACACAACGCACACATCTGAGCTGCGCGAACGGCCCGTCGCGGGTGGGTTATCCACAGGCGGCGGGCCGTCGGCATGCCCAGCCGATAGTGTGGTCGCTCGTCCGAGACGCCTCGCCGCCACCAGCGGGCGCAGGAGTCCACCGCAGTCCATCGAACCGGGGCCCGTACCTCGATGTCCGTGCACAGCCACACGGCAGCCCAAGACACGGCTGCCACAGCGGGGTTTGACCCAACCCGCCCGCCCGAGTTCCCGCGTCATGTGGTGACCGCGGTGCTCGTCTCCCACGACGGCGCCCGCTGGCTGCCCGACGCGCTCGCCGGGCTGCTCGGCCAGGAGCGCCCCGTCCAGTACGCGGTGGCGGCCGACACCGGCAGCGCGGACGACTCCGCCCAGCAGCTCACCGCCTCCCTCGGCGACGCCAACGTCCTGCACCTCGCCCGCCGCACCGGCTTCGGCCAGGCCGTCGAGGAGGCGAGCCGCACCGCGCCCCTCCTCACCCCGGACGACCTGCCGTACCTGAAGCGGCCCAGCGGCTGGGACCCGGTCACCCGCCAGTGGCGCGACGACGCCTACGACATGCCCGAGCTGCCGTACGGCGAGCCGGTCCAGTGGCTGTGGCTGCTGCACGACGACTGCGCCCCGGAACCCGACGCCCTGGCCCAGCTGCTGCGGGTCGTCGACAACGAGATGGAGCTGGGCCGCGACGACGTGGCGGTCGTCGGCCCCAAGCTGCGCGGCTGGTACGACCGCCGGCAGCTCCTGGAGGTCGGCGTCACCATCGCCAACTCCGGTCGCCGCTGGACCGGCCTGGACCGCCGCGAGCAGGACCAGGGCCAGCACGACCACGTACGGCCCGTGCTCTCCGTCTCCACCGCCGGCATGCTCATCCGCCGCGACGTCTTCGAGGAGCTCGGCGGCTTCGACCGCCGGCTGCCCCTCATGCGCGACGACGTCGACCTGTGCTGGCGCGCGCACAACGCGGGACACCGCGTCCTGATCGCTCCCGAGGCCGTCGTACGGCACGCCGAGGCCGCCTCCCGCGAGCGCCGCACCGTCGACTGCGCCGGCCGCACCGCCACCTCCCCGCACAAGGTCGACAAGGCCGGGGCCATCTACACCCTGCTGGTCAACGCCCGTACGGCCGTGCTGCCCTGGATCCTGTTCCGCCTGGTCCTCGGCACCCTGCTGCGCACCGTCGCCTACCTCGTCGGCAAGGTCCCCGGGCAGGCCCTCGACGAGATCCGCGGCCTGCTGGGCACCCTGCTGCGGCCCGAGCGGATCATCGCCGGGCGGCGCAGGCGCGGCCGCTCCCAGCTCGACAAGGGCGAGCTGCGCCCCCTGTTCCCGCCGCCCGGCGCCACCGTCCGGGCCACCGTCGAACAGGTCGCGGGCAACCTCTTCGGCGCCGACGACGAGATCTCCGCGGCCGGCCGGCACGGCGGCGCGGTCGAGTCCGGGCCCGGCGGCGACGACGCCGACTTCCTGGAGATCGAGCAGTTCGCCCGCCTCAAGCGCATCGCCCGCAAACCGGGCCCGGTGCTCTTCCTGGTGCTGCTGCTGTTCTCGCTGGTCGCCTGCCGCGCGCTGCTCGGCTCCGGCGCCCTCGCGGGCGGCGCCCTGCTGCCCGCCCCGGGCAGCGCGGGCGAGCTGTGGTCGCGCTACCTGGACGCCTGGCACGCCGTCGGCGCCGGCGGCACTCCCGCCGCGCCGCCGTACCTCGCGATCATCGCCTCCCTGGCCTCCCTGCTGTTCGGCTCCACCGGGCTCGCCGTCACCGTGCTCCTGGTCGCCTCGGTGCCGCTGGCCGGGTTCACCGCCTACTTCGCCTCCCGCCCGCTGGTCACCTCGCGGCTGCTGCGCGCCTGGGCGGCCATCGCCTACGCCTTCCTGCCCGCCGCCACCGGCGCCCTCGCGGGCGGCCGCATCGGCACCGCCGTCCTCGCGATCCTGCTGCCGCTGATCGCCCGCGCGGGCATCGCGGCCAGCGGCCTCACGCACCCCTCCGGAGCACGCGGCAGCTGGCGCGCCACCTGGGCGTACGCGCTGCTGCTGACCGTCACCACCGCGTTCACGCCGATCGTCTGGCCGATCGCCCTGGTCCTCGGCCTCGCCGTGCTCGCCGTACGCCGCTCCGACCTGGTCGCCTCCGGCTTGCGGCTGCTGGCCCAGCTCGGCACCCCGCTGCTGGTCCTCGCCCCCTGGTCGCTGACCCTGCTGCCGTCCGGCTTCTTCACACAGGCCGGGCTGGGGTACGGCTCCTCGGCCGCCTCCGCCCTCGACCTGCTCGGCGCCAGCCCGGGCGGCCCCGGCACCGTCGACGGGCTGCTGCTCATCGGCGTCGTCCTGGCCGCGCTCGCCGCCCTGCTGCGCTCCGAGCGCCAGTCGGCGGTCCGCACCGCCTGGGCGGTCGCCCTGGTCGGCCTGGTCTTCGCGGTCCTGTCCAACAAGTCCGCCTGGGCCGGCCCCGCGACCCTCGTCTACGGCATCGCGATCCTGGCCGCCGCCGCGCTCGGCGCCGACGGAGCACGCTCCCGGGTCGCCGAACAGAGCTTCGGCTGGCGCCAGCCGGTGGCCGCCCTGATCGCCTTCGCCGCCGCCGCGGGCCCGCTGCTGCTCGCCGCCGGCTGGATGATCGCGGGCGCCGACGGCCCGGTCGAGCGCCGCGACCCCACCCAGGTGCCCGCCTTCGTCGCCGAGGACAGCACCACCACCGACCAGGTCCGCACCCTCGTCCTCGACAGCGACAGCACCGCCCGCGTGACCTACATGCTGGTACGCGGCTCCGGCGCCCGCATGGGCGACGCCGAGGTGGCCGCCGCCGACGGCGAGAACGCCAAGCTCGACAAGGTCGTCGCCAACCTGGTGGCCGGCTCCGGCGCCGACCAGGCCGACCAGCTCGGCGGGTTCGCGGTGCGCTACGTCCTGGTCCACAAGGGCGCGCCGCGCGACATCACGCGCGTGCTCGACGCCACTCCCGGCCTGTCCCGGCTCAGCCAGCAGGACGGCAGCGCCCTGTGGCGCGTCGACCAGCAGGTCTCCCGCGCGACCATCGTCTCCGCGAACGGCTCGGGTACCCCCGTTTCCGTCGCCGCGGGACCCGTCGACATCCACACCACCGTCCCGGCCGGCGCCGACGGCCGCATCCTGCGCCTGGCCGACTCGGCCTCCCCCGGCTGGACGGCCACCCTGGACGGCAAGCCGCTGACCCGCACCACCGTGGACGGCTGGGCCCAGGGCTTCGAACTCCCCTCCTCCGGCGGGAAGCTCGACCTCACCTACGACACCCCGTTCACCCACACCGCCTGGCTGTGGGCGCAGGGAGCGCTCGCCGTCGTCCTGGTCGTCCTCGCCCTGCCCGGCCGCCGCCGTGACGTCGACGACGACCTTCCCGAGGAGCAGCCGATCCCCGCCCAGGCCACCGAGGGCGAGGGCCGCCGCGCCCGCCGCCTGCGCGCCCAGGCGGAGGCCGAGGAGGAGTTCCCGGAGTTCCCGGAGTCCCAGGAGCACCAGGAGGCCCCGGAAGGCGCCGACGTCCCGTCGGCGGATCCACAGGCTCCGCAGGAGGAGACCCCGGCCGCGGTTCCGCAGCAGCAGTCGTACGACGAGTGGGACCCGGCGTCCTATCCGCAGAGCGACGGCTATGACGCGGGCTACGCCGACCCGTACCAGGGCGCCGAAGCCGGCACCGGCCAGTACCAGACCGGCGGCTACGACCAGCAGACCTACGACCCCTACCAGACCGGCCAGTACGACCCGTACGCCTACGGCGGTCAGCAGGGGCAGGCCGGGTACGACCCGACGTACCAGCAGGGCTACGACCCGGCCTACGACCCCGCCTACGACCCGGCCGCCCAGCACCACCGCGGCACCGGCGGCGAGCACCACGACGGGAGCCAGCAGTGAACCGCACCACCCTGTCCCTGCTCGCCGGCACGGCGGCCCTCGCGGCGGTCACCGGGTTCGCCGAGCTGAACGCGCCGGCCGCCACCCCCGCGCACGCCGCCGAGGCGGCCGTCCAGCTGCCCGTGGAGCGCTCCACGCTGCTGTGCCCGGCGCCCAGCCTGTCCGACATCGCGGACACCTCGTACACGTCGTTCACGCCCGTCACCAAGGGCGCCACGAGCGACGGGAAGGCCGCGCTCCAGGCCGCCACCGAGCAGTCGGCGCAGGGGACGGGGAGCGGCGGCGGCAAGAAGAAGGCCGCCAAGCCCGTCCTCACCCCCAAGGCGCCCGGCACGCCGGCCACCGGGGACACCTCCGGTTCCGACGGGCCGGCCTACGTCGGCACCGCCGAGGGCAAGTACGCCTCAGGCTGGACGGTCCAGGAGACCACCGAGGTCGCCGCGGGCACCGGTCGCGGCCTCCAGGGGGTCACCTGCACGGCGGCCGACACCGAGTTCTGGTTCCCCGGCGCCAGCACCGCCTCCGGCCGCACCGACTACGTGCACCTCACCAACCCCGACGACAGCGCCGCCGTGGTCGACGTCGAGCTGTACGGCAAGGACGGCCAGCTCAAGTCCACGGTGGGGGAGGGCATCACCGTCCAGCCGCACGCCAGTGAGCCGGTCCTGCTCTCCACGCTCACGGACGAGCGCCAGACCGACCTGACCGTGCACGTGAGCGTGCGCAGCGGCCGGGTCGGCGCGAGCGTGCAGGCCCTGGACGACAAGACCGGCGGCGACTGGCTGGCCGCCGCCGCCGACCCGGCGGGCAGCCTGGTGCTGCCGGGCATCCCCAAGGACGCCACCGACGTCCGCCTGATCGCCTTCACCACCGGCGACAACGACGCGGACCTGAAGGTGCGCCTCGCCTCCCCGGACGGCACGATCACCCCCGCCGGCAACGAGACGCTGCACGTGAAGTCGGGCATGACCACCGCCACCGACCTCGGCGACGTCACGCGCGGCGAGGCGGGCTCGCTGATCCTCACGCCCTCCGACCAGTCCGTCCCGGTGGTGGCCGCCCTGCGTGTCACGCGCGGCAAGGGCGGCAACCGGGAGACCGCGTACATCCCGGCGACCGCACCGGTCGGCACGCGCGCGACCTCCGCCGACAACAGCGGCAAGGGCACCACCCTCTCCCTGACCGCACCGACCGGGACCGCCCAGGTCAAGGTCACGGCGTCGGCGGGGAGCGGCGGCGGCACATCGGTGTCCAAGACGTTCACGATCAAGTCCGGCACCACGCAGAACGTGGCCGCCCCGGTCCCGTCCGGGCTGAAGGGGACCTATGCCCTGACCGTCGAGACGGTCTCCGGCGGTCCGGTCTACGGCGCCCGCACCCTGGCGGCCACCGAGGGCGGTGTCCCGGGCTTCACGATCCAGACCCTCCCGGACGACCGCGGCACGGTGGCCGTTCCGGAGGCGGACCAGGACGTGTCGGTGCTGCAGAAGTAGAGCGGGCGGGTCGCCGGGGCTCAGTCCTCGCCGTAGCGGGGATCGACCGTCTCCGGGGTGAGGCCGAGCAGCTCGGCGACCTGCTCCACGACGACCTCGTGCACCAGCGCGGCCCGCTCGTCGCGCCCCTTGGTGCGGATCTCCACCGGCCGGCGGTAGACGACCACCCGCGCCCGGCGTCCCTCGCGGGCGGTGATGATCCCGCCCAGCGGCACCGCCTCGTCGTCCCAGCTCTCACCGTGCCGGTCCTGCAGCCGGGGCACTTCGAGCACCAGGAAATCGATGTCGGCGAGCTGCGGCCAGCGCCGCTCCAGGCGCTCCACGGAGTCCTGCACCAGGTCCGCGAACACGTCGGCGCGGCTCGCGGCCAGCGGCACCTGGGGTGGTGCGATCGGCCCGCGCATGCCCCGACCGTGGCGATCGCGTCGACGGGGCCCGGGGCCGGCGGCACGGGGCGGTACACGGTTGTCCATCACTGGTGAAGCGTAGTCCTCGCGGCTTCGGCCGCGCCGCTCCACGCACCGGCACCGCCCGGGACGGCGTGTCACAGGATGACCATTCCGGCCAACGTTGGGCTCGTTTCCGTATCTCCACGAGACCGGCGAACTCAAGGCAATTGACGGTGTTTGTACCGACTCGTGACCGGATGCGGTGCCGGCCGTGACCCCGGACGATCCCTTCCGTGCAGGTCGGCAGGGCGTGTCGGGAGGGGGGTGTGGGGCGTTTCACAGTACGACACGGTGGAGTGACCTGGGGGAGAGTCGTCGCGGCCCGCTCAAGAGTGCGGTACCGTCCAACGTCGTGAGCCCTGTACGTCGCTGTTCGCGAACCGCCTGCGGCCGACCCGCCGTCGCGACGCTGACGTACGTCTACGCCGACTCGACCGCGGTCCTCGGCCCGCTCGCCACCTACGCCGAACCCCACTGCTACGACCTGTGCGCCGAGCACTCCGAGCGCCTCACCGCCCCGCGTGGCTGGGAGGTGGTCCGCCTCCTCGACGGCTCCGCTCCCGCGCGTCCGAGCGGGGACGACCTGGAAGCGCTTGCGAACGCGGTGCGCGAGGCGGCCCGCCCCCAGGAGCGGGCGGCCGAGGCGGGCGGCGGTCGCGGCGCGGACCCGATGGAGGTCGCCCGGCGCGGCCATCTGCGGGTCCTGCGGTCACCGGACAACTGACGGAGTACCGGGCGCCGACGTCCCGTAGGGATCTGGTGGCGATCCCGTAGGGGTCTCCCCCTGCTCGCCGCGCATCCACGCATTCGTGGTCGCCTCGTGCTTCGGCGCTCTCCTGGAGGCGCTGGCCGGCTTCGGCGCCCCGGTCGCGGTCTGCATCGCTGATGCTCGTCGCCCTCGGCTTCGACCCGGTCCGCGCTGCCGCCGTCTCCCACCACGTCTCCGCCCAACTCGCGGACGGCCGCGCCGCCTGCTCGCCGTACCGCACGCACGCGTACCGGCGGCGGAGGAGGTCCGCCCCGCCGTCCTCGAGGGCGCCCGCGGCGCGGACCTGGACAAGCATGACGAAATAGCCTCAAGTCCAGCGCCTACGCCCCGACGTCAACCCGCAAAGTGAACCGGTCGGAGGAAATCTCTTCACCTGGCGGGTCGTCTCCATGGGCGGTACGCCGGCCCTGTTCGCAGGCTCGTTCCAGCACTTTCAGAAGCCTCGTCCTCGGGTCCCACCGCTCGATCCACCGACTCATCGCTCTCTCCCGCCGTTGCCGGAACGTCCGATCCCGTCCGTCCCGGCGGACCGTGGAAACGGCGGCCATCGTCCCACGGCGCGAGGTGACACATGCGCCACCATCCACTCACCCGGCCAGGAGGCGGGTATGAGCCCTGCGCGGCGGGTCCTGAGCCGATGGCCCCCCTCGTGGCCGCCCGCGGGCCGGGCGGCCGACAGCCGTCCCCGGTCCGCGTCAGGCCTCTGGGCGGGGAGTCAGTTCGCGGTACGCCCGGTGTGCCATCGGCTGTGGTGCGTGCGGATACCGTCGTGGTAGGTCCCGGGCCGGTAGTACCTGTCGTAGTAGGCGGTGTCGAGGTGGTGTGCCTGGAACCAGCTGACCATCTGGACCGGTGGGATGCGCGCCGGGAAACTCCCGTAGGTCTCCCATACATAGGTGCACAGGTCGACGACCGCGTCCACGCACCAGTCCGAGACCCGGGTGGCTCCGGTGACCAGGTTGCGGCGCAGCGGCGTGTCGGCCACGGCGTAGTTGTGGTGCTTGTCGGCCACTACGCGCCGGACGGCGTCGGCCATCGTCGGCCGGTATGGTGGACGGCATGGGGTGACGTGCGGCGCCAGTCCCGGGGCGAAGCCGAGTGTGGCGAGCACCGCGACGGGATCGGACGGCGTGAACAGCCATCCGCCGAGGCCCAGCGCCTGAGTGGCGAGAAAGGCGTTGCCGAGCATGAGGGCCTGCTCCGTGGCGGCGGTGCTCTGGGCCAGCTTGAGCTCGAACGCCGACAGCGGAAGGCCGCGCGCGGGGTCCAGTCTGCCCGCGTACTTGGCCAGCGGCTCCGCACCGCCGTTGAGATCGTCGTAGACGTAAATCCTGTTGGGATCGTCCAGCATCATCAGCAGCATGTTGATGTACTGGTGCGTCACGTCGGTGACCGGCATCAGCAGCGTCGTGCCGGGCTTGTTCACGCTCCAGGCGTTGGACCGCGCGGTCGCCGGCGGGTCCATCGGGATGTCGAGCCGGCTGTCCGCGATTCTGGTGCGGCATCGCAGGTAGGCGTCCGCGGCGTCCTGCGGTGGCTGGTCCGTCAGCGGCACCGGGCCGGCCACGAAGACCCCTTCGTCGTTGGTCAGCAGCAACGTGGTGCCGTGCACCGCGCACGCCGAGGGGTAAGTCCGCCCGTGGAAGGCCATGCTGTGGTCCAGCGTTCCGCCGAGCAGATCGTCCGGCAGGACGGGCCCGGTCGCCCCGTTTGCCGCCATCACCAGCAAGGCCTCCTCGGTGTGCGTGAGCGGCTGCGGCAGTGCGGTGGAGGTGAAGGGGGACAGTCCGTTGCTGGCGGCCCCCACCGGGAAGCGGCGTGAGCGCCGCCTGGCGAGGGCGGGGAACAGCGGATAACGCCACGCGTCCACCACGGCGCCCCCGACCGAGTCCACTCCGGTGTCCACCACCGCGTCCACCACGGGGTCCGGCTCGATGGCCCCGCCCCCGCGTCCGCCGCCACGGCCGGAATTCGTTGTGTCCGTCACGGAAACCTCGCTCAGTGGGTCGGCATGGCAGGTCGTGCTCGCAGCCCGCTGCCGGGCGCGCATCGTCAGGCGCCCCCAGAGGGTCGGCCCCGCCCGCGGTCGATCGCCCGGTGGACGCGTTCGGGCGTCATCGGCAGTTGCGTGAGCTGCGCGCCGACGGCGTCAGCGATCGCCTGGGCGATGGCCGGCGCGATGGGCAGGATGCAGCCCTCGCCCATGCCCTTCGCGCCGAACGGTCCCGCGCCGTTACCTTGTTCCTGGATGACGGAGCGGAAGTCGTGGGGAACGTCCTCGGCCAGCGGTACCCGGTACAGCAGCGGTTCAGCGTTCAACGGCCTCCCGTCCTCGTAGCGCAACTCCTCGAACAGCGACTGGGCGAGGCCGAAGACCGCTGCCCCTTCGGCCTGGCCGCGGCACCCGATCTCGTTGATGACCGTGCCGGCGTCGCCGCTGACCACCAGCCGCAGGACGGTGACCCGGCCGGTCTCGGGATCGACCTCGACCTCCGCTCCGGCCACCCCGACCTCCCAGAACACGCAGGGAGCCCCAAGGGGCGCGAGGTGGGAGTTGCGGACCTTGTAGAAGCCGTCGGCGGTGAACTCGTAGCCCCGGCCCCCGAAGGTCGACATAATCATCGCGGGCAGGGGGTGCCGGCCACCGTCGTCGTCCACGACGGTCCAGTCGGAGAGTTCCAAGCCGTGGGGGTCACGCCCGAGCTGTTCGCCCGCCCAATTCAGGACGTCGTGCCGCAGCCGGTCTGCGGCGCGGTGCACGGCCCGGCCCGTCACTGTGATACCCGAGGAGGCGTTGGTGCCCTGGTCGAAGGGAGTGTGATCGGTGTCGATCCCGGCGTAGGTGATCCGTTCCCGAGGGCATCGCAGGACCTCGGCGACGATCTGCGCCATCGCCGACTGGCCGCCCTGACCCATCTCGATGAGTCCGCAGTGCAGGAAGACATCGCCGTCGGTGGACACCTTTACCCTGGCCTGGGCGGGCTTGTTGAGCCCTCCGCCGTCCTTGACGCCGATACCGATCCCCACGCCGCGGCCCGCCGGGCGCCCGCGGCCGTAGCCGATAGCGTCCGCGACCAGCCGGAGCCCCTCGGCGAGGTCGCAGTCCATCGCGAGCTCACCCGGGACGACCTCCTCGCCACGGCGTACGAGGTTGCGCCGCCGAAGTTCGATCGGATCGATGGCGAGCCGCTCGGCGATGAGGTCGATCTGGCGCTCACCGGCCCACGTCGCCTGGGTGCCGCCGAAGCCACGGAAGGCACCGGCGGGGACGGTGTTGGTGATCACCGCTCGGCAGACCGAGTCGACGTGCCGCCAGCGGTACGCGCCGTGCATCCGGTAGCCCGCCTTCTCGCACACCACGGGGCTGGCCTCGGTATAGGCACCGCCGTCGAGTAGCACGCTGCTGCGGCGTGCCACGAATGTGCCGTCGGCCTTCACCCCGGACGTCACCACCAGGGTGGCCGCGTGCTGGGAGAGGGTGTGGAAGACCTCCTCGGTGGTCATACAGAACCGCACCGGCCGGCCGCCGCTGAGTTGGGACAGCCGGATCGCGATCGGATCGGCCTTCGGGCCGCTCTTCGCGCCGAACCCGCCACCCAGCAACGGCACCCGGACCCGTATGCGATTCTCCGGCAGGCCGAAGATCCAGCTGAGCTCCCGGCGCAGGGGGAAGGGCGTCTGCGTCGCCGTCCACACCTCGATCTCCTCGTCGGTGGCCTCGGCCACAGTGACGAACGGCTCCAGGTGCATGTGGTTCATCCGCGAGAAGCGGAAGGTGTCGGTGAAGACGTGGTCGCACTCGTCCCAGACTGCGGCCGACCCGGTGCGGTAGCGGAACTCGTAGGCGACGTTGGGGCCGGTGCGCAGGGCTCCCGAGGCCCCCTGGCCGTATCGCGGGACGATGCCGTGCGGGGGATCGGGGAAGATCTGCGGCGCGTCGGGGGCGAGGGCTTCCTCCATGTCGAGGACCGCGGGCAGGATTTCGTAGTCGATTCGGATCAAGTCCAACGCGGCGAACGCGGTGCGCTCATCCACCGCGGCGACCGCGGCGACGATGTCGCCGACATGGCGGACGGTGTCGACGGCCACCACGGGCTGGTCCTTGACCAGGGTCCCGTAGGGCTTGAGGTGCCGCACGCCGGCACCGGTGAGGACAGCGGTCACGCCATTGAGCCGGCGGGCCGCGGCGGTGTCGACTGCCCGGATCCGGGCGTGCGGGTGCGGGCTGCGCAGCACCTTGGCGTGCAGCATTCCAGGGCGGCGGATGTCGGTGCCGTAGACGGCGGCACCGGTCACCTTGGCCCGTGCGTCGGCGCGGGTGCCGTCCCGGCCGGTCACCCGGCGGCCCGGCGCCGGAGCGGGCAGGGCGGCCATCGGCGCGGCGGGATCGACTGCGGGGCTCACGGTGGGGTCGGCGGCGAGGCTGTCCGAGGTCGGGGTCATCGCTGTGCTCCGCCGTCCGCGAGGAGACGCGCGGCGCGCTCAACCGACTCGACAATCATTTCGTAGCCGGTGCATCTGCAGGTGTTAGAGCTGAGCCACTCACGGATCGTGGCCCGGTCGGGCGATGGGTCGTGCCGTAAGAGGGCCGTGGTGGTCATCAGCATGCCCGAGGTGCAGAAGCCGCACTGGTAGCCGCCGCACTCGGCGAAGGCCCGTTGCTGTGGCGACAGCGTGCCGTCGTCGCAGGCGAGGCCTTCCACTGTCTCCACGTCCGCGCCGTCGACCGCGAAGGCGAACGTGGCACACGCCGCGACGGGGACTCCGTCGACGAGCACCGTGCAAGCACCGCAGACCCCCCGTTCGCACGAGCCGCGAACTCCCTGGCAGCCGAAGGTGTCGCGCAGCAGGTCCAGCAGCATTCTGCTCGTCGGAACCGTGCAGAGTTGCTTTTCGCCGTTGAGCCCGAATGCCACGACCGACTCGGTTGTCCCTTCCGAAGGTTGCTCGCTCATCTCAGGTGTCCTGTACTCCTGGTGTGGTCGCGGCCGAGGCCGCCGTGAGCAGTCGTGCGGTCAGCACGCCGACCAGATGCCTGCGGTATGGTGCCGAGCCGCAGTAGTCGGCGATCCGGTCCGGCAGTTGGGCGGCCAGCGCCCCGCCGATCTGCGCGGGTTCGGCCTCGGCGAGGGCGGCCACCCCGGTCCGCCAGGTCATCGTGTACGGCCGGCGGTACTCGGAGCCGGCTACGGCGCGCACCGTGAGCGCTCCGTCGGAGCGGCGGCGCACCGCCAGTGCCACCGTGGTTGTCGGGCGCATTGATCGTTCGTAGCCGAACCACACGAGGCCGGCCGTGCGGACCGAAACGCCGGTGAGCAGCCCCTGGGGTTCCCAAGCGCCGCAAGCCCGCCCTTCCCCGGCGTCCTCGCGCCACAGCTCTTCCATCGTCGTGCCCGGCCCCCCCGCGAACTCCAATTCGGCGTCCAGCGCGCTGAGTAGCACCGGCATCTCGTAGCGGAACCGGCGGGCGAGGAGGTTCCCCCCCACCGTCGCCGTGCGACGCACCCGCACGGTCGCAATCCGTGCGCAGGCCCGGGCCAGCCCCGGAACGGCATCGACGACAGCATGGGCGGTCGCGGTCTGGTCCAGAGTTGCGGTCGGACCGAGCGAGAGACGGCCCCCGCGGTGGGTTATCTCCCGCAGTTCGGGTATTCGGCTCAGGTGCACCATCGACCGAGGCGCACGTCCCTCCCGCAGTTGTGCTACCAGATCCGTACACCCCGCCGCGACGACCGTTTCCGGTTCCGCTGCCACGAGTGCGACAGCGTCGTCGACCGATGTCGGACGACTGAGCCGGAAGGGCGCCAGCGACGACTGGTTCTGCGCGATGAGGCCGGCTCCGAATTCCTGGCTGCGCATAGCGGCTCCCCTCCACGGCCCTCGGCGTCCACAGCATCCTTGGCGTCCTTCGATGTCTTCGGCTCTGTGTCTACGGGAGCGCGACGCCTGCCTGTGGTGTGGGGCGCAAACTATCCCGATTTCGGTGAAAGCTGTAGCAAACCGGCCCTGGCATCCCCGAAGCATTTGGGGGACGTCTTGGAATAGCCATGGCGATGGTATGGCCCGAACCTGGGCCCGCAAAACCTGCAACGGCAACGCAGTGTCCGGTCGGACTGACTTACCCAAGGCCTGATTTAATTCGATTTGCCCCCCATCCGATCTGTTCGCCAGATGTGGTGACCCGTTGGAACGGCGGCACGCCCAAGAGTGCGGCGACCAAACGCGGTGGTACCACGGAACGCTTCAACCTGACGCTTTCGGGGCCAAGCGGCCCCGGCAGTCGTTTACTTGAATGCTCGAACCTCTTATTGTTGAGCTTATAGACGAGGGGCGAGGCGCTGTCTAGGATGTCTCTCGAAGCGCAGCGAACCCCGGCGAAGACAGGCATCGCCCGACGCCCCCTTTTGTCCGAGTTCATAATCCGTTCAACACCGAGATTCTCGCCTGCCGAGTGCCGCCATTCGCGTCGGCTCTGCGCGGCCTCCCAGCTGCCGTTTCGGCGGCCGGCCCCGCGCCGTCCTACCTCACCCCTTCTTGCCCTGGCCCTCCCCGGGCTGGGCATCCTGCGGCGCGCCTGCCCTGCGTCAGGCCGCCGGTCCCACGTCTCGCCCTTTGCCTCCGGCCGGCCTGGCAAACTGCCGGCCTTCCACAGCGCCCACCGCGCAGCGCGGCAGCGCACAACACCACAGAGGTGGCCGAATGCAACGCGGAACGGTCTTCCCCACCCGCTCCTTCGATCCCACCGACCGGCGTGAACCCCCGCGGCGACCCGCCGAGACCGAACCGGGTGCTCCCGGCGGCACTCCCCGGGCAGGCCGCGGAAGTGCAGCGATCGCCCGTCACCGCCCCACCGGCAGATCCGTCCGCCCTCCCGAGGACTTCAAGTGAGAGTCTTTGCCGGGCTGCAGGACGCCTACCTGCACCATCTCGCAGAGCTTGTGCACGAGCCGCAATTCCACAACAGTCCACGCGGCTACGCCAGCCAGGAGAAGCTGGGAGCCGCCTTCACGCTGCGCGACCCGTTGCGACGGCTCGTCACTCACCCCAGGCGGCGTGCAAACCTCGTGTTCAACGTGGCCGAAGCGCTCTGGTATCTCGCAGGCCGGGACGACCTGGCCTACCTGGCGTACTACGCGCCCGGTGTCGCTAAGTACTCCGCAGATGGCGTGCGGTTGACCGGTACCGCCTACGGTCCGCGGATCTTCGCCTACGGGGAGGGAGCCGGCGACCAGTGGGCCGCCGTCACGGAGGCGATTCGCGAGGATCCCGACACCAAGCGCGCGGTCATCCAGATCCTGCGGCCGAGCGAGCTGCTGGTGCCCGGCAACATTGACATGGCCTGCACCCTGGCTCTGCAGTTCCTGCTGCGTGAAGGCCGGATGCACATGGTCGCCTACATGCGCGCCAATGACGCCTACCGGGGCATGACCAGCGACATCTTCTCCTTCACCATCCTGCAGGAGATGATGGCCAGGCAGTTCGGCGTCGGCCTCGGTACCTATACGCACGTTGCAGGCTCGCTGCACCTGTACGAACCCGACCTGGCCAAGGCGGTCCGCCTGCTGGACAATCCCGCGCCCGAGCCGCCGGAGTGCCGGATGCCCGCGATGCCGGACGGGGACAACCGCCCTTACCTTGCCCAGGTGTTGCAGATCGAGGAGACGCTCCGGCTCGGCCATACGCGGCTGGACGCCGACAGCGTGGAGGCGCTGGGCCTCCCACCGTGGTGGGCGCACGTGGTGCGGCTGTTCGAGCTCTACCGCCGGGCCCGGGCGGGCCAGCTGAGCGACGACGGCCTCGTCGACCGGTTGCCCCCGCTCTACCGGCGCCTAATGCTCCAGCGTTTCCCCACGCTGGCGACCGAAGCCCCGTCCCCCCGGAGGTCCTCGATGCCGCAAGGTGACCGTCCCGCCGTGTTCCTCGGCGGCCCGTTCAAAGCCCTGATCGATGAGGCCACCGGGAGCCTGCCGCCACGGGTGCGCGACCGCTACGCGACGCTCATCAACGCCTTCGAGGCCGAGGGATGGGGGGTGCTCAGCGCCCACCGCACCGAGGACTGGGGGGCCGGCCTGGTCAGCGATCGCGACTGCACCCGACGTGACCTTGCCTGGATGCGCCGCTGCTCGGTCTTCGTCGCCTTCCCCGGCAACCCGGTGTCCCCGGGCACGCACGTGGAACTGGGCTGGGCTTCGGCGCTCGGCCGGCCCACCGTGGTGCTGGTAGAACCCGGTGCGCAGCCGGCGGCCCTGGTCAGCGGCCTGCCCGAGGTCGCACCTGTCATGCTCGTGGAGTACCGGGACGATCAGAAGTGCGTCAGCGAGGTGACCGCCCTGGTGGCCGCGGCACTGCAAGCCCAGACAGCGGCCGCCGGGGTGACGTCGTGAACCCGACGCCCCTCGCGTCCGAACGGCCGCCGGCCACAGCAGCCCGGACGCGGTGTGTCACCATCGGCTCTTCGGATTCCGGTGGCGGCGCCGGTATACAGGGCGACCTCAAGGCCTTCGCCTCAGTTGGTGCGTATGGCGCCAGCGTGGTCGTCGGGGTGACGGCGCAGAACACAATGGGGGTCAGCGCCCGCGCGCCAATCGACCCCGAACTGGTGGACGGCCAACTGAAGGCGGTGCTCGACGACATCGGCGCGGACGGGCTGAAGGTGGGCACCACATGGAGCCCGCTGGTGGTGTGGACGCTGGTGGAGCGGCTCGGTCGGCTGACGGAGACCCCCGTCGTCGTCGACCCTGTCATGGTCACCGCCGCGGGATCCGCGCTCGGCGGGGACGCGGAGTCGCTCGCGGCCGTCCGCGAGGGCCTGCTCCCGCTCGCCCGGACCGCGACCCCGAACCTGACGGAGGCCCGGTTGCTCACCGGGCTCGGGCAGGAGGCACCGCCGGCGCTGCTGGCCGAGAAGTTAGTCGGGCTCGGGGCGGCGTCCGCGCTCATCACCGACGCCTTCCCGGACGGGCCGGAGGTGTGCGACTGGCTGTTCGACGGCGAGGAACACCACGAGATCCGCAGCCCCCGCGAGAACACGCGGTGCGATCACGGCGCCGGCTGCGCGCACTCGGCCTTGCTGACGGTCTTCCTTGCCCGCCACATGGGCCTGCTCGAAGCGGCCCGCCAGGCCCATGAGGCGGTCCGGCTGGGCATTCGGCACGGGGCAGCGGACATCGGATCGGGGCATCATCCCCTGGATCTGCTCAGTGTTCGGACGGCTCGGTGAGCAGCGACGCACAGGGCGCCGACGTGGTGGTGGTCGGAAGCGGGGTCGTCGGGCTGACGGTGGCCTGGCTGCTGGCGCTGCGCGACGCCGAGGTCACGGTCCTCGACGCCGCCGCACCCGGGGCCGGGGCCTCGCACGCGGCCCAGGGCGAGCTCGTCCCGCCCTCCCCGGAGCTGGAAACCTGCTTCCGGCGGAGCCTGGCGCTGTACGCCCGGCTGGCCGCGCAGAGCGGGATGCGGTGGGACGACGAGCCGGTCGGCACCCTGCTCCTCACCGCTCCCCCCGAGGCCGTCAGTCCCTTTAGCCCTGACAGCCCCGCTGATCCTGCCGGCCGCGCCGGGCACGACAGCGGCGCCGGACCGGCGGCCCGATCCGTCACCGGGTCCGAGGCAGTGCCGCGCGGTGAACTCGCCGCCCTGGAACCAGCCGTCGGGCCCCACGTCCGGGCGGCCCGACTGCTGGCCGAGGGGCGTCGTATCGAACCGGCTGCCGTGCTCGACGCCCTGGTGTGCGCGGGGCGGAAGGCCGGGGTGATGTCACGGTCGGGCCTCGGGCCGGTGAGCTTGCAGCAGAGCCCGGGCGGAAGATGGGCGGTCGTCGGCGCGGCCGGTGCGCGTTTCGCCGCTCGGCAGGTGGTCGTTACCGCCGGCCTGGGATCGGCCGCGCTGCTCGCACCGCATGGCATCCACATCCCGCTCAGCGGCGTGCGCGGACGCGTGCTGATCACCGAGCCGGTCGCGCCGACCCTACGCAGAGTGCTGGCTGAAGATAGCATCGGCGCGCCGCGCTCGGTGGCCCTGCTGGCCCATCAGACCCCGCAGGGCCGGCTTGTACTCGGTGGTTCCTGGTATCCACAGGACGCCGCGGAGCCCGCCGACTTGACCGAACGGATCCTCACGCGTGCCCGCCGCCTGCTGCCGGGCATCGGCGAACCACGCGTGGTCACCGAGCGCCGCGGGCTGCGGCCGACGCTGCCGGACCGGCGACCGGTGGTTGACCGCCTGGCGCCCGGCCTGTTCGGATGTTTCGGCCATGGCGGCGAGGGCTACATCGCGGGCCCCGGCACGGCCGAACTGCTAGCCGAACTCGTCACCGACGACCGCGAGATCGCCGCCGGGACAGAGCAAGCGGCTGGGCAACTGTCGGCTCGACGGTGGGCCGCGACGTCGGCCCCGATGAGGAGAGCAGCCGAATGACGTTCGTCGACGACTGCCGTGAGCGCAGTGAGGCGGTCTGGAGCGCCTACCGCCGCCACCCCTGGATCGAGGCGCTGGCCGGCGGGACACTACGGCCGGAGCAGTTCGTGTTCTTCCAGGCCGACGACGGCGCGCACGTCGCTGATTTTAACCGCACCATCGCGATCGGCATCGCCAAGGCCCCGGTCGGGCACCCGTGGGCGAAGGCCGCCGCGAACGTGCTGGCCAACATGTCCACTGTGGACGAACTCGGCGAGAAGCAGTCACTGGTCGAGGATCTCGGTTTCCCAGTCGTCATAGGACACGACCGCTGGAGCACCTCCCCCGCCCGCGAGGGCTACGTCAACCACCTTGTCCGTACCGGCCTGGAGGGAACCTTCGCGCACATCGCGTCGAGCCTCTACCCCTGTTCGCTGTTCACGGAGGTCATCGGGTCACGGTTCCGCGGCGTGCGGATCCCCGGCCCCGAGCCTTATCGCCGGTGGGCGGACATGTACACACGGCGCACCCGAACCGAGATGTGCGCCGCACACGCGGCCGTCATGGAAGACGCCGCCGAGGCCGGCGGCCCGGCCGAGCGGGAGAGCCTCTTTCGGCTGTACAAACGCAGCCTCGAACACCAAGTGCGGGTCTTCGACGCCGCCTGGGCACTCGACGGGGAGTGGCCGGGCGGCGGCCAGACCCGGGCGGCCGAGGCGATCGGCCTGCGGCCGCGCCCGGCGTCCACCGGCCCCGGTGCCCGGTAGCCGGCGGGTGTCGGCGGCCGTGGCGGCTCCCGCTGGCCGGCCGGGGCGATCGGCGGGCAACGGCATTGTGTTGACCAACGAGACAGGGGAACCAGATGCGTGATGTGGTCGTGGTCGGTGGCGGAGTACTCGGTATGGCGGTCGCCCTGGGAGCCGCCGACGCCGGGCTCCGGGTGACTCTGGTGTCCCCGGGGTGCCGGACCGAGGGCGCGGCGTCCGCGGCGGCCGGAGCGATGCTCGGTGTACTCGGTGAACACACCGCCGAGGACACCGACCCGGCGGACCTTGAGTTCCGTTTTGCTTCCGCAGAGATGTGGCCCGGATGGCTGGCCGGACTCGCCGAGCACACCCCGAGCCCGGTGGTGCTGCGGCGCGGCACCGTGGTCATCGCTAACCTCGACCACCCAGGTGACCAGGACAACCTCGACGCGATCGAACGCGCCGCCGGCCATCTCGGGCTGCGCGCGCAGCGGCTGGACCCGCGGCACGTGCCGGGCTTGCGCCCGGCGCCCCGGCATGCCCCTGTGGCAGCGCTGGCCTGCCCGGACGAGGGGTGGGTGGATGCCGACGCCCTGCTCGATGCCCTGGAGTCCGCGTCCGCACGCCATCCTCGGATCACGACCGTGCCCGACACTGTCCGGCGGGTCACTGTCAGCCCCGACGGATCGCGCGTGACCGGTGTACGCCTTGGCGCCGGCGGCGAACTACCCGCCGCGCAGGTGGTGCTCTGCGCCGGTGCCGCCACCGGCGCCCTCCTGGACGGTCTCACCCCGCCCACCCTGCCAGCGGTGTTGCCTGCCAAGGGCGTCAGCATGCTGCTCGATGTGCCTGTCGCCGAACAGCCACCGATGGTCATTCGCACCCCCAACCGCGACTTCGCCTGCGGCCTGCACCTGGTGCCCCGCGCGGCCTGCGGCCTCTACCTCGGAGCGACCAACCGTCCCGGACCGGCCGGCGGCGCGACCACGGACGAACACCTCAGCCTGCTCCATGGGCTGCTGCACCAATTCCGCACCGACCTGCGCACGACCGCAGTACGGGAGATCCGCTGGGGCCACCGCCCGGCCACCGGCGACGGAAAAGCCCTCCTCGGTCCGGTGGGGCCCGAGGGGCTGCACCTGGCCACCGGCACCTACCGCAACGGCGTCTTGATGGCCCCGGCCGTCGCCGCGATCGTCACCGCCGGCCTGCTCGACGAGCCGTGCCCCGTCCCCCACCCCTACGCGCCGTCCCGCCCTCGACTCCAGCCGAGTGCCGACCTGCTCACCCATCTACTGGCCACCGGAGCCGAGCACATGACCTCGGTCTTCCTCGACCCCGGTGGCACACTGCCGTTCGACCGCCAAGGCCAATTGGCCTCCACCCTGGCCGCCCTGGTCAACCTCGCCCTGCACCCGAAACCTGACGCGCAGACCGACGAGTTGCGCGAAAACCTCCGCGCCCGGGTCAACGACCGGCCCACCCTGGAGGGCGTCTGCGACCTCTTCAACACCCTGAAACCCTGACCGACCGACACTGGCCAAGCACTCCTATCGCAATGCCTGCAGGCGTCTTCGGAAGAATGACTGCGTATCCGAGGGCGCGGAAGGCTTCGTGGATGTCGTCGCGGATCCCCCGGCGGATGCGCAGGCGGCAGAGCAAGCACAGATGGGTGAACAAGCGCTCCACGGCACATTGTTGGGTACACACGCGGTGGTAGCACCGGTCACGCCGCGTCCTGGCGGCGCCGGGTCGGCCGCGCTTGCCCCGCACCGGCGGCACGGCCTGGATCAGCGGGGTGACGTCGTTGCGCTTGCTGCCAGTCAGCAGGCCATGCCCGGCCCGAAGACGAGTTCTGCGGCAGGTGTTCCCGGGCGGTGCCGGTGTGCATGACGAACAGGATGCCCCGGGACACCAGCCGGTCCGGATGCCGCTTGCGTCCCGGGTGGCGGTTCGTCGCTCGACCTTGAGCAGCAGCGGCTCGATCACCGCCCACGACTCGTCGTAGATTTCCGCGCTTCGAGCGCGCCACCTCGCACCCTTGGATCATTGGTCCCGGAGTGATCCAACCACCTCGAAGATCATTTCGTTGAGATTTCTAAGGGTTTAGCGGGGCAAAAGGTCGTGGTCTGCAGCTGCGGGGATCGTTTCTGGTAGGGGCTGGGGCGATCGAGTCCGTCGTGGCGGCGAAGTTCCAGGCGTTGTTGCCGCATCTCGGCTGTCCATGGGGGCGGAAGGGTGGTCGTTGGGGGCACGGCGGGATTCAGGTTTGTCGCCGCTGCGGCCGGGGTCCGGGAGGGCGCGGTCTCGCGTGGGGTGACTGAACCCGAGCCCGCCAGGGGCTGTTGGGCCGGGTCCGTCGTGCCGGTGGAGGCCGGAAGAAGGCTGCCGAGCTGGATGTGGGGCTGCGGCGGGCGCTGTCGGCGTTGGTAGAGGCCGACGACGGGGCGATCCGTTGTCTCCGCTGCGCTGGACGGCGAAGGCGCCCCGGAAGCCGGCAGCCGAGCCGACCCGGCGGGGCCACCGGGCCTTCTCAGACACGGTCGCCGGACTGCTGCGCGAGGAGGGCTTCAGCCTGCAGCCCACCCACCATCGATTGCGGTCGATCGTGCTCGCCGAGTTGGATCTCCGCAGATCACAGCCGGAAACCGCGGCGGGCTCGCCGGGGGATCGGGCGTCGGGCCTTCACCCGGGCCGGGTAGTTTGGGGCGACCGAAAGTATTCCAGGAGGGTTGGCCTGTGGCCGCTGTAACTGATCTGTCGCAGCTCGTGAAGGCGTACGACGTGCGCGGAGTGGTCCCGGACCAGTGGGACGAGGCGCTCGCCGAGCTGTTCGGCGCCGCCTTCGTCCAGGTGACCGGTGCTGCCGCGATCGTCGTCGGCCACGACATGCGGCCCTCCTCGCCCGGTCTGTCCCGCGCCTTCGCGCGCGGTGCGGCGGCCCGGGGCGTCGACGTCACCGAGATCGGCCTGTGCTCGACCGACCAGCTGTACTACGCCTCGGGCGCCCTCGGTCTGCCCGGCGCGATGTTCACGGCCTCGCACAACCCCGCCCAGTACAACGGCATCAAGATGTGCCGCGCCGGAGCCGCGCCGGTGGGCCAGGACACGGGCCTGGCGGAGATCCGGGAGCTGGCCGAGCGCTGGTCGCAGGAGGGCGCCCCCGAGCCGGCGGCCACACCCGGAACCATCACCACCCGCGAGACGTTGTCGGACTACGCGGCCTACCTGCGCACACTCGTGGACCTGACCTCTGTCCGCCCCCTGAAGGTCGTGGTCGACGCGGGCAACGGCATGGGCGGCCACACGGTCCCGACGGTCTTCGAGGGCCTGCCGCTGACCCTGGTCCCGATGTACTTCGAGCTGGACGGCACCTTCCCGAACCACGAGGCCAACCCGCTCGACCCCGCCAACATCGTGGATCTCCAGCAGCGCGTGCGCGCCGAGTCGGCCGACCTCGGCCTGGCCTTCGACGGCGACGCGGACCGCTGCTTCGTCGTGGACGAGCGCGGCGAGCCGGTCTCCCCCTCGGCGATCACGGCCCTCGTCGCCGCACGCGAGCTGGCGAGGAACGGCGGCAAGGGCACGGTCATCCACAACCTGATCACGTCCTGGACCGTCCCCGAGGTGGTCCGGGAGAACGGCGGCACCCCGGTCCGCACGCGCGTCGGCCACTCCTTCATCAAGGCCGAGATGGCGAGGTCCGGCGCGATCTTCGGCGGCGAGCACTCGGCCCACTACTACTTCAAGGACTTCTGGAACGCCGACACGGGCATGCTGGCGGCCCTGCACGTCCTCGCCGCCCTCGGCGGCCAGCCCGGCCCGCTCTCCGCCCTCGTCGCCCAGTACGACCGCTACACCGGCTCCGGGGAGATCAACTCCACGGTCGCCGACCAGCAGGCCAGCCTCGCCGCGATCCGGGCCGCCTACGGCGACCGCGACGACGTCACCCTCGACGACCTCGACGGTCTCACCGTCACCGCCGCCGACTGGTGGTTCAACGTCCGCCCCTCCAACACCGAACCGCTGCTGCGCCTGAACGCGGAGGCAAGGGACGAGACGACGATGACCAAGATCCGCGACGAGGTCCTGGCCATCATCAGGGCCTGACCCCACCAACCCGCCCCCACACCACCCAGCCGACCGCCCCCTCCCGCCTCTGCCTCACGTGCCGCGCCTGTCAGTGGGGTGGTGTCGGCTCGTCCCTGCGCCGCACCTGTCAGCCTGGCGGTGTCGCGTCGTCTCTGCGCCGCGCCCGTCAGTCGGCCGAGCCGGCCCGCCCCCACCCCTCACCTTTCGATCGACCGAGTCGGGTGGTGGGTGGGCGAAGGTCTCGGGGGTCCAGGGGGCGGAGCCCCCTGGGCGGTCACCCCGGCCGGCGGTCAGCCGTCAGCCACGGTCAGCCCAACCCACCCCACCGGCGGTAACCTGACCGCACGCGAACATCCGCCCCGAAGGGAACCCCCGCCATGCCGCTCGAAGCCGGCCTCCTGGAGATCCTCGCCTGCCCGGCCTGCCACGCCACCCTCAAGGAGCAGGATGCCGAGCTGATCTGCACCGGCCAGGACTGCGGCCTGGCGTACCCCGTCCGCGACGGCATCCCGGTCCTCCTCGTCGACGAGGCCCGCCGCCCGGCGTAGGCGCCACAACGGCAGCCCCCCAGCAACAAGATCAGATCAGGACCAGGACCCCGGCAACCGGAGGCCGCTCCATGCTCGACGAAACGCTGCTCGACACCCCGGAGGACCTCGCCGGGGCCGACCGCCGAGGTCTACTGCGCGGCGCCGCCGAGGCCGGCGCCCGCGTCCGTACGGCCGCCCGGCACGCCATCGAGGCCGGTGTGCAGGAGCTGAAGCCGGACGGCCGCCCCCGCGCCGTCCTGATCGCGGGCCCCGGCGTCGCCGCCACCCACGCCGCCGACCTCCTCGGCACGCTGGCCGGCCCCGGCAGCCCCGTCACCCGCCTGGCCCCCACCGGCGTCGCCCCGGCCGCCGGCGCCCTGCGCTGGGAGCTCCCCGGCTGGGCCGGCTCCGTCGACCTGCTGCTGATCGCCACCCCGGACGGCACCGAGCCAAGCCTCTCCCTCCTCACCGACCAGGCCTACCGCCGCGGCTGCTCGGTCGCGGCCGTCGCCCCCGCCGGCACCCCGCTCGCCGAGGCGGTGGCCGGCGCCCACGGCCTGTTCATGCCGATGGCGACGGCCCCGTACGACCACGGCGAGCCGCTCGCCGGCTCCTCCCCGGGCGTCCTGTGGGCGCTGCTCACCCCGCTGCTCGCACTCCTCGACCGCGTCGGGCTGCTCACCGCCCCGCCGGACGCGCTGGAGAAGGTCGCCGACCGCCTCGACCACATCGCCGAGCGCTGCGGCCCGGCCATCGTGACCTACAGCAACCCGGCCAAGACTCTCGCCGCGGAACTGGCCGACGCGCTCCCGGTGGTCTGGACGGAGGGCGACTCGGCGGGCCCGGCGGGCCGCCGCTTCGCCGCCGCCCTCGCCGAACTGGCCGGCCGCCCCGCGTTGGTCGCCGAACTCCCCGAAGCCCTGGCCGCCCACGCCGCCCTGCTCGCCGGGCGACTCGCGGCAAGCGCCGACCCCGACGACTTCTTCCGCGACCGCGTGGACGAGCCGCCCGCGCTGCACGCGCGCGTGGTGCTGCTGCGCGACCGCCCCATCGGCGGCCTCACCGCCGCGCCGGCCGCCCGCGACCTCGCCCTCAGCCACGACACCCCCATCAGCGAGCTGGAGCCCGAGGCGGGCGACGAGCTGGAGACCCTGGCGGAACTGATCGCCGTCACGGATTTCGCCGCCGTTTACCTGGCGCTCGCTTCGAGGGCCTGAGGTGGACACCGGCGCCGGACCCGCCGCACGAAGGACGACCTGAGGGCCGTACCGAAGGCGAACCGGTGAGGGAACACGGTGAGGGAACACACGGTGAACACAGCCGTCGTACAACGTCGTGCGCCGTCGTACGACCCGTACGCCGCGCCCCGTCCCCGTGCCTCCCACGCCCTCCCGTGCAACCCTGTTCGCCCCCGCCCGTCCGCAGAGAGAACCGCAGAGAGAAGTCATGGACCTCCTCGACAACACCATCCGCCCCTACGCCTGGGGTTCCCCGACTGCCATCCCGAAGCTGCTCGGGGTCGAGCCGAGCGGCGAGCCGCAGGCGGAGATGTGGATGGGCGCGCACCCGGGCGCCCCCTCGCGCACCGCGCGCGGCACGCTCATCGAGGTCATCGACGCGGACCCGAGGGCCGAACTGGGCGAGGAGGCCGTGGCCAGGTTCGGCCCGAGACTGCCCTTCCTGCTCAAGATCCTCGCCGCCTGCGCCCCGCTCTCCCTCCAGGTGCACCCCGACCTCGAACAGGCCAGGGAGGGGTACGAGGACGAGGAGCGGCGCGGCATCCCGGTCGACGCCCCGCACCGCAACTACAAGGACGCCAACCACAAGCCCGAACTGATCTGCGCGCTCACGGAGTTCGACGGCCTGTGCGGCTTCCGCGCACCGGAGCAGGCGGCCGAACTCCTCGACGGCCTCGGCGTGGACTCCCTCAAGCCGTACGTCGACCTGCTGCGCGCCCACCCCGAGGGAGCGGCCCTGCGCGAGGTGCTCACCGCGATCCTCAGCGCCGACCGCGAGGAGATGGCCCGCACGGTCGCCGAGGCGACGGCCGCCTGCACCCGCCTCGGCGGCGACTACCTGCCCTACGCCGACATCGCCCACCACTACCCGGGCGACCCCGGCGTGATCGCCGCCATGCTCCTCAACCACGTCCGCCTGCAGCCCGGCGAAGCCCTCTTCCTCGGCGCCGGCATCCCGCACGCCTACCTCAACGGCCTCGGCGTCGAGATCATGGCCAACTCCGACAACGTCCTGCGCTGCGGCCTGACCCCCAAGCACGTCGACGTCCCCGAACTCCTGCGCATCGTCCGCTTCGAGGCGGGCGACGCCGGCGTGCTGCGTCCCGAGGCGGCCCCGGACGGCGAGGAGGTCTACGAGACGCCGATCGACGAGTTCCGGCTCTCCCGGTACGTCCTGCCCGAGGGCGCCGAGGCCCATGACCTGACCCTGCCCACCCCGCAGATCCTGCTCTGCACGGCCGGTGCGGTACGCGTCGGCGAGTACGACCTGACCCCGGGCCGTTCGGTGTTCGTCCCGGCGGCCGAGAAGGCCGAGGTGTCGGGCGCGGGCACGGTGTTCCGCGCCACGGTGATCGTCTGATGATCGTCTGAGGGGTCGGCGCTTCTCGCGGAGTCCGGTGAAGTCCGATTGCCGCACCGGGAGTGTGGATACCTGACGAGTCGCTCCCGTACCGGGCTGCAAGAATGACCCACCGGCAAAGCACGGGCAAAGCGAGTACCGGCGAGAACGAGAAGGGACAACGCGAACACATGAGCGCGTCAGGCGGCACCAGGGCGATCGTGGCGGCACTCGGCGCCAACCTCGCGATCGCGGCATCGAAGTTCGTGGCGTTCGCGTTCAGCGGCTCCTCGTCGATGCTCGCCGAGGGCGTCCACTCGCTCGCCGACTCCGGCAACCAGTTCCTGCTGCTCGTCGGCGGCAAGAAGGCCCAGCGCGAGGCGACCCCGCAACACCCCTTCGGCTACGGCCGCGAGCGGTACATCTACGCCTTCCTCGTCTCCATCGTGCTCTTCTCCGTCGGTGGCATGTTCGCCATCTACGAGGGCTACGAGAAGGTCAGCCACCCGCACGAGGTCGAGCACTGGTACTGGCCGGTGGGCGTCCTCGTCTTCGCGGTGATCGCCGAGGGCTTCTCCTTCAAGACGGCCATCAAGGAGTCCAACGAACTGCGCGGCAAGCTGTCCTGGTCGCAGTTCATCCGCCGTGCCAAGGCACCCGAGCTGCCCGTCGTCCTCCTCGAGGACTTCGGCGCGCTCATCGGTCTGGTCCTCGCCCTCGGCGGCGTCGGCCTCGCCGTGCTCACCGGCGACGGCGTCTGGGACGGCATCGGCACCGTCTGCATCGGTGTCCTGCTCGTCATGATCGCCCTCGTCCTGGCCGCCGAGACCAAGTCCCTCCTGCTCGGCGAGGCCGCCGGCGCCGAGGAGGTCAAGAAGATCCAGGCGGCGACCGTCGACGGCGACACCGTCACCGGCATCATCCACATGCGCACCCTCCACCTCGGTCCCGAGGAACTCCTCGTCGCCGCCAAGATCGCCGTCCAGCACGACGACACGGCCGCCGAGGTCGCCAAGGCCATCAACGCCGCCGAGGCCCGCATCCGTGCCGCGGTCCCCATCGCCCGCGTGATCTACCTGGAACCCGACATCTACAGCGAGGCGGAGGCCGCCAAGGGCCCCGACCCGGAAGCCACCCCGGGCGGCCCGGCCCCCCACCCCGCCGACCACTGACCCCCTCGAACGGCGTGATCTGTTCGGAGGCGGACTGGGGACGGCCCGCTCCTCCGGTGTAGCTTGGGACGGAGCCAGACGTCGCTGCTGATGGCGGTCGGGCGGTCCCACATGGACCGTCCGAGGGAGAGAGGGCCTCCGACGGACTGCGCTGCGCGCACGCGGGCATGCCTGTGTCCTCTTCTCGGGCACCCCTGTGTCCGCCGCCGCGCAGACCAGCCGTACCCACCCTCGACCCCAACCCGAGGAGCAGCTCGCAATGACGACTGTCGACAACCGACAGGACTTCAAGGTCGCCGACCTCTCCCTGGCCGACTTCGGCCGCAAGGAGATCACCCTCGCCGAGCACGAGATGCCCGGCCTGATGGCGATCCGCAAGGAGTACGCCGAGACCCAGCCGCTGGCCGGCGCCCGCGTCACCGGCTCCCTGCACATGACCGTGCAGACCGCCGTCCTGATCGAGACCCTGGTCGCCCTGGGCGCACAGGTCCGCTGGGCGTCCTGCAACATCTTCTCCACCCAGGACCACGCGGCCGCCGCCATCGCCGTCGGCCCGAACGGCACCCCCGACAACCCGCAGGGCATCCCGGTCTTCGCCTGGAAGGGCGAGACCCTGGAGGAGTACTGGTGGTGCACGGAGCAGGCGCTGACCTGGCCGGACAGCCCCACCGGCGGCCCCAACATGATCCTCGACGACGGCGGTGACGCCACCCTCCTCGTCCACAAGGGCGTCGAGTACGAGAAGGACGGCAAGGTCCCCTCCGTCGACACCGCCGAGTCCGACGAGCACCGCGTCATCCTCGAACTCCTGCACCGCACCATCACGGACGGCTCGCAGAAGTGGACCCAGCTCGCCTCCGAGATCCGTGGCGTGACCGAGGAGACCACGACCGGCGTCCACCGCCTGTACGAGATGCAGCGCGACGGCGTCCTCCTCTTCCCGGCGATCAACGTCAACGACGCCGTCACCAAGTCGAAGTTCGACAACAAGTACGGCTGCCGCCACTCGCTGATCGACGGCATCAACCGCGCCACCGACGTCCTGATCGGCGGCAAGACCGCGGTCGTCTGCGGCTACGGCGACGTGGGCAAGGGCTGCGCGGAGTCCCTGCGCGGACAGGGCGCCCGCGTGATCATCACCGAGATCGACCCGATCTGCGCCCTCCAGGCCGCGATGGACGGTTTCCAGGTCACGACCCTCGACGAGGTCATCGACAAGGCCGACATCTTCGTCACCACGACCGGCAACAAGGACATCATCATGGCCTCGGACATGGCCAAGATGAAGCACCAGGCCATCGTCGGCAACATCGGCCACTTCGACAACGAGATCGACATGGCCGGCCTCGCCAAGATCCCCGGCATCGTCAAGGACGAGGTCAAGCCGCAGGTCCACACCTGGAAGTTCCCCGACGGCAAGGTGATCATCGTCCTCTCCGAGGGCCGCCTGCTGAACCTGGGCAACGCCACCGGTCACCCCTCGTTCGTGATGTCCAACTCCTTCGCGGACCAGACCCTGGCCCAGATCGAGCTGTTCACCAAGCCCGACGAGTACCCGGTCGGCGTCTACACGCTGCCCAAGCACCTCGACGAGAAGGTCGCCCGCCTGCACCTGGATGCGCTCGGTGTGAAGCTCACGACGCTGCGCCCGGAGCAAGCCTCGTACATCGGCGTGAAGGTCGAGGGTCCGTACAAGTCGGACCACTACCGCTACTGAGTCCGAGACCCGCCCACCGGGAAGCGCACCCGTGCACCGACGTGCTCTCCCGGCGGCAGGTCCTCCGGTCCGCCGAGGCAGGCCCCCGCACCCCCGTGCCGGGGGCCTGCCCCTTTGGACCGTCGACCGCCCGCGCGGCCGTACCGGAGGTCCGAGCGCCGGATCCACGCCCCGTCAAGCCCCAGGACCCCCATGCCCCGCGGCCGCTATTCGCTCCACGATCCGCACGATCACACCCCCCTCGGCGAAGAACACTTCCAGTGCGCCCCCGGCCCCTCCGGCTGGCGTTATGTCTCCCAGGTGACCACCCCCTCCGGCGATCACGGCGGCTCGGTGGATCTCGCCCTCGACGACCTCGGCCGCCCCATCCGCCTGGAACTCCACGGGCAATGTGCGCGCCCACGCCTTCACCGGCACGTCCCCCGCGTTCCTCGTCGCCACCGCGCGTCTCCTGCGCCTCACCCCCTCCGCCACCGCGACCCGGGTACGCCTCGTGGCCTTCACGGACCCGGTCCTCGCCCCACGCACCGTGGACCAGTCCTGGGCCCTGCTGAAAAGAGAAACACACGCCACTGACAACGGCCCTCTGACCGTGGACGAGTACCAGGTCACGGCCCTGGACACCGGCGAACAGCACTCTGTGCACCTGGCCGGCGACGTGGTCCTGGCCGCCCCCGGAATCGAGTTGGAGGACCTGCGGTCACCGCCGTCGCTCTTCGCCGACCCCGAGGAGTGAGACCGGACAGCAGGCCCCGCGGGGGCCGACCACGCTTAGGCCGGCGGCACGAACCCGGTGGCCGGCCGCTCGGCCGCGGCAGCGGGAGGAACCACGGGCACAGCCGACGGCCGAGGGACAGGCGGAGTAGGCATAGGTGCGGGTGCGGGTGCGGGTGCAGGGGCCGCGCCGAGGACCGGAGGTGCGTACGCGCTGGGGACACCGGCGGACGCGGAAGCATGGTCGGCGAAGGCCCGCCGAGCTTCGCGGGCCTGCCGCTCCTGCACCACCGCCGCCAGATACGCGGCCGGCGGAATGTCCGTCGGCGCCGGGGTACCCGTCCGTGTCGCGAGATCCCCCGCGAGCTGTGCGGCCATCGCCCAGGAGACCTGCGGATCGAGCTGCTGCATCCGCGTCAGGTACTGCCGGACGGCGAGCCACAGCGCGTCCGGCACGGCCGACAGGTCCAGCTCGGCGAAACGCCCCGCCAGCCAGGGCGGAGGCGGTGGAACGAAACGGGTCTGCCCGACGGGCACCCGCTCCCGCACGACCAGGGTGCCCGCGAACACGTCCCCGAGCCGCCGCCCACGCGCCGAGACCAGCGAGGCGATACAGGCGACGACGCCGAACGTCATCAGGATCTCGACCACACCGAGAGCACCCCGCACCAGCGCATGCCGGAACCGGATGGGCCCGCCGTCGTCCCGCACGACCCGCAGCCCGCACGCCATCTTCCCGAGCGAGCGCCCATGGCTCAGCGTCTCCACCGCGATCGGCGCACCGACCAGCACCAGCAGGAAGGCCGCGATCGTCAGGGCGATCTGGGCGGCGTCGTCGAGCGAGGCCGTGGCCGCCGCCAGACCGATCGAGACAGCGATGTACACGGTGAAGGTCACGATCAGGTCGAGCAGGACGGCAAGCGCCCTGCTGGGCAACTTCGCGGGGCGCAGTTCGAGCGCCACCGCCTCACCCGTCACCAGCTCACTCACGCCCGCCGCCTTCCCCTGGTCTGCCCTGTACAGCGCAAGTCTGCCAAGCTGAGGGCGCATCGCGCCGCAGTACGACAAGCTGACAGCTGCGACATTGCTACGACAGGCAGTCGACGACCAGCCGAGGAGCAGGCAGACCCGATGGACCTCGACGTCTTCGTCTCCGCACACCGAGCCGAGTGGGACCGCCTCGACGCGCTCCTCCGCCGTCAGCGGCGCCTCAACGGAGCCGAAGCGGACGAACTCGTCGCGCTCTACCAGCGCACCGCCACCCACCTCTCCCTGATCCAGTCCAGCGCTCCCGATCCACAGCTCACCGGCCGCCTCAGCCAGCTCGTGGCCCGCGCGCGCAGCGCCGTGACAGGCACCCGCCGCGCCTCCTGGCGCGACGTCGCCCGCTTCCTCGGACAGGGGTTCCCGGCCGCCGTCTACCGCTCCCGCCACTGGTGGGTGCCCACCGCGCTCATATCCACCGCCATCGCGATCGTCCTGGGCTGGTGGATCGGCACCCACCCGGACGTGCAGTCGACCATCGCGGCCCCCAGCCAGCTCCGCGAGCTGACCCGCCCCGGCGGCGAGTACGAGACCTATTACTCCAGCCATCCCGCGGCTTCCTTCGCGGCCCAGGTGTGGACCAACAACGCCAGGGCCGCCGCCATGTGCCTGGTCCTTGGCGTCTTCCTCGGCCTTCCTGTCCTCTGGATCCTCTTCGAGAACATGCTGAACCTGGGCGTCGGCTTCGGCCTGATGTCCTCGGCCGGCCGACTCGACACCTTCCTGGGCCTGGTCCTTCCGCACGGACTGCTGGAGCTCACCGCGGTCTACGTGGCCGCGGGCACCGGACTCCGCCTGGGCTGGACCCTCATAGACCCGGGTCCGCGCAGCCGCCGTACAGCCCTGGCCGAGGAGGGCCGCGCCGCCGTGGGCATGGCGATCGGCCTGGCCCTCGTCCTGTTCGTCTCCGGCGCCATCGAAGGCTTCGTCACCCCGTCCGGCCTGCCGACCTGGGCGCGCATAACCATCGGAGTAGTGGCTGAGCTCGCCTTCCTGACCTACGTCTTCGTCGTCGGCGGCCGCGCCGCCCGTGCTGGTGAGACAGGTGACCTCGAGGAGACCGAACGCAGCGCGCTCATCCCTACGGCCGCCTGATGTGCGCAGACCTCCTGTGAGCTGCTAGTCTCCTCTTCGCCTCGGAAGACCCGTTGACACGGGCTGGATGGGGAGGTAGATTCAAACAGTTGCCCAGAACTGGACAAGTTCAGGGTCGATCGTTAGAATCGATCTGCTTCACAACGGAGAGCTCTCTCCGAGACATTGAAGCCACCCCGATGTACTCAGGAGTGAGTGGCCGGTCAGACCGGCCAAGAACTTCTGATAAAGTCGGACTCGCCGAAAGAGAGCCGAAAGGCAATCGAAAAGGCAAAGGCCCTCCAACGGCCACCGGAAATGAATTCCGACCGGAAACGGAACGGAAAACGGATCTGGTAAGGTTGGAAACACCGAAGGGAAGCCCGGAGGAAAGCCCGAGAGGGTGAGTACAAAGGAAGCGACCGTTCCTTGAGAACTCAACAGCGTGCCAAAAGTCAACGCCAGATATGTTGATACCCCGTCTCCGGCCGATATCGGTTGGGGCGAGG
>NZ_JAEKKT010000379.1 GCF_019510245.1 Streptomyces sp. | reverse complement strand
CAGCGGCCCTACACCTCAAACGCCGAACGCCAGGCCGCGTTTCCCGACTGGCTGGACTGGTACAACTACCACCGACCCCACACCGGGATCGGCGGCCAACCACCAGCCAGCCGCGTCACCAACCTCTCCGAACAACACACCTAGAGGCAAGGGGAATGATGTCCCGACCGAAGGACTGGTCTCCGGTCGAGCTGGACTCCGACCCGGTGTCGGGGGATCCAGAGGCCGTGGCGAAGTTGGGTCGGCGGTTTCGCACGGTGGCCGATGCCATCAGAAGGCAGACCGGCAACATCGAAGCCCTCTGCGGGGTGGACGGCTGGCAGAGCGATGCCGCGAACGAGTTCCGCAAGACGGCCGAGGGGACCGTCGGCCGTCTGAAGAAGGTCCTGGACCGTTTCGAGACCGCTGCCGACCTTCTGGGTGAGCAGACGGACCGGCCGGACGAGAAGTACGCCTCCGTTCTGGCGTCTTCGCAGCAGGCGGCGGACAGGGCCCGTAACGACGCCGAGAGTGACCGTGAGGAGCGGGACCGTCTCGACAAGTCGCTCGACGCCCTGGACAAGTCCGCGGGAGACTATGAGCAGAAGAAGCACGACCTCACCACGAAGCGGGACGAGGTCGACCGTCGTGTCAAGGACGCCATCAGGCGGGTGCACGCTGCCAAGAACGCCCGCAACCGAGCCGGTGAGAAGGCGGCTCGCGCCCTGGAGGCGCTCATTGATCACGACAAGCTGAAGGACTCCACCTGGGAGAACATCAAGGGAGCGCTCAAGAGCATCGCGGATATCGCCGGCTGGGTGGCGACAGCCTGCGCTCTCGCCTCGCTGTTGGTCGGCTGGATCCCGGTGATCGGCTGGGCGCTGGCGGGCGTCCTGGATGCGATCGCCCTGCTCGCGACTGTGGTGTCTTTCGCCTGCCATCTGGTGCTCGTCTTTTCGGGGGACGCGAGTATCGCCGACCTGGTTCTTGACGGCGTGGCCCTGCTCACGCTCGGGCTGGGCCGCGCCGCGCTGAGTGCGGGCAAGGCGGCCGCAGCCGGCGTGCGAGGGGTGCAGACGGCGAGCCGTTCCGCCCGGGCGGACTTCCTCGCGGCCAACTCGATCTCCGGTAGATCGGTGAAGGCTGCCAACACCCTGAAGGGCAAGGCAACCAAAGCCGCGAACCAAGCCGCCGAAGAGGCGTCACAGAGGCTCGCGGGTGATTTGCCGGGTACTTTCGGGAAGCTCGGGGAGTTCAAGCACGTCCTGAATCCCAGGGTGATCTACCAGGACACGGTGGACGCCGTGAAGGGCCTCAAGGACTTCAAGGACGTGGGGAAACTCTTCGGAAGGGATGCTTGGCAGGGAGCCCGGCCCTTCGGCAATCCGGAATGGGTCGAGTCCAGCAAGACGCTCAAAGAGGTGCCGATCCTCGGAAAGTTCGAAAGCATGGGCGGTGTGAAGTTCACCGACTATGTGCGATCCGCTGGGCAGAGGTGGCTTGCCTACACTGTCGCCGCGACCGCCATCGACGGAAATGACAAGCTTCACGGCCTCACGGAATGGGATAATCCGTACAACAAGTGGAAGACCGCTTGGACGGTGGGTTCGTGACGGCCAGGAGGAATTCCGAGTGAGCGGCGACGCGATGTGGCAGTGCCTGATCTCCGAGCCCGAGGGCAGTATCCGACTCCCCGTCGGAGAGAACGCGGAGTTCGGGGAGTGGGCCAAGCGCGCCGCCCGGCAGTATCTGGGCGCAGATGCTCCGCGAGGTGAGCTCCGTGAACTTTCCTCCGTGCTGGCTCGGGTGGCGGCCACGGCTGATCTGGGCGACCCCACGTTCGCCTATGCCTATGTGATCGACGCGGCAAAGGCGGTGACCGCCGTCTACGAGGTGCACGACTACGACGGCGACGGATACCGGTCCACGGACCGTCTTCCCGAGCTCCTGGAAGCTGTCCTCCCGACGTCACCCGAGCGCCGGAGCGTGACCGAGGTGAATCTTCCATCCGGGCCCGGCGTACGGGTCCAGGAAATCCTGTCGGTGGAGACCGGCTCGCTCTTCAAGAAGAAGACGATGATGGAGACGGTCACCTACGCGGTGCTTCCAGCACAGGTCGACAACATCCTTGTCTTCCGCATGTCGTGGACCAATCTCGTCTTCGGCGAGGCACTTCTGGAGTTGGCGCAGACGCTGGCCGAGTCGCTGGAGCTCACCGAGATCAAGGAAGGCTGAGGAATGGCTGACGCCGTCGCCGGCGGTCTCACCGATGGCGGGCTCCCGCCCACCGACTACGGCCTCGTCGTTCCGGACGGCTGGTTCCGGATTCCGCTTGAGCCCGACGGCTGGAAAGGGCCGATCAAAGCACTGACCGAACGGGTCTTCGACGGTCAGGACGATGCCGTACTGCTCAAGCGGGAATTCAGCAAGGCGCTTCGCGCTCGTGCCGAAGAAGGCCACGACAACGGCGGTGTCGAGCTCTACATCTCTGCGACCTCCATCGGCCCGGTGCCGCTGTCGTCCTCGCTCCTGGTAACCGTCGTCCCTCCAGGCCAGGGGTTCCGCCTGGACGCCCGCGGGAGCTCTCAGCAGATCAGCGCTGTCGAACTCCCCTTTGCCGGCCCGGCGACCATGCGACGTACCCGTACGGTTCCGGTCGTCGACGACTCCTCAGGTAACCGACTGCCTGTGACCGTGGTCGACTACGCCGTCAGTGTCCCGGGCACCGAAGCCGTTCTCCTGCTCACCTTCTCGACATCCCTGGACATGTTTGCCGACGCCCTGGTCGAGCTTTTCGAGGCGGTCGCCAAGTCGCTGCACTGGAAGTGACCGTCACTCCGGCTGCTCGGGTCCCAGAGCAGCCCGCCCGACCGCCGAGCAAAGCGTCCGGATCACCGAGACGTCGGCGGACGTGGTCACTCGTCGAACCACGCCACCACCAAAGTCTGGAGGGCGTTGACGCAGAAGGTGAAGTACGGGCCGTCGGTCGACTTCCGTTCCCGCACCAGAGCGGCGACCGGCTCGCCCCCCTCCGGGGCCCGCAGCTCTCCGAGCAGGTCGACCAGGTCCTCCGTGTTCACGCCCGCGGGCCGCGAGACCAGCACCGCCGCCAGGATCGGTCCGAGCCCTTCGGGGTGGAGGTGCAGCGCCAGCGCCGCGAGCCGTTCGAAGCGCCGTCAGTCCCCTCGTCGGACGTGATCCGCAGCCAAGGGAGTCCACCCCGCTCCAGGTCGGTCATCCTCGTCACTCCTGTGGTTCGAGCAAGGCGGTCAGGCCCCGAGCGTCCAGTAGGGCGAGTCCGTCGGAGGCGCGGGGCGGACGCGCAGGGCGGACACGTCGAAGCCCTCGTCGTCGTCCTCGTCACCGGTGGGCAGGCGTCCGGACTCGTTCGGGTAGTAGTACAGGCCGTACGACCAGTACTCCGGGAACTCGTGGCACATGAGATCGGGGTACGCAGAGATCTCCGCGTCGTGGTACCGCTCGTTGATCCTTGCCACCGCTTCCGCCCGAGAAATACCGAACCGCGAGATCATCTCGTTCGCGATGTCGCGGAAGTACTCGACCATTCCCTCGTCGAGATCCATCAAGAATTCTGTTGTCATGATGTCGGAGGTCCTACTCGTCGGAAAATGGAGCCGGTAAAGAGCTCGGCGGCCCTGTCACCGAAGATCGCGATCTGGTGCCCGTTCAGGACGGGGGGCTTCCCCTCCCTCAGGAATCCCTTGAGGTTACGCAGCATCGGCCCCTCAACCAGCTCGTAGTTGTGCATGGCGCCCCCGTTGCGGTTATGCCGGATGAACTCGGCCACGTCGTCCCCCGGCCCGCTGAAGATCTTGCTCCGCAACCCCTCCAGCTGGGCCTTCGGTACCTTGAAGTGGATGACGGCCGGCACCCCGCCCCTGTCGTTCGCCAGCTTCTTCGCCCAGTCCAGGGCCTGCCGGGCATCGTTCGTGACGTAGAAGCCGCCCTTCCCGAAGTCCATCTTGCGGGCCGAGGCCGTCATGTCGATCCCGTTCGCCATGATGCTGTCCGCGTGCTGGCCGAGCGTCCCATGGTAGAGATCGACGAGACACGGAGCCTTGAGCCCCAGCGGGTCCTTCCACTGGAGCGGGTTCTTCACATAGGCGTGAGGGTTCGGGGCCGGGGTCCGACCCAGCGGGTCAGGGCTGAGGTAACGGGCGGTGCCGGGCTCGTAGTAGCGGTGATGGTTGTAGTGGAGCCCCGTCTCCGCGTCGACGTACTGCCCGGGGAAGCGCAGCGGACAGTCGACTCGCTGGGCCGCCGTCGAGACTACGGGGACACCCCAGAGAGTGGACGACTGCGTCCATACGACACCGCCCTCGGTGTCCACCATTTCCGTCGGGGTGCCCAGAAGATCCGTGACGATGGCGTAGAAGCGCTCGTCGATCTCCGCTTGGGACGTCCCAGGGCCGAGCGGTCGGGCTTCACGCACGCGCTGCGCCACCGGCGCCGGGCCACCGGCCCAGTCCCAGACCGTACTGACGGTCCCGGCGGCCTGCTCGGCGAGATCGTCCTCGTCCCAGTAGAACTGCGTCTCATCGAGGACGGTACCGTCGGCGGCGAGCATCTGTTTCGCCACCCGCCTGCCGACGGGGTCGTAGACGTAGTGCCAGCGACGGCCGTCCGGCGTCAGTACGTCCGTGAGCTGGTCCTCGGCGTTCCACGCGTAGTGCCACTCACGCCTGCCGCCCGAGATGAGCCCGGTGACCCTGCGGACGACTCGGCCCTGATCGTCATGGTGGTAGCGGGTTCGGCCGGCTCGCTCGATGAGGGTGCCTGAGTAGCTGCGATCGCCGGGCCCCGTCTCCTCGTCCCGGACGGCTGCCGACGTGGCGAAGGCGGTGAGGTTGCCGACCGCGTCGTAGCGGTACGTCTCCTCCCGGCCGACGCCGGCGTGCACCGCTGTCACCCTTCCGGAGCGGTCGAAGGTGAAGGTCCGCGAGCCATGGCGAGAGTCGTGGATCTCGGTGAGCGCGCCGTCGGCACGGTGTTGGAAGACCCGCTGCCGGGTGTCACCGGCTGCGGTGAGTACTCGCTGGGTGGTACGCAGCCCCTCGCCGTCCCAGTCCTGTGTCAAGCGGGCGGCCTCCCCCATCACCCGCTCGATCTCACGCCCCGCTACGTCGTACCGGAAGGTGAGATCGTGTTCCCCGATCCGCTGGACGACCTCTCGCCTCCCAAGCTGATAGGCCCATCGGGTCACCGCGCCACTCGGCGTCCTGCGCAGTACCCGGCGGCCCGCGGCGTCGTACTCGGAGCGGACCTCCCGGCCGTTCCACGACTCGGCGAGCAGACGGCCCACCGCGTCGAGTTCCCGGCGCAGCTCGACCTCGGTGTTCCGGGCCCCGACGAGTCTGCCGCGCAGGTCGTACTCGTACGTGGTGGTGGTGCCGTCGGCGTCCATGGCGACGACGTTTCCGAGGACGTCGTGGCACAGACGCGTGACCTCGCCCGCTCCGTTGGTCCGTTGGACGAGCCGTCCCGCCGCATCGTAGCCGTAGGTGAGGGTACGGCCGTTGAAGTCCGTCTCGGCGATCAGCCGGCCGACCTGGTCGTACTCGTAACTCCAGGTCATCCCCGCACCGTTGGTCACGCTGCGAAGTCTGAGCTCGCTGTCGTACGAGAAGCGCTCGACGCTCCCGTCCTCGTTCTCCCGCAGGGTGCAGAGGTCGAAGTGCGTGTTCTCGTACTTGGTGTGCCTGCCGTTCGAGGAGCGGTACTCCAGGGGGTTGCCCTCGGCGTCGTATGTCCAGTGCTCGGTGCTCCCGTTCGGGAGGTGGCGCCAGGCGAGCTGCCCTTCCAGGGTCCAGCCCACTCGCGTGACCGCGCCGAAGCCGTCGGTGAGTTCCGTGATGCGGCCGAAGGCGTCCCGAGTGAGTCTCTCCGTCGCCCCCAGGATGTCGGTGACACCGACGACCAGGCCCGCGGCATCGTTGACGAGCGTCTGCTGGCGCTCGCCGAGTGCGTCGACGATGCCGGTGAGGCCGCCCCGTTCGTCGAAGGTGAAGGCCGTCGTGGCTCCCAGGGGGTCGATGACCTGAACTCGGTTGCCCCACTCGTCGTAGACCGACTCCCACACGCTGCCGTCGGGCTGCGTCACCTTGGTGACGTGGCCGAAGTCGTCATACTCCAACGACACCACGGCGCCGTCCGGGCGCATAGTCCGGGTCAGGTTTCCAGCAGCGTCGTAACCGTGGCGCGTGGTGTGACCGAGCGGATCGGTCTGTGCCACCAGCCGGCCGAGATCGTCCCAGTCGCGGAGGGTGCTGTGCCCCAGCGCGTCGGTCTCGCGCAGGGGACGATGGTTCTCGTCGAACACGTAGGTGATCGAGTGGCCCAGGGAGTCCGTGGCGATCGTGGCGCGGGTGTCGGTGTCGTAGCTGTAGCGGTAGGCGAGTACGCCGTCGTCACCGCCCGTGCGGACGCAACGGTCTTCGTCGTCGTAGGCGTAGCGGTACCAGTCGCCTTTTCTGCTCTGCCAGCCCGTGACGCGCAGCCGCTCGTCGTAGCTGTAGCGCTGAGGTGCGGAAGAGGAGTCGACCACGTCCGTGAGACGGCCGTCCGGGTCGTATCCGTATCTCAGGAGAGTGGGCTCGCCCGGCGCGCTCAGCAGCGCCAGGGCCGTCACCCGGCCGTCCGCCGTGCTGATCCCGACGCGGTACCCCCCGTGATGGATCAGTTCCGACGGGGAGCCGTCCTCGGCGTGGTGCACGGTGAGTGTGTTGCCATGACGGTCCTGCACACCGACCAGGGGGAGTTCATTCGCCGGGCCACTCGGTACGCGGCGGAAGCGCAGCGTCGTGTCCGTCTCCGGCTGCCGCAGCGTAAAGTCCGCGTCAGGCGAATCGCCCCGCGTGAGCGGCCAGTGGGGGCCGAGCACCGGACCGGTCGTCTCGCCCGGCTCCGGTATCGCGTAGTACAGGACAGTGCCGTCGGATGCGACGAACCGCATACCGTCCTGGTCGAAGATCAGCCGTTGGTCAAGCGTCGAGGTCCAACTCGGTCCGAACCAGCCGCCGGCCTGAACTCCGGTGCGGTGGCTGCGCTCCACGACGACCGGCAGGACACCGGGCAGGGACAGATCCGCGATCGACATGACCATCTGCCCGGTGGCCATGTCGATGGGGTCGCCGCACGTGAAGAGAGTCTTCATCTCCCGGCCCAGGCCCTTGAGCCTGGGCCCCATCCCCTTCAAGGCCAGCGCCATGCCTTTCAGGCCGCCCTTGCCCAAGGTCTTCAATCCCTTGGCGAGTTTGCCGAGGCTGGTGATGCCCTTGCCGCCGGGTATGCAGTCCAGCGCGGCGAATGCCACGTCCCATAGCGAGGCTTGGCCTTTGGAGTATTTGTAGAGGGTGTCCGCGAGGACGACGAGCGCGGCGACCAGCACGATCGCGCCGAGGATCGGCCCGCCGATGATCATCGCGATGATCCCGACGACGGCGACGACGACCTTGCAGACGGTGACGATGGTGTCCCAGTTGTCCTCGAACCAGTGGCCGACGTCCTGCCACCAGTGCCGGTTCGGGATCCCGGCGTCGGAGGCCTCGTCGATCTTCCGCTTCGCCTCACCCGCCGCGTCGTCGCGCATCTTGCGGGCGTCCTGGGCCATCTTCTTCGCGGCGTCCAGGGCGCTCTGGGCGGTGGTGACGTCCGACTGGGCCTTGGTGTGGGCGGACTTGGCGCTCTGCACGTCCCGGGTGGCAGCCCGGACCTTGCCCTCGTCCGGCTTGTCGGCGTTGGACTTGCTGCCGGTGGGGTCGTCCTTGTACTTGTCGGCTTCCTTCGTCGCCCGGGTGACCCAGGAATCGGCCGAGGAGAGCCGGGACTTGGCGGAGGACAGGTCCGACTGGGCGTCCTTCGCCTTTGCCAGGGCCTT
>NZ_JAEKKT010000438.1 GCF_019510245.1 Streptomyces sp. | reverse complement strand
GCAGCCCGGGCGTCGGCCGTGGAGGCGAAGGAAAGAGCGGCTGAGGCAGCGACACCCGCCGTGACGCCGAGGACATGACGTCTTGGATACGTACTCATGGCGGCTCCCAGTCATCGGATGTATTGATGATTGAGGAGGCATGGAGGAGTGTCAATGGTGAGCGCGAGGGAGAAAGTTGAAGTAGAGGTCGGATGGATAGGTGCTTCTGGAAGAGTCAGACCGTAGGAGACCGGAGGCGGCGGAGTTCATCGACCGACGCCGCCCGGTTCAGCGCGGTGTCGGGCCGCCAGCCCAGCTCCGGCGCGATCAAGTGCCGTACGTCGTGAAGGATCTGCTCGTAGTCGCCCCGGTCGAACTCGTACGGCAGCTCGAGGCGCAGCTCCGACACGGCGGCGACCACGGGATCCGCGGCCAGTTGTTCCAGGATCTGTTCCGCGGTCCCGACCACGTCCGGGGCGAACAGGGTCCGTTTCGGGCCCTGGGGTGCAAGGGTGCGCGCGTGCCGGCCGGCCGCGTAGTCCCGGTAGCGCGCCCGGGTGGTCGCGTCCGCGCTGTCGAACGGCACGATCACCCGGCCGAGCGCCACCCGTGTCGGGCGGTCCTCGGCGAGAGTGCGTCGGTACTGGGAGAGCAGGGTGAGTTGGGCCGTGGTGAAGTCGTCGGTGCTCTCACCGGTGACGATGTTGCCGCTGAGCAGGTTCAGCCCGTGCTCTGCTGCCCACCGGATCGAGCGCCGGCTGCCGCCGCCGTACCAGACCCGGTCCACCAGGCCGGGGTTGTGCGGTTGCAGGCGTGGTCGCTGGGTGTTGCCCGGTGACTGGATCACCGTGTCCGGGCCGCCGAGGTAGCCGCCGCGCAGGTTCTCGACGACCCGGGCGATCCTGCCGTAGGACAGGTCGAAGCCGCGCCAGTCCCCGTCGTACACCAGGTCGCCGAGGAGTTCGGCGTGCGGCATTCCGGTGCTGAATCCGACCTGCAACCGGCCTTGGGACAGCACGTCGGCCAGCGCCAGGTCCTCGGCGAGCCGGAACGGGCTCTCGTACCCGATCGGGATGACCGCGGTCCCCAGCTCGACCCGCTCGGTGCGCTGGCCGGCCGCGGCGAGGAAGACCGCGGCCGAGCCGACACCGTGTTCGAGATGGCGTTGCCGGATCCAGGCTCCGTCGAAGCCCAGGCGTTCGCCGTACTCGAACAGCTGGAGCGTCTCCTCCAGGCCGGGGTACGGGTCGTCGTCGGCGAAGTTGCCCGGGGTGAGAAAGGCCAGCGAGCTGATCGTGGGGGTACTCATGCGGGGTGCGTCCCTCTTGGTAGTGATGGTCCCGGTGACGCCGGCTGGTCAGGACCCGCCGCGCTCGCGGGGGATTTTCTCCCCGGCCTCGATCGCCACGGGCAGCCTGTTCTCGGCCGGCGGCAGCGGGCAGGTGGCCAGATCGGTGTAGGCGCACGGCAGGTTCGCCGCCCGGTTGAAGTCCAAGAGGACGGTGCCGTCGGCGGCGGGCGGGTCGAGGGCGAGGGCCCGGTTGGCCGCGTAGGTGGTGACGCCGGAGGTCGCGTCGGTGAACAGCACCAGCAGACTGCCCGGAGCGTGTCCGGGGAACGCGGTCAGGGCCAACTCCCGGCCGTCCAGCTCGAAGTCGATCCGGCCCGGCGCGTCGTACACGTGCTCAAGGCCCTCGACCGCGGCGCCCACCGTCGTGGGCCGCGGCTCGTCGAAGGCCGTGTACCGGCCGGCCACGGACCAGCGTGGGTGCGGGGCGTAGGCGGGCGTGCCGGTGAAGGCGGTGCGCAGGGACGCGTCCGGGTGCCGGGGACGGAGGATGTCGTGTCCGCCGCGCTTGGCCACCTCGATCACCGCGTCGCCCCAGACCGCGTTGACTCCGCCGCGTTCCGGCAGCACCCCGAAGCGGTGCTCGCCGCGCACGGGGGTGCCGTCGACGACCAGTTCCTCGCTGTCGTCGAGGACCACGACGACCCCGCCGGCGCCGGTCGACCAGGCGCCCGGAGCGTCGGGGAAACGCTGCGGTTCGTCGACGAGCCAGTGCAGGCCGGTGATCGCGAGGAACCCGTGCGGGTCGGCGAGGCGTGCCTCCTGCCTG
>NZ_JAEKKT010000223.1 GCF_019510245.1 Streptomyces sp. | reverse complement strand
CGGCCAACGGTGTCGATACGATCAAGTTCCTGCTGTCCAGCGACGACGCATTCGTGCCCGGCGGCTCCCATCAACTGCTGTACACCGACGAGGAGGTGAAAGCGGCCGGAGAGCAGGCCCGCGAGTCCGGGGTCTGGCTGGCCTGTCACGCGCACGCCGCCGCGTCGGTCAAGCAGGCGGTGCAGAACGGCTTCCGCGCCATCTACCACTGCACGCACGCCGACGAGGAGGCCCTGGACCTGCTCGAAGAAGCCAAGGACCGCGTCTTCGTCGCACCGGCGGTGGGGGTGGTCTATACCGGCGCTTACGAGGCAGCGCAGTTCGGCATGGACGCCACGGTCATTGCCGAGAAGGGCATGCTGGAAACGCTCGAACGGTGGAGTACGGTCATCCCCGAGATGCGGCGCCGCGGTATCCGGGTACTGCCCGGCGGCGACTACGGTTTTCCGTGGAACCCGAACGGAGCCAACGCCCGCGACCTGCAGTATTTCGTGGAACTGTACGGCTTCACCCCTGCCGAAGCCCTGCGGGCAGCCACGATGTACGGCGGCCAGCTGATGGGCATGGGCGACGAACTCGGGCTGGTCCGCGAAGGCTACCTCGCCGACCTGCTGCTGGTGGACGGCGATCCGCTGCAGGACATCGGCATCCTGCGTGACCGCGACAGGATCACGCACATCATGCAGGGCGGCCGTTTCCACAAGCGCCCTCGGCGCGAGGAACTCGAATCCCTGCTCGCCCTGGAACACCAGAGCGTTGCCTGAGTCTGGATCCACCGGCGAAATCGCTGATGGTGCCGGCATTTAGACGGAAAAGTGCCCGCTGAACTCGTAGGAGAAGTTCATGACCGCACCCACCGATGTCGCTGAGATCCTGACCCTGCGCCCCGAGGTGCCTGGCTGGCTCGTCGACCACTACGCCTTGGTCGACGCCGGCGATCTCGAGGGGTACAGCAAGGACTTCGCCGACGACCTCACCCTGACGTTCGGTGCGCTTCCGCCGCTGCACGGTAAGGCCGCCGCGGTCCAGGCGCTGCGGGCCGCGCACGAGACGCACGCGATGCAGCACACCTTCCGCAACGTCTGGGATGCGCACGGCCACGCCATGATCCAATTCCAGGAGCGGTTCACATTCCCGGACGGCCGGATCGAGACCGTGCCCACCATGGCGGTCATCCGGCACGACGCGCACGTCATCAGCAGTCTTCAGGTATTCATCGACCGCGCGCCGTTCGTCACCGTGCCGTGAGCGGAGTGACCACAAGCGCCAGCACCGGCCGATTCCACCGCCTCGGTGCCGGCGGCCGTCAACGCAACAGGAAGGGTTGGACATGAGGGCCTTGCAGAGCGAGGCGGATGACGCGGCCGAGCCGACCGCGGTGGGCCAGTCGCCATCCGGCGGCCCGGTGCATACGGGCGCAAACGTCTCGCAGGCCACCGCGGAAGTCGGGGACCGGCTCCGCACGATGATCCTGCAGGGTGCGCTTGAGCCCGGCTCGGTGCTGTCTCAGGTCGCGCTGGCCCGGCAGCTGGGCGTCAGTACTACGCCCGTGCGGGAAGCGATCCGGCTACTCGAGGCCGAGGGGCTGCTGATCACCGAGCGCAATCGCCGTGCGCGTGTCCCGCCGCTGGAGATCGAGGATCTCGACGCGGTCTACAGCAGCCGGGTGCTGCTGGAATCCACGGCGGTTGCCGTGACGACCCAGCGCATGACGAGTGCGGATCATGCGGCCCTCGCGGACAACGTGGCCAGGATGGCAGCGGCGGTCGAGAACGACGACATGCCGGCCTGGGATGCCGCCCACCTCGAGTTCCACCGCCGGATCGTGGCACTCACCAGCCCGTCGCAGGCACAGATGATCGCGAGTCTGATGGACCGCGCCGAGCGCTACCGGCGGGTGTCCGTGCTGTCCTCGCAGCCTCGCGAATGGGCGTCGCGGAACACCGAGCACGAGAAGATCGCCGAAGCGATTATTGCGCGGGATCCAGCGGCCGCAGCCGGCTGCCTGGCCCGGCACCTGGCCCGCACCGCCCTCGTGCTGACAGCCGACTTCGCGCCTGAGGCAGACGCGCTCTGCACACGGACCGCCTTGCAGATCGTCGGGTCCTGGCAAGGTCCGTAAACGAGGACCACCGAACCCTCCTGACACGATTTTCTATAGAAAGGTTATGGATTATGGCGCTTACCACCCGCCTGGACGAGAGCGCCGTGCGCGGCGCGGTCGCGGCGCTCGCCGCCGCGCTCGGGGACGACAACGTGATCACGTCCGCCGGTGAACTGCTCGATTACCGCGACCCGTACGACTACAAGGGCTCAGACGAGCACACCGGCGCGGCCGTGGTGACCCCGGAGTCCGTCGAGGACGTGCAGGAGATCGTGCGGATCGCCAACGCGTTCCGCGTCCCGCTGTGGACGTTCGGCCAGGGGCGCAACTACGCGTACGGCGGTCCCGCGCCCCGGGTCAAGGGCTCGATCCAGCTCAGCCTCCGCAAGATGAACCGGGTGCTGCACGTCGACGACGACCTCGCCTACGCGGTCGTCGAGCCCGGCGTACGCTTCCAGGACCTCTACGAGCACCTGCGGGCCGGCGGCTACCGCCTGTGGCCCTCCGTCCCCGACCTCGGCTGGGGCAGCGTCGTCGGCAACACGCTCGACAGCGGCCGCGGGTACACCAAGTACGGCGACCACCCCTCGACGCAGTGCGGCATGGAAGTGGTGCTTGCCAGCGGCGAGCTGCTGCGCACCGGCATGGGCGGGCTGAGCGGCAGCAAGGTATCGCACCTGGCCCGCGAGTCGTACGGGCCGAACCACGCGGGCCTCTTCTTCCAGTCGAACTTCGGCATCGTCACCAAGATGGGCGTCTGGCTGATGCGAGCGCCCGAGGTGTACGTGTCCGGGTGGGCCACCTGGAGCGATGACCAACTGGTGCCCGGCATCATCGATGCGCTGCGCGAGCTGATGTTCGACGGGATCATCACCAATCAGCCGCAGCTGAGCTTTGGCGGCCCCAGCGAGAGCGGGCGGGAGCCTGGCCAGAGCGGCTGGATGGTCCGCTTCGCGCTGTACGGCCGCGAGCCCGTCGTCGAGGCCCAGTTCGCGCTGGTGCACGAGGCGCTGTCGCGGACCGGCGACGGCGTCCAGGTCGGACGGCGCGACTTCCGCGGCGAGGACGAGCGCTGCGGCGCCACGACGCACGACGACAGGGTGCAGGGCGGCGTGCCCGGCCTGGAGCTGCTGGAGATGTTCAAGCAGGACAACGGCGAAGACGCCGGGCACCTGGACCTGTCCGCGCTCGGCCCGCTCGACGGCGCCGACGTGCTGGCGTCCATCAAGCTGCGCCGGGAGCTCTACGACCGGCACGGCCTCCCGTACAGCGCCGGGATCATCCTGCTGCAGCGCTGCGCGCTGCACATCAGCCCGATCGTCTTCGACACGCGCGACGAGCAGGCGACCCGCGCAAGCTACGCCGCCCACAACGCGATGGTCGAAGATCTCGCCAAGGCCGGTTACCCCATCTACCGGACGAACATCCAGAGCATGGACGTGGTCGCCGACCAGTTCGACTTCGGTGACCACGCCCAGCGGCGGCTGAACGAGGGGCTCAAGGACCTGCTCGACCCCAATGGCATCCTGTCGCCAGGCAAGCAGGGCATCTGGCCCGCGCGCATGCGGGGCGGCACCCGCTAGAGGCCAGCGGCTTACGGCCAGCGGGAAACGAGCACCACCCCGGCGGGTGTGGTTCCCTGCTTCCCGGTCAGTCCTCCCTACCTTGTTGATCGTGATGTGGGAGCCATTCGTAGGGTTTGGCTCACCCAGGGGGTCAGGCGGGTCCGCGGTGCCGTGCGTGATCAGGAACGGCGGCGCGTGCGGCCCGACGCAAGACCCTCACTGGACGAACTGTGCGACCCCGTCCTGGAGACCCTGTGCCCTGTACCAGCGGCCGACGATGTCACTTTCGCCTTCCGGTGGGGCTTCAACAACATGGGGCACTTCAGCACGGCCTTCAAGCAGGCCTTCGGGGTCTCCCAGCAGTGTCCTGCTCCAGGGGCACCACAGCGGGACCACCCCGGGCGACAGCTGATTCCTCGCGCGGGCGCAGCACAGCCCCGGACAGCCACCAGACAGGTATGACGACGCAAGCATCGGTGCCCTTCCCAGGGGCAGCGAAGCTTGCGCCGTGCAAAAGGTCAGATGCGTCCGACCGTCATGTGCAGTCAGGGCTGAAGGACCAGCCTGATCGGATTGCCTTCCTTGGTGTGCAAGCGCTGCACGGCCACGTTCGCCTGCTCCAGGGGCAGCACCTCCGTGACGGAAGCGGAGAAGTCGAGGCGCCCGCCTGCCACCAGGTCCACGAGCCGCGGAACCGAGTCGAGTTCCGTGCCGAAGTGCCCCCTGACCTGGTGCTTCAGGTAGCTGAAGGTGGTGCTGTCGCTGAAGGTGAGGGGACGCCCGGACAGCCCGACCAGGACGAGGCGGCCCCCCGGCCTCAGAACGGTCAGCGCCTGCTCGTGCACCGCCGAGACACCGGCGAAGTCGAAGGCGGCGTTCAGTCCGCTGCCCTTGGTGATGTCGAGCACCTGCTCCCGGAAGGTGGGGTCGGCGGAGTCGACAACGAGGTCTGCCCCCATCCGCCGGGCGCGCTCACGCGCTGCCGGGGCCGGGTCGGCCGCCACGATCGGGAAGGCGCCGACAGCCCGCAGCAGCTGCACCGCGTGGATGCCCAGACCTCCCACCCCCCACACACCCGCTGCCTCGCCCGGCCGGATGTCCGCGGTGCGGACGATGGCGTCCCAAGGCGTCGACACGGCATCAGGGATGATCGCCGCTTGCTCGAACGGGATCGAGTCGGGCAGGGGGACGACGCCCCCCGCGCTCACCAGGGCGTACTCGGCCCACCCACCGTCGAAGTCGACCCCGCGCGTGTGCATCTGGCCGTCCTTGATGTCCCCGCCCTGCAGGACTACGCGCTGACCGACCTGGCAGGCGGTCACCTCGGGGCCCAGCTCGACGATGGTGCCGGAGACCTCGTGCCCGAGGGTGACGGTGTCACCCTTGAGGTGTGGCGGGAGGCCGAGGGTGCCGTCGATGAGGTGCACGTCTGACATGCACACCCCGGCCGCGGCTACCTTGATCAGCACCTGTCCTGGGCCCGGGACAGGCTTGGGAACATCCTCGACGGTCAGCGTGTGGGTGGGGAAGTGCAAGCGAGCAGCTCGCATGAGCTCCATGGAAGGTTCTCCGTCGCAATAGTCGTCATTGTCTTTGCGGGGCCGGTTTCGAATGCACGGCCGAGGACAGCACCCTGCGTGAGGCGGCCCGGCGAGTGTGGCGTTCCCTCGGCACGTCGATCGCCGCATTCGGGCCGTCGATCACAGGATGATCGCTTCGCACCGAGTGCGTGTGACACTGGCGGCGGCGAGGGAGCGGTCCCCGCCGACGCGCCGGTGAGGGTGCGCCGCACCGTCACCGAGCGGCCGGCGCCCCGAGAGTCCGCTTGAGGAAGGCGATCTGGTCGGGAACCACCTGGTCGAAGCCCTCCCCGACGTAGGGGTCCCAATGGCCGCCGCGGTAGGCGAGCAGCTCGCCGTGCGGAGCCGCGGCCGCGAGAGCGGCACCGGGGCCCGGCGGCGTGAGGTCGTCGTGGTCCATCACCTGGACCAGCAGGGGGCAGGTGAGCCGGGGGGCGGTCTCGACAGCGCGGAAGAAGGGCAGCGACAGGATCACGCGCGCGCTGACCTCGTTGTCGTAGGGCACGTCCGCCGGAAGGAGGCGCAGCATTCCCTCGTAGGCGTCCGCAGTGGCCAGCACGGCGCCCTGCTCACCGCGGCGGCCCACGGTCTTCACGGTGTACGGCGCACGGCCGAGGCGCGCCCCGAGGGCGTCCCGGACGCCCGCCAGGCCCAGGCCCAGCACATGGGTCGCCGACCTCTTCACCATGTGCACCAGCGCGGCCCGGCCGTCGGCGAGAGGCGCCTGCGACACCACTGCGGCGATGCTCGGGTCCTCCGTGGCGACCAGCACCACGGTGCCGCCGGACATGGAGCTGCCCCACACGGCGACACGCCTGGAGTCGACCTCAGGACGGGACCTCGCCGCGGAGACGGCGGCGTGATAGTCGGTGATCAGCCGCTTGATCTCGAGCAGGTTGCGCGGACGCCCACTGGATTCGCCGAAGGACCGGTAGTCGAAGACCAGGGCGCCGAGCCTCTCGGCGGCGAACCGCTCGGCGTAGGCTGCGAGCCGCATCTCCTTGATGCCGCCGAAACCGGCCGCCAGGACGACGCAGGGGGCGGGTCCGTCGACGCCTTCGGGGGCGTACCACCAGGCGTCCAGTTCGTCTCCGTCGATCGGGATCCGTATGGGCAGACGTTCACCCATGGGCTTACTCCTTACTGTGTGTCAGTTCACGGGCCTGGTAGCCGGGTGGGACATCAAGTCGAGCGCGATGTCCACGATCATGTCCTCCTGGCCGCCGACCAGGCCGCGCCGGCCGACTTCCAGCAGGAGGGTGCGGGCGTCGACGCCGTAGCGCTCGGCGGCGATCTCCGCGTGGCGCAGGAAGGAGGAGTAGACGCCGCCGTAGCCGAGGGTGAGCGTCTCGCGGTCGACCTGTACGGGGCGATCGCGCAGGGGGCGGACCAGGTCGTCGGCGGCGTCCTGGAGGCCGAACAGGTCGCAGCCGTGCTTCCAGCCCTGGATGTTCGCCACGGCGATGAACGCCTCGATGGGGCAGTTTCCGGCACCCGCGCCTTGTCCGGCCAGGGAGGCGTCGACGCGGGTGACGCCCTCCTCGACGGCGACGACACTGTTGGCGACCGACAGGGAGAGGTTCTCGTGCGCGTGGATGCCGATCTGGGTGCTCTCGTCGAGTACGTCGCGGTAGGCGCGGACCCGTTCGCGTACGCCGTCCAGGGTGAGGCGGCCGCCGGAGTCGGTGACGTAGACGCACTGGGCGCCGTAGGACTCCATGAGCTTTGCCTGCGCGGCGAGTTGGGGCGCCTGGGCCATGTGGCTCATCATCAGGAAGCCCGAGACGTCCATGCCCAGCTCGCGCGCCTTGGCGATGTGCTGGGCCGAGATGTCGGCCTCGGTGCAGTGGGTGGCGATGCGCACCGAGCGGACGCCGAGGGCGTGGGCGCGCTCCAGTTCGGCGATGGTGCCGATGCCGGGCAGGAGGAGAGTGGTGAGGACGGCGTTGTCGATCGCGTCGGCCGCGGCCTCGATCCACTCCCAGTCGGTGTGGCTGCCCGGGCCGTAGTTGAGGGAGCCGCCGGCGAGGCCGTCGCCGTGGGCGACCTCGATGGCGTCGACGCCGGCCGCGTCGAGGGCGGCCGCGATGCGGCCCACGTCGGCAGGATCGATGCGGTGCCGGATGGCGTGCATGCCGTCCCGCAGGGTCACGTCCTGGATGTAGAGCTGGTGAGTCATCGGCTGGCCTCCGCGGTGACGGTGGTGCTGTGCCGGGCGATCGACTCGGCGGTGCGCAGGGCGGCCGAGGTCATGATGTCGAGGTTTCCGGCGTAGGCGGGCAGGTAGTGGGCGGCGCCCTCGACTTCGAGGAACACCGAGACACGGGTGGTCACCGGGCCCGCGCCCTCGGGGAGCAGGGTGTGCACGGGCTCGCCTTCCGCGATCGGGGTGAACTGCACCTCCTGCTTGAGGCGGTAGCCCGGCACGTACTGGGCGACCCGCTCGGCCATCTCCTTGACGGAGGCGCGGATGGCGTCGTGGTCCGCATCCCCGATGAGGCAGAGGACGGTGTCTCGCATGATCAGCGGGGGTTCGGCGGGGTTGAGGACGATGATCGCCTTGCCGCGGGCCGCTCCGCCGACGTTCTCGATGGCGTGGGAGGTGGTCTCGGTGAACTCGTCGATGTTGGCTCGCGTGCCCGGCCCCGCCGACTTGGAGGCGATGGAGGCGACGATCTCCGCATAGTGGACGTCGGTCACCGCGGAGATGGCCGCGACCATGGGGATGGTGGCCTGGCCGCCGCAGGTGACCATGTTGAGGTTGTCTGCACCGGCCTCCAGGTGCTCGTCGAGGTTGACGGGCGGGACGACGAACGGGCCGATGGCGGCGGGGGTGAGGTCGATGAGCCGCTTTCCGAAGGGCGCGAGCCGGTGGGCGTTGGCCAGGTGGGCCTTGGCCGAGGTCGCGTCGAAGACGATCTCGATGTCGTCGAAGTGCTCCATGGCGATCAGGCCCTCAACGCCCTCGTGGGTCGTCGGGACCTTCAACCGGGCGGCGCGGGCGAGGCCGTCGGACTCCGGGTCGATGCCCACCATGGCGGCCACTTCGAGGGTGTCCGACAGGCGGAGAATCTTGATCATCAGGTCGGTGCCTATATTGCCCGACCCGATGATGGCGACCTTGGTCTTTGACGTCTTGGGGGAAGTCATGCGTCCCTCTTCTCGGAGAATGCGGCGGTGACCTCGCCGAGCGAGCTGATCTCGGCGCGGATCCGGGTGCCGGGCGGGGCCGGGACCATCGGGCCCAGCGCGCCGGAGAGGACGACCTGTCCGGCCCGCAACGGGTCACCCAGGTCACGGGCCGTCCGGGCGAGCCAGGCCAGCGCGTTCAGGGGGTCGCCGAGACAGGCGGCGCCGTTGCCCTCGGACACGAGGACGTCGTCGGCGTACAGCCGCATCACGGTCTCGCGGGGCTCGAACTCGTCCAGCGTGAGGCGGCGTTCCGCCAGCACGAACAGTCCGCTGGAGGCGTTGTCGGCGACCGTGTCGGTGAGGGAGATGTCCCAGTCGGCGATACGGCTGTCGACGATCTCCAGCGCGGCGACGGCGTAGTCGACCGCGGCGCGCACCTGCGCCGGGTCCAGGTCGCCGTCGGCCAGGTCCTCCTTGAGGACGAAGGCGATCTCCGCCTCGGCCTTGGGCTGCAGCAGCCTGCCGGAGGGGACCTCGGCCTCGGCGGAGACGTCCATGTCGGCGAAGAGCACCCCGAAGTCAGGCTGGTCGACGCCGAGTTGGCGCTGGACGGCCGGGGAGGTCAGGCCGATCTTGCGGCCGACGACGACCGCACCGCTGTCCACTCTGCTGCGGGTGAGCACCTGCTGTACGGCGTACGCGGCGTCGACGTCCTGGGTACCGAGCAGATCGCGTACCGGGGCCACGGGCCGTCCCTCGGCGAAGGCGGCTGCGAGCCGGGCGGCCGCCAGCTCTACGGGTGTGACTGTCATGCCGGTCACCGCCCTTCCGCCGTGGTGACCGCGAATCCGGCGATCCAGGCGGGGATGGCCTCGTAGAAGCGGGACGTCATCTCGTACGTGCCGGTGGCCGCGAGGGAGGCGTACGCCGCGATCCAGGTGCGGACCTCGTGGGCGGAGCCGCCGCCCTGTGTGGCCATGTCATCGACGGTCCAGGAGTCGAACTCCGCGACGTCGCCGCGCTCCAGGTGGTCGAGGAGGAGGTTGTCCCAGGCGAGGTTGATCGGGATCATCTTCGACGACCCGGCGGCGTAGTCGCGGCCGGCCTGGACGACCCGCTCCTCGCCCTTCGCACGCTGCTCAGGGGTGGGCGGGTTGCCCTCGATGAGCGCGTCGGCGACCCGGGGCGGTGCGCCCTCGAGCACCGGCACCGGCGGATCGTGGGACAGACCGCCGGAGGCGACGAACAGCACCCGCTTGTCCAGGGCGGCCGCGGCCTGACCGACCGCGGTGCCGAGAGCGCGAATACGGCTGACCGGGCCGAGCGGGGTCGCCACGCCGTTGACGAAGACGGGCACCACCGGCACGCGGTCGATACCGCCGAAGAGCACCTCCAGGGGCTGCGCGAAGCCGTGGTCCACGGTCATCCGGGCCGAGACGGTGAGATCGATGCCGCGGTCGAGCACCCCCTTGGCCAGAGCCTTGGCGGCGTCGGTGTCGACCGACAGCGGCCCGCCCTGGGAACCGAAGTCGCCCACCGCGTGGGCCTCGGTGGCCAGGCAGAACGGGGGCATCTCCTTGTAGAAGAAGCCGTTGTAGTGGTCGGGCGCGTAGAGGACGACGAGCTCCGGGTCGAAGCGGCGGACGAAGTCCCTGGCGCTCTCGACGGCCTCGTCGACACGGGCCAGAACATCGGGCTCGGGGTCGTTCCTGCCGATCAGGGGCGAGTGCGAGAGCCCAACGACAGCTGCGGTCATGGGAGAGGGTCCTTAACTCTGGGGGGCCGACGGGTGGATGACGAGCTTCCCGGTCAGACCGCCGTCGATCATGAGCTGGAAGCCCTTGTGGATGTCCGTGAGGGGCAGGGTGCGGTCGATCACCGGGCGGACTCCGGTCGTCTCCATCAGCCGGAGCAGCGCGACGAGCTCGCCCCGGGTGCAGCCGGTGGAGCCGAGGACACGTCCCTGGAGGTAGAAGATGCGGGCCAGGTCCGCGGGCGGGTTGGCGCCGCTCGTCGCTCCCGCGATCACGACCGTGCCGCCGCGCCGCAGCGACTTCAGCGAATGGGACCAGGTCGCCTCGCCGACCGTCTCGATCACGACGTCCACCCGCTCGGGCAGCCGCTCACCGGGAGCCAGCGCGGCGCGCACCCCCCAGGTGAGGGCCTCGGCACGCTTGGCCTCGCTGCGGCTGGTGGCGTAGACGACGGCCCCGGCGGCCACCGCGAGCCGGATGGCGGCGGAGGCGACCCCGCCGCCCGCGCCCTGTACGAGCACCCGGTCGCCGGCGGTGATCCGGGCCTGGGTGAAGAGCATGCGGTAGGCGGTGCCCCAGGCGACCGGCAGGCAGGCCGCCTCGTCGAAGGACAGCCACGGGGGCTTCGGCACCAGGTTGCGGGTGGGCACGGTCAGGTACTCGGCGAAGGCCCCGTCGTGCTGCTCGGACAGCAGTGCACGGTTCGGGTCGAGCGTCTCGTCTCCCCCGCCCGCGTCCGGGTCGCCGAGCACCGGATGCACGATGACCTCGTTGCCGTCCTCGTCGTATCCGGCCGCGTCGCAGCCGAGCACGATGGGAAGGCGCTCCGGGGGATGGCCCACGCCACGCAGCGTCCACAGGTCGTGCATGTTCAGGGAAGAGGCAACGACCCGTACCCGGGACCAGCCGGGCTTCGGGCGGGGTACCGGTACGTCGCGCAGCACCAGCCCGGACAGCGGGTCGGCGGCGCTCTGGGAGATGGCGGTTGCTGCAAGCACGCAGCCACGTTCACCTGCACCCGGAGGCAGGACCTAGCCCGTGTGCCACGGTGCAGCACACCTCCGGGCTCCTGCCCGATGGCGGCCCGTGCCCCGCCCCCTGCACTCCCCTCGGACGCCCGGCACGCCGACCAGCGCGCGGCGTGGCCGCTCGGCTTGAAACCTGCTGCCCTCAGGGGGATCGTGAACATGGTCAGCAAGCCCGGCAACAAGGCCACTCAGGGCACGACAATAGGGCCACCAAGGACACGACAATGACGTCCGACGAGCCGCCCGGCCGACTCCCTCCGGCGTCGACAGGGGCCTTCCTCGGCACGGCTGCGGCCATCGCGGTCACGGACCCGGACGGCCGGGTGACCCATTGGAGCAGCGGCGCCCAGACACTGTGGGGCTACGCCCCCGAGGAGGTCGTCGGCAAGTCTCTGGCCGATCTGTTCACCGCTGACTGGGCAGTGCTGAGGCACCGGGACGGCAGGCGGTCGGATGCTCAGGTGCGCCTCTATCCGCTGCCGTCCGAGAAGCGGCCGAGCGGGTGCCTGGTGATTGTCGTACCCAGGACGGATTCCCCGGACGAGTGCTCACTCATGCGATGGATGTTCCAGGAGCAGCCCCTCGCCCTTGCGATCTTTGACCGCGAGGGACGCGTACTGTTCGGCAACGAGGTGATACAGCAGGCGGCGGGCCTCTCCGAGCACGACGTCCGCGGCCGGTTCGTGGCCGAGATCCTTCGGGGTCCCGTATACGAGGAAGTCGAGCAGCGGATCCGCCGGGTCGTTCAGAGCGGGAAGCCCGAATTCACCGAGCCCTTCGTGAGGCTTCCGGGCGAGCCGAAGGCGCACGCCTGGGCTCTCGACATCTTCCCGCTCACGGACGAAGCCGGCCAGGTGCAGGGGGCGGGTCTGTCGGCGTACGACTACTCCCAGCAGTACGAGTCCCGGGAGCGGCTGGCCCTCGTGAGTGAGGCCCGGACCCGCATCGGCGCCGGCCTGGACGTGGTGGGCACCGCACGCGAGCTCACCGAGGTCGCCGTGCCCCGCTTCGCCGACCTCGTCAGCGTGGACCTGCTCGACCCCGTCTTCCAGGGCGATGTGCCCGCACCTGTCCTGTCCGGTCCCGTCCCGCTGCGCCGGGCGGCATACGGGGTGGCGTCCGCGACGTCCGGAGAGCATCCGGCCCCGGGCGAGATCAGTAACCATGTTGCTTCTTCGCCGATCGCCCGGTGTCTGGCCAGCGGCAGGGCGGCACGGCACTACGTCGACGACTCCCAGGTCGTCCGCTGGTTCGCCGACGACCCTGTCCAGGCGGCGCAGGCCCGGGCGTGCGGAGTGCGTTCGCTGATCGCGGTACCCATCCGCGCCCGTGGCACCACCCTCGGAGCGGTCATGTTCGTCAGATGCTCATCTCGCGAGCCGTTCGGTCCTGACGATCTGGCCGTCACCGAGGACTTGGTCGCGCGGGCCGCGGTCTGCCTGGACAACGCCCGCCGGTTCACCCGCGAACGCGGCATCTCGCTGGCGCTGCAACGCAACCTGCTGCCGCACGGCCCGACCACGCATCCTGCCGTGGAGACGGCTTCCCGTTATCTCCCCGCGGGCGGCGGCGCGCAGGCGGGCGGCGACTGGTACGACGTGATCCCGCTGCCCGGCGCCCGCGTCGGCCTGGTCGTCGGCGATGTCGTCGGCCACGGCATCAACGCCTCAGCCACCATGGGCCGCCTGCGTACGGCGGTGCGCACCCTCGCCGACATCGACCTCCCGCCCGATGAGCTCCTCACCCACCTCGACGACATCGTCACTCACACCGAGGACGACACAGTCGCCACCGGTGAGATCCCCGGCGCCATCGGAGCTGGTTGCCTGTACGCGGTCTACGACCCCCTCTCCGGCATCTGCTCCCTTGCCCGGGCCGGCCATCCCCCGCCGATCCTGGTACACCCGGACGGCACCAGTACGGTCGTCGACCTGCCCGCCGGCCCCCCTCTGGGGCTGGGCAGCCTGCCCTTCGAGGCGGCCGAGGTCACCGTGCCCGAAGGAAGTCTGCTCGCCCTGTTCACCGACGGCCTCCTCTCGGCCGGCGATCGCGACATCGACGAGGGACTCGACGCCCTGCGCCACACTCTGGCCCGGCCCGCGTCCTCGCTCGCAGCGCTGTGCGACAGCGTCCTGGGCACCCTGAGCCCCGAAGCGCGCACCGACGACATCGCCCTGCTCCTGGTCCGCACCCGTCTCTTCGGCGAGGACCGCGTCGCCTCCTGGGACGTTCCCGTCGATCCCGCGGTCGTCGCCGAGACCCGCCGCCGCGCCTGCGACCGGCTGGCCGCATGGGGCCTGGAGGAAACCGCGTTCGTCACGGAACTGGTCATCAGCGAGCTGGTGACGAACGCCATCCGGTACGCCAGCGGCCCGATCCGCCTCAGGCTGATCAAGGACGAGGCACTGATCTGCGAAGTCTCCGACGGCAGCAGCACCAGTCCGCACCTCCGCCGCGCCCGGATGTTCGACGAGGGCGGCCGCGGCCTGTTCATGGTCGCCGAGCTCACCCGAAGATGGGGTACGCGCTACACCCGCACCGGCAAGACCATCTGGGCCGAGCTTGCTCCTGGCCACCTCTCCACGCGGTGAGGCGGTGGTCAGTGGGGCATGTCGTCGAGGGCGGTGGACATGTCGGCGAGGTCCGGCGGTTCGGCGGCGAACAGGACCACGCTGGCGTCGGGCAGGTCGGCCTCGGTGACCCGGAGGAGTCCGCCCGCCTCAAGGGCGGCCTGGGTGACGGTGTCGCTCTCGTCCGGTGCGGCGACGACGCGGCGGCAGCGGGGGTCGGCGAGGAAGAGTGCGGGGACGAGGGCGCACAGCAGTTTCCCGGCAAACGCCGGGCCGGACGGCCCGTGGTCGGGGAGGACCAGGCCCAGGGCAAGGTCGTGGGTGCCGTACGGATAGCAGCTGTGCAGCGGGTGGTGCGCGACGCGGTGGACGCGCAGGAGCAGCGTCGGACCGCCCTGGGCCTCGGTGACGGCATACGTGCGCGCCGTCTGCGGGGTCACCGTGGCGGGCTCGTCGACCGGGCGCAGCGTCCAGTCGGTACCCAGGACGGGTTCGGGCGGTGCCGGTACGACGGCGGTGTGGATGCTCATGGCCGGCTCACTGTGTCTCGGCGGGCCGCTGGGTCTCGACCCAGCTCCGCAGTGCGGACTTGACCAGCTTGCCGCTGCCGTTGCGGGGCAGCTGTTCGGCGATCAGCAGCTGGGTGGGCAGCTTGTAACGGGCCAGGTGCCGGCCGGTGAAGGCGCGCACCTCCTCCAGTGTGGGCGTGGTCCCGGGCTCGCAGGTCAGCACGGCGAGCACGGTCTCGCCCCACTTCGGATGCGGGACGCCGATGACGGCCGCCTCGAGGACACCCGGGTACGCGGCGAGAACGCGCTCGACCTCGGCCGGGTACACGTTCTCCCCGCCGCTGATGATCATGTCCTTGAGGCGGTCGACGATGTAGTAGAAGCCGTCCTTGTCCCGATGCGCGATGTCGCCGCTGTGGAACCAGCCCGCGTCGTCGAAGGCGGCACGGGTGGCCTCGGGGTTGTTCCAGTAGCCGGGCGTGACGTTCGGGCCGCGCACGCAGATCTCCCCGCGTGTGTCCGCGTCCTGCACGTCGGCCCCGGTGACCGGGTCGACGATGCGGATCTCCGTGTACGGCATGGGTGCGCCGGCCGATCCGGCCTTCTCCGCCGTGAGCCCGGCCGGGAGGTAGCTGGCGAAGGGCGCGGTCTCGGTCAGCCCCCACGCCTGCTGGAGCAGGATGCCACGTTCTTCGTAGTTCCTGATCAGCTGGGGCGGGACGGGGGCGCCCGCGACGATCGCGGATCGCAGGGCGGAGAGGTCGGCCGCGGCGAAGCCGGGCACGCGGGTCAGGGCGCCGTACATCGCGGGGACCGCGAACAGGGTCGTCACGCGGCGCTGGACGAGGTCCTCCAGGCACTGGCCGGGGTCGAAGCCGCGGCGCACGACGACGGTGCCGCCGCGCACGAGGGTGCGCAGGGTGAGGGCGTTGAGGCCGCCGATGTGGAAGAGCGGGGCGACGGCGAGGTTCACGTCGTCCGGGCGGGTGTCCACGACACTTTCGACGTTGACCGCGTTCCACCAGAGGTTGCCGTGGGTGAGCATGACACCCTTGGGCCGGCCGGTCGTGCCGGAGGTGTACATGAGCGCCGCCAGGTCGTCGTCGTACAGCGCCACCGGCTCCGTGCCACGTCGCTCGGCTCCGAGCAGCTCCGAGAGCGGTGTCCAGACGGCGGCGGGCGCCGTCGCCGCGGGGCACCGCGGATCCGTATCGACCAGCACGTGGAAGCGGGCGGGCACGTCGCTCATCACGGACTCGACGAGTGCGCGATGGCCCTCCTCGACGACCAGGGTGTGCGCACCGCTGTCGCTGAGGATGTGGCGCACCTCCTCGGCCGCGAGCCGGAAGTTGACCGGCACGAAGACCGCCCCGAGATGGGCCGCGGCCAGCAGCGTCTCGAAGAAGGTCACGCTGTTGAGGCCGAGGTAGGCGACCCGGTCGCCGCGCCGCAGTCCGCGTTCGGCCAGCCCGGCGGCCAACTCGGCTGTCCTGCGGCTGAGTTGCGCGGCAGAGATCTCATGGCCCTCGTAGACGAGTGCGCAGGCGGTGGGGTACTGGGCTCTGCGGTGCAGTGCCGCGGCGGGGCTGATGTCGACGGCGGCCATGCGGCGGCTCCTTCGATGGCTGTCGTGCGGAAGTGAGAGGGGAGACGGGGAGACGGTTCAGAGGCCGGCGCCACCGGCCGGGGAACGGAATCCGCGGACGGCGATGCCGCCGTCGGCGGGGATCACGGCGCCGGTGACGGTGCCGCTGTTGGCGCGGGAGGCGAGCAGGACGTACGGGCCGGTGAAGTCCTCCGGCTCGACGCTGGAGTCGTACAGCGGGATGAGCGGTTGCTGTTCCTGTCCGGACGCCTCGTTCTTGGCGAAGGAGGCTTCGAGCGTGCGGTTCTGCAGGCCCAGGCTCTGCGGGCCGCGCAGCTTGGTGCGCATGCCGCCGACGGCGACGCCGTTGACGCGGACGCGCGGCGCCAGCTCGTAGGCGAACTGCCGGAGCAGGCCGAGGCAGGCGTGCTTGCTGGCGGTGTACAGGGGGCCGCCACCGTCGGTGTGGAAGGAGGCGTTGGACAGGGTCATCACGATGCTGCCGCGCGTGGCGACGAGTTCCCGCCAGGCCGCCTCGACGGCGAGGACGTAGCCCTTGACGTTGATGCCGAAGATTTCGTCGAACGCCTCGGACAGCTCCTTGCCGTCGAGCTTGGTGACGCTGCGGTGGTAGTCCCAGATCCCGGCGTTGGGGACGAGGATGTCCAGCTTGCCGAACCTCTTGACGGTCGCGTCCACCGCCCGGTGCAGATCGTCCGGGGAGCGTACGTCGCCGGTGAGGGGCAGCACCCGGTCGGAGAGGTCGCCCGCCGCGGCGACGACCTCCTCCAACTGCGCGGTCCCACGGCCGAGGACGGCGACGCTCGCGCCTTCGGCGAGGTAGCGCAGGGCGACGGCGCGGCCGATGCCGGAGCCCCCGCCGGTGATCAGGGCGACCTCGCCCTCTAGCCAACCCATGATTCAGTGCTCCCTGAGGAAGTCGGTGACCAGGCGCTCGAACTCGGCCTGCCGCTCCAGCTGGACCCAGTGGCCGCAGCCGCCGAAGACGTGCAGTTGGACGTCGCGGATCTGCTTGAGCATGAGCTGGGCGCCGTCGAGGGTGATGGTGCGGTCGTCGCGGCCCCACAGCAGGAGGGTGGGCGCCTTGATCTTGTGAACGCGCTGCCACAGCGGGTCCATGCCGTGCCGCTTGGCGAAAGCGGCGTTGTAGGCGTGGTAGAAGGCGATGTGGGACTCGTCGAGGGACGCCTCGTAGCGGGCCTGCGCGGTGTCGGCCCAGCGCCCCGGCTCGGCGGTCATCACGCCGATGAAGTCCCGCATCTTCTTCAGGGTGGGGCCCTCGCCGTTGTAGTAGCGGAACATGGCCTTCTGGCCCTCGGTCGGGGTCGGTCCGAAGGGCAGCCAGCCTCCTCCCGGGGCCATCAGAACCAACTTCGCGACCCGGTCGGGGACTTCGAGTGCGGTGGCGATGGCGGCGGCCCCACCGAGGCTGTTGCCGAGCAGGTGGAAGCGGTCGATGCCGAGGGCGTCCAGGGTCTGCAGCAGGGCGTCGACGGTGATCTCGGTGATGCTGCGGGCGTCGAGGTCGGCCTCGGTGGGGCGGTAACTGCCGCCGAAGCCGGGCTGGTCGGGCAGGATCACGCGGAAGTGCCCGGTGAGCGCGGGGAGGTTGTGGCGGTAGTTGGCCACCGCGCTCGCGCCGGGGCCGCCGCCGTGCAGCATGACCAGCACCGGGCCCTCGCCGGCCTCGCTGACCGCGATGGGGCCGAGCGTGGTCTGCACGGTGTGCTCGACGAGCTTCACCTCTGTGGTCTGTTCAGTGGTCACGAGCGGGCTCCGGTTCACAAGGGCTTACAGGAAGGTGCTGATGTTCTTGGCGAGCAGGACGTTCTGGTCGAGCAGGATGGTGCGGCGCGCGATCAGCAGCCGTCCGTCGTCCGGGTCGCGGCGCAGCTGGTCGGTGCGGCCGCCGGCGTAGATGTCGACCTCACGTTCCAGGCGGTTGCGGTAGCAGAGGAATGACGACTCGGCGACGTACTCGCCGGGCTCGTCGGCCGGCCAGACCAGGATGTTGGTGATCAGATGCCGGGTCCGCGACGGCGGGTCCTCGGCCCAGGCCATGCCCGAGTCGAACCGGCGGATGCGCCAGGCGAGGCTCGCCTTGGTCTCGTCGAAGATGGCGACCTCGCCGGGCGAGCCGTCGGCCAGGGCCTGCTGGCGCCGCAGGCGGTTGGTGCGTACCGGCGCCCAGTAGTGCAGGTCGTCGGTGAACAGCTCCAGCCAGTCGGCGTAGCGGTGCTGGTCGAGCAGCTGTGCCTCGACGGCGTACAGGCGCTGTACCTCGAAGTGGAGCCGAATGTCCTCGTCGACGGCGGGTGCGGTCGTCCGGGGGGTCTCCGGGGGGTGGATGCTCATCGGGGGTCCTCCTGCGGGCCGCGCCGGGTGGTGCCATTCCAGCGCGGAGGGGGCGGTTCGGGGAGCGCGTGTGCCACAAGGCGGCACGTGGCGGTCAGCGCTTGAGCAGCGTGCGCAGATCCGCACTCTCGTCGGACAGGACGGCCGCGTCGACAGCGACACCGCGATCGACGATCCGCCGGGCGGCCTGGATGTCGCGTGGTCGGTCGATGGCGGCCGCGGCCACCAGCCGGTCGCCCAGCAGCCCGAAGACGGTGAAGGCGCCGTCGTCCGGAGCCCCGCGCAGCACAGTGCGCTCGGCGTCCGCCATGGTGCCGACCGCCTCCAGCCGGGAGCCGTGCCGGTCGGACCAGAACCAGGAAGCGCCGAAGGACGGCAGGGGGCGGCCGAGGATGCCGTGGGCGGCGGCCTCGCCGTCGCGCCGGGCGGCCTCCCAGTGCTCATGACGGACCTTGTGCCCTTCGGGGCGGGCGACGTCGCCGACGGCGAGGACATTGGGGTGGGAGGTGCGCTGACCGGGGTGGACGACCACACCGTTGTCGACGTTCAGCCCCGCGGCCTCGGCCAGTTCCGTGGCCGGACGCATGCCGATGCCGACCACCACGGTGTCGGCGAGCACGGGTGCCCCGTAGCCGGTGAGATGCAGCAGGACTCCAAGGTTGCCTGGACGGCGCTCGATGCACTCCACGCCGGCGGTCAGGACGCCGATGCCTTCGGCGGAGTGCCTCAGATGCAGTGCGTTCGCGATGTCGTCCCCGACCGCCGCGGTCAGTGGCACCGGTAGCGGGTCGATGAGGCTGACGCGGCAGCCCAGGGCGTGGGCGACGGCCGCGGTCTCCGCGCCGATCAGCCCGGCACCGATCACCGCCACCCGGGCGCCGGGCAACAGGCGCTCCCGCAGGCGTTCGGCGTCCTCCCAGGTGCGCAGCAGGTGTACGGCCGGGTCGTCGCCGCCCGGCACCGGCAGCGGGCGCGCGGTGCCGCCGGTGGCCAGCACGATCCGGTCGGCTGCGGCAAGCTCGCCGTCGGCCAGCTCCAGTCCGCCCTCGTGCGGGCGGATCGCCCGGACCGGGGCGCCGTCGCGGAGTTCGATGCCCTGCTCGTCGTACCACTGCTCGGGCCGCAGCAGGATGTTCTCGCGGCGGGACTTGCCGAGCAGGACGTCCTTGCTGAGTGGCGGGCGGTCGTAGGGCAGCCCGCGCTCGGCGGAGTACAGCACGAGCTCGCCGTCGTAGCCCTGGGCGCGCAGCGCGTCGCAGGTCGAGACGGCGGCCAGGCCCGCGCCGACGACGGCGATGTGCCGTGGCGCGCTCATGCGTCGGCCTCCTCGCCGGGGTGCAGCCAGACATCGTCCTCGCGCACCTCGACCCGGTGGGTGCGCTGGGCGAGGGTGGCGGGCATGCACTGCGGTTCACCGGACTTGAGGCAGAAGCGGGCGCTGTGCAGCGGGCACTCGACCTCGCCGTTCTCGATCCAGCCGTCGGCGAGCGATGCCTGGCCGTGGCTGCAGGTGTCGTCGAGGGCGTAGTAGGCGCCGCCCTCGTGGAAGACGGCGATGGCGTCGGTGTGGCCGGTGGTCCCGGCGGGCACCTTCAGCGCCTCGCCCTCCTCGATGTCGCCGACGGCGGCGACCCGGATGCCGGTGCCGGTGGTGCTCATGGGGTGTCCTCGGGGTTCTTCTCGGTGTTCTTCTCGTGCCAGGCGGGCGTGTTCATCAGGTCGCGCCAGCGGGTGTAGAAGCCGCGGGCGGCGCCGTCGCTGTAGAGGCGGCCGGTGGTGCCGGGGTGGACGCCGTCCTCGGACTGCAGCCCCAGTCCCATCTGGTAGTTGAGCGTCATGGAGCCGGCCACGAAGCCGTGCGCGGTGACCTGGCACTCGCTCCAGTTCTCACCGTCGTCCTGCTCGAAGATGCCGCTCGGCCCGAACGTGCGCAGGTTGTAGATGCGTTGGGCGTCCTTGACCTCGTCCGGCATCGACTTGTCGACGATGGTCCAGGCCCAGACCTCCATCTTGTCCGGGCCCTTGGGGTGCCACACACGGATGGAGCCGTTGACGGGCAGGTAGGAGAAGTTCGGGAAGACGGTGCCATGCCCGGTGGTCATCGGCCCCTCGACCCGGGCGTCACCGAGCCGTTCGCGCAGCGCCTCGTAGTCGGTCCACTCGTGTACGACACGGTCGTCGAAACGGCTCTTGGGGTGGGTCGGAAAGCCGTGCCCGTGCCCCAGCGAGTCGGTGTACTGCCGGCCCGGTGTCTGCACGATCTCCGTCTTGGGGCCCTTGCCGGTGGGCGACATGACCATCAGCGCGGAGGCGTGCGAGATGTTGACGTGGTACCAGTCGGAGGCGAACTGCTCGGCGGCGAGCTTCCAGTTGCCCTCCAGCACCCACTTGTGCACCCCGCCGACGGCCTCGGTGCCCTCCGGGTCGTGGTCGAGCATCGCGTCCAGGTACCAGGCCAGTCCGCCGAGCGCCTCCACCAGGGGCGGGGCCTCGGGGTTCCAGGTCGCGAAGACGAGTCCCTTGTACGTGTCGAGTTGGGCGACCTCGATCAGTCCCCACTGGTCCTGCTCGAAGTGGGCGGGGTAGTCCCCACCGTTGGGGACGTTGATCAGCTTCCCGGAGGTGTCGTAGGACCAGCCGTGGTAGCTGCACGTGAACGCCTTCGTCGCCCCCGCGTCGGCGCGGCACACCCGCATGCCGCGGTGGCGGCAGGCGTTGAGGAAGGCACGCAGCTTCCGGTCCTTGCCCATGGTGACGACGACCGGGTCCTCGCCCATGTAGGTGGTGAAGAAGTCACCGGGCTTCGTGAACTGGCTCTCGTGCGCGAGGAACAGCCAGCTGGGCGCGAAGACGCGGCGCAGCTCCTGCCGGTAGACGGCCTGGTCGCTGAAGATCGTGCGGTCGACCAGACCGTGGTCGAGGTCGAAGTAGGGGCTGACGTCGACGGCCGGCTCGGGTACGCGAGCCAGGCGGTCCTCCCCCACCCTTCGGGCGGGAGGTGCCCCCAGCCGGGCGGGCGTGGTTGTCATCGCTGGGCCTCCTCGGGCCGGATCGGGCGCGCGCTGCGCCGCCCTGGTGGGCTGGTGGTTCGGCGTGCGTTCAGGTGCACACCCGAAGAGCCGGAGCGCTCCGGTTCACGCGGTGGCATGGCGGCTCCCCCGCTTCCTTGCTGGTGGTTCATCGGACGGTGACGGTCAGTTCGGGCAGGCGGCCGGTGCCGGACCGCACGGCGAGCGAAGGGCCCGGTGTCAGTGGGACGCCGGCGTGCGCAGACCCGGTGAAGCAGCAGCTCGCCCGGGTGGAGAGCGCTGCCGTGCGCGTGGAGCCTCCGGGCCGCCCACACCACCGCTTCCAGGGGGTCACCGAACACCTCGGCGCCCAGGCCGAGCGCCACGCGCCTGCCGTCGGCGTACAACTCCAGGCACTTGTCCCGGAGGGACCTGAGCACCTCTGGCGTGGCATCGACGGGCCGGCCGACCACGATCAGCCCGGCGCCGACCCGGGACGCGATCACCTCGCCGGACAGGACCGTGCCGCCGTGGTCGACGACCATCGACTGGTGGAGCACACAGAAAGGTGGTTCACGCAAGCCCAGCCGCTGCCGGGTGTTGATGGCCCGCACGGCGTAGGCGCCGTCCCGGTCCAGTCCTGCGCACAGCTCAGTCAGCGGTGGAAGAGGTGCCCGGGTGGCCTCGGCCTGCCGCAGCAGCGCGGCCGGCTCGCTGAGCCCCACGTCGAAGGGGGGACGCGAGGCGGGCAGGACGGCGGCCAGGGCCGCGGTGTCGTGACGCTGCATGCACACAGCAGACGCTGCCGAAGACCGATCCGCCCACTGCCCGTGCCGTGGAGCGGCACGCGATCAGGAGGCGTCCGCCACACTGCGCTCCGGGCGTTTACAACCAGGAAACAGGCACTTATGGTGGACGCACGTCCATTTTAATGGCTCTCCACGGAACACCGGAGCCCGCTATGCCAGTCCAGTCCTTTTCTGTCGCCACCCCCGCACACGCACCACACGGCGCGCCGGCCGACGGCCAGCAGACCGCGGTCGACAAGGCGTTGGTTCTTCTGAAGTCGCTCGCCTCGATGGACGGGGAGATCGGCGTCAGCGAACTGGCCCGCCGTTCGCAGCTGACCAAGTCGACCGCCTTCCGTCTGCTGGGCATCCTCCAGCGCAACGACCTCGTGGAACGTGTCGGCAGCAACTACCGGCTGGGATCCCAGCTCTTCGACATCGGCGTACGGGTCTACGGCCCCAATCCCCCGCTCCTGCAGGAATGCCTGATGCCGCATCTGGCGGACCTGTACGAGATGACCCACGAGACCGTGCACTTGGCCGTACTGCACGACACCGACATCGTGTACGTCAACAAGATCCAGGGCCACCGAGCGACCCGCTCCCCCTCCCGGATCGGCGCCCGCCTGCCCGCCTACTGCACCGGCGTCGGCAAGGCCCTGCTGGCCTTCGACCACGACGCGGCCGAGGCTGCCGTGTCGGCGGGCCTCCCGGCCCGCACCGAGTACACCCTCGCCGACCCGCGACGGTTCCGGGAGGAGCTGCGGCGCATCCGCCAGGACGGCATCGCTTACGATCGGCAGGAAGCCGCCCCCGGTCTGACCTGCGTCGCAGTGCCGATCATGGGTGCCTCCGGACGTCCGGTGGCGGCGCTCTCGGTCGCCGGCGCCCACCACCGCTTCGAGCCGTCCCGATACGCCCCGGCCCTGCGCCGGGTGGCCTTCGAGGCGGCACGCGCCCTCACCGCGGTGAAGGGACGCCAAGCGGCAGCGCCGTACGACGTGAGCAGGCCGTCGGCGGCCTGAGCGGACCGCCGGCGCCCCCGGCATGCGCGGCACCGAGGTCACCGGGCAGGCGGATCGGACACGCCGACCCGGCCGATCCGCCTGCCGTGCCGTCGCGGACTGTCCGGCCCACCCGTTTGTGGATGGATCCCGGTCTCCGACATGGCCACCCCTGGTCTGACGCGGAGAACGGTGGCCGACCAGGCGTGCGCGCAAGAGCACCACGGTTTATGCCCCGACGCTCACGACTGGCGGCCCCGGACCGCCCTGCCGAGCGGCCAACGCCAGATTCCGCCCTGTCCCGGGGGTGGGCCAATCCGTTGTGCCGAGATGCGGCACACCAGGTGCGGCGAAGCTCAGCGTCTTTCGTTCCCGTGGGGCCGCGCCAGGTTCGTACCGCCGGTGCCAGGCTGGACGCGCGGCACGCTCACCACGATGTGTACCAGGCTCTCGTCCGCCAGTGACTCATACACGTGGGGCCGGTCGCCCGGATAGCGCGCGAAATCCCCCTCGCCAAGCTCCAGCGGGCTGTCGACGGGCCCCACGCGTACCTTGCCGCTGATGACGTAGAGGTGCTCCAGCGTGCCCACCGGGTGCGGTTCGGACGGCATGTCCGCACCGTCGCTGGGCCGGCGGATGCGCACCACGTAGTTCTCGATGACACCTGAGCCGTAGATGTGGTCGAGCGACCGTGACTCGTACCTTCCGTGCTGCTCCCAGACAACCTCGTCGCCCCGCTGCACGGTGATGACCTGTTCCCGCTCGGCGACCAGCCGGGTCACCGGCACGCCGAGGGCGGTGGCGATGGAGAACAGGGTCTCGACCGTGGGGTTGCCCGTGCCCTGCTCCAGATTCGACAGAGTCTGCTTGGCCAGCCCCGCCCGGCGGGCCAGCTCGGCCAGGGACAGGCCGCGCTGCTCCCTGAGAAGGCGCACATTGCGCGCGACTACGGCGTTTCCTTGTGACACACCGCCACTCTACGAGTTCCAGTCGGCGTCCTCCGCGCCGCCCGCCATTCGGAGATGGGCCAGCAGCACCGCTCCGACGGCCGGTGGCTCTTCCACGGCGAGATGACCCGTACCCACCGTCACCAGCTTCGCCCCGGAAATCCCCTCGGCGAGTTCCCTGGCATGTGGCAGGGGTGTGGCGGCGTCCTGGGAGCCACGGAGCACGAGCGTGGTGTGACCATCGACGCTAGTTGCCATATACACCGAGGCGTCCAGACCCAGCCGCTCGCCGACCGCCCTGACCTGTACCGGCCTGTCGCCATCCCGCACGATCGCCAGGATCTTGCGGTAGTCGCCCGGCAGCGCGCTCTCGTCGGCCGCGTCGCCGCGGCGCGGGAGCAGACCTGTGCGTACGGGATGCCGATGGACTTTCCTTGGTGTTGCGTTGCCCGGGGCGATGGAGGTGGCCACCTAGATCGCAATCCGGTGCCAGCCTCAGCTGTTGCGGGTGTTGATCTCCTTGGTGAGCTGGGGAACGACGTCGAAGAGGTCGCCGACGACGCCGTAGTCGACGAGGTCGAAGATCGGGGCCTCGGCGTCCTTGTTGACCGCCACGATGGTCTTCGAGGTCTGCATGCCCGCGCGGTGCTGGATCGCGCCGGAGATGCCGTTGGCGATGTACAGCTGCGGCGAGACGGACTTGCCGGTCTGGCCGACCTGGTTGGTGTGCGGGTACCAGCCGGCGTCCACCGCGGCACGCGAGGCGCCGACGGCCGCGCCGAGCGAGTCGGCGAGGGCCTCGATGATCGCGAAGTTCTCGGAGCCGTTGACGCCGCGGCCGCCGGAGACCACGATCGCGGCCTCGGTCAGCTCTGGACGCCCGGTCGACTCGCGCGGGGTACGGCCCGTCACCTTGGTGCCGGTGGCCTGCGCGGAGAAGGTCACGCTCAGCTCCGAGACCGCGGCGTCGGCCGGGGCGGCCTCGACGGCGGCGGAGTTGGGCTTCACCGTGATGACCGGGGTGCCCTTGGAGACACGGGACTTGGTGGTGAAGGAGGCGGCGAACACCGACTGGGTGGCCACCGGGCCCTCGTCGCCGGCCTCCAGGTCGACGGCGTCGGTGATGATGCCGGAGCCGATGCGCAGCGCCAGACGCGCGGCGATCTCCTTGGCCTCGGCGGAGGAGGGGACCAGCACGGCGACCGGGGAGACGGCCTCGACGGCGGCCTGGAGGGCGTCGACCTTGGGCACGACGAGGTAGTCGGCGTACTCGGAGGCGTCGTGGGTGAGGACCTTGACGGCGCCGTGCTCGCCCAGGACGGCGGCGGTGTCGGCGGCACCGGCACCGAGGGCGACGGCGACGGGCTCGCCGACGCGGCGGGCCAGGGTCAGCAGCTCCAGAGTGGGCTTGCGGACGGCACCGTCCACGTGGTCGACGTAGACGAGAACTTCAGCCATGGGAATGCTCTCCTGCGGATTGCGAAGTCTGGGGGGCGGAAGGGGGGTTGAGCCTCAGCGGGCCAGAACCCTTAGATGAACTTCTGGCTCGCGAGGAACTCGGCGAGCTGCTTGCCGCCCTCGCCCTCGTCCTTGACGATCGTGCCGGCCGTGCGGGCCGGGCGCTCCGCGGCGGAGTCGACCGTGGTGTAGGAGCCCTCCAGGCCGACCTGCCCGGCCTCCAGGTCCAGGTCGGACAGGTCCCAGGACTCCACCGGCTTCTTCTTGGCGGCCATGATGCCCTTGAAGGAGGGGTAACGCGTCTCGCCCGACTGGTCGGTGACCGAGACGACGGCCGGCAGGGAGGCCTCCAGCTGCTCCGAGGCGGCGTCGCCGTCGCGGCGGCCCTTGACCGTGCCGTCCTCGACGGAGACTTCGGAGAGCAGGGTGACCTGCGGGACGCCCAGGCGCTCGGCCAGCAGGGCCGGGACGACGCCCATGGTGCCGTCGGTGGAGGCCATGCCGGAGACCACCAGGTCGTAGCCGGCCTTCTCGATCGCCTTGGCAAGGACCAGGGAGGTGCCGAGGGCGTCGGTGCCGTGCAGGTCGTCGTCCTCGACGTGGATGGCCTTGTCGGCGCCCATGGACAGCGCCTTGCGCAGCGCGTCCTTGGCGTCCTCGGGGCCGACGGTCAGGACCGTGACCTCGACGTCGTCGTCGGAGTTCTCCGAGATCTGCAGCGCCTGCTCGACCGCGTACTCGTCCAGCTCGGAGAGCAGACCGTCCACGTCGTCCCGGTCGACGGTCAGGTCATCGGCGAAGTGCCGGTCGCCGGTGGCGTCGGGCACGTACTTCACAGTGACAACGA
>NZ_JAEKKT010000378.1 GCF_019510245.1 Streptomyces sp. | reverse complement strand
GGGATCGAGGAGAGGAGGGTACGGCGGAGGGAGTTGCCGAGGGTGTAGCCGAAGCCCGGCTCCAGCGGCTCGATCACGAACCGGGAGCGGAACTCGTCGACGACCTCTTCGGTCAACGAGGGACGCTGAGCGATCAGCATGTGTGGATCAGATCCTTCTTTCGTGGACGCCCGCTATTTGACGCCCGACGGAACCGCGCCCGTGAAAGACGCGGGGTACTGCAAGGGTACGGGCGGCACGACCCTTACGGAGCCGTACCGCCCGAGCAGCCCTGCGAAGCGATGTCAGACGCGACGGCGCTTCGGCGGACGGCAGCCGTTGTGCGGGGTCGGGGTGACGTCCTGGATGGAGCCGACCTCGAGGCCCGTGGCCTGCAGGGAGCGGATCGCGGTCTCACGACCGGAACCCGGGCCCTTCACGAACACGTCGACCTTGCGCATGCCGTGCTCCTGGGCGCGGCGGGCAGCCGACTCGGCGGCCATCTGCGCGGCGAACGGCGTGGACTTCCGGGAGCCCTTGAAGCCGACGTGGCCGGCGGAGGCCCAGGAGATCACGTTGCCGGACGGGTCCGTGATGGAGACGATCGTGTTGTTGAACGTGCTCTTGATGTGCGCGTGGCCGTGAGCGACGTTCTTCTTTTCCTTGCGGCGCACCTTCTTGGCAGCGCCCTGACGACCCTTGGGGGGCATCTAGTAACTCCTACGGGGAGGTGGTCGGTCCTACAGCGAAGACCGCTGATGAAGCGTTGTCCGCTGCGGACTACTTCTTGCCCGGCTTCTTCTTGCCGGCGATGGCGCGACGCGGGCCCTTGCGGGTGCGGGCGTTGGTGCTGGTGCGCTGACCGCGGACGGGCAGACCGCGACGGTGACGCAGACCCTGGTAGCAGCCGATCTCGACCTTGCGGCGGATGTCGGCCTGGATCTCGCGACGGAGGTCACCCTCGGTCTTGATGTTGCTGTCGACGTACTCGCGGATGGCGACCAGCTGCTCTTCGGTCAGGTCGCGAACGCGGGTGTTCGGGTCGATGCCGGTCTCGGCCAGCGTCTGCTGCGAGAGTGTCCGGCCGATGCCGAACACGTAGGTGAGCGCGACCTCCACGCGCTTTTCGCGCGGGATGTCAACACCGGAAACGCGTGCCATTCAATGGCTCCTGGTGATCTTCGGAGGTCTTCCGCAGAACCGGTTCCCAGCCGCCGTGTCAGGTACGAACTGGGTCCCCGGCCTCCGAACCGGGGGTGTCAGGCGCCGTGGCACCTGGGTTCTGCGTATGAACATATTCAGCTTGCGTCGCGCGAATCTCTGCGATGGATGCAGAGGGATCGGTCCTGCGTCAGCCCTGGCGCTGCTTGTGGCGCGGGTTCTCGCAGATGACCATGACCCGACCGTGACGGCGGATCACCCTGCACTTGTCGCAGATCTTCTTGACGCTCGGCTTGACCTTCATGGGATTGAGGTTCTCCGGGTCAGTTGCCGGCGGCCCCGCTCACGCGGGGCCTGGGCAAGATCTACTTGTATCGGTAGACGATCCGGCCACGCGTCAGGTCGTACGGAGACAGCTCCACCACGACCCGGTCGTCAGGGAGGATGCGGATGTAGTGCATACGCATCTTGCCGCTGATGTGTGCCAGGACCTGGTGGCCGTTCTGGAGCTCGACCTTGAACATGGCGTTCGGAAGAGACTCGACGACAGTGCCCTCGATCTCGATGGCACCTTGCTTCTTGGCCACGCTTCGCCCTTCGAATCGACTACCTTGATCGACTCACGAGGGGCATGCGGACATGCGAGTGCACGAGAGCCGACGAGTCAGTCTACGTCAGCACCCAGAAAAAGACGAACTCGCTCGCGCTCCGCACCTGCCCATGACAATGCCCCGCCCGTCGGCACGTTATGCGCGACGGACGGGGCGAGCGGTCGTTCCCCCGACCGCGTCCTACTGCTTGCCTCTCGGCTTACCTCTCGACGGTCTCGCAGGCGGTGCCGTCATCGTGCGTGCCGTCCAGGAGGGCCTGGACGCAGATGTCGGTGCCGTCCTTCGAGTTCGCGTTGATCGCGACCCGGTAGTAGGTGAAGTGGTCGCCGTTGTTGTAGTGCGTCGTCAGCGGCGAGTACTTCACGTACCGTTCCTGTGGACCGAGCGGAAGTGAGTCTCCTCAGCCGCACACCCCGTGCGGGGCCCCGCACGCCGGCGCCGTAACCGGCGTCCCAGAGCGCACGGTCACCGTAGCCCGAACGGCCCAGACCACCGCAGGCCCGGAAGCCGACCCTGACCCGATCGAGCTAACTCACCTCTGTGTACGCTGCCCGGCGAACAGCCGGCAACCCCGTCTTCTCGGCGTAGATCTGCGATCTTCAGCCCAGCGGGTCGGGCGCCGCCGTGACACCGTGCTCCGCCAGCTTCGCCCGGCCCCCGTCGGGAGCCGTCAGCACCAGCGGGCCCTCCTCCGTGAGGGCGACGGAGTGCTCCCAGTGCGAGGACCAGGTGCCGTCCGTCGTGATGACCGTCCAGTCGTCCTCCAGGACCTCGGTCCTGGGCGTGCCGAGGGAGACCATGGGCTCGATCGCGAGGCAGAAGCCGGTGACCAGCTTGGGGCCCTTGCCACGGCGGCGGTCGACGTAGTTCAGCAGGTGCGGGTCCATGTGCATCTCGGTGCCGATGCCGTGGCCGCCGTAGTCCTCGATGATGCCGTAGCGGCCTCCGCCGGGCTTGGGCTGCCGACGGATGTAGGTCTCGATGGCCCGGGAGACGTCGACCAGGCGGTTGCCCTGCCTGACGGCCGCGATGCCGGCCCACATCGACTCCTCGGTCACCCGGGACAGCTCGATCAGCTCCGGGGCGTGACCCGAGCCCACGAAGGCCGTATAGGCGGCGTCACCGTGCCAGCCGTCGACGATCGCGCCCGCGTCGACGGAGATGATGTCGCCGTCCTTCAGGACGACGTCGTCGGAGGGGATGCCGTGGACCACGACCTCGTTGACCGAAGTGCAGATCGTCGCGGGGAAGCCGCCGTACCCGAGGAAGTTCGGCTTGGCGCCGTGTTCGGCGAGCACCTTGCGGGCGACCTCGTCCAGGTCCCTGGTGGTGGCGCCGGGAACCGCGGCCTCGCGGGTCGCCGCGTGGATCGCGGCCACGACCAGGCCCGCCGCCCGCATCCTGGCGATCTGCTCGGAGGTCTTGATCTGCACCATGGGCGGCCTGCGCTCTCCATCACTCACGTGGACTGGGTTACCTGTACAACACTACGGCCGCGGCGCCCCGGGGCCCCGGACGAGGTCCGGGGAAGGGCACCGCGGCCGGAAGAACCGCGATCTAGTTGTTCTCGGCCTTCTCGCGCTTCAGCGCCTCCAGCGCCCGCTGCGTGATCTCGTCCACCGGACCCAGGGCGGAGATCGTCACGACCAGCCCCTGCGCCTTGTAGTAGTCGATGATCGGCTCGGTCTGCGTGTGGTAGACCTCCAGCCGGGTGCGGACCGTGTCCTCGGAGTCGTCGTCACGCTGGTACAGCTCACCGCCGCAGATGTCGCACACGCCCTCCTGCTTCGGCGGGCTGTACGTCACGTGGAAGACGTGCGACGAGTCGTTGCGGCAGACGCGCCGGCCGGCGATCCGCTTGACGACCTCCGCCTCCGGGACCTCCAGGTCCAGGACGGCGTCCAGCTCGATGCCCTCGTCGCTCAGCAGCCGGTCCAGCGCCTCGGCCTGCGAGACGTTGCGCGGGAAGCCGTCCAGCAGGAAGCCGTTCGCCGCGTCCGGCTGCTCCATGCGGTCCTTGGCCATCGCGACGGTGACCTCGTCGGGGACGAGGTTGCCGGCGTCCATGTAGGACTTGGCGAGCTTGCCGAGCTCGGTCTGCTTACTGATGTTGGCGCGGAACAGGTCGCCCGTGGAGATGTGCGGAATGCCCAGCATCTCGGCGAGGCGGACGGCCTGCGTTCCCTTACCGGCACCCGGCGGCCCGACGAGGACGATACGCATCAGCGGAGGAACCCTTCGTAATTGCGCTGCTGGAGCTGGCTCTCGATCTGCTTCACCGTCTCGAGACCGACACCCACGATGATGAGGATGCTGGTCCCGCCGAACGGGAAGTTCTGGCTCGCCCCGAAGCCGACCAACGCCACTGTCGGTACGAGAGCGATCAGCCCCAAATACAGCGAACCCGGCCAGGTGATCCGGTTGAGCACGTACGAAAGGTACTCAGCGGTCGGTCGGCCAGCCCGGATGCCCGGGATGAAGCCACCATACTTCTTCATGTTGTCGGCGACTTCCTCGGGGTTGAAGGAGATCGCCACGTAGAAGAACGCGAAGAAAACAATGAGCAGGAAGTACAGGGTGATGTACGTGGGGCTGTCACCCTGCTTGGTCAGGTTCTGCTCGATCCAGCTCTTCCAGCCCGAGTTGCCGCCCGCGAACTGCGCCACGAGGGCCGGGATGTACAGCAGCGACGAGGCGAAGATGACGGGGATCACACCCGCCTGGTTCACCTTGAGCGGGATGTACGTGGACGTACCACCGTAGGAGCGACGGCCGATCATGCGCTTCGCGTACTGCACCGGGATGCGGCGCTGGGCCTGCTCGACGAAGACGACGAGCCCGACCATGACCAGGCCGACCGCGATGACCGAGCCGAACTCGATCCAGCCGTCGGCGAGGGTGCCCTGCTTCTTGATAGCCCACAGCGCGGACGGGAAGGTCGCGGCGATCGAGATGAACATCAGGATCGACATGCCGTTGCCGATGCCGCGGTCGGTGATCAGCTCGCCGAGCCACATCACGACGGCCGTACCGGCGGTCATGCAGACGACCATCGTGATCGTCGTGAAGATCGACTGGTCCGGGACGATGCTCGACGCGACCGAGCAGCCGTTGAAGAGCGCGCCGCTGCGCGCGGTGGCGACCAGACCGGTGCCCTGGAGGATGGCGAGGGCCACCGTCAGGTACCGGGTGTACTGGGTGATCTTCGTCGTACCGGCCTGGCCCTCCTTCTTCAGGGCCTCGAGGCGCGGGATGACCACGGTGAGCAGCTGAAGGATGATGCTGGCCGTGATGTACGGCATGATGCCCAGCGCGAAGATCGTGATCTGCAGCAGCGCGCCGCCGCTGAACATGTTGATCATGCCGAAGAGGCCCTGGTTGCCCGAGGCCTCCTTCACGCACTGCTGCACAGACGTGTAGTTCACACCCGGGATCGGGATGTGCGTACCGACCCGGTAGACCACGATGATGCCCAGCGTGAAGAGCAGCTTCTTGCGCAGGTCGGGCGTCCTGAACGCCCGGGCGAACGCGGTGAGCACGGTGCCTCCTGCGACCCCCGCGCAACTGCGTCAAGGGTGACGGTCTTGAGGTTCGACGAATGGGAAAAAGAACAGTGCTGGCCACCTTACCGGCCGCACTGCCCCCCTAGGAACGACCGACCGGGGATACCTCATTGTGAGGTATCCCCGGTCGGGATTCGCTTACGTCATCGAGACGCCCGAAACGATCAGACGAGCTCGGTGACGGTGCCGCCGGCGGCGGTGATCTTCTCCTTGGCGGAGCCGGAGACGGCGTCGACCGTCACCTGAAGCGCCACGGAGACCTCACCCTGGCCGAGGACCTTGACGAGGCTGTTCTTGCGAACGGCGCCCTTGGCCACGAGACCCTCGACGGTGACCTCGCCACCCTCCGGGTACAGCGCGGCCAGCTTCTCGAGGTTCACGACCTGGTACTCGGTCTTGAACGGGTTCTTGAAGCCCTTCAGCTTCGGGAGGCGCATGTGGAGGGGCATCTGGCCACCCTCGAAGCGCTCCGGAACCTGGTAACGGGCCTTCGTACCCTTGGTACCACGACCAGCCGTCTTACCCTTCGACGCCTCACCACGACCGACACGGGTCTTGGCGGTCGTGGCACCGGGGGCCGGACGGAGGTTGTGGATCTTGAGCGGGTTCTGCTCCGCCATGATCAGTCGACCTCCTCGACCGTCACGAGGTGGCGGACGGTGTGCACCATGCCGCGGAACTCGGGGCGGTCCTCCTTGACGACCTGCGTGTTGATGCCCTTGAGACCAAGGGAGCGCAGGGTGTCACGGTGGTTCTGCTTGCTGCCGATGTAGGACTTGACCTGCGTGATCTTGAGCTGCGCCATGATCACACACCCGCCCCGGCACGCGCACGGAGCAGAGCCGCGGGGGCGACGTCCTCGAGCGGCAGACCACGGCGGGCCGCGATCTCCTCGGGGCGCTGCAGGCCCTTCAGGGCCGCCACGGTCGCGTGCACGATGTTGATCGCGTTGTCGGAGCCGAGCGACTTCGACAGCACGTCGTGGATACCGGCGCACTCGAGCACGGCGCGCACCGGACCACCGGCGATAACACCGGTACCGGGGGACGCGGGCTTGAGCAGCACGACGCCGGCAGCCTTCTCACCCTGGATCGGGTGCGGGATGGTGCCCTGGATACGGGGGACCTTGAAGAAGTGCTTCTTGGCCTCCTCAACGCCCTTGGCGATGGCGGCCGGCACCTCCTTGGCCTTGCCGTAACCGACACCCACGGTGCCGTCACCGTCGCCCACCACGACCAGCGCGGTGAAGCTGAAGCGACGACCACCCTTCACAACCTTGGCGACGCGGTTGATCGCGACGACGCGCTCAACGTACGCGGTCTTCTCGGCGGCAGCAGCGCCGCCGTCACGGCCCTTCCGGTCCCGCCGCTCGCCGCCACCGGCACCGCTTCCGCGGCGCTGGGGTCCAGCCATTGGATTACCTCTCTCTTTCCGCTAGCTACAAGCGGCTCAGAACTTGAGCCCGGCCTCGCGGGCGGCGTCCGCCAGGGCGGCGATGCGCCCGGCGTACTGGTTGCCACCACGGTCGAACACCACGGCCTCGACGCCGGCGGCCTTGGCACGCTCGGCGACCAGGGCGCCGACCTGCTTGGCCTGCGCGGACTTGTCGCCCTCGCCACCGCGCACCGACGCGTCCAGGGTGGACGCGGAGGCCAGGGTGTGGCCCTTCAGGTCGTCGATCACCTGCGCCACGATGTGGCGGTTGGAGCGGGTCACGACCAGACGGGGACGCTCCGCCGTACCGGCGATCCGCTTGCGGATCCGGATGTGACGGCGCTTGATCGCGGCGCGCTTGTAGGCGTCACCCTTGAGGATCTTCTGCCCGTATGCCATGGCTTACTTACCCGCCTTTCCGACCTTGCGGCGGATGACTTCGCCCTCGTACTTGACGCCCTTGGCCTTGTACGGGTCGGGCTTGCGCAGCTTGCGGATGTTGGCCGCGACCTCGCCGACCTTCTGCTTGTCGATACCCTCGACCGAGAAACGGGTCGGAGCCTCGACCTTGAAGGTGATGCCCTCGGGGGCCTCGACCAGGATCGGGTGGCTGTAACCGAGCGCGAACTCGAGGTTCGAGCCCTTGGCGGTCACGCGGTAACCGACACCGCTGATCTCGAGCTTCTTCACGTAACCCTGGGTCACGCCGGTGATCATGTTCGCCACCAGCGTGCGGGACAGGCCGTGCAGGGCCTTGCTCTGACGCTCGTCGTTGGGGCGGGTCACCGCGAGAGTGCCGTCCTCGCCCTTGGCGATGTCGATCGGAGCCACGACGGTGTGGGTCAGCTCGCCCTTGGGGCCCTTGACCTTCACCGTGCGGCCGTCGATGGTGACGTCCACGCCGGCGGGAACCGCGATGGGGAGCTTGCCGATGCGCGACATAGCTGTTTCCTCCGTTCCCTTCTGCTACCAGACGTAGGCGAGGACTTCCCCACCCACGCCCTTCTTGCCGGCCTGCTTGTCGGTGAGGAGCCCGTGCGACGTGGAGATGATCGCCACGCCCAGGCCGCCGAGCACCTTCGGCAGGTTGGTGGACTTCGCGTAAACCCGGAGACCGGGCTTGGAGATGCGCTTGATCCCCGCGATGGAGCGCTCACGGTTGGGACCGAACTTCAGGTCCAGGACGAGGTTCTTGCC
>NZ_JAEKKT010000461.1 GCF_019510245.1 Streptomyces sp. | reverse complement strand
CTCGCGCAGCGGGCGCGGCTTCAGCTCCTGGCCCACGGCCAGCTGGTGCATCCGGACCCGCTCGACGAAGTCGGGCTCTGCGTTGACGAGGGTGATGGCGACGTCCTGACGACGCAGCCGCTTGGCGAGTCGGCCTGCCGCGATCGCTCCGGAGTAGCCGGCGCCGAGGACGATGATCCGGTGCTGCATTTTCCTGCTCCTGTCTGCGCGGGTCCGGTGCCTTCTGGCCCGGTCACGCCCCTTGAACCGGGCAGCACGCCGATTCCTGACAGGAGGAATGAGTGACCTACGTCACACAAGGAGTCAGAGGGCTTCAGTCACGACCGGAGGACCGAAATCGCCCGCCGCCCAACGCTGCGTCGCCCGCTCGAGCTTGTCCGGATTGACCTGGCTGCGGACAGCGACGATGCCCTCCTGCGTCCGCTCCAGGCACATGATGCCGAAGACCCGCCCCCCGACCACCGCGACGACCGCAGGGCCGCCGTTGACCGTGGCGGCGTAGAGGTCGGGGGAACCGCCGGCCAGGTCCCGCTTGGCCGGGGCCGGCTTGAACAGCCCGCGCAGGAACTTCGCCACCGCACGTGCGCCCTCGAAGGCACTGGCCCGGGCCGGCACCTTTCCGCCGCCGTCGCCCACCGCGACGGCGTCCGAGGTGAGCAGCTCGATCAACGGCTGTGTCTCACCGCTGGTCGCCGCAGCGAGGAACTCCTCGACGATCCGGCGCACAGCCGCCTCGTCGATCTCGACCCGCGCCCCGCCCTGCGCCACATGCTTCTTCGCGCGATGGAAGATCTGCTGACTGGCCGCCTCACTCAGGTCCAGGATCTCGGCGATCTCCCGGTGGGAGTACGCGAATGCCTCGCGAAGCACATACACCGCCCGCTCGTTGGGCGAGAGCCGCTCCAAAAGGACCATCACGGCGTACGACACCGACTCGCGCTGTTCGACCGTCTCCGCCGGGCCCAGCATCGGGTCCCCTTCGAGCAACGGTTCGGGCAGCCACTGGCCGACGTAGGTCTCGCGACGCGCACGGGCCGACGTGAGCTGGTTGAGGCAGAGGTTGGTGAGCACCTTGGTCAGCCATGCCTCGGGCACCTCGATGCGCTCGACATCGGCGGCCTGCCAACGCAGATATGTCTCCTGTACGGCGTCCTCGGCCTCGCTCGCCGACCCGAGCATGCGGTAGGCGATGGCCTCGAGACGCGGCCTGGCCGCCTCGAACCGATCCACGTCACTGAAGGTCAGGGCCATGCCGGGATCCTAACCGGAGCTGTGCGCGCTTTCACTGCCACCGTACGGCCGCGGGACGGGCAGATCCACAGGGCTGCGAGGCAGCGGCGTTCACCGGCTTCGGTCGGCATCGATGTGGTGCTGTGATTCCCCGGTGGCAATCCGGCCCCGGACGCACCGGACATGGCAGTCATGACCTCGGCCCAACTGACAGCAGAAGCTGCACGCAGGGAACAGTTGGCTCCGCTTGTCCGTATCATCTCTACGCCAAGGCATTCTGCGGCAGTTACGGCATCCGCGCTGCCAGTGCAGCTCATGCTGCCCGGTTCAGCGTCGCGCTCCGCCTCTGCGTGACGGCCGCACACCGAGGAAAGGCCAGCATCATGTCCGAGAGCATGACCGACACCATGGGACTGACACACCAGTACAGCACCCAAGTAGCCGCCGATCTCGAGACCAACCTCAAGGAGCAGGAACGCATCAATGGGGACATCGCTGCCCTGCAGCAGCAGTTGGCCGCCCTGCAGCATGACCACAGTGTGCTGGTGAACATCCAGCAGGCACTCGGCGTCACACAGTCGACCAAGGAGTCCACGCCCTCGGCCGAGACCGCCACGGTGCCGGCTGCCCGGCAGAAGATCAAGAGCGCACCGCGCAGCAAGCAGACCGCACGGAAGACCACCGCTGCACAGGAACGCACGACGGCCAGGAAGTCCACCGCCAAGTCCGAGACGAAGACGTCCCAGCCCACTTTGGTGGAGCTCATCCGTCAGCACCTGACCGAGCAGGACGAACCGCGCTCCGCAGCGGAAATCTCCACCGCGCTCGGCCAGGCCCATCCGCAGCGCGACATCAAGACCAAGGTCGTACGTGTCACCCTTGAG
>NZ_JAEKKT010000460.1 GCF_019510245.1 Streptomyces sp. | reverse complement strand
TCTTTCTTGCGATCTCCATGGTGGCCGGCTGGGGAGGATTGTCGGTCCATGGATATGTGATCCTCTCCCGCCCCTGCCGATACACCCCCATAGTCGAGACTGCCGGGCGCGGCCGGTCCCTGCGGCGAGGGAGGGAATCGCCGAGGCCAACGGCGCCTACCGCCAGGTGCCGGCCATGCTGAGCGGCGCCAAGGCCTGATCCAGCAACGCACGCAATGGAGAGCCGAACGTGAAACCCACGATTGAGGACACCGTCGAAATCAGCAGCGCCGTGGCGCTGTGGGCGCACATCATGGACGACCATGAACTGGACCGTCTCGGCGAATGCCTCACCGAAGACGCGGTGTGGGACGGCAGCGTCTTCGGTGGCGACCCGGTCGTCGGGCTGGACGCGATCGCGGCCTTCATGAACGCCCCCGGACACGCGAAAGCGCACCACACGACGAACATCGTCGTGTCGGAAGGCCCGGGCGACGAGGTGCGGGCCCGATCCAAAGGTCTGAGCCTGCTGGAGGGCGGCGGTGTCGCCAGCGTCGTCTACGCCGACGACCTGCGACGAACCGATGACGGCTGGCGCATTTCCCGGCGGGTCATCCATCTCACGTGGCCACATCGCTTCTAGGAGGCCGCTGAGTATCGCCGTGGCCGAACCTGGTGCTGACCCGCAAGGGCATCGAGTCCTCCCAGCGCCTGGGCCGTCACCGATGGACCGTGAACGCACTGTGGCCCGGCTTGCCGGATGCCGGCGTCTGCACCCTCGCTACGAGCGCAAGGCCGAACACTTCCTCGCCTTCACCGGCATCGCCGCCGCGCTCGTCTGCTACCGACGTCTGGCTGCGTAAGCCGGTTCATGCGACTCCGAGGAAGCCCGGGTCGGCACCGTCGAACTGCAGACACGCGTCGCGGCTCAACCCCAGGAGTTCCGCCATCGGCACCGCGCGGCGGCTGGTCGCCAGCAGGTCCTGGCGGGCCTCGGCCGACCACAACGGTGGGAAGAACGACAATCCCTGCCGACCGTTCAGCACGGACACCTCGCTGCGCCAGCCGTCCCACCGCAGGCTCCCATAGAACTCCTGGAGCCCTCCGGAGAGAATCCAGGACAGCCAGGCCGAGTGCCCGGCGCCCAGCGCCTCCCAGCCAAGGGAATCAGGGGCGAAGTAGAGGATTTCGCCCGGCTCGCCGGGCCGATCGGCCTCACGGGGGTTTCCCCCGTTGAGGGCGAACACGCCGCCTAGCACATCATGCGCAATCACGAGGCCCGCCCCCGGCCGCCAGGCCGGATCGAACGTCGAGGGCATCGCGTTGATCTCCGCCAGGCCCGGCAGCTTCTCGGCGTGGGCGTCACCCGGGCTTCCGAAGATCCGCAACCAGCCGCTGTCCACCAGCAGACCGCCGCTGTTCAAGACGATCCCGCCCAGATTCGACCGGGCCGAGACCTGGAGCTGCAACAGCGAGGCACGGCCTGTCTCGGCATCTCCGGGCAGCACCTCAACTGGTACGTCAGTCCCGGACAGCTCCTGGAGAAGGAGCGGCCAGGCTGGGTCGTCGACGTTGAGCAGCTCATCGACCTCGCGCATCCCCGCATCGTCGCACCAGCACCGAAGACGCAGTCCGCCGGGGCACCTTCACATCGATCCAGAGATGATCTCTTAAGAGGGTGCTGCCGTTCACGACGTACCGGAGACAGTGGAGGCGGGCGTGGACCTCGGTGCCGCGGTGGGTGGGGATGCATCGACTGGGCCAGGCACTGGGCACGGTCGAGCGGACGCACAGCCGTCCACCTCGAAAGAGTTGACGGCTCGCGCCTGCTTTCCTAAGCGAGCCCCATGTGCGAGGGACCGTCTCTGTTTCACCAGAGCCTGTACCCGCTTGCCCACAGTGTCATCGCAAGCGGCGTTTTGGCCAATACGTACGCCCGGCCTGGGACTTGGGCACATTTTCCTCACTGACCCCACGCGAAACGGTCAGCGGTGATCACGTGCGGTGCTGTGGATGTGTTCCAGGGCGTCGAGGACGACGGTGTGGCGATGCCAGTGCAGCCATCGGCCCACGGTGGCGCCGGTCTCCTCCAAGGCGGTGAGCTGTGTCTGGCTGAGGCCTGCCAAGGGTCGTTCGTG
>NZ_JAEKKT010000222.1 GCF_019510245.1 Streptomyces sp. | reverse complement strand
CTAGGGTCCGTCTTCAAACGGATCTTGCCCAGAGCAGGAATGACGCGAGTGTGATCGCTGCTTCGTAGGAGGCGGCGGTCTTCTCGTATCGGGTGGCAATTCCACGGAAGCCTTTGAGCCGGTTGAAGCAGCGTTCGACGACGTTGCGCTGGCGGTAAACCTGCCGGTCGAACGCCGGTGGCCGCCCGCCGCGACGTCCGCGGTTGCGCCGGTGTCGCTGCTGGTCGGTCTTCTCCGGAATGGTGTGTCCGATGCCGCGTTTGCGCAGGTAGGAGCGGAAGCCCCGGGAGCTGTAGGCCTTGTCTGCGATGACCTGGTCAGGTCTGCAACGGGGTCGGCCTGGGCCGGTGCGAGGGACGCGGATGCGCTCCAGAAGAGGGCGCGCGCAGATGCTGTCGTGGCGTTGTCCTGGCGTCACCAGGACTGCGAGCGGGCGCCCCTTGCCGTCGCAGGCGACGTGGATTTTGGTGGTCAGTCCGCCTCGGGATCGGCCGAGGGCGTGATCGTCCGGTTCGTCCGGCCGATGGTGCCCCTCTGCTGAAGAGCCCGCGTGAACACGCCGTCCAGGGCGTAGCGGCGAAAGCGGGTGTAGACGGTCTGCCACGGGCCGTAGCGTTCCGGCAGGTCACGCCAGGAGATCCCGGTCCGGATCTTGTAGACCATCCCGTTGATGACCTGCCGGTCCGACACCCGCGGCCGGCCCGTCACAGCCCGCGGTATCAGCGGAGCGAGTAACTCCCACTCCTGATCGGTGAGTTCATGACGACGTATCACCCCGCCATGATCCACCACCCGATGATCTTTGAAGACGGACCCTAGAACTGCCCAGTTCTGGTTCTCTAAGTTCCGCCACTGTGCGCGAGAGACCAAGTCATCTTCGCTCATGGTTCGCAAGGTACATCCGCACACCCTGTGCCCGGTCGAGGGGACCGACCAGTATCTGGTGTACACGCGCTGGAAGGACGAGGAGTCCTTCCAGGCGTGGATGGAGGGGCCGATGAAGGCCGCGCACCAGGGGGGTGCCGAGGGTGAGCGGCCTAAGCCGGCGGCTTCCGGGTCGACGTTGTGGTCCTTCGAGGTGGTGCAGTCGGCGGGGCCGAAGGGCTGACACCCGTCAGGCCGGTGTCGTGGCCGTGAGGGGTGCGTCCGACCGGGCGGCGTCCGGTACGACGCGGCGGCGCCGGGACGGGAGGCCGAGCATCGGGTGGGCCACGGCCCAGGCCGCGCCCTTGCAGATCAGTTCCTTGTAGAGGGCGGCGGTCCGGCCGGTCAGGGCCGCCCGTACGGCGCGGTCGTCGGCGGTGACGTACTGGATGAGGCCCTGCCTGCGGCCCAGCGAGACGCACTGGTTGACGTAGCGCAGCGGGGTGTTCGGGAGCTTCCCGCCGGTCAGGCGGGCCGCGATGGAGTCGGCGGCCTGCCAGGCCATCGGGAGGCCCGAGGCGCAGGACATGCGCAGCGGGTTGCCGGCCGGGCCCGTCGCCTGAGCCGCGTCGCCGACGGCGTACACCTCCGGGTGCGAGACCGAGCGCATGGTCCGGTCGACGACGATCCGGCCCGCGTCGGTGACCTCCAGGGCGGTGGCCCGGGAGAGCGGGTGGACGGCGAAGCCGGTGGTCCACACGGTGACGGCGGCAGGGACGGACGCGCCCTCGGCCGTGGTCACGTGGCCGGGCGCCACGGCGGTGACGGCGGTGTGCTCGTGCACGGTGACGCCGAGTCCGTCGAGGACCTTCCGCAGGTGACCGCGCCCCTTCGGCGAGAGCCAGTCGCCGAGGGCGCCGCGGGCGGCGAGGGCGACGTCGAGGTCCGGTCGGGCCTCGGCGATCTCGGTCACGGCCTCCAGACCGGTGAGTCCGCCGCCGACCACGAGCACCGGCTCTCCAGCCGCCAGGGCGGCGAGGCGCCGGCGCAGCCGGAGCGCTCCGGGGCGGCTCGCGATCTGGTCGGCGTGCTCGGCGGCGCCGGGGACGCCCTGGTCGTCCCAGGCGCTGCCGAGGGCGTACACGAGGGTGTCGTACTCCAGTTCCTCCGGCTCCGGTACGCCGTCCTCGGCGGCGGGGACGGTCGTGACCGTCCTCCGGTCGACGTCCACCGCCGTGACCCTCGCGAGCCTCAGCCGCACGCCGGTCCCGGCGAACATCTCGGCGAACGGCCGGGGCCGCAGTTCCTGGCCGGTCGCGACCTGATGCATCCGGACGCGCTCGACGAAGTCGGGTTCGGCGTTGACGAGGGTGACGGCGACGTCTTCGCGGCGCAGCCGCCGGGCGAGGCGGCCGGCGGCGACGGCTCCGGCGTATCCGGCGCCGAGGACGACGATGCGGTGCTGCATGTCGGTGCTCCTGTCATCCAGCTGTTCAGCGGGTCGCCCTCTGAACCGGGCGGCCCGCCGTTTCCTGACAGGAGGACGGTGTGAAGCACCTCACAGCACGCCGCAGCAGCTCGCGGCACCTCACCGCAGCTCGCAGCCGCTCACATCGGAGTCGGCGGCGCGTCAGAAGAGGCGGAGCAGGGGTTCGCCGTGGTCGGCCGCCGCCCACTGCCTGGTCGCGCGCTCCAGCTTGTCGGGGTTGACCTGGTTGCGGAGCGCGGCGATGCCCTCGGTGGTGATCTCCAGGCACATCACGCCGAAGACCCGGCCGTCGACGACCGCCACCAGCGCGGGTCCGCCGTTGGCGGTCGTCCCGTACAGGTCGACGGAACCGCCGGCCAGCGCACGCTGCGCGGGGCCGGGCTTGAACAGGCCCCGCATGAACGTCGCGACCGCGACGGCGCCCTCGAACGCCTTGGCCCGCGCCGGGACCTTCCCGCCGCCGTCACCGACCGCGACGACGTCCTCGGTGAGCAGCCGGACGAGCGGCTCGGTCCGGCCGCTGGTCGCGGCCGCGAGGAACTCCTCGACGACCCGCCGGGCGGCGGCCTCGTCGACCTCGGTGCGGGCCCTGCCCTGCGCGACGTGCTTCCTGGCCCGGTGCAGGATCTGCTGGCTGGTGGCCTCGGTGAGGTCGAGGATGCGGGCGATCTCCCGGTGCGGGTAGTCGAAGGCCTCCCGCAGCACGTACACCGCGCGCTCGGCCGGCGTGAGCCGCTCCAGCAGGACCAGGACCGCGTACGACACCGACTCCCGCCGTTCCGCGGTGTCGGCGGGGCCGAGCATCGGGTCGCCGGCGAGCAGCGGCTCGGGGAGCCACTGGCCCACGTAGGTCTCCCGCCGGGCGCGGGCCGAGGTGAGCTGGTTGAGACACAGGTTGGTGAGCACCTTGGTCAGCCAGGCCTCGGGGACCTCGATACGGCCGGTGTCGGCGGCCTCCCAGCGCAGGTACGTGTCCTGCACGGCGTCCTCGGCCTCGCTCGCGGAGCCCAGGAGGCGGTAGGCGATGGCCGCCAGACGCGGCCGGGCCGCCTCGAACCGGTCCACGTCGGTCATGGTCAGGGCCATGTGCCGGATCCTAGCCCGCACGCCGCGCGCCGTACCGGCCCGGTGGGGACGGCGGCGGGCGCCGACGGACGCCGACGGACGCCGATGGACGGTATTGCCGTAAGAAAGTATGTGCATATTGTCGTGAATGAGTGGTATACGCCGCCGTAACGGGTCCGGGAGGCTCCGTGCGGCGTCCGCCGCCCTGCGCACACGACCGGAGGACGAACATCATGCGGCTCCGTGCCCGGCCCAGTGACGACCTCACGGTCGACGATGCCCTGGGCGCGGCGCTCGCCGACATGGTGCGCCGGACGGGGGCGGCGATCGGCGGCGTGTACCTCGTCGAGGAGCCGGCCGGGATGCTGCGCCTGGTGGCGGTGTGCGGGGTGCCCGTCGGCTTCACCGTGCCCTGGCAGCGGCTGCCGCTGACCGCACCCGTCCCGGTGGCCGACGCGATCAGGGAGGACCGCGTGGTGTGGGTCGGCTCCCAGGACGAGATGGCGCGCCGTTACCCGCGGGCCGCGACCGTCCTGCCGTACCCCTTCGCGCTCGCCGCCGCCCCGCTGCGCGGGGTGCACCGCCACTGGGGCGGGATCGTGCTGATGTGGCCCGCCGACCACGCGGCCCGGGCCACCACCCGCGAACGCCACCACATCATCGCCAGCGCCCGCAGGCTGGCCCGGCTCCTGGACGACTCGCCGGTGCCGCCCGCCGTCCCCGACCGGCCGCATGTCGTACCCGTGGACGCCCAGCGCCACCCCGCCCAGACCGCGCTGGCCGCCGTCGACTTCCTCGACCGGCTCCCGGACGGCGCCCTGGCACTGGACCTGGAGGGCAGGGTGACGTTCATGTCCGCCCCGGCCGCCCGGCTGCTGGGCCGGGACGCCGACCGGCTGCTGGGCACCCGGCCCTGGCAGTCCCTGCCGTGGCTGGACGACCTGAGGTACGAGGAGCGGTACCGGCTGGCCGTCATCAGCCGGGCGCCGGTCTCCTTCAGCGCGCTCCGCCCGCCGGACCAGTGGCTGACCTTCCACCTGCACCCGGACGCCAGCGGCATCAGCGTGCGCATCATCGCCGGGGAGGAGACGGCGGAGGCCGCCGGGACCGGGCGCGTGGGGGCCGTCCCGAGCGGGCGCGCGGAGCCCGCCCCGACCACGCCCGGACGCCTCTACCAGCTGGTCCACCTGGCGGCCGCGCTCACCGAGACGGTGACCACCCGGGACCTCGTCGCGCTGATGGCCGACCAGATCCTGCCGGCGTTCGGCGCCCAGGGCTTCGTGCTCAGCATCGCCGAAGCGGGCCGCCTGCGGATCGCCGGGCACCACGGCTACCCCGCCGACGCCGTCGAACGCCTCGACGCCCTCCACCTCGACACCTGTGTCACCCCGGCCGGCCAGGTGCTGGCGAGCGGTGTCCCCGCCTTCTTCGGCAGCCCGGCCGAGCTGGCCCACAGCTATCCCCGGGCACCCCGGATCAGCGGGAAACAGGCGTGGGCCTTCCTCCCCCTGCTCATCTCGGGACGCCCGGTCGGCTGCTGCGTCCTCTCCTACGAACGCCCGCACGCCTTCACCGCCGACGAACGCGCCGTCCTCACCCCGCTGGCCGGTCTGCTCGCCCAGGCCCTGGACCGGGCCCACCTCTACGACACCCAGCACCACCTCGTCCACCAGCTCCAGCAGGCACTCCTGCCGCGCAGCCTCCCCTCCGTGCCCGGCCTCACCGTCGCCACCCGCTACCTGCCGGCCGGGCACGGAACCGACGTCGGCGGCGACTTCTACGACCTGCTCCGCCTGGACGACACCTGCGCGGCCGCCGTCATCGGCGACGTGGAGGGCCACAGCATGGCCGCGGCCGCCCTGATGGGCCAGGTCCGTACCGCCATCCATGCCCACGCCACCGCCGGCGCCGCCCCGGACCAGGTCATCGCCCGCACCAACCGGCTGCTCGCCGACCTGGCCTCCGACCTCCTGGTGACCTGCCTCTACGTCCACCTGGACCTGGCCCGCCAGGAGCTGACCCTGGCCGGCGCGGGCCACGTGCCGCCGCTGCTGCGTCCGGCGGCCGGCCGGGCCCACCCCCTCCACCTCGACCCCGGCCCACCGCTGGGCGTCGACGCCTGCGCCCGCTACCCCCTCACCCGCGGCCCGCTCCCCGCGGGCGCGGTCCTCGCCCTGTACACCGACGGCCTCGTCGAACGCCCCGGCACCGACGTCGGCCACGCCACCGCCGGCCTCGCCGAGCACCTCGCCCGTGCGGAGGTCGGCGACCTGGAACGCCTCGTCGACGGCCTCGTCCGGCAGGCCTGGCCGACCGGCGGCCACACCGACGACCTCACCGTGCTCCTGCTGCGCACCGGGGGCCCGCACGTGGGGACCGGGACCCCCTGACGGCCGCTCGGGGCGCGGGGGATACTCGCCGCATGCCGACGCTCTTTTCCCGGATCCTCGCCGGAGAACTGCCCGCCCGGTTCGTCTGGCAGGACGCCGAGGTGGCCGCGTTCCTCAGCATCGCCCCGCTGACCCCGGGGCACACCCTGGTGGTGCCCCGGCGGGAGGTGGACCAGTGGACCGACGCGGAGGGCGACCTGCTGGCCCGCTGCGTCACGGTGGCCCAGGCGATCGGCCGCGGGGTGCGGCGGGCCTGGGACGCGCCCCGGGCCGGTCTGGTCATCGCGGGCTTCGAGGTGCCACATCTGCACATCCATGTCGCGCCCGCCTGGGGCATGGCCGAACTCGACTTCTCCCGGGCCCGCATCGAGAAGGACGAGGCCGCTCTGGACGACGCCGCGGCGCGGCTGCGCACCGCGCTGCGCGAACTCGGGTTCACCGAGCAGGTGGCGGCCGGCGGCTGACCGGACCCGTCGGCGGGCGGGCCGCGAAGACGTCGTGCGCCCGCCGGTCGCCGCCCTCGTCGAGCCCGACCAGGACGGTGCGCGCGGCATGCCCGGCGGATGAGGAGCCGCCCCGGACTAGCGGGCGGACTCCTTCGGTGCGCTCGGGTGTGCGACCACCCGCTCCACCCTCTCGTGCAGGGCCTCGACGTGGTCCTCCGACTCCGGCTTCATGAGGACGCTGCGCAGGATCCGGGCGCCGTCCGCGTCCGCCGTGATCTTGGGGTGGCGGGCGGCGAAGGCGGCGCGGTCGGCCTTGAGGGTGCTGAGGAAGACCGGGTCGGGGGCGGCCATGCCGTCGGCCAGGACGCGGGCGGAGGCGGCGTCGACCGCGGTGAGGGCGGCCGGTTCGGTGGCCGGGAAGCAGGTGACGATGTCCAGTTGGGGGCGCTGGTAGAGCTCCAGGACGTCGGAGGCCTCGATCAGGTCCGCCCAGCGCAGGGCGGCCCGGCGCCCGGCCGCCAGTACCTTGCCGAGGCCGTCGGGCGTGGGCGGCAGGAGCCGGAAGGTGAGCCACAGGGCCGCCGCCGCGGCGCCGGCGCGGGAGCACTCCAGGCTGATCTCGCCCAGGTGGAGCTCGCCGGAGGTGAAGTAGGTGTACGGCGAGTCGTGCAGGTAGAAGCGGCCGACCTCGGGGTCGCGGAAGAGGACGGCCCCGCAGCCGTACGGCTGGAGTCCGTGCTTGTGCGGGTCGACGACAATCGAGTCGGTCCGGGCGAGGGCCCGCCAGGGTTCGGGCGGCAGTCCCTCGGGGCCGTCGGCGCCGGCGAGGAGCGTGAAGAAGCCGCCGTAGGCCGCGTCGACGTGGACGCGGACGCCGTGCCGCTCGGCGAGCGGCAGGATCTCGTGGACGGGATCGACGGCACCGAGCCCGGTGGTGCCCGCGGTGACGACGACGGTGCCGACGTCACCGGTCTCCAGGACGTCCGCCAGCGCGTCGAGGTCCATCCGGCCGCGGTCGTCGGTGCGGACGGGATGGCTCGTCATGTCCAGGACGTGGCACATGCGGCCGTGGGTGTAGTGGGCGTCGGCACTGTGCGCGACGCCCCGGCCCGGGTGGAGTTCGCGGGCGACGAAGAGCGCTTCGAGGTTGGCGACGGTGCCGCTCGTGGTGAGGTGGCCGAGCGGAGCGTAGTCGGAGCGCATGGGGGCACCGCCCACGCCCGAAGGCCTGTCGGGGAGCGTGTCGTACCCGAACATCGCCGCGAGCTGTGCGACCGCCTCGCGTTCCATGGCCGCCGTGGCGGGGCCGCCGTCCAGGGCGTGGTTGTTGGGGTTGATCAGCATCGCGGTGAGGTGGCCGACCACCGAGGCGGGGTGCGGGGGCTTGAGCATCTGGCCCGCGTAGTGCGGGTGGAAGAAGGGGTAGTTGTCCTTCAGCCGGTCCGTGAACTCCGCGAAGACCGGCGCGAAGCGGTCGTCGGCGACGTCGAGGGACGGGTGGGGCCGGTACGGGCCGAAGGTGTCGGCCCACTCCTGTACCGCCTCGGTGGCCCGGCCGAGCCAGTGCTGCAGATCCACGGATCGTCCTCTCGCTCTCGCTCGCGATGCCCCCACCGTACCATTTAATTGACTAGTCAGCAATCAACTGCGCAGTAATCGACTAGTCAGTAATCATCGGTGAGTGCGGTCGCAGTAAGGTCGGTCGCGATGAACTCCACGTCCCGGCACGACGCCGAAGCCGCCGCCCGCGCCGCCAACAGCCCGCTCGTCCGGGACTTCGGGCTGCTGATCACGTCCGCCACCCGCCTCGAGCAGCGCATCGACAGCGCGCTGCGGAGCGAGTGCGGGATCAGCCACACCATGCTGGAAGTGCTGATACTGCTCTGCCGGCGGTCCGGCGAGGAGGTCTCCCAGCGGCAGCTCGCCGACGGCCTCACGCTCACCAGCAGCGGCACCACCCGCCTGATCGACCGGATGGAGGAGGCCGGACTGGTGCGGCGGGTGCCGTCCCCCGGCGACCGGCGGGTGGCCCTGGTGGAGCCGACCGCCGAGGGGCACAGGACGTTCCTCGGCGCGGCCGACGTGCACGCCCGGGTCGTGGAGGAGTTCTTCGTCGGGCCGCTGACGGCCGACGACTACACGCGGCTGACCGGCGCACTGGCCGCGATCGACCGGGCCCTGCGCGAGGGCACGGGCTGAAGCCTGCGCCAGGGCACCGGCTCAAGGACCTCACCCGATACGGCGGCGCCCCCGGCCGCGGCCCGAGCGCGAGTGCCGCCGCTTGAAGGGGGTTCGGCACGGCGGGATCCTGGGAGGGGTACCCGGACATCCGGAGGCACCATGGAGGGACACGTACCCCTCGTACCGGAGGACCTGGCGGTCGTCGTCGACGCCGGCGGGGCGGTCCTGGTGTGGAGTGCGGGCGCCCGGCGGCTCCTCGGGTACGAGTCCGCGGAGGTCGTCGGCCGTTCCGTGCTGACGCTGCTCGCCGCCGACCTGCCGGTGTCCGCGTGGCGCCACCTCGCCGCCGGGCAGCGCTGGTCCACCGAGGCGGCGCTGCTGCACCGCAACGGCGACCGCCTCCAGGGCCTTCCGCTCGACGCCGGCACCGGCCGCCCGCTGTGGCTGGTGACCGGTGCCGTGCGGGCGCCCCTGTCCGGCCGGGACCAGCCCGGGGCGGGCGCCCTGTGGGACCTCACGCTCTCCCAGCTGCCGATGCCGGTGGCGATCTACGACCGGGAGGCCCGGCTCGTCGCCGCCAACAAGGCCATGACCCGGATCATGGGCATGCCCGTGGAGGAGATGCGGGGCAAGGCCCTCTCGGAGATCGAGCCCAGGCAGCCGTGGCTGGAGTACGACCGTCTCCAGCGCCAGGTCCTGCGCACCGGGAAGCGGATGTTCCTGGAGGAGCAGAGCCAGGCGCCCGGCGAGATACGGGAGCACTCCTGGTCGATGTACTTCTCCGCGCTGACGGACGAGACCGGCGCCGTGCAGGGCCTCTCCGCGGTCGTCTTCGACACCACGGAGCAGTACTGGGCCCGCCGCCACCTGGCCGTCCTCAACGAGGCCGGCATACGCATCGGCACCACCCTGGACGTGACCCGCACCGCCGAGGAACTGACCGAGGTGGCCGTGGCCGGGTTCGCCGACTTCGTCACCGTCGACCTGCTGGAGTCGGTCGCCCTCGGCGACGAGCCGGAGCCGCTGAGACCGGGTGAGCCGGTCTCCGTGCGCCGGACGGCACAGCGGTCGGTGCTGGCGGGCTGCCCGGAGTCGGTGGCCGACCCCGGCGAGGCGTTCCGCTACCCGGTGGACACACCCCCGATGTGGACGCTGCTCGCCGGCCACGGCACCCGCCACCGGCCCGGCGACCCCGGCATGCAGGAGTGGATCAAAAGCTCCCAGGCCCGCGCCGACACCGTCGCCCGGCACCGGATCCACTCGGTGCTGATGGTCCCGCTGCGGGCCCGCGGCGTCACCCTCGGCCTCGTCCACTTCCTGCGGCACCGCACCCCCGAGTCGTTCACCGAGGACGACCAGCGGCTCGCGGAGGAGATCGTCGCCAGGGCCGCGGTGAGCGTGGACAACGCCCGCCGCTACACCCGCGAGCGCCGCACCGCCCTCGCCCTGCAGCGCAGCCTGCTGCCCGGCCGGCCGCCCGGCCTGGCGGCGACGGAGGTGGCCTACCGCTACCTGCCCACCGGCTCCGGTGCGGACGTCGGCGGCGACTGGTTCGACGTGATCCCGCTCTCCGGCGCCCGGGTCGCCCTGGTCGTCGGCGACGTCGTCGGCCACGGCATCCGCGCCTCAGCGACGATGGGCCGCCTGCGTACGGCGGTACGGACGCTGGCGGACGTCGACCTCGCCCCCGACGAACTCCTCACCCAGCTGGACGACCTTGTCATCCGGCTCGACCGCGAGGAGGGCCCGGAGGTGCCCGGCCGGGCGGAGGCGGCGTCGTCCGGCGAGGTCGGCGCGACCTGCCTGTACGCCGTGTACGACCCGGTGACCCGCCGCTGCACGATGGCCCGCGCCGGTCATCCGCCGCCGGCCCTGGTCACCCCCGGCGGCGACGTCCGCTTCCTCGACCTCCCGGCCGGGCCGCCGCTCGGCCTGGGCGGCCTGCCCTTCGAGTCCGTCGAGGTGGAGCTCGCGGAGGGCAGCCTGCTCGCCCTCTACACCGATGGCCTGGTGGAGACCGCCGGCCACGACATCGAGGTGGGCCTCGGCCTGCTCCGCAGCGCCCTCGCCGACCCGGCCGCCCCCCTGGAGGAGACCTGCGACCACGTCCTGCGCACGGTCCTGACCGACCGTCCGGCCGACGACATCGTCCTGCTGCTGGCCCGGACCTCCGCCCTGGACACCGCGAAGGTCCGCACCTGGCAGCTCCCCCAGCACCCGGCCGCCGTCGCCGGGGCCCGCAAGATGGCCTGCGAGCAGCTGGAGGCCTGGGGCCTGACGGACGCGGCCTTCGCCACCGAACTGATCGTCAGCGAACTGGTCACGAACGCGGTCCGCTACGGCGACGGCCCGATCGCCCTGCGCCTGATCCGCGACGCCTCCCTCATCTGCGAGGTCTCCGACGGCAGCAGCACCGCCCCGCACCTGCGCCGGGCCCGCGTCTACGACGAGGGCGGCCGGGGCCTGCTCCTGGTCGCGCAGGTCTCGGAACGCTGGGGCAGCCGCCAGACACCCACCGGCAAGACGATCTGGGCGGAACAGCCCCTCCCCACCTGATCCGTAAGCCCGGCAGGGCAGCGGCCGGTCGCGGCCACTCAGCCCGTGACCTCGCCGAGCCTCGCGTCGCAGCCCACCAGGTAGCCCAGCAGGGGCAGCGAACAGCCCAGGAGTTGGTCAGCGGCGGCGCAGGGCCGGGTCGAGCAGCGCGGGCGGGGTGTCGAACTTCTCGTGTGCGGCCAGGTCGGTGCCGGGGGCGACGATCGCGTCGACGGCGTCCAGGACGTCCGCGGAGAGCACGGTGTCGGCGGCGGCGAGCTGGGAGCGCAGGTGGTCCTGGGTGCGGGGGCCTATGAGGGCGCTGGTGACGGCGGGGTGTGCGGTCACGAAGCCGAGAGCGAGCTGGATCAGGGTCAGCCCGGCCCCGTCGGCGACGGCGGCCAACCGCTCCACCGCGTCGAGCCGTGCCTGGTTGACCGGAAGGCCGAGGTCGAAGCGGTCGGGCAGGGACTGCGAGCGACTGGTGGTGATGGACCGGCCCCTGCGCACGGCGCCGGACAGCCAGCCGGAGGCCAGCGGGCTCCACACCAGCACGCCCATCCCGTACTCCTCGGTCACGGGCAGGACATGGGACTCGACTCCCCGCTGGAGGATGGAGTAGCTGGGCTGTTCGGTGACGTACCGGCTCAGGTGGTGCTCGCGGGCGGCCCACTGGCCCTGCACGATCCGGTACGCCGGGTAGGTCGAGGAGCGAAGTGGCGGATCTTCCCGGCGCGCTGCAGATCGGTCAGCGCCGAGAGGGTCTCCTCGTCGCTGGTGGCCGGGTCCCAGCGGTGTATCTGGTAGAGGTCGACGTGGTCGACGCCGAGTCGCCGCAGGCTGTTCTCCAGCTCGGTGACCAGCCACCGCCGTGACCCGCCCCGGTGATTGTGCTCGTCCCCCATCGGCATGCCGGCCTTCGTGGCCAGCACGATGTCGTCACGGCGGCCGGCGATGGCCTTGCCGACCATCTCCTCCGACTCGCCCTGCCCGTACATGTCGGCGGTGTCGATCAGATTGATCCCGGCGTCCAGGGCGGCGTCGACGATCGCGGTCGCCTCCTCCTGGGTGGTCCGCCCGATCGCTCCGAAGTTCATCGCGCCGAGCCCGAGCGCGCTGACCTGTACACCGGTACGGCCCAAGGTGCGGTACTGCATGGCTGTTTCTCCCCACAGACATAAACGGTACGACGTCCCGTTTCACGTCTTCGACGATACGGAACGCTGTCCCGTTTCGCAACGCCCCGATAGAGTGACGGCGGACGGAGCACCCGATGAAGGACGCACGATGAAGGACGAGGAGCAGGCGGTCCGGCCCCGGCGGGCGGACGCCCGGCGCAACGAGACGACCCTGCTGGAGGCAGCCGCGGCGGCGTTCGTCGCGTCCGGCGTCGAGGCGCCGGTGCGCGACATCGCGGCCCGGGCGGGCGTCGGCACGGCGACGATCTACCGGCACTTCCCGACCCGCGCCGACCTGATCATCGCCGTCTACCGGCACCAGGTGGAGGCCTGCGCCGAGGCCGGCCCGGCCCTGCTGGCCGACGCCCCGAGCCCGTACGACGCACTGCGCCGCTGGATCGACCTCTTCGTGGACTTCCTCGTCACCAAGCACGGGCTCGCCGCGGCCCTGCGCTCCGACCAGGCGGGCTTCGACGCCCTCCACGCCTACTTCCTGGACAGCCTGGTCCCCGTCTGCACCCGGCTCCTCGAGGCGGCGGCCGAGTCCGGCGAGATCCACACCGACCTGGCCGCCATCGAACTGATGCGCGGTGTCGGCAACCTCTGCATCGGTGCGGAGAACGACCCCGGCTACGACGCCCGCCGCCTGGTCGGCCTTCTCGTGACGGGGCTCCGCCACGCGGCATGACACGCCGGGGATCGGTACGGCCTGCGCACCTGATCGGCCGAGGGTCCCGGACCACGCGACCTCCGGCCGGGCGCGACCGCGTCCAGGCGACCTCCGGGCGGGCGCCGGCATCGCCCGCGCGCTGGGCGCGTCCACCGTCCACCACGTCGACCCGGACCCGGGACACCGGGAGATCGCCCGGGGCTTCGGCGCCACCACGGCCGAGACCCTCGACCCGCCGGTCCACCACGGCTTCGACATCGCGGTCGAGGCGACCGGCCGCGTCGACCAACTGGCCCTGGCGCTGCGGTCCCTGGCACCGGAGGGCATCTGCGAATCCGCGGGCAACCACTTCCGCCCCGGCGAACTCCCCCTCCTCGACATGTACCTCACCGGCGTCGCCCTCCGCGTCGCCCGCGACAACGTCCGCGCCCACATCCCCGACGCCCTCGCCCTGGCCGGCTCCGGCAAGGTCGACCCGGCCCGCGTCGCCTCCCACGTCCTCGACTGGGAACAACTGCCCGAGGCCCTCCCGGAGAAGCACCTCAAGCCGGTCTTCGTACGGGACCGCCGCGCCGTGGCGTGACGCTCACGCGGGCCGCCCGGCTCCTGCCCCTGCCTCCGCCTCCGCCTCTGCTCCCGATCCTGCGCCTGCTCACGCTCCTGCTCCCGCTCCGGTGAACATGGCGATGAGGCCGTGCGGGGAGTCGTCGCCGAACATGCGCTCGTGGAGATCGGCCGCCTCGGCGGCCTCCGCGGCGCTGCGGAGGAACATGGCCTGCTCGTACGCGGTCAGCGCGGCCTCGGTGTCGCCCGGGTGGGCCGCGAGGGCCTTGCCGAGTTCGGCACCGTCGTACATCGCCAGGTTGGCGCCTTCGCCGTTCGGGATCATGAGGTGGGCGGCGTCACCGAGCAGGGTCACCCCCGGCACCCGGTCCCACCGGTGGTCGGCGGGCAGGGCGTACAGGGGGCGCAGGACCGGCGCACTCTCCCCGTCGGTGATCAGCGCGGTGAGCTCGGGGGCCCAGCCGTCGAACTCCGCCGCGATCCGCGCGGCGACCGCGGCAGGACCGGCAGGACCGGCAGGACCGGCGGGACCGGCAGGACCGGCAGGACCGGCAGGACCGACGGAACCGGCCGCCCCGGTGAAGCCCGCGTCGGCGAACCACTCCCGCGGCCTGCGCAGCGCCACGTAGGTGTGGAGGGTCCCGCCGGTCTCCCGGTGGGCCTGGATGCCCTTGCCCGGCGCGAGCGCGAACATCGCCCCACCGCCGACCGCCTTCGCGGCGGCCGGGTGCCGGGTGTCGGCGTCGTACAGGTAGGTCTCGACGAACGAGGTGCCGGTGTACGCGGGTACGGCCGCGGACAGCACCGGCCGCACTCGTGACCACGCGCCGTCCGCGCCGACCAGCAGGCCCGTGGCGACGGCGGTGCCGTCGGCGAACGTCACCTCGTGGCGGCCCTCGCCGAGGGCGCGGACGGCGTTGGCCTTGCGGCCCCAGCGGACGGTGCCGGCCGGAAGCGATTCGAGCAGGAGCCGGCGCAGCTCGCCGCGCAGCACCTCGGGGCGGCCCCCCGTGCCGTCGTCGGCCTCCTCGAAGAGCACGGTGCCGTCGGCGGCGAGGGCCCGGGTCGCCTCGCGGCCCTCCAGGACGAGGGCGCGGAACTCCTCGTACAGGCCTGCCTCCCGGAGCGCCGGCTGGCCGTTGTGCTCGTGGATGTCGAGCATCCCGCCCTGGGTGCGTGCCGCCGGGGAGGCCTCCGCCTCGTAGACGGCGGCCGGGATGCCGTGGACGTGCAGGACACGGGCGAGCGTGAGGCCGCCGAGTCCGGCTCCGATGATCGTGACGGGCGTGCGCATGGTGACTCCTCCGAGGAAGGGCAGAGCAGGGCCGGGCTCTTGTGGCCGGCCGCCACCCGAAGAGAGTGGAACGGCATTCCAGTCTGGAACGTCGTTCCATGTTGGAACGACGCTCCAGGCATGTCAAGATGGCGCCATGGCAACGCGGACACACCGCTCACAGCGGCGCACGGACGCGCTCTCCCGCGAGCGCATCGTCGAGGCCGCCGTCGAGCTGCTCGACACGGCCGGCGAGAGCGGGCTGACGTTTCGGGCGCTGACCGAACGCCTCGCCACCGGGCCCGGCGCGATCTACTGGCACGTGGCGAACAAGGACGAGCTGCTCGCCGCCGCCACGGACGCGGTCGTCACCGCCGCCGTGGCCGTCGGATCCGCCGCCGGGGCCCCGCGGTCGGAGTCGGCGGGGGCGGGGGCGGGGGCGGGGGCGGGGACTCCGGCCTCGCCGCAGGACGGGGTCCGCGCCGTCGCGCTCGGACTGTTCGACGCGATCGTGCGGCATCCCTGGCTCGCGACGCAGCTCGCCGCGCAGCTCTCCCGCAACCCCTGGGGGACGGTGACGCCGCGGATCTTCGAGAGCATCGGTCAGCAGGTCCGCGCCCTCGACGTGCCCGAGAGCAGCTGGTTCACGGTGACCTCGGCGCTGGTCCACTACGTCCTCGGCGCCGCCGGCCAGAACGCCGTGAACAGCTCGAGCGCCCGTGCGCTCCCACCCGGCGTGGACCGCGCCGGGTTCCTCGACACCGTGTCCACGGCGTGGCGGGAACTCGACCCCGACGACTACCCGTTCACCCGGGCCGTCGCGGACCAGATGCGCGGGCACGACGACCGCCGGCAGTTCCTCGACGGCATCGATCTCGTCCTCGCCGGCATCACCGCCACCCACCACCGCCGGCCGGACGACGTCGGCGCCCAGGAAGACGTCCAGGAAGACGCCCAGGAAGACGTCCAGGAATAGCCGTCGGTCCGCCCCACGTTGCCGCGACCATGACGACCAACGCGGCCCGGCCCGAGATCCTGCGCTACACCGCCTTCTCCAGTTCGCCCGAGGGGGGCAACCCTGCCGGTGTCGTGCTGGACGCCACCGGTCTGGACGACGCCGGCATGCTCGCCGTCGCCGCCGAACTCGGTTACTCCGAGACCGCGTTCCTGACGGCTCCCCCGGAGGGGCTCGGCGGTCAGGACGGACGCGCGTACACCGTCCGTTACTTCAGCCCCAAGGCCGAGGTGCCGTTCTGCGGGCACGCCACCATCGCGACCGCCGTGGCGCTCGCCGAGCGGATCGGCCCCGGGGAGCTGGTGTTCGCCACCCGCGCCGGCACCGTGCCGGTGGCGGTGACCGAGGAGGGCGGGGCGGTCCGGGCCACGCTCACCAGCGTCGCACCGCACACCGAGGAGATCGCCGACGCCGACCTCGCGGAGGCGCTGGCGGCGCTCGACTGGCCGGCCGCCGATCTCGACCCGGCCTTCCCGCCCCGCGTCGCGTTCGCCGGCGCCCGCCATCTCGTGCTCGCGGCGGCGACCCGCGCCCGCCTCGCGGACCTCGCCTACGACTTCGCCCGCCTCGAAGCGCTGATGCACCGCCTGGACCTGACCACCGTGCAGTTGGTGTGGCGCGAATCGGCCACCGTCTTCCACGTCCGGGACCCGTTCCCCGTCGGCGGGGTCGTCGAGGACCCGGCGACCGGCGCCGCGGCCGCCGCGTTCGGCGCCTACGCCCGTGAGCTCGGCCTGGTCTCCGAGGACGCCGTCCTCACCCTCCACCAGGGCGCGGACCTGGGCCGCCCCGGCGAACTCACGGTGACCCTGCGCACGGGCGACCCGCGCGTGCACGTCGGCGGCACCGGCACCCGTATCGCCTGAGCCTCCGGCCCCCGGGTCCGGCGGCGCCCTCGATATTCCGTGGCACCGCCGCCGGCCCCGGGCGCAGACTCGTCCCATGACGGACACGCCGGACACCCCGGACGCGGCGGACACAACAGACGGCGCGAACGCGACAGCCGGCACGGACGCAGCACCCACGGCGGTATCCGGCGGCGCCGGGCCGGACGGTGATCGCCCGCGGGCCCGTGGGGACTGGTCGCGCAGTTCCCCGCGCCCCTCGGGGGCGACTGCCCCGCCGCCAGACGAAGCAGCGGCCGGGGCGCACGCGGCGCGTGTGCCTGGCATGGCCGCCTTCCGGGAAGCCGTCCGCGCCTGGGCCGGCGGTGGTCCGGAGGCCCCCGCACGGGAGCTCGCTGGCCGGCTCGGCGTGCGGGTCGCCGTACTGCTCGAAGGGCCCAGCGACCTCGCGGCCCTCGAGGCGCTGGCCGCCCGGCGCGGCCGGGACCTGGCGGCCGAAGGGGTCTGCGTGCTGTCGATGGGCGGGGCGATGAACGTCGGCCGGTTCGCGCACCTCCTCGGCCCCACCGGCCTCGGCCTGCGCCTGACCGGGCTCTGCGACGAACGCGAACGCCCCTACTACGCCCGTGGCCTGGAGCGGGCCGGCGCCGCGCAGCACGGCATCTTCGTCTGCGCGGCCGACCTGGAGGACGAGCTGGTCCGTGCCCTCGGCCCGCCCCGGGTCGCCGAACTCGTGCACGCCGAGGGCGACCACCGGGCCCTGCGCACCTTCCTGAACCAGCCAGCCCAGCAGGGCCGCACCGCGCAGCAGAAGTTCCGCCGCTTCCTGGGTACGACGTCGGGCCGCAAGATCCGTTACGGGCGGGTCCTCGTCGAGGCCCTGGACCCCGACCGCGTCCCCGCACCGCTCGACGCCCTGCTCACGGCGCTCTGAGCCGAGCCCCCGGGCCCGGCTGCCCGCCCGCCGGCTGCAACGCCCCGGCCAGCGCCCGGTACGCCGGCAGCGGGTCGGTGCCGGCGGCATGCAGCACCTGCAGCGCCACATGGTCGGCGCCCGCGTCCAGATGGGCTCGGACACCTTCGGCCACCCGGCCCGTGTCGCCGTGCACGATCAGCGCGTCGAAGAGGCGGTCGCTGCCGCCGTCCGCGAAGTCGGTGTCGTCGAAGCCGAGGCGGCGCAGGTTGCCGACGTAGTTGGTCAGGCCCAGGTACAAGCCGAGCGTGGCGTCGCCGATCGCGCGGGCTCTGGCGGGGTCCGCCTCCAGGATCACCTTCTGCTCGGGGGCTAGGAGCGGTCCGGCGCCGAGGAGCTCGCGGGCCCGGCGGGTGTGCTCGGGGGTGACGAGGTAGGGGTGCGCGGCCGCCGTGCGGTCGCCGGCCAGCCGCAGGACGCGGGGGCCGAGGGCCGCCAGCGCCCGCCGGGCGGCCGGGACACCGCCCGCGTCGAGGACGTCCAGGTAGGCGTTGAGGGCCTCGTACGGCCGTACGAACTCCTTCGTCGCCTCCGGGTGGCCGGCGCCGATGCCCAGCAGGAACCGGTCCGCGTGGCGTTCGGCGATGCGCCGGTAGGCGCGGGCGACGCGGTCGGCCGGGAGGGACCAGATGTTCACGATGCCGGTGGCCACCACCAGGCGGTCGGTGGCGTCCAGCAGCCGTTCGGCCTCGGTCAGGTCCGGGTCGGTCACGTTGCCGAGCCAGAGGGTGCCGTAGCCCAGGCCTTCGAGCGCGACGGCCAGTTCGGGTTCGGTCCGGTCGTGGCGCCACACACCGATGGCACCGAGGGCGATCTTGCGAGGGATCTCGTCCATGGACCGGACAACCGGGGGCCCGGGACCCATATTCCGATCGCCGTCGAAATAACACGTCCGGGACATCCCCTTCACGACCCCGTCAGGACATCCCCATCGATCACACTCATGAACTGCATTTATATACATGGCTATTGACGCGCCCACGCCACCCTTCTAGCTTCGCAGAGAAAGCGCTTTCCGCAAGGACCCGCACGGAGACGAACGGAGACGAACGATGCACGTGAGACCAGTCATCGCGGCCGTCGGCCTGCTCGCCGGCACGCTCGTCGCACTGTCAGGCGGCCCCGCCCAGGCCGCGTCCACGGTGCTGTACGTGGCGCCGAGCGGCACTGACAGCGCGGCGGGCACCCAGTCGGCGCCGACCACGCTCACCTCGGCGATCAGCCGCATCGCCGCGGGCGGCACGATCTACCTGCGCGGCGGGACGTACACCTACTCCGCCACGGTGACCATCCCGGCCGGTTCCAACGGCACCGCCAGTGCCCGCACCACGCTCTCCGCCTACCCGGGCGAGACCCCGGTGCTGAACTTCGCCGCGCAGAGCGAGAGTTCCTCGAACCGGGGCATCCAGCTCTTCGCCAACTACTGGCACCTGTACGGCCTCACGGTCGAGCACGCCGGCGACAACGGCATCTACGTCGGCGGCAGCAACAACGTCGTCGAGCGCACCGTGACCGCCTACAACCGGGACACGGGACTGCAGCTCGGCCGGATCTCCTCCAGCACGCCCAGCAGCCAGTGGCCGGCGAACAACCTGGTCGTCAGCTCCGAGTCGCACGACAACGCCGACAGCGACGGCGAGGACGCGGACGGGTTCGCGTCCAAGCTGACCACCGGCACCGGGAACGTCTTCCGGTACGACGTCTCGCACAACAACATCGACGACGGCTGGGACCTGTACACGAAGACCGACACGGGAGCCATCGGGCCGGTCACCATCGAGTACTCGCTCTCCTACGGCAACGGCACGCTGAGCGACGGCAGCCAGAGCGGCGACGGCGACCGCAACGGCTACAAGCTCGGAGGCGACGACATCGCCGTCAACCACGTGGTGCAGCACGACATCGCCTACGGGAACGGGCACCACGGGTTCACCTACAACAGCAACCCCGGCACGATGACCGTCTCGAACAACGTGGGCATCGACAACGCCGAGCGCAACTTCTCGTTCGACAAGGGCACTTCGGTGTTCCGTACCAACACCTCGTGCCGGTTCGCCGACGGCGGCTCCAACGACAAGACCGTCGGCGACGCGGACAGCTCCAACCAGTTCTGGACGGGCACCAACGGCTCCCGCTGCACCTCCTACGCGGGCGCCCTCGGCTGGTCCTTCGCCTCGTCCGGCAAGCTGAACGTCACCTTCGGCGGGAAGGTCGTCAACCCCTAGCCGCCGGCCGCACACGACTCGGCCCGGGCGTCCACAGGGTGTGGACGCCCGGGCCGGACCGGCGGCGCTCGGGGTTCAGTTCCGTACCGTCAGGTACAGCCAGCCGCCCCAGGTGTCCGCGTTGCTCGTGTCCTTGGAGCTGTGGACGTACTCCGTCCGCACCCGGAACCGCTGGTTCACCGCGTGGGTGAGGGCCAGGTGGGTCACGCCGGTGCTGTTCGGGTCCATGGAGAAGCACGAGGACGTCGCGATGGTGTGCCAGGCGCGGCTGTAGTACTCCTGGGCCTGGAACTTCATGCACTGCCCGGACTTGTCCGGGGTCACCGTGCCGACCACCTGAGGCTGCACGGTGTGGTGGTACACGCGGTAGCCGATCCCGCCGTAGGTGGTGCTGGTGTAGTAGCCGCCCAGCTTCTCCGCGATCTTCACCTGGGTGGCCGCGGAGTGGGTGGCCGTGGCGGGGGCGTAGCGGTAGTCGCCCGCGAAGGACGCCGTGTAGACGGTGGTGCGGGTGGGCTTGTACGTCGCCTTGAGGTTGCCCTTGCCGTCGACCGTGCCGGTCTTCAGGAGCGTCTTCCTGCCACCCGCGGGCGTGGCGTAGACCGAGACCGTACGGCCGTTGTACGTGGTGCCCAGGTGGGCGGTGACGGTGGCCGTCGCGCCGTAGGCGTACGTCGACTTGTCCGTGGTGACCGTGACCGCCGACCTGGCGCGGGACACCTGGACGATCGCCGAGGCGGTGGCCGCCTGGTGGGCCGCGTCGCCCGGGTAGCTCACGGTGTAGGTGTTCGCGCCGCCGACGGCCGGGGTGTCCTCCACCGTGATCGCGCCGTCGGCCGCGACGGGCGCGGTCCAGGTCGCCGGGGTGGTGGTGTGGGCGGCGTCGGTGCGGGTGACGGTGACCGTCTCGCCTGTGGGGTAGGGCCCGTCGCCGAGGCTGCCGGTGAGGGAGAGGGCCGCGGCGCGGGTGGCGGTGGCGGGGGCCTTCAGGGTGAGGACCGGGGCGTACGGGGAGATCTGAAGGGTCGCGTCGCTGGTGGTCGGCTCGTGGATGGCGTCGCCCGCGAAGGAGAGGTGGTAGGTGAAGCGTCCGGCGGCCGCCGGGTCGTCGGTCACCGTGAACTCGGTGGTGTCCGGGTCGACGGTCACCGACGGGAGCTGGACGGTCTCCTGGGTGTCCTCGTTCGTGCGGGAGACGTCGACCTCGGTGCCCGGCCGGAGGCTCCCGAGGCGCAGTTCGGTGGTGAGCGTGTCCTTGAGCACGACCGAGTGCGGGGTCGCGGAGTCGACCTCCGGGAAAGCGATGCCCGTGGACAGCCGGGCCACGTACACCGTCAGGCTCGCGGTCGCGGCACGGTGGGTGGTGTCTCCGGCGTACGACACCTGGTAGGTGTACCTGCCCGCGTCCGGCCGGGTGTCGCTGATGCCGAACGTGCCGTCGGCGCCGACCGTGGCGTCGGGCAGCGGGTCGCCGTCGCGGGTGACCTGGAGGGCGGCGCCGGCCGGGAGGACGCCCCTGGTGGCGAGGGCTCCGGTGAAGGTGAACTGCTCGGTGGGGGCCGCGTACTGGGGCGGGTTCAGGGTCAGGGTGGTGTCGGTGAGCTTCGCGGAGCCGAGCACGCCGAGGGTGTAGGCGCCGGAGGAGTCCCGGGTGACGGCGTAGAGCGTGGTGCCGTCGCCGCCCCAGGTCAGGCCGTCCGGGGCGACGGTGGTGCCGGAGGGGAAGGTGACGTGGTTCTCCGCCAGTTTGCCGTCCACGTAGACGTAGAGGCCCGCGGTACTGGCCGAGGCGATCGTGCCGTCGGTGTCGAGCGCGACCGAGCCCGGGCCCACGCCACCGGTGTAGTACGGGGCGGAGTCGGCACGCAGCAGGTCCGAGGTCCGGTAGGTCTCCAGCGCGGGCTGCTGGGTGGCGGCGAGCAGCACGGTGGCGCCGTCGCCGGTGACCTGGAGCCCGGTCGCGGTGCCGCCGTAGACGTCGGTGTCGGCCTTGGCGGTCGCCGTGCCCGAGGAGACGTCGAAGGTCGCCACGTGGCTGAGGCTCTGCAGCGGCTCCTCGGCGGCGAGCACTCCGCCGCCGGCCGCCAGCAGGGGCGGGACCGACCAGTGGGACAGCGCGGGCGTGGAGACCGTGCCGGACGCGTCGACGGAGCCGATCGCGCCCGTGCCGTCGGCCTTCTCGTAGCCGTACCAGACCTGGCCGCCCGCCACCGCCACGGAGACGGGCGCGCTGCCGGTGCCGGTCGCGTAGCGGGCGGACTCGGTGAGCGTCGCGGTGTCGATGGCGGCGACCGCGTCCCCGTCGGCGAGGGCCGCGTAGAGGGTCGAGCCGTCGGCGGAGAGCGCGAGACCCGTGGCCCCCTGCTCGTCCGTGATGGTGCTGACCGGGGTGCCGGACAGGTCGGTCACCAGGATGCCGGTCGAACCGGCGCCCTGGCTGAAGAACAGGTGCTGATGGGCGGTGTCGGCCACCATGTGCGCGTAGTGCGACAGCGGCAGTGACGCCGTGCTGTCGGCCAGAGCGGCGGGGCCGGTGAGGCCGACGGTGACGGTGGTCAGCCCGGCGACGACGGATGTCGCCGCCGTGAGCGAGACCTGCTTGAGGCGCATGGAGCTCCGGGAACAGGATGATCAGAAGGTGAGGTGGCTGTGCGGACGATAACCGGTCCCGGTGGCCGCATTGTTGTCCGAAAACCTGATCTTCACCATGTCCCGGCAAAGACTCGGCTCGCGCTCCCCGGCGGTCGGTGCGCCGGGGACCGCGGGCCCCGCCCGTCTGCCGGCCCTACCGGCGCGGGCCGCCGAAGCGGGCGAAGGTGTGGCTGAAGTACCAGGGGTCCTGGGCTATTCCGGAGCAGGCGTTGGCGCCGCCGGTGCCGACGCAGTCGCCGTTGTCGCGCTGGAGGGCCCAGAAGGAGAGGGTGTCGATGCCCTGGGCGGCGGCCCAGCGCTCGACCGTCGCGGCGTTCTGGGTGGTGAAGGTCTCCGCGGGCCCGAAGTCGTCGATGCCGGGCATCTCGGTGACGCCGACCATGCCCCACAGGTCCTTGGCGCTCTTGTGCGGGAAGAGGGCGTGGAGCTGGGCGTGCAGGCCGTCCGCGGCGGTCTTCGTGTCGGCGGCCATGTCGTGGGCGGCGCCGTCGTAGTAGTCGAAGGTCATGATGTTGACGACGTCCACGCGCGCGTGGTTGGCGACGGCGTTCTGGAGGACGGCGAGGCCGTTGTCCTCCAGGCCCTTGGTGGTCGTCGGCAGGGTGTAGGAGAACTGGAGCGGGTGTCCGGTGCGTTCGGCCCAGTGCTCGGCCTTGGCGACGGCCTTGTTGCGGCGGTCGATTCCGGCCGTGTTGGCGAGGGAGTCCGCTTCGATGTCGAGGTCGATGCGGCTGATGCCGTAGGTCGTGACGAGCTTCTCGTAGACGCCGGCGACGGCGTCCACGTCGGTGCAGCTGTCGGCGAGTTCGGTGCCGGTGGTGTCGGCGCCGTAGCCGCCGAAGGAGGGGATGGCGTTGCCGCCGCGGGCCTGGAGGGCGGCGATGTCGGCGCCGAAGGTGCCCGGGGCTATGGGCTGGGTGGCGTCGCCGTTCCAGTCGGCGGTGCAGGAGCCCGCGTCCGGCGTCTGGAGGAAGGCGAGGGTCAGGTACTTGTTGCCGGACTCGACGGCGAGCGCGGCCGGGCTCTCGCCGGTCCAGGCCTCGAAGTAGGGGGCCGCGACGTGGGCGGGCATCGGCTTCACGTGGTGCGAGGCGGCGTGCGGATCGGCGTGCGCGGCGCCTGCCCCGAGGGCAACGAGCGCGGCGGACAGGGCGGTTGCGGGCAGGGCGTGCAGGGCACGAGTGGGTCTCATGGACGCCCATGGTTGGACTAGACCAATTGACTGTCAAGGTTCTTTACAACCACCAGACCCTTTCGTTCGATGCACCGTCAGGCGACGGCCATCTCCGGTCAGTTCCGGCCAAGAATTTTCATGCGAAGATTTGAACCGACCATAAGACAGTCATTAGGGTCTGTTGCCTGAACCTCTGCTCGGAAGGAGCTCGCCTCCGTGGCGTCCCACCGTCGTGCCAAGCAGCCGGGCCGTGCCCGTGTCACCGTGCTCACCTCCGCCGCCGCTGCCGCCGTGGCCCTCAGTTCACAGGCGGCCAACGCCGCGCCCGTAGCGAAGCCGAGCAAGGACGAGGTCAAGTCCCGGGTCGACAAGCTCTACGAGGAGGCCGAGCAGGCCACCGAGAAGTTCAACGGGGCCAAGGAGAAGCAGGAGAAGCTCCAGAAGCAGATATCCGCGCTCCAGGACTCGGTCGCCCGTGGGCAGGACGAGCTGAACGAACTCCGGGACGGCATCGGCTCCATGGCCACCGCCCAGTACCGCAGCGGCGGCCTCGACCCGTCCCTCCAGCTGTTCCTCTCCTCCGACCCGGACAGCTACCTGGACAAGGCCTCCACCCTCGACCAGCTGAGCGGCCAGCAGGTCGAGACGCTGAAGAAGATCCAGGCCAAGCAGCGCGAACTGGCGCAGGAGCGGGCCGAGGCGACCGGCAAGCTCAAGGACCTGGCCGCCACCCGCACCGAACTCGGCAAGAAGAAGAAGGAAGTCCAGGCCAAGCTCGCCGAGGCGCAGAAGCTGCTCAACAGCCTCACCGCCGCCGAGAAGGCCGCCCTCGCCGCCGACCAGGACCGCGCCAGCCGCTCCGCCAGCGAGCGCGTCGACCTCGGCAACGACACCTCCGCCACCGGCAGGGCCGCCGCCGCGTTCGCCGCCGCCAAGACCCGGCTCGGCACCCCGTACGTCTACGGCGCCACCGGCCCGTCCTCGTTCGACTGCTCGGGCCTGACCTCCTGGGCCTACGCGCAGGCAGGCGTCTCCATCCCGCGCACCTCCGAGTCCCAGTCGACGATCGGCACGAAGATCTACTCGACCTCCGGCCTCCAGGTCGGCGACCTGGTCTTCTTCTTCAACGACCTGCACCACGTGGGCCTCTACGCGGGCAACGGGCAGATCCTGCACGCCCCGCGCACCGGCACGGTCGTCCGCTACGAGTCGATGTCCACCATCGGCGGTCCGTTCATGTTCGGCGTCCGCGTCTGACCTGCGGTCGGCCCGGCCGACGGAACCTCCTCACCAACGCCCCGTCTGAAACGCCCCTTACGGGGCGCTGCAGACGGGGCGCTGCTCAGCCCTCTGTCTCGGGACGGCCCTCCGTTGCCCAGTGGGTGTGGAAGGTGCCGGGGCGGTCGGTGCGGGCGTAGGTGTGGGCGCCGAAGTAGTCGCGCTGGCCCTGGAGGAGGGCCGCGGGGAGTCGGTCGGCGCGGAGGGTGTCGTAGTGGGCGAGCGCCGCCGAGAACGCCGGTACGGCAATGCCCCGGCGGGCCGCGGACGCGACCGTCTCCCGCCACGGCACCTGCGCGTCGGCGATCTCCTTCGCGAACTCCTCCTCGGCCAGCAGGCTGACGAGGTCCGGGTCGGCCCGGTAGGCCGCGCGGATCCGGTCCAGGAAGGACGCGCGGATGATGCAGCCGCCCCGCCAGATCCGGGCCACCGCCCCGAGGTCGATCTTCCAGCCGTACTCGGCGGCCGCGTCCTGGATCATCGTCCAGCCCTGGTCGTAGGCGATGACCTTCGAGGCGTACAGGGCGTGTTCGACGCGGGAGGCGAAGCGGTCGGCCTCGGTGGCGCTGAGCGGTGGGGTGGTGCCGCCGGGCAGCCCGGCGTAGGCGGCGCGCAGTTCGCGGCGGCCGGACGCGGCGCGGGCGAAGGTCGCCTGGGCGATCGCGGTGACCGGGGAGGCCAGGTCCAGCGCGGTCTGCACGGTCCAGCGCCCGGTGCCCTTCTGGCCGGCCGCGTCGGCGACGACGTCGACGAAGGGCGCGCCGGTGGCGGCGTCGACGTGCGAGAGCACCTCCGCCGTGATCTCGATGAGGTAGGAGCCGAGGCGGCCGCCGTTCCACTCCCGGAAGATGTCGGCGATCTCGGCCGGCGCGTACCCGCCGACCTGGCGCAGCAGGTCGTAGGCCTCCGCGATGAGCTGCATGTCGGCGTACTCGATGCCGTTGTGGACCATCTTCACGAAGTGCCCGGCGCCGTCCGCGCCGACGTGCGTGGCGCACGGCTCGCCGCCCACCTTCGCGCTGATGTCCTCGAACATCGGCCCGAGCACGGCGTACGACTCGGCGGAACCGCCCGGCATGATCGAAGGCCCGTGCAGCGCGCCCTCCTCGCCGCCGGAGACGCCGACGCCGACGAAGTGCAGGCCCTTCTCGCGCAGGGCGGCCTCGCGGCGGCGGGTGTCGGCGAAGTGGGCGTTGCCGCCGTCGATGACGATGTCACCGGGTTCGAGGAGCGGCACGAACTCGTCGATGACGGCGTCGGTGGCGGCGCCCGCCTGCACCATGATCATGAGACGGCGGGGGCGTTCCAGGGCGGCGACGAACTCGGCGGCGGTCTCGGCGCCGACGAAGTCGCCCTCGCTCCCGTAATCCTCGATCAGCGCGCGGGTGCGGGCCGGGGTGCGGTTGTGGACGGCGACCGGGTAGCCGTGCCGGGCGAGGTTCCGGGCCAGATTGCGGCCCATCACGCCCAGGCCGGTCACGCCGATGGCTGCGGATGCGTTCACGGGGGGGGCTCCGTTCTGCGGACGCGTGCTGTGCCCGGAGGTACGGGCGGACGGCGGGCGGGCGTTCAGCCGGGCCGGGCCGATCATCCGAACAGGCGAAAGTCGTGGCGTCGGGCGCGTGGGGCCGCCTCCCGGCGAGCCGCCCGTCAGAGGATCCGAAGATGCGAACGGATGATCTACGGCTCCTCACCGCCGCGTTGGTGCTCCTCCTGACCGGCGCGTTCCTCACCACACCCGCCAAGGCCGCCCAGCGCCCGGCCCACTGCGCCTTCGGCACGCGCAGCACCTCACCTCGGAACACCCACAAAGACGGCACCGACCGCGCCGACGGCAGCCACCGCACCGATCACGCCGATCGCACCGCCCGCTGGACCGCGCCCACCGTCCGCTACCGGCTCTCCGCCCGGTACGCCGCCAGGGGCCGCCTCTGGAGACACCGGCACACCGGCCAGGACTTCGCCGTCGACGCCGGGACGCCCGTGTACGCCGTCGGCCCCGGCCGCGTCGTGGCAGCGACCTGCGGCGACGCCTTCGGCAACCAGACACCATCCCGACGGCTACTACACCCAGTACGCCCACCTGTCCGTCATCAACGTCCGCCGCGGCCAGCGCGTGTCGGCGGGCCAGCGGATCGGCTCCGCCGGGTCCACGGGCAACGCGGAGGGCCCCCACCTCCACTTCGAGGTCCGCACCACCCGGCACCTGGGCTCCGAGGTCGCCCCGCTGCCGTGGCTGCGGAGCCACGGCGTGAGCGTGCCCGGAACACCGTCGCCCGCACACCCCCACCCGGCCCCGGCCGCCACGGCGTCACCGACACCCGTCAGGCCACCCGCACGGACGGGGACCGACGCGTCGGGGCACCGCCGGCCGGCAAGGCCGCACAGGGCTCCGAGGCCGCACAGAGTCCCGGCGAGACAGTGGATCCCGACGACGGTGTGGGATCCGGCGACGCTGTGGAACCTGACGGCCCGTGGCGATCTGCCGCCGACGGACGCCGGTGCTGCGGCCGGGCCCCGGCCGTAGCACGCCCTAGCACGCAGGGTCACGGTATGACCACATGGCGTGGACCCCGTGTGCGGAGCGGCCAGACTGCCTCCCATGGCACGTCTGAGGTTCCTGTGGGTCGCCGCGCTGGTCGCCCTCCTGCTGCTGCCCGTGTCCCGGCCGGAGGTCCCGCGGCCCGCCGCGCCCGGGCCCTTCGGGGCGTACGTCGGGTACGGCGCGGACGGGGTACGGCGGGTGGCGGCGCTCGGGAGCTGGCTCCGGGACCGGCCCCGGGTCGGGCACACCTACCTGCCCGGGGACGTGTGGCGGAACATCGAGGGCGCCCCGGACTTCGTGCGGCTGTGGGCCCGTTGGCGGCAGGCCGAACCCGACCGGCTCCTCGTCCTCAACGTGCCGATGCTCGAACACACCGAGGCACACGTCCCGGACGCCGAGGTGCGCCGCCAACTGCGGCTCGGGGCGGTTGGGCTGTACGACGTCCACTTCCGTGCCCTGGGCCGCCGGCTGGTCGCGGTCGGCGCGCCGGACACCGTCGTCGTGCTCGGCTGGGAGATGAACGGGGACACGTACACCCATCGCTGCGGACCGGACCCGGCCGCCTGGCGGGCGTACTGGCGGCGGATCGTGACGGCCATGCGGTCGGTGCCGGGCGCCCGGTTCCGGTTCGACTTCGCGCCCAACCGGGGGCGGGACGCCGTCCCCTGGACCGCGTGCTATCCGGGGGACGGGTACGTGGACGTGCTGGGGATGGACGCGTACGACGCCCCGCGCGGGATGTCCTTCCAGGAACAGGTCGCCGAGCCGTACGGGCTGCGGGCCCAGGCCGACTTCGCCCGGGCCCACGGCAAACCGGTCTCGTACCCCGAGTGGGGGCTGTACGAGAACGGCGACGATCCGGCGTACCTGCGCGGCATGCTCGACTGGTTCGCGAGCAGCCGCCCGCTGTACCAGACCATCACCGACTACTGCCCGCACGGCGTGTGGCAGTGCGGCGGCAACCCCAGGTCCACGGCCGTGTACCGGTCCCTGATGAGGAGCCGGCCGGTCCCCCTCCGCCGCCGCTAGGAGTTCGCGCTGGACGGGCCGAAGAACTCGATCTCGGCGATGGCGACCTGGGTGCGGGCCGACGCCTGGTACGACGAGTCGATCGTGAACCGGACGGAGACGACGTCCGCCGCCCGCAGGTTGCGGGTCTGGCCGCCGGACGCCTGGTCGAGGACGATGTCGCGGGTCAGGGTCTTGCCGTCGGCGGTCTTGATGGTCGCCGTCAGACGGTGCGGCAGGGCCGACTTGTTCAGCTGCTCGTTGTGGGTCGACTCGCCGGAGGTGATGACGACGTTCAGGAGACGGGTCGGCTCGTCGAAGTGCGCCTCGACCCACTCGCCCTCGCCGGCGCCGGCGATGCCCGGGCCCCACCACGTGTTGTTGAGCTTGTCGAAGAGGAGTTCCGGCTTGTGGCCCGCGTACGCGCGGGAGGCGCGGTAGCTGTCCGGGGAGACCGGGGCGCGCTTGGCGAAGTGGTCGCGGGTGGCGCTGACCGCCTTCGGCGTGTTGATCGCCAGGACCGTGACGCCGGTGAGGACGACGGCGGCGACGATCCAGGTGAGGACGCGGTC
>NZ_JAEKKT010000470.1 GCF_019510245.1 Streptomyces sp. | reverse complement strand
AGGGGTGGGGCGTGAACTCGGACAGCCCGAAGGGATGGTCCACCTCGCAGGTGATCACCTCCGCAGTCCCGTCGCGCATGCGCAGTGGCCAGGGATGGCCGGCGTTGACGAGCTGGGCCTGACCGGTTCGGAGATGGACGCGCAGCAGCTGCCCGGTGGCGTGACCGTGGCCGTGGGCGATCAGCGCATGGTCGGCCCGGTGGGCCTGCTCGGCCAGGCCCGCCCCTGCGCGGCGGGCGCCGCGCAGGGCGCTCACCAGGACCGTGGCGGCCAGGGCGGCATCGATGTCGTGGCCCATGGGGTCGGTCACCGACACATGCAGGGTGTCGCGGTCCAAGGCGTAGTCGAAGGTGTCACCGCTGAGGCCTTCGGAGGGCTCCAGGCTCCCGCAGAGCGTGAACTGCGCCGCCTCGCACGACAGTGACGGGGGCAGCAGCTGGTACTGGATCTCTGCCGCAAGGCTGGGGGGTACGGAGCGTTTGCCCCAGGTGTAGAGGTCGGTGAAGCGCCCGTTGGCGATCACGATGTAGGCCAGGAGGTGGGCGGCTTCCCCGACCGCGTCAAGGACGTCGTCGCGGGGGTCGGCCGGCAGGAGCAGTTCCAGCAGCCCGATCGCGTCTCCCCGGTTGGTGACCGGCATGATCACCCGATGTCCGTGGTCGGCCGCCTCGTGATGCAGCCGCTGGGTACGAACCACTTCCTCGTAGACGCTGCCGAACAGGGGGATCCGCTCCGCTTCCCGGCCACTGTCCGCGGGGACGGTGGACAGCCGCGCCACTGCCTTCCCCGTCAGATCCACAATGAGGAAAGACACCTCCGTGGCCCTGAAACGTCGCCTCAGGTCCTCCGCGACCACGTCGACAGCGTCCACCGGTGCCGCCGTCTCCGCCGCCGTCAACACCCGAGGAAGACCACTCTGTCCACGACGCACGGCCGCAGCCCCTTCCATCACCCCCTACTACCAGCATCGGAGCCGTCACAAAGTACGTCAATCCGTGAGCAGTGACGTTGAGCCGGGGGAGGTCCATGGGGTCGCCGTAGCGGCTGACGGGTCCACCGCTGTGTCCATGGTCGCCGCCCAGCCCACCCGACCCCACGGGGACCTGACGCTGACGACGCCCTGGGGGACGTCAGCGATCTGTAAGAACATCAAATCCCTTATGTCCGCTTCGAGTTCGTAGGGTGAGTGGGGTGATCGAAACATCCCCTTCCCCTGTGGACGTCGTGCCGTCGTGCCTCGACGAAGCCGAGGCCCTGCCCTGGGTTCTGGAACGGATCCCGCCCAGTCGGCGTGGGATCGTCGTCGACAACGGGTCCACCGACGGTTCCGCGGACATCGCCCGTGCCCTCGGGGCATACGTGGTCCACGAGCCGCGGACTCTCGCACAGCAGCCTGTGACGGGAGCCGTGCGATGACCGTCACGTCGGGCCCGGCCATCTTGCTCGTCATCGCCAAGGAGCCGGTACCGGGGCGGGTCAAGACGCGCCTCACCCCGCCCTACACGCCGCAGGAGGCAGCCGCACTGGCCGAGGCGTCCCTCTCCGACACGCTCGACGCGGCACTTCGGGTGCCTGCCCGGCGCCGGGTCCTCGTGCTCGACGGAAAGCCGGGTCGATGGCTGCCCCGGGGCTTCGATGTCGTCCCGCAGGTCTCCGGAGAACTCGACGAACGGATCGCGGGCGCCTTCGCCGTCTGTGACGAAGGTCCCGCGTTGCTGGTCGGCATGGACACCCCACAGCTGACTGCGGATCTGCTGGCCGACATCGGCCGGGACGGCCACGACGCCTGGTTCGGGCCGGCGGCCGACGGCGGCTTCTGGGCCCTGGGCCTCGCCGAGCCCTCCCGCGCCGGGTCTCTGGTGCGAGGCGTTCCGATGTCGACTGGCCGCACCGGCGAGATCCAGCGCCACCGGCTCCTCGACGCGGGCCTGTCGGTCCGTGACCTGCCGCTCCTGCGCGACGTCGACACCGCGACCGACGCCGCCTCCGTCGCGGGCCTGTGCCCGCCCGGATCCCGCTTCGCCGCCGTGCTCGCCTCGCTTGCGGAGGTCGCCCGGTGAGCGGCACCGCGATCAGAACCGCCGATGCGACGGCGACGGGACCACAGCCGCGGTCCCTCCGCCCGCCCGCACAGCTCGGCGCCTCC
>NZ_JAEKKT010000221.1 GCF_019510245.1 Streptomyces sp. | reverse complement strand
GGCGTGGCGGCCGGCGGCACGCTGATGCTGTGGCCGCGCGAGCCGCACCGCGCGGCGCCGGCCCAGGCGGCCGGCCCGCGGGCCCAGGCGGCGGCGCGGGCGGCGGCGGTCGCGGCGGCGCAGGCGGCCGTCCTCGACGGGCTGCCCGCCGCCCTGCCCGACCTGACGGCGCTGATCGGCGCCCGCGAGGCGCGGGTGCGGGCGCGGCCGAAGGACGCGGCGGCCTGGGCGGTGCTCGGGGCCGCGTACGTCGAGCGGGCGCGCCGGACCGCCGACACCGGCGACTATCCCCGGGCCGAGCGCGCGCTGCAGACCTCCCTCAAGGCGGCCGGCAAGAACACCACCGAGGCGCTGGGCGCACTGGCGGAGCTGGCCGTGGCACGCCGGGACTTCCCGGAGGCCAGGCGGTTCGGCGAGGAGGCGCTGAAGGCCGCGCCGAAGCGGTGGTCGGCGTACCCGGTGCTGATCGACGCGTACAACGGGCTCGGCGACTACAAGGCGGCCCGGTCCGCGCTGGACAAGCTGATGGCGCTGAAGGTGGGGGCGGACGTGAAGCCGGCGGTGATGGCGCGGGCCTCCGCGGTGTACCGGGACCGGGGCTGGCGTGAGGACGCGGTGGCCCAGGTGACCGACGCGGCGGCGGCCGCCCGGACGCCCGCTGAGCAGGCCGCGTATCTGTGCCAGTCCGGGCAGCTGGCCTGGGAGCGGGGCGACCGGGAGGATGCGCTGCGGCACTTCACGGCTGCCGTGCGCCTGGACCCCGACCAGTCGGCCGCGCGGGCCGGGCAGGGGCGGGCGCTGGCCGCGCTCGGCCGTACGCAGGAGGCGCTGACCGCCTACCAGGGGGCGCTCGCGCACCGGCCGACTCCGCAGGTCGCCCTGGAGCTGGGCGAGTTGTACGAGTCGCTGGGGAGGGGGCGGCAGGCGGAGGCGCAGTACGAGCTGATGCGGACGCAGGTGCGGCGCGAGCTGGAGGCCGGAATCGACGATGATCTGGTGATCGGGCAGTACGAGGCGGACCACGGGGACGTGCAGGAGGCGGTGGAGCGGCTGACGGCCGAGTGGGAGCGCCAGCCCGGCATCGAGGTCGCGGACGCCCTCGGCTGGGCCCTGCACCGGGCCGGCGACGACAAGGAGGCGCTGCGCTACGCCTCCGTGGCGACCGACTCGACGAAGGGCGGCGGGGTGCGCAGCGCGCTGTACGCCTTCCACCGGGGCATGATCGAACGCGACCTGGACCTGGAGGCCCCGGCCCGCCGCCACCTCCAGGACGCCCTGCGGACCAACCCGTACTTCTCCCCGCTCCAGATCCCGGCGGCCCACGCCGCCCTCACAGCCCTGGGCAACCAGCCGCCGAACGAGGAACTACCGCAGTAGCACGGCCCCGGCGGCCGGGCACCGCCGGGACACACCGCCGCGGCCGATCACCGTCACGGCGGAAGGAAGGTGGCCGCGGGCCGACGTGCCCGGCCGCAGGGCAGGACAGTGGCCGACGGGCCAGGGGGCACAGGACGGTGGCCGACGGGCCAGGGGGCACAGGCCGTCGACAGGCCCGGGGTCACCCGCTGACAGGCCCGCGGTCACAAGCCGACGGGCCCGCGGTCACCCGCCGACAGGTCTGCGGTCGCAGGCCGACGGGCCGGGGGTCACAGGTTGCCGCGGCGGTCCTGCTCTCGTTCGATGGCTTCGAAGAGGGCCTTGAAGTTGCCCTTGCCGAAGCCCATGGAGCCGTGGCGTTCGATGATCTCGAAGAAGACCGTCGGGCGGTCCTGGACCGGCTTGGTGAAGATCTGCAGCAGGTAGCCGTCCTCGTCGCGGTCGGCGAGGATCTTCAGCTCGCGCAGGGTGTCGACCGGGACCCGGGTGTCGCCGACCCACTCGCCGAGGGTGTCGTAGTAGGAGCCGGGGGTGTCCAGGAACTCGACACCGGCCGCGCGCATCGTCCGTACCGTCTCGACGATGTCGTTGGTGTTGAGCGCGATGTGCTGGACGCCCGCCCCGCCGTAGAACTCCAGGTACTCGTCGATCTGCGACTTCTTCTTCGCGATCGCCGGTTCGTTGATCGGGAACTTGACCTTGAGGGTGCCGTCGGCGACCACCTTCGACATCAGGGCGCTGTACTCGGTGGCGATGTCGTCGCCCACGAACTCCTTCATGTTCGTGAAGCCCATGACCCGGTGGTAGAAGTCGACCCATTCGTTCATCCGGCCGAGTTCGACGTTGCCGACGCAGTGGTCGACGGCCTGGAAGGTGCGCCGGGCGGGCGGCTCGACGATCGGGGCGGCGGCGACGAAGCCGGGGAGGTACGGGCCGTCGTACCCGGTCCGCTCGACGAGGGTGTGGCGGGTCTCGCCGTACGTGGCGATCGCGGCGAGGACGACGGTGCCGTGCTCGTCCTTGAGTTCGTACGGCTCGGCCACCGGCCGCGCGCCGTGCTCGACCGCGTACGCGTACGCCGCGCGGGCGTCCGGGACCTCGATGGCGAGGTCGACGACCCCGTCGCCGTGCTCGGCCACGTGGCGGGAGAGGAAGTGGCCCCACTCGGTGTCCGGCTTGATGACGGAGGTGAGCACGAACCGGGCCGAGCCGTTCTCCAGGACGTAGCTCGCGGTCTCACGGCTCCCGGTCTCCGGACCGGAGTACGCGACCAGCCGCATGCCGAAGGCGGTGGAGTAGTAGTGGGCCGCCTGCTTGGCGTTGCCCACGGCGAAGACGACCGCGTCCATTCCCTTGACCGGGAAGGGGTCGCCCTGCCGGGCGGTCGCAACGGGAGTGTGCTCTGTGGTCTGCGTCATGTCCGAAGGGTGAACCCGCCCCGCAAGGTGTGCAATAGATGTCGTTTCTCCTGGGCAATATGCTCAGTGAAAAGGCGCCATCGGCGAACTTTCTGTACAGGGTGACCATCCGGAGGCGGGCATGGCGATCGATCATCTGGACGGGCGGATCCTGGTGCTGCTGGCGAGGGAGCCGCGCATCGGGGTCCTGGAGATGTCCCGGCGGCTGGGCGTGGCCCGCGGCACCGTGCAGGCGCGCCTGGACCGGCTCCAGTCGAACGGCGTGATCCAGGGGTTCGGCCCCCAGGTGGACCCCGCGGCCCTCGGCTACCCGGTCACCGCGTTCGCCACCCTCCAGATCCGCCAGGGCCAGGGCCCGGACGTACGAGCACACCTGGCGACCGTCCCGGAGGTGCTGGAACTCCACACCACCACCGGCACCGGCGACATGCAGTGCCGGCTGGTGGCCCGCTCCAACGCCGACCTCCAGCGGGTGATCGACCGGGTCGTCGGTTTCGACGGCATCGTCCGGGCCTCCACGGCGATCGTCATGGAGAACCCCGTGCCGCTGCGCATCATCCCGCTGGTGGAACAGGCGGCGGCGGACAGCGACCGGTGAGGGGCTCAGCAGCCGGGGACCTTCTCCCCCTTCTCCAGGGCCACCAGATCGGACACGGCCCCCTTCAGCGTCGTCACCGGCACCAGCCGCAACCCCTTCGGCAACTCCGCCTTGGCGTCCCCGCACTCGCCCTTCGGCACGAGGAACACCGTCGCCCCGTCCCGCCGCGCGGCCTGCGTCTTCAGCGCGACCCCGCCCACGGCCCCCACCGCACCGTCCGCACTGATGGTCCCCGTGCCGGCGATGTTCCTGCCGCCGGTGAGGTCGCCCCCGCTGCCGTTCCCGTCCAGCTTGTCGATGATCCCGAGCGAGAACAGCAGCCCCGCGCTCGGCCCGCCCACATCCGCCAGCTTCAGCGTCACCTTGACCTTGCTCGCGCTCAGGTCGAGGTACTTCAGCGCGGCCTGGGCCGCCGCGTCCTGCGACTGCTGCATCTGCTCGGTGTTGTGCTGCTCGATCTCCTGGACGTTGTCGCCGCTCGGGTAGACCGCGTCGCGCGGCATCACCGCGCGGTCCGTCCGGAACCAGTTGCCGATCACGTCGCCGAGCGAGACCCGCGCGTCCGGCCCGGTCGCCTCGATCGTCGTCATCCGCAACTGCCCGCTGGTCGTGCGGGTGGGCGCCCCGGAGACGGTGATCACCGGGGTGCCCCTGTTGGCGCCGAGCACGTTCGCCGTCATCCCGGGCTGGGCCACCGAGAACGGCAACGGCGCGAAGACGGCCGTACCGATCAGGGCCACGACGGGAACCGCACAGACGGCGACGGCCTGGAGACGCGTGAGACGTGAGAGCACGGAGTCAATCTAACGTGGCGCCCTGTTCAGGCCACCGCCCCGACCCCGCCCACCGCACCGCCCGCGCCGCGCCTCCCCTGCCGGCTCCGGTCAGCGCAACGCCTCCGCGACCTCCCGGGCCGCGTCCATGACCCGGGTACCGACCCGTTCCGGCACCGCGTCGGCCAGCATCACGACGCCCACGCTGCCCTCGACGCCGGTGACCCCGATCAGCGGCGCCGCGGCCCCACTCGCCCCGGCCTCCAGTTCGCCGTGGGTCAGCGTGTACCCGGGGTCGTTCCGCGGCGAGTGCCGGGCGGCCAGGATCGCCTTGCCCGCGGCGCCGCGGTCCAGCGGATGCCGGAACCCGGCCCGGTAGGCCACGTGATAGTCGGTCCAGGTAGGCTCGACGACCGCGACGGCGAGCGCCTCGGTCCCGTCGACCAGCGTCAGGTGCGCCGTCGCTCCGATGTCCTCGGCGAGCGACCGCAGCGCCGGCAGCGCTGCCTCCCGTACCAGCGGATGCACCTGCCGGCCGAGACGCAGCACCCCCAGCCCGACCCGGGCTCGCCCGCCCAGGTCGCGCCGTACCAGCGCATGCTGCTCCAGCGTGGCGAGCAACCGGTACACCACGGTCCGGTTCACGCCCAGTTTGTTGGAAAGCTCGGTGACGGTCAGCCCGTGGTCCGTGTCGGCCAGCAGTTTGAGGACTCTGAGTCCCCGGTCGAGCGTCTGAGAGGTCTCCGCGGTCACGACGCCCACTCCTTAAGTGGTGAGGCCGGCAACCTCCGACGCGGCGGATGCGTCGCCGAGTCCCGTCAGCGACGCGCTTCAGAGGCCGCCGATCGGCATGGCGGCCCGGCGGCTCCGGGCCCAGTCGCTTCACGGCTGCGCTCCGCGGCGGCGCTGCCACGGGGCGTGTGCGTAGCCGGACAGTAGCGGTGCGGGTTCGCTGAGCGGAAGCCTTCGTCCAGAATCCGGTCACGTACCGGTATGGACTACCGCAGTTTGCGGCGGTATGCGCCGACGTGACGCGCCCCTTCAGGGGCGCTGGGGGTACCCCCGGCCGAAGGCTGGGGGAGGAACTGCGCGACCAGCCCCCCACTCACCCGCGGCCGACGAACTACCTCATCCGGGTAGCCCACTCCTGCACCTTGGCGATCCGCTGCCGCAACTGCCCCGCCGTGGCCTCCGCACTCGGCGGCCCCCCGCACACCCGCCGCAGCTCCGTGTGGATCACCCCGTGCGGCTTGCCGCTCTGGTGGACATACGCGCTGACCATCGTGTTCAGCTGCTTCCGCAGCTCCATCATCTCCTTGTGGGAGACGACCGGCCGCCGCTCCGCCGGCAGCTCCAGCAGGTCCGCCTCGGTGTCCGGCTTCTTGCGGCTGTGCGCGATCTGCCGGGCCTGCCGCTTCTGCAACAGCAGCTGCACCTGGTCGGGTTCGAGGAGTCCCGGGATGCCGAGGTAGTCCTGCTCCTCCTCGCTCCCCGGGTGGGCCTGCATGCCGAACTCGGCGCCGTCGTAGAGCACCCGGTCGAAGACGGCCTCGGACTCCAGCGCCTCGAAGGCGAACTGCTCCTGCTCGCCGGTGTCCTCGTCCTGCTCCTTGTTCGCCTCCTCCATCTCCTTCTCGGACTCGGCGTAAGGGTCCTCCTCGCCCTCCTTCTTGGGCTTGTCGAGGGCGTGGTCGCGCTCGACCTCCATCTCGTTGGCGAAGGTCAGCAGATCCGGGACGGTCGGCAGGAACACGGACGCGGTCTCGCCGCGCCGCCGGGAGCGCACGAACCGGCCGACGGCCTGGGCGAAGAAGAGAGGGGTGGAGATGGTCGTCGCGTAGACCCCGACCGCCAGCCGGGGCACGTCGACGCCCTCGGACACCATCCGCACCGCGACCATCCACCGGTCGTCGCCGGCGCTGAAGTCGTCGATGCGCTTGGACGCGCCGGTGTCGTCGGAGAGGACCACGGTCGCCTTCGTCCCCGTGATCTCGCGGATCAGCTTGGCGTAGGCGCGGGCCGAGTCCTGGTCGGAGGCGATGACGAGGGCACCCGCGTCGGGGATGCCCTTGCGCACCTCGGTCAGCCGCTGGTCGGCGGCGCGCAGCACGGCCGGCATCCACTCGCCGCGCGGGTCGAGCGCCGTACGCCAGGCCTGGCTGACCGCGTCCTTGGTCATCGGCTCGCCGAGCCGGGCGGCGATCTCGTCACCGGCCTTGGTGCGCCAGCGCATGTTGCCGCTGTAGCTCAGGAAGATGACGGGGCGGACGACGTGGTCGGCGAGCGCGTTGCCGTACCCGTAGGTGTAGTCGGCGGCGGACCGCCGGATGCCGTCCTGCCCCTCCTCGTACGTCACGAAGGGGATGGGGTTGGTGTCCGACCGGAACGGCGTACCGGTCAGCGCCAGCCGCCGGGTCGCCGGCTCGAACGCCTCCAGGCAGGCCTCGCCCCAGGACTTGGAGTCACCGGCGTGGTGGATCTCGTCGAGGATGACGAGGGTCTTGCGCTGCTCGGAGCGGTTGCGGTGCAGCATGGGCCGCACGCCGACACCGGCGTACGTCACGGCGACCCCGTCGTACTCCCGGCTGAGCGGTCCGGCGCTGTACTCGGGATCGAGCTTGATCCCTATCCTCGCCGCGGCCTCCGCCCACTGCTTCTTCAGGTGCTCGGTGGGGGCGACGACGGTGATCTGCTGCACGACGTGGTGGTGCAGCAGCCAGGAGGCGAGCGTCAGTGCGAACGTCGTCTTCCCGGCGCCGGGCGTGGCCACGGCCAGGAAGTCGCGCGGCTGCTCCTGGACGTACTTCTCCATGGCCGCCTGCTGCCAGGCACGCAGCTTGCTGGCGGTACCCCAGGGCGCCCGGCCGGGGAAGGCCGGCGAGAGGTGGTGGGAGGTGGAAGCGGCGGCGGAGGAAGCAGACATAGGTGTGAGCCCGGAGGGCCCTCCGTTGAGGGTGGTGGCGGGCGACGGGCGGGTGGTAGTCACGGTCTCCGTAGTAAGGGGGTCGGGCGGCTACGTATGACAACCGGGCCACCCTACCGGCGCCCCGTGACTGTCAACGTGCGGACGAGGCCGCCTCACCCCCGGGTGGGACTCACGTCACAGATCACGGAGCCGGGTCGTCACCCAGGCCCCGGCGAGGGCCACCGCCGCCATCGGCAGGAACACCGCGGCGAAGGCGGCCGGGTGCGACCCGGAGCCCGCCCCCGTCATGCTGCCGCCGCCGAGGGAGGCGAAGGCCGCGCCGGCCACGGCGAGCAGGACGACGTTCGAGAGGGCGTCGGAGATCTGCAGGGCCGCGGAGTTGGCGCCGGCCTCGGCCGGGGCGGAGAGCCGGAGCATCAGCACGCTGGCCGAGGCGATCACCAGCCCCATCCCGAAGCAGCCGAAGGCCCAGGCGACGGCGACCGTCCACACCGGCACGCCGGACACGAGCACCGTCGGCGCCGTGGCGACCGCCGCCGCCACCAGCACCATCCCGAGCGTCATCAGCCGCTCGCGGTACGGCTCCATCCGCGGCCGCGCCTGCACCCACGAGCCCACCGCCCAGGTCACGCCGCCCGCCGCCAGCGAGAACCCGGCGAGGGTCGGTGACAGGCCCCGCTGGGTGACGAGCATCAGCGGCACGAAGGACTCGGCGGAGACGAAGGCGCCGGCCGCGACCCCGCGCAGCAGGACGACGGAGGGCAGGCCCCGCACCGCCCGGTACGTTCCGCGGGGCAGCAGCCCGAGCACGGCGGGCACCAGCAGCGCACCGCCGAGCAGTCCGGGTACCACCGACACCCACCGCAGATCCTGGGCCGCGTACTGCAGCAGCCCCGCACCGAGCGAGATACCGAAGGCGAGCCGGATCCGCCGCCGGTCGAAGGCCCCGTGACCCCCTTCTTCCGCCACCGGCCCGCCGGCCCGGCGCCGTATCTGCGGCAGGGCGAGCGCCACCGGGAAGACCACGAGCACCGGGATCCCGAGGAACACCCACCGCCACCCGAGTTGCTCGGTCACCGCGCCCGCGGCCAGCGGCCCGACGATGGACGGCACCACCCAGCCCGCGGCGAAGGCGGCCATGATCGCGGGCCGCAACCGCTCCGGGTAGGCCCGCCCCACCACGACGTACAGCGCGACGATGACCAGCCCGCCGCCGAGCCCCTGCACGGCCCGTCCCGCGATGAACACCCACATGCCCTGCGCGGTCCCGGCCACCACCAGCCCGGCGGCGAAGGCCCCGATCCCCGTCGTCAGCGCCCCGAGCGGCCCCTTACGGTCCGACCACTGCCCGGCCAGCACCATCCCGAACAGGCTGGTCGTGAAGTACCCGGAGAAGGCGAACGCGTACAGCGACACCCCGTCCAGCTCCCGGGCCGCGACGGGCATCGCCGTCCCGACGGCCGTCGCCTCGAAGGCGATGAGCAGCACGACGGACACGATCCCGACACTCAACGCCCGATACGACCGCCCCAGCACACCGCCCGCATCGGCTCTGTCGGGGGTCTCGTCCGCGACAACGGCGTCGCTCGGCTCAAGTGCGGTCATGCCGACCACGGTAAGGCCCGACCCCCACTCTGACCCCTGTCGCAAGCCCCACCCCACCTCCGACCTTGGTCGTACACCCGCCGCCCCGCCCCGTGGCCCCGATTCATGAACGCCGTATGGCAGTCCCGTTGCAGCCCCACCGATCCCCTTGAGCCCCTCCCTCGCAGCCCCGTACGTTCAAGTCACGCACACGGCCGTGTGCCCGAGTGGTTTAGGGACTCGCCTGCAAAGCGAGTTACGTGGGTTCGATTCCCGCCACGGCCTCTGACTGCCTGACCTGGCAGGACGGACGACAGGGCGGCACCTCGGAAGGGGTGCCGCCCTTGTGGCTGTCCGTGCGGTTACGGCTGCCGGGGGCGGGGGTCGGCTTCGGGGCGGCGGAGGCGTGTGGGCAGGCGTGTCAGGAGGCGGAGGGCCTGGGCGGCCGGGGGTGGGTCGGTGAGGTCGCCGGTCAGGGACACTTCGACGCCGCCGCTGAAACGGGCGGTGTAGTTGTACATGAAGCCGCACAGGCAGGCCAGGACGGTGCCGAGGAGGATCTCCAGGGCGACGACGCCCGTCGCGATGATCAGCGTCTCCCACGGGGTCGGCCACTCGCCGGGGGCCACGATGTCCAGCAGCACCGACGTGGCGAGCGCGGCGCCGAGGACGCACACCCCGAGGCCCGTCAGGAAGAAGAAGCTCATCACCGTGACCGACCACGGGTTGGTCCCGGATATGCGCATGCGGGTCGGCCTGCGCGGCGGGCCGTGCGGGAAGGTGTGGTCGCGGGGCGGCGCCGGCTGCGGCGACCCGCGTTCGGGTGCCGTCGGAGTGGGCGCCGTCGGTGAAGTCACCCTGCGGGACGAGATTCTGGGCGCCGGCTTGCGGGCCGTGCCGCGGGTCCTGCTGCGCTTGGTTCGGCTCATGTCCGCTCCTTGGCTGGTCCTCACCTGCGACGTTAGGGGGCGGCGTGCGGCCCCGCATCCCCGGCGGTGACGGTGCGTGACAGGGGTGGCCACCGGTTCGGGGTTGTCCCCCGTGCGAGCTACCGGCAGGTGTCCACTGAGCGGTGACGATTGCGGGGCGGCCGATCCGTAGCGTTCGGGCCAGTCGCGGCGCCCGGCCGCGGATCCTGTGAGGGAGTCATCATGAGGCTGGTCTGGCAGCTCCTGGCGGTCGCGGCGGTCGCCTTCGTCGGGGGGCAGGGTGTCGCGGCGGTGCAGGGAAACTGGTTCCTCACCCTGGTCCTCGGCCTGCTCACCGCCGTGGTCGCGGTGCTCGTCTACGGGTGGGTGGTACGGCGGACCGAGCACCGGCCGAGCGTCGAGGTGGGGCGGGAGGGGGCCCGGGCGGCGTTCGGGCGCGGGGCGCTCATAGGCGTGGCGACCTTCGCGTGCGTCATCGGGAACATCGCCTTCCTCGGGGACTACACGGTCCACGGCGCGGGGTCGGTGACGGGTGCGGTGGGGGTGGTCGGGTACATGGCCGCCGCCGCGGTGACCGAGGAACTGCTCTTCAGGGGCGTGCTGTTCAGGATCGTCGAGGAGCGCACCGGCACCTGGATCGCGCTGGTGTCCACCGGGGTGCTGTTCGGGATGATGCATCTGCTCAACAAGGACGCGACCGTGTGGGGCGCCCTGGCGATCGCGATCGAGGCCGGCGGCATGCTCGGCGCCGCGTACGCCGCCACCCGCACCCTCTGGCTGCCGATCGGCCTGCACTTCGGCTGGAACTTCGCCGAGTCCGGCATCTTCGGCACCGAGGTCTCCGGCAGCGGCGGAGCGCAGAAGGGCCTGCTGGACGCCACCACCTCGGGGTCGCGGCTCGTCACCGGCGGGCAGTTCGGGCCGGAGGCGAGCCTGTACTCGGTACTGCTCGGGCTGCTGGTGACGGCCGCGTTCCTCTGGCTCGCCGGGCGGCGGGGGCATCTGATGCCGCGTCGGCGCCGGGACGTCCCGGCCGGTGCCGTCGCTACACTGCCCCGGTGATCAGTCCCCGTCGGGCGCCCGGCTGGTGGCGCCGGCTCGACGTCACGGTCCGTGATCTGCCGCTCGGGCTGCTGCTCCTGGCCGGGTCGTTCCTGCCGCCGCTGTACGGCAAGGGGACCCAGGTCGGAGACGTGCCGACCCGCCCCTTCGACGCGCTGACGATCGCGGTGCTCGGCCTGGAGTGCCTGCCGCTCGCCGGGCGCCGGCGGTGGCCGGCGATCTCCCTGGCGCTGGTCTGCCTCGGCTTCGCCGTCGACCAGCTGCGCGGCTACCACTCGGTCGCGGGCAGCGCACTGCCGCTCGCCCTGATCAGCACCGGCGCCCATCTGGAACGGCACCGCCGGGCCACCGCCCTGGTGGGCTCCGCGGCCTACGTGCCGTTGGCGGTCGCGCTGTACCGGCTGGGGTCGGGGGGCGAGACGGCGAGCGGGTTCGTGACGTTCTACCTGGCGCTGGTCCTCGCCTGGGGCATCGGGGCGTGGCTGCGCTCCACCCGGGCGGCGGAGGCGGAACGGCGGCGGCGCGTCGCCGAGGACACCCGCACCGCCGAACGCACCCGTATCGCCCGCGAGTTGCACGACGTGGTGACCCACCATGTGACGGCGATGGTCGTGCAGGCGGAGGCGGCGCGGTATCTGACCGCGGCGCCGGACCGCCTCGACCAGACGCTGACCGCCGTCACCGACACCGGTCGGCGGGCCATCTCCGACCTGCGTCATCTGCTCGACCTGCTCAATCCCGACCACGGCACCGACACCGGTGGCGGCAGGACGCCGCCCGCCGGCCGGCTGCTCACGCTCGTGGAGCAGACGCGCCGGGCCGGGCAGCCGGTGGAGTTCACCGAGGAGGGCACGCCGGCCCCGTCGGCGGGCAGCGCCGACCTGGTGGCCTACCGGGTGGTGCAGGAGGCCCTGACCAATGCCCTCAAGTACGCCCACGGCAGCCGTACTTCGGTCCGGGTGCGGCATGGCGGGAAGGAGATCACGGTGGAGGTCGGCACGGACGGGTCCGGCCCGGCCACGGCGTCCCCGGGCGGCAGCGGGCGGGGCCTGGCGGGTCTCCGGGAACGGGTGGCCGTGCTGGGCGGCGAGTTCAGCGCGGGGCGTGCGGACGACGGCCGCTTCGTCGTCCGGGCCCGGATACCCGCGGGGAGCCCGGCGTGAGCGGGGGGACCGCCGTCGGCGGCGGTGGTGGCGAGGCGCCGATCCGGGTCCTGGTCTGCGACGACCAGGTACTGGTCCGCACCGGGCTCGCGACGATCATCGACGCCCAGCCAGACCTGGAGGTGGTGGGCGAGTGCGGGGACGGGCAGGCCGCGGTCGACCTCGCCGGCCGGCTGCGCCCGGACGTCGTCGTGATGGACGTCCGGATGCCGGTCCTCGACGGGATCGAGGCCACCCGGCTGCTCGCCGGTGCCGGGGTGCCGCATCCGGTGAAGGTGCTCGTGGTGACGACGTTCAACCTGGACGAGTACGTCTACGAAACCCTGCGCGCCGGCGCCAGCGGCTTCCTGCTCAAGGACGCGCCGCCGGACCGGCTGCTGCACGGCATCCGGACCGTGGCCACGGGCGCGGCCCTGCTGGACCCCGAGGTGACCCGGCAGCTCGTGGGCCGCTACGCCGCCCGGATCCGCCCCGCCGACGGCGGCTCCCCGAACGACGTCCCGCTGACCCCGCGCGAGCTGGAGGTGCTGCGCCTGATCGCGGACGGCCTCTCCAACGGCGAGATCGCCGCGGCCCTCGTGATCAGCCCGGAGACCGTCAAGACCTTCGTCTCCCGCATCCTCACCAAACTGGGCCTGCGCGACCGTGTCCAGGCCGTCGTCTACGCCTACCGCCAGGGCCTGGTGACCTGACCGGCCGCCGCCGCCCCGGCCCCCAAGCCGCCCGGCCCCGCTACAGCACCCCGCCGGCCTCGTCCTGGAACAGCTCCGTCCAGTAGTGCCAGTCGGCGTCCGTCGTGACCGGGGTGGGGTCGATGGTCGCAAGGGTGTGCAGCATGGTCGCGGCGAGCTGGTCGTAGGCCTCGGTGGTGAGTTCGTGGCCCAGGTGCTCGTCGATGGTGCGCTCGTGGTGCAGGAGCCAGAGGGTGTACGCGAGCGTGGAGATGTCCGTGTTGAGGGGGTAGAGGGCCGCCTCGGGCTCGGAGAAGTTGAGGATCGCGCCCGTGGAGCCGTCCACGACGAGGCTGTTGTCCTCGACCAGGTAGCCGAGGCGTATGAGCCGGTCGGCGTGGGCCGGGAGGTCGTCCGCGGAGAAGCCGCCGGTGTGGATGTCGGTGAAGTACTCCCAGAGGGTGGGGAGCGGGGCGTCCGGGTCGAGGTGGAAGACGACCGCGTCCTCCGGGAGACCGCTCTCGCGCAGGAAGCGGCGGGTCGGCTCGTGGGTGAGCGTGGGCGGGAAGTCGACCTCCTCGAAGCGGGCCACCCGGCCCTGCCCGAACTCCTGGTCCAGGAGCCGGGCCGGCAGGTCGACGGCCAGCCCGGAGTCCGTGCCGGGGCCAGCGACGAGGCTGAGGGGGCGGATCAGGGCCGTCGCCTTCCAGTACGGCGGGACGCGGCCGGCCGTGCCCTCCTCGAAGAGCTCCAGGAGCCTGCGGGAGGCCTCGGTCGCCGCCTTCGTGCCGTGCGTCCCGGCGAGGGAGGCGAAACGGCCGCGCAGGCCCGTCAGTTCCTCGGTGACCGCGGCGAAGCGCAGCAGGGTCTCCAGCGAGGGGGCCAGCGGGCGCGGGTCGGTGGGGTCGATCAGGTAGGCCGTGCTGATCTCGCCGGTGCCGCCGTCGAGGAGGATCGACTCGGTGTCCAGGCCGGCCGGGGCCAGCAGCTCGCCGATCACCAGGCGGTCCCGGAGCTCCTCCGCGAGCCGGGCCGGGCCGTCCGTGACGTCCGCCAGGGTGCGCAGGCCGACCGTGCGCAGCGGTTCGAACGTCAGCAGGCCGCCGCTGTCGGGCAGTCCGGGGCCGGTGAGCCGGCTCCGGGTGGGTTCGTGCGTGATGTACCGGTCCAGTTCGGCCTCGGTCAGCGTGATCGCCGTCGCCCCGCTGCCGGTCGTGCTGGTCGTGCTCATCGCCGCCCCCGCGATCAGATAGTTCAAAAAACTCACGTCGTATGAGAAGTCTGAGGGAAAGTCCGGTGGAGAGTCCGTCGGACGGGTGTCCCCCACTGACCAGAACACTACGCCGCGGCACTGACAACGCCCCGCAGAAGAGACGTCAGACGACCCTCGACCGTTCCGTCCCCGCGAGAATCGCCTGCACCGTCTGTTCCACGGTGAGCGCCGACGTGTCCAGCCACAGTCCCAACGGCTGGGTGCGCAGGCGGAGTTCCGCGTCCAGATCGGCGATCGTCCAGGCGGGCCCGTACCCGCTCTTCGACCGCCCGGCCTCCCGCTCCGCCACCGCCTCGGGGCTGGGGGCGAGGACGACGACGTGCAGGGGGCGGGTGCGGATCCGCTCGACGTACGACGCCAACTCCGGGCCCAGCAGCACGTCCTGGACGATCGCCGTGAAGCCCGCCTCGGCATAGGCGTCTGCCGTGGCGGCCGACAGGCGGTAGCGGAGGTGGAGTTGGGCGGTGGCCTCGGCGGTGGCGTCGGGTGTGCAGTCCTGGCGCCCCGAGACGATCATGCGGCGGAAGAGGTCGCCGCGGACGTGGGCGGCCCGGGGCAGCCGCTCGGCGAGCGCCTGGGCGACGGTCGACTTGCCCGAGGCCATCACTCCCGCGATGACCACGACCCCGGACAGGCTCACTGGCCCGTGACCACCGCCGCCTGCGGGCGGATGGGGAGGCGGTTGACCGGGCGGCCGGTGGCTGCGCGGACGGCGGAGGCGATGGCGGCCGGGGACGTCACCACCGGTACCGCGCTGACCGACTTGGCGCCGAAGGGGGCGACCACGTCGCGCTCCTCGACGAGCTTGACGATCCGGATGTCGGGTGCGTCGAGGGCGGTCGGCAGGGCGTAGCCGGTGAGGTCGGGGTGGCGGATCAGGCCGCGCGGGGTGCGCAGGTTCTCCGTCAGGGCGATGCCCACGCCCTGCGTGACACCGGCCTCGATACGGGCGTTGAGCTGCGCCGGGTTGAGGATCCGGCCGACGTCCTGGGCGACGGCCAGCTCCACCACCCGTACCGAGCCCAGCTCGATGTCGACGTCGACGACCGCGCGGATCGCGCAGAAGGCGAGGCCGACGAAGGCGTCGCCCTGGCCGTCGCCGTTCAGCGGCTCGGTCGGGTGCGGGCGGCACTGCGCGGTGGCCCACAGCTCCTTGCCGTCCAGCGCCTCGGTGACGGTGGTCGACAGGACGCCGTCGTACGACGTGATCTTGCCGTCGGTGATCTGGAGCAGCTCGGTGGACATGCCGAACTTGTGGGCGAGGGGCTGGAGGAGCTGGGTGCGGACCATCTTGGCCGCGCGTTCCACGGCGCCGCCGGAGACCCAGGTGTGGCGGCCGCGGCAGCCGGGGCCGGCCGGGGGCTGGTCCGTGTCGACGGGTGCCACGTGGACCTCGTCGACACCGAGTGTCTCCTGGACGATCTGGCGGGCCAGCGTGGTGAAGCCCTGTCCGGTCTCCACGGCGGCGCAGAGCACGGTCGCGACGCCGTCGTGGACCTTGACGGTGGCCGTCGAGACCTCGTCGGCGCCCTCCGCGCCGAGCATGTGCACCATGCCGAGTCCGTAGCCGACGCCGCGGCGCACCGCGCCCGGCTCGCCCGCGCCCTCGGGGCCGCCGGGCAGCAGCCACTCGTCCTCGGGCGCGTCCTTGGGGAGCTGCGGGAGCGGGAAGTCCCGTACCGCCTGGAGGAGTTCGGCCACCGGGGCCGGGCAGGTCACCGTCTGGCCGATGGGCAGGAGGTCGCCGGTGGCGAGCGCGTTGCGCAGGCGGATCTCGGCCGGGTCGAGGCCGAGCTTCTTCGCCAGCTTGTCCATCTGCGCCTCGTAGGCGGCGCAGACCTGCATGGCGCCCTCGCCGCGGACGTGTCCCGAGGGCGGGTTGTTGGTGCGGACGGCCCAGCCCTCGATGAAGGCGTTCGGGACGACGTAGGGGCCGCAGGCGAAGGAGACGGCGGCGGCCAGGGACTCGGCGGAGGTGTCGGCGTAGGCGCCCGCGTCGAGCAGGATCTGCGCCTCGACCTTGACCAGCTTGCCCTCGGCGTCGGCGTGGTGCCGGTAGCGCAGGAGGGTGGGGTGGCGGTGCGCGTGGCCGAGGAAGGACTCCTCGCGGGTCGCCGTGAGCTTGACCGGGCAGCCGGTCTTCAGGGCGAGCAGGCCGAGCGGGAGCTGGAAACCCTGGTCCTCGCGGTCGGCGGTCGCGCCCGGCACGCCGGTGACGACGATCTTCACCTGTTCGAGGGACAGGCCATAGCAGGCGGCGGCCGTGTTGCGGTCGGTGTGCGGGTCGGTGGAGGCCAGGTACAGCTCGACGCCGCCGTCGGGGCGGGGCACGGCGAGTCCGGCCTCGGCGCCGATCGGGGCGGGGTCGGCGCGGCCGATGCGGTACTGGCCCTCGACCACGATCTCGCCGGCGGCGTCGGGGTCGCCGTGCTGGAGCGGGATGTGCCGGATCAGGTTGCCGTCGGGGTGCAGCGGCTCTGCCTCGAACGCCTGCTCGGGGTCGATGACCGGATCGAGCACCTCGTACTCGACGATGACGGCGGCGGCGGCCATGCGGGCGGTGTCCGGGTGGTCGGCGGCGACGGCCGCGATGGGCTCGCCGTGGTGCCGTACGACCTCGGAGGCGAAGACCGGGCGGTCCGGGGTGCCCCGGCCGTGGCGCGGGGTGCCGGGGACGTCCTCGTGGGTGACGACGGCCCGTACGCCGGGCATCTCGCGCGCGTGGCTGGCGTCGATCGAGACGATGCGCGCGTGCGGGTGCGGGGAGCGCAGCACGGCCGCCCACAGCAGGCCCTCGGCCCACAGGTCGGCCGCGTACGGGAAGGTGCCCTCGGTCTTCGCGCCCGCGTCGGCGGCCGGCAGCGACACGCCGAGGCCGTGCGGCAGCGGTTCGGCGGCGGGGACGGGGGTCTCCGCGGCGGTGGTCGTGGCGACGGTCTCGTTGGTCACGCCTGGCCTCCGTCCGGACCGTAGGGCTGGTCGTCGTAGCTCTGGCTCTGATCGTCGAACGACTGGTCGCCGCCGAAGGTCTGGTTCCCGCCGTACGACTGGTCGCCGCCGAACGACTGGTTCCCGCCGTACGACTGGTCGCCGCCGAACGACTGGTTCCCGCCGTACGACTGGTCGCCGAACGACTGGTTGCCACCGTACGACTGGTCGTACGCCTGCTCGTGCGGGATCCGGATTCCCGCCCCGAAGGTGCGCGGGGACTCGAACGCCGACGCGTTGACGCCGCCGGCGCCCGGTCCCGCCTGATGTGGAATACGGGCCTCGTCGCCGTCCGTCTCAGCGTCGGCGGCGGCGTGTGCCTCGCGTTCGGCGACGACCTCCTTGACGGCGTCCAGGACGCCCCGGTAGCCGGAGCAGCGGCAGAGGTTGCCGCACAGCGCCTGGCGGCTCTCCAGCTCGGTGGGGGCCGGGTTGCCTTCCAGCAGGTCGTGGACGGTCATCGCCATGCCGGGGACGCAGAAGCCGCACTGGACGGCTCCGCAGCGGGCCAGGGCGCGTTGCACGTCGGAGGGGCGGCCGTCCTGGGCCAGGCCCTCGACCGTGCGGACCTCGCTGCCGGCCGCGGTCACCGCGGGCACCAGGCAGGAGGCGACCAGGCGGCCGTCGACCTGGACGTTGCAGGCGCCGCATTCGCCCTGCGAGCAGCCGTCCTTGGCGCCGGCGAGGCCGAGGCGTTCACGCAGGACGTACAGGAGGGACTCGCCGATCCAGGCGTCGGTGACGGGGCGGTCGGCGCCGTTGACGCGCAGGACGTAGGAGGCGAGGGGGTGGTCGTCGACCGCCTCGGCTTCGCCGGTGGCGCTGTCGTCGTCGGGTGCCGGTGGCCCCTGTGGGGCGGACTCGCCGTCGGCGGCCTGCGGGTCGTGGGCGGGGCGGGAGCCGGGAGCGTCGTGGGGCGCGCCGGCGTCGGCCGGGCCGTCGAACGCGGCCGGTCCACCGGTGCCGGGCGCCGCGCCGGCCGCGCGCAGTTCGTCGCTGCCGGACGGTCGGCCGACCGTGTACGGTTCGCCGATCTCTGAGGCTTCGTCCCGTTCGCCCCTTTCACCCCCTTCACCCCTCGTCGACGCGTCGGCCGCAGACGGCGCACCGGCGGGCCGGGGGGCGGGTCCTGGGTCCCGGGTGTCCCCGTGGGCCGCGGGGGGCCCAGCGGGCGGTCCAGGGGCCTCCGCGGGGTGTTCCCAGGCCTGGGTCTGGGGCGCCCACGGGGCGGCCGCACCGCCGGGCAGGGTCGCCGGCGGCGTGCCGCCCCACTGCTCCATGAGCGCGGATGTGGTGAACTCGCCCGATTCGTCCGGAGTATCGCCGCTCGCGACCGGGATCGACCACTGGCCGGTCACGTCATGACCGGGCGCGGGCGGCGGCTCCTCGTACGTCCACTGCTGCGTCGCGGCCGGGTTGTACGTGAACCGGTCGTCGGCGGGCCGCTCCTGCGGGACCGTGTTCGGGTCGGGCCACCGGGTGCCGTCGGCGGGCGCGCCCCAGGTGTCGGTGCCGGGGGCCGCCGCTATCTGGGGCGGCACATAGCCGTGACCGGGTGCGGCGAGCGGGCTGTCGGCGGACAGCAGGGCCTCGATACCGCCCTCGGGAAGCTTCACGAACGCGGTCGCGCCGTCGTCGTAGTCGCCCTGGGGCAGCGGATTCCACCGGCCGCCACCGCTCGCGGGCGCGCCCTCTCCGTGCTGGTCGTCGGTCACGACAGCGCCCTCCCCAGTGCTCGTCGGGCCAGCGCGGCGACGGTGCGCCGCAGGTGCAGTACGGCGGGCGGAAGCGCCGGCACCGAGCCGTCGGGCTCGGGGGCCGGGTCCGGGATGCAGGCGGCCGCGACGTACTCGCCGAAGGCGGTCAGCGCCTCCGGGACCAGCGCGCGGTCGTTGTCCCAGTCGATCAGCCGGGCCACCCACTGTTCGGCGTCCAGGGGCCTGAGCGGCATCGGCGCTATGGCCCCGACGGCACATCTGACCCCGCGCCGCGCCGGGTCGAGGACGAGCGCCACGGAGGCCACCGAGCGGCCCGGTCCGGTGCGGCCGGTCGCCTTCAGGAAGACCTGCGGGGCGTGCAGCAGCGGCACCCGCACGAAGCCGATCAGCTCGCCCGCGCGGAGCATCTCCACGCCGGCCAGCAGGTGCGACACCGGGATCTCCCGGCGGGACCCGCCCGGTCCCGCGATGATCAGCGTCGCCTCCAGGGCGGCGAGCACCGGCAGCGCGTCGCCGGTGGGCGCTGCCGTGGCGATGTTGCCGCCCAGGGTGCCGGCGTTGCGGATGTGCGGCGGACCGGCGGAGCGCGCGGCGGCGGCGAGGGCCGGGATCAGGGCCGCGAAGTCGGGACGGCCCATGCGTGCGTGCGTGAGACCGGCGCCGAGCAGCGCGTTGCCGTCCTGGTACTGCCAGCCGCGGATCTCGCTGATCCGGCCGAGACCGACCAGGGCGGCGGGCCTGAGCTGTCCGGAGTTGACGGCGGCCATCAGGTCGGTGCCGCCCGCGACGGGGACCGCGGCGGGCATGTCGGTGAGGGCCGCCACGGCCTCGTTCAGCGTCGTGGGCAGCGTGACGGACTGCCCCGCCTGCGGTGCGTGCGTGGTCAAAACCGGCTGCCCCTTCCCGCTGCCCCACCTGGTCCCACCTGTGTGGCCGTACGGTACGTGCTCACAGGGCGGACGTGGCAACTCTGGCACATCTTCGCAAGCCTCGAACGCACGGGTCCGCTAGGAGGCATTCGCCCACCTCACCGGCGCCTTGGTCCGTTTTCTTACGCCATCGCCGGTGCGTACCGATTGACACTCTTCGGTGACCCTTGAGGTCTTTTTCCATTAAGCGTTCGGAGGGGACGACGGCAGCGGGCGGCGGGCAGCGGGGCCGGTGAGGGGGCGGGCCGGGGTGGTCAGCGGTTCGGGGGCGGGCCGTCGAGGGGGCGGCCGAGGACGCCGGGGCGCTGCTGCCACGGCAGGGGGCCGGCCGGCGGGCGGTAGGCGACCCCCAGGGCGTCGAGCCGCCGGTAGTGCGCGGCCATACGGCCCTCGAAGCCGGCGAAGTCCCGCTCCGCCGGGGCCGGGAGGGCGCTCCAGGCGACCTCGGCGAAGGCGGCCAGCCGGGGGAAGGCCTGGTAGTCCACGCGCGTGTGGTCCTCCATCACCTCGGTCCAGACGTTGGCCTGGGTGCCCAGGATCCGCCGTGCCTCAGATTCGTCCAGTCCCGGTGGAACGGGTTCGAACCGGTACACGTCCTCCAGGGTGCGGACGTATCCGATCGGCACCGGCTCGTCGGCGCCGTCGGCCTGGCGGTGGTCCAGGTACACGTACTGCTCGGGGCACATGACGACGTCGTGGCCGGCCCGCGCGGCCGCGATCCCGCCGCCGTAGCCGCGCCACGACGAGACGGCCGCGCCCTCGGCGATCCCGCCCTCCAGGATCTCGTCCCATCCGATGAGCCGACGCCCGCGCGCGGAAAGCCACTTCGCGAAGTGCCCGATGAACCACGACTGCAACGCGTCCTCGTCGGCGAGTCCGAGTTCCTTGATGCGGGCCTGCGCGGCCGCCGAGGCCCGCCACTGGTCCTTCAGGCATTCGTCGCCGCCGACGTGAATGAACTCCGAGGGGAACAGCTCCAGCACTTCCTCGAACACCCCCTCGTAGAAGCGCAGGGTGTTGTCGGTGGGGGCGAGTACGTTCGGAGAGATCCCCCAGGAGTCCCAGACCGAGAGGGCGGTGGTGTCGACGACGTCGGTGTTGCCGAGTTCCGGATACGCGGCGATGGCGGCCTGCGAGTGGCCCGGTACGTCGATTTCGGGGACGACCGTGATATGCCGCTCGGCCGCGTACGCGACGATCTCCCGGATGTCGTCCTGGGTGTAGAAGCCACCGTGCGGCTTCTCCTCCCAGCGCGGTGAGGCCCGGTGACCGAATTTCGTGCGGGACCGCCAGGAGCCGACCTCGGTGAGCCGCGGGTGACGCTCGATCCGGACGCGCCAGCCCTGGTCGTCCGTCAGGTGGAAGTGGAAGACGTTGAGTTTGTGCGCCGCCAGCAGATCGAGGTGGCGCAGGACGCCTTCCTTCGGCATGAAGTGCCGGGCGACGTCGAGCATGAAGCCGCGCCAGGGGAATCGCGGGGAGTCCTCGACCGTGAGATGCGGCACGGCCCAGGTGCGGCCGGGTTCGACGGCGGCCCTGCGGTACGCGGCGGGGCCGAGGAGCTGCCGCAGTGTCTGGGCGCCCCAGAAGACACCCGCCGCGCTGCCGCCCTCGACGAGGACGCCGTCCGGGTCGCTGACGAGGCGGTACTCCTCGGGGCCGAGGCGCGGGTCGAGCAGCAGCCCGATGCCGTCGCCCTCGGTGTCGTCGAGCTCCCGCCCCTCGCGCAGCGGCAGACCGGCGGCCGCCCACAGGACGCTGCGCAGCCAGCGGCCGACGCCCTCCGTCCCCGGGCCGGCGTAGAGCTGTGAGTGCGCCGTCAGACGCACCTCGCCGGAACCGGCGACGAGACTGCGCGGCGCGGGAATCAGATCCATCACCGAAATCACCTCAGTCCTTGACCGCTCCGCCCAGTCCCGAGACCAGGCGTCGCTGTACGAGTACGAAGAACACCAGCACCGGAATCGTCATCACCGTGGAGGCCGCCGTCACCCCGCCCCAGTCGGGGTCGTCCGGCTTGAAGAACACCAGGAGCGCCATCGGCAGCGTGGACTGCGAAGTGTCGCTGATGATGAAGGACTTGGCGAACAGGAAGTCGTTCCAGGCGGAGATGAAGGAAAACACGCTCGTGGCCACCAGGCCCGGCAGGACGAGCGGGAAAAGGATCTGCCGGAGAAAGCGCGACCGGCTCGCCCCGTCGGTGTACGCCGCCTCCTCCAGGGCCTCCGGCACCCCTTTCACGAACCCCCGCGGCATCCAGATCGCGAAGGGCAGCGAGAAGGCGATGTGGGGCGGGATCAGCGAGCCCAGCGTGTTCAGCAGACCGAAGTCCCGCAGCTGGAAGAAGAGGGAGATGGCGAGGGCCTCCAGGGGCACCATCGGGGCCGCCAGAAACATGATCAACAGGGTGGTCCGGAAGCGGAACCGGAATCGGGTCACGGCGGTCGCCGCGAGAAAGGCGCTCAGCGCCGAGACGATGACCACACTGCCCGCGACGACCCAACTGTCGACGAAGTAACGGCCGAATTCCTGCTGCCCGAAGACCCGCCGGAAGGACTCCGGAGACGGCGAGAGAGTCCACTGCCCGGGCCGGTCCGACTCGATCTCCCCGGCCGGTTCGAAGGCGCCCAGGACCATGCAGTACAGCGGAAAGGCGACGAGTACGGCGACCACCAGCGCCACCCCCTCGGTGATGGACCGCCCCGGCCGGCGCCCGAACCCGCGCACAAGGTTCACGACGGTCACAGCTCCTCCCCCTGCCGGCGCAGCAGCCACAGGCAGGCCTGCGTTGCAATATGCGCAACGAGGATTTCGCCCTGCACAACACCAGGAGGGTACGGAGAAGCAGGGTAAGCCGACAAGAGGTCTCGACCATTCCCCGATCGGGGAACCCCACGCAATGCACTGGCACGACAAAGGCCCCGAAGCACGCCAAAGCGTGCCCGGGGCCTCTGGAAGCCCAGTCGGGGAGCGGGGCCCTACTTGTCGTTGCCCTCGCCGTCGCCGCCACTGCCCATGGACTCGTAGATCTCCTTGCACATGGGGCACACGGGGTACTTCTTCGGGTCGCGGCCGGGCACCCACACCTTGCCGCACAGCGCCACGACGGGGGTGCCGTCGAGGGCGCTCGCCATGATCTTGTCCTTCTGGACATAGTGGGCGAAGCGCTCGTGGTCGCCGTCGCCGTGGGACACCTGCGGCGTCGGCTCTACGAGGGTCCCCGTACCAGTCCCGCGCTCGGGCTCAAGAGTGCTCATAGGAGCCAAGGGTAATCAACCGCCGGGAACTATGGATCCCAGGCTTGCACAACGGGCACCGCCGGCTGCGGCGCTGCGTTTGCGCCCGGTCCCGCCTCACGCACGCCAAGACGGGACGGGGGCCGTTGACCGGGCCCCGCGTCGCCACAACGCCCACGCACGAGCGCGGATGTTGCGGGAGCCGTTCCGATCTGCGTGATCAACGAATCCGCAGTTCCGGCATACGAACCTGGCCTGCGAGAGCCGGTTCGCTCTGTCAGTGTGCCCGCATTCGGCGCAGGTGCAGGAGGTGTATGCAGGATCTACGTACACCACTGGCACTCCGACCCGACGAGCTTTGTACGCGATGAACTGACCCAGTTGAGCAAAAGCCCAACTGGAGTGAGTGGCCCGTTGGGGCTTTCGAAGCCGTACCCGCTCGCGGATGCCCGTCAGATCCTCCAGGGCGATCCCACGACCGGTGCGTTCCGCCTCGACCACCACACGCTTCGCGATCTTGTGATTGATGTCCGTCACCCGACGCGCCTCTTTACGGCGTCGCTTCCTCAAGCGGCGCTTGGCGGACGCTGTGTTCTTTTTGTGAAGTTTGAACACGCAGCTTCCGCTCGCGTACCCGGATGCGGTTGAGCTCCCGTCCAGCCATGATCTCGCCGTCGGACGTGGTGGCGATGTTAACGATGCCCAGGTCGACACCGAGGAAGTCCATCGGGGCGGCGTTCGGCTCAACGTCAGGTACTTCGCAGGTGGCGTACAGAAACCACATCCCGTCCCGCCGAACTAGGTCCGACTCCCCTGCGATACACGGCCAGGGTCGCCAGTTGATCAGGCCCGGCGATGATCGCCACGTCCTTCAACCGACCGGCGACCGTCCAGATGGAGACCCGCCGCGCCTCGATCTGCCAGGACAGCATCCGGTCGTCATAGGGTTACGCGCCCTCCGGCCGGAAGACGATCGGCTTCTCCACGGCCTTTCGGTACCGATTTGAGCCCGGCTTTCCGAGGTTCCCAGCCTTCAGGTTGGCCCTGAGCGCAGTGTAGGCATCACACGTCTTCTTGATCACGTGCTGAGCAGCCTGCGAGCCAAGGCCCCACCGTGCCTTGATCTCACCGTAGACGAGCTTGCGCAGCGGAAAGTTCCTTTTCACGTCCCGCTCGAAGGCGACGCGACTGGCCCAGGTCGCGGCTTCGTTGCACGTAAGCAGGGTCGCCTCCAGCGCCGTAGCCTGATTCGGCGTCGGCAGGAGCCTGATCTGCGTCACGAGCTTCATGCGAAGGACGCTAGGTCGCAATGAGGGCCGCCATTCCCGAACGGCCTGAGCGACACTCGAAAGAGTGATCCATCAGTTGAGCGAGGGGTCGTCCGGGTACGTGGCCACCATCGCGAGCTCGTTGCGCTGGCGGCGCAGGACCTCGCGCCAGAGTCTTTCCGGGGACGGGGAGGAGACGTCGCCGGGTTCGGACTCGACGACGTACCAGGCACCCTCGACCAGTTCGTCCTCCAGTTGGCCGGGGCCCCAGCCGGCGTAACCGGCGAAGATCCGCAACGAGCCGAGGGCCGAGGCGAGCAGCTCCGGCGGGGCCTCGAGGTCGACCAGGCCGATCGCACCGTGCACCCGGCGCCAGCCGAGCGGGGCGCGGTCGCCGTTGGCCCCGCCCGGGATGACCGCGACGCCGAGCGCGGAGTCCAGGGAGACCGGGCCGCCCTGGAAGACGACCCCCGGCTCGCCGGCGAGGGAGGCCCAGCCCTCCAGGATGTCGCCGACGTCCACCGGGGTGGGGCGGTTGAGGACGACGCCCAGGGAGCCCTCCTCGTCGTGGTCGAGAAGGAGCACCACCGCACGGTCGAAGTTCGGGTCCGCCAGGGCGGGCGTGGCCACGAGCAGCCGCCCTGTGAGCGAGGACACCTCGGTCATGCCTGACATGATCCCGCATCTTCCCGCCGTGTGGGGGGCCAATCCGGGTCCATGGGTGAATGCAGCTCAGGGCGGAAGGAAGCGCCCCCGGCGCACGGTGACGGGCGGTGACCTCATGTGTCCGGTTAGGAACCGTTCGTGTTGCGACACAGCTATGACGTAGCTGGGTGGTCCGTGGGCCTACGGGAGGGGGCCGATGGGCGATTACTCTGTCTTTCCGGCCCTGCCCAACTCCATGGAACGCGAGATTCATGACCGTCAACGACGATGTCCTGCTTGTCCACGGCGGCACCCCGCTGGAGGGCGAGATCCGTGTCCGCGGTGCGAAGAACCTCGTACCCAAGGCCATGGTCGCCGCCCTGCTGGGCAGTGCACCCAGTCGGCTGCGCAACGTTCCGGACATCCGTGACGTGCGGGTCGTACGCGGCCTGCTGCAGCTGCACGGGGTGACGGTACGTCCGGGCGAGGAACCCGGTGAGCTGGTGCTCGATCCGACGTACGTGGAGAGCGCGAACGTCGCTGACATCGATGCCCACGCCGGGTCCAGCCGGATCCCGATCCTCTTCTGCGGCCCGCTGCTGCACCGCCTCGGCCACGCGTTCATCCCGGGCCTCGGCGGCTGTGACATCGGCGGCCGGCCGATCGACTTCCACTTCGACGTGCTGCGGCAGTTCGGCGCGACCATCGAGAAGCGCGCGGACGGCCAGTACCTGGAGGCGCCGAAGGGGCTGCGCGGCACGAAGATCCGGCTGCCGTACCCGTCCGTGGGCGCGACCGAGCAGGTGCTGCTGACGGCCGTACTCGCCGAGGGCGTCACGGAGTTGTCCAACGCGGCGGTCGAGCCGGAGATCGAGGACCTCATCTGCGTGCTGCAGAAGATGGGCGCGATCATCGCGATCGACACCGACCGCACCATCCGCATCACCGGCGTGGACAAGCTCGGCGGCTACACCCACCGGGCCCTGTCGGACCGTCTGGAGGCCGCGTCCTGGGCGTCGGCGGCGCTGGCGACCGAGGGCGACATCTACGTCCGGGGCGCCCAGCAGCGCTCGATGATGACGTTCCTGAACACCTACCGGAAGGTGGGCGGCGCCTTCGAGATCGACGACGAGGGCATCCGCTTCTGGCACCCCGGCGGCCAGCTGAAGTCCATCGCGCTGGAGACGGACGTGCACCCCGGTTTCCAGACCGACTGGCAGCAGCCGCTCGTCGTCGCCCTGACCCAGGCGACCGGCCTCTCGATCGTCCACGAGACGGTCTACGAGTCCCGCCTCGGCTTCACGTCCGCGCTGAACCAGATGGGTGCTCACATCCAGCTCTACCGCGAGTGCCTGGGCGGCTCGGCCTGCCGCTTCGGCCAGCGCAACTTCCTGCACTCCGCGGTCGTCTCCGGCCCCACCAAGCTCCAGGGCGCCGACCTGGTCATCCCCGACCTCCGCGGCGGCTTCTCCTACCTCATCGCCGCCCTCGCGGCCCAGGGCACCTCCCGCGTCCACGGCATCGACCTCATCAACCGCGGCTACGAGAACTTCATGGAGAAGCTCGTGGAACTCGGCGCGAAAGTGGAACTGCCGGGCAAGGCGCTCGGCTGACCCCAACCTCCTGACCCCGGCCCGGGGCAGTGCCCTCCGGCCGGGGGTCCGGGGGTCGCCCCCCGGGCAGACACAGCATGGAGAAGCTCGTGGAACTCGGCGCGAAGGCGGAACTGCCGGGCAAGGCGCTCGGCTGACGCCCGCAAAGCCGGTACGACGATGGGGCGGCCCCTGGTGGAGGGGCCGCCCCATCGTCATTGTCGAAAGCGCCCCGAAGGGGCGCGGGGAACTGCGCGGCCAGCCACGACGGGCCCGCAGTCACCCGCGGCGCTCAAGCGAAGCGCCTCGGCTTACTTGCCCTTCGCGGATTCCTTCAGCTTCGAGCCCGCGGAGACCTTCACGCTGTAGCCGGCGGGGATGTTGATCGGCTCGCCGGGGAAGCCGGGGATGGTGACCTTCTCGTCGCCCTTGGAGACGATGTCGCCGACGACATCGGCGAAAGCGGCCAGCACGGCGTCGGCGTCCTTGCGAGTCACCTCGGCACGGTCGGCCAGCGCGGCCACCAGCTCACTGCGGTTCATGTTGTTACTCCCGTGTTCTTCTTGCCATTGAGGCGTGCCACGCGGCGGAGCCGCATGTTGGGCCGGGACGCATCCTGCCCCCACCTGCGGCGGGAACGCCAATCCGGGTGCCCCCAATACCCTACGGGTGGGCCGAAGGGGGGGTTTCACGACGCGCCGGTCGGATGGCGTGGCAAGTTTCACAAATGTTTGCCTGGGCTGCTGTGTTTCGGGTGCCGGCCGGTGGGGGCTGGTCGCGCAGTCCTCACGCCCCTTGCGGGGCGCCCCCGAAGGGGCGCTTACGCGCCCTTCGCGGCTTCCCGCACCGCGCCCGCCACCGCCCCCGCGACCTTCTCGTTGAAGACGCTCGGGATGATGTAGTTCGGGTTCAGCTCGTCCTCCGTGACCACGTCGGCGAGGGCCTTCGCGGCCGCGAGCATCATGTCGGTGTTCACCGTACGCGACTGGGCGTCCAGGAGGCCTCGGAAGACACCCGGGAAGACCAGCACGTTGTTGATCTGGTTCGGGAAGTCGGAGCGGCCGGTGGCCACCACGGCGGCCGTCTGGCGGGCGATCGCCGGGTCGACCTCGGGGTCCGGGTTCGCGAGTGCGAACACGATCGCGCCCTCGGCCATGGCGGCCACGTCGTCGCCGTCGAGGACGTTCGGGGCGGAGACGCCGATGAAGACGTCGGCGCCGCGCACGGCCTCCTTGAGGGTGCCGGTGAGGGCCTCGGGGTTGGTGTTGTCGGCGATCCAGCGCAGCGGCGACTCGGCGGGGGCGTCCACCAGGTCCTCTCGGGCGGAGTGCACGACACCGCGGATGTCGGCGGCGACGGCGTTCTTCACACCGGCCGCGAGCAGCAGCTTGAGGATGGCCGTACCCGCCGCGCCGGCGCCGGACATGACGACCCGGATGTTCTCGATCGCCTTGCCGGTGCAGCGAAGTGCGTTCGTCAGGGCGGCGAGGACGACGATCGCGGTGCCGTGCTGGTCGTCGTGGAAGACGGGGATGTCGAGGGCCTCGCGCAGCCGCGCCTCGATCTCGAAGCAGCGGGGGGCGGAGATGTCCTCCAGGTTGATGCCGGCGAAGCCCGGGGCGATCGCCTTGACGATCTCGACGATCGCGTCGGTGTCCTGGGTGTCGAGGCACAGCGGCCAGGCGTCGATGCCGGCGAACCGCTTGAAGAGGGCCGCCTTGCCCTCCATGACCGGGAGGGCGGCCTTCGGGCCGATGTTGCCGAGGCCCAGGACCGCGGAGCCGTCCGTCACGACCGCAACGGAGTTGCGCTTGATGGTGAGGCGGCGCGCGTCCTCGGGGTTCTCCGCGATCGCCATGCACACACGGGCCACGCCCGGGGTGTAGATCATGGAGAGGTCGTCACGGTTGCGGATGGGGTGCTTCGACGCCATCTCGATCTTGCCGCCGAGGTGCATCAGGAACGTACGGTCCGAGACCTTGCCGAGGGTGACGCCCTCGATGCCGCGCAGCTGCTGGACGATCTGGTCGGCGTGCGCGGTCGAGCTGGCCGCGATGGTGACGTCGATACGGAGCTTCTCGTGGCCGGACGCGGTGACGTCGAGGCCGGTCACCGAGCCTCCGGAGGACTCCACGGCGGTGGTGAGCTGCGAGACGGCGGTTCCGCTCGCGGGCACCTCCAGCCGGATGGTCATCGAGTAGGAGACGCTGGGCGCCGTTGCCATGGCCGACTTCCTTCGTTGTTTCACCGTGTCGCTGGTTTTGCCGTCCGATCGTCGCACCTACCGCCGGGTAGGCGTTAGCCGGGCCTGATTGCGTACGTATTGTTCGCGCGAAAAAGAGGCCCACGTCACAAGTGACGTGGGCCTCCTCTACGTTCATGACACCGACCCGCCATGCTCGCCTCGCGGCAAGTGGTCGCTCGTAGCGACGAAGGTTGGGCCCGGGGGCTTGGATCGAGCCGGTGTCACGACAAGGCTAACAAACAGATCCCGCGCGGCCATTCCCGTCCGCGGACTTCACAGGAAAACCTCGGCCGAACGGGTCCACGGCGCTCCCCGAGTCAGTCCCTGAGCAGGTCCGGCACGCCCGCCGCGTCCGGCACGTCCCGCTCGCCGGAGACCACCGTCAGCTGCTGCGTCGCCCGGGTGAGGGCCACGTACAGCACCCGCAGCCCGGCCGGGGACTCGTCGGCGATCTCCGCGGGCGAGACGACGACCGTGGCGTCGTACTCCAGGCCCTTGGCCTCCAGGCTGCCGAGGGCCACCACCCGGTCGCCGAGCCCGGTCAGCCAGCGGGCGGCCTCGGCGCGCCGGTCCATGGCGACGACCACGCCGACCGTGCCGTCGACCAGGTCCAGCAGCCGCTCCGCCTCGGCGCGCACGGTCTTCTCGAGCGAGTCGCCGACGACGGAGAAGCGGGGCTCGACGCCGGTGGAGCGGACGGCCGAGGGGGCCTTGGAACCGGGCATGGCGAGGGCCAGGACCTTGGCCGCGAGTTCGGCGATCTCGGACGGGTTGCGGTAGTTCACCGTGAGCTCGAAGCGGCGCCACGGGCGGGTGCCCAGGGCCTCGTCGCGGGCCTCGGCGGCCTCGTCGGGGTCGGACCAGGAGGACTGGGCCGGGTCGCCGACGACCGTCCAGGTGGCGTGCCGGCCGCGGCGGCCGACCATCCGCCACTGCATCGGGGTGAGGTCCTGGGCCTCGTCGACGATGACGTGGGCGTACTCGACCCGCTCCTGGGCCAGCCGCTCGGCGCGCTCGCGCTGCGACTCCTCGCGCGCCGGCATCAGCTCCTCCAGGCCGGTGAGCTGGTCCAGCGGGTCCGCCTCGCGCTTCTTCCGGGGGCGGGCGGGGGTGCCGAGGATGGCCTGGAGCTCGTCCAGCATGGCGATGTCGTGGACGGTGTGGCCGTCCCGCCTCAGGGAGCGGGCCACCCGGCGGACCTCGCCGGGGTTGAGGATGCGGCGGGCCCAGCGGCCGAGGCGTCTCTCGTCGGCCATCGCCGCGAGGACGGCCTGCGGGGTGAGCTCGGGCCACCAGGCGTCGAGGAACTCGATGAAGGGGTCCTCGGTGAGGATGTCCTCGTCGAAGGAGGAGCGCAGTTCGGCGGCGAGCTCCGGGTCGGTGTGCCGGCCGGCCGCGCCGGAGCGCGCCCACAGGGCGTCCAGGAGGAGCTTGCGGGCGCGGGGGCGGAGCAGGTTGACCGGGGCGGTGCCGCCCAGCGCGTTGTGCCGGATGCGGTCGAGTTCCTCGGCCTCCAGCTCCAGGCGGCGGTTGAAGGCGACGACCCTGAGCCGGTTCGGTGACTCGTTCAGCTCCAGGGCCCCGCGGGCGGCCTTGCGCAGCACGCGGAGCATCCGGGAGGAGCCCTTGGCGCGGGCGGTGGCCGGGGTGTCGTACAGGGTGGCCTCGGCGCCGTCGACGAGGGAGCCGATGGCGCGGATGGCGACCTGGCCCTCCTCGCCGAGGGACGGCAGCACGCCCTCGGTGTACGCGACGAGGAGCGGGGTCGGGGAGACGATCAGGATGCCGCCCGCGTACCGGCGCCGGTCCTGGTAGAGCAGGTAGGCGGCGCGGTGCAGGGCGACGGCGGTCTTGCCGGTGCCCGGCCCGCCCTCGACGTAGGTGACGGAGGCGGCGGGGGCGCGGATGACCAGGTCCTGCTCGGCCTGGATGGAGGCGACGATGTCCCGCATGGTGTGGCTGCGGGCCTGGCCGAGGGCGGCCATCAGGGCGCCGTCGCCGATGACGGGCAGCGTGTCGCCGTCCAGGAAGGCGGTCAGCTCGGGGCGCATCAGGTCGTCCTCGACCCCGAGGACCCGGCGGCCCTTGGAGCGGATGACCCGGCGCCGTACGACACGCCCGGGATCGACCGGGGTGGACCGGTAGAAGGGCGCGGCGGCCGGGGCCCGCCAGTCGATGACCAGGGGTGCGTAGTCCTGGTCGAGGACGCCGATGCGGCCGATGTGCAGGGTCTCGGCGATGTCGGCGGTGTTGTCGACGCGGACCGCGCCCTCGGCGGGTTCCACGGCGGTGTAGGCGCCGTCGGGCCCCTTCTTGCCGTCCTTGCCGAGGAGCAGGTCGATGCGGCCGAAGAGGAAGTCCTCGAACTCGTTGTTGAGCCGGTTCAGGTGGACGCCCGCCCGGAAGACCTGCGCGTCGCGTTCGGCGAGCGCACCGGGGGTGCCTACCTGACCGCGCTTGGCCGCGTCGTTCATCAGGAACTCCGCCTCGTGGATCTTCTCCTCGAGGCGGCGGTACACCCGGTCGAGGTGTACCTGTTCGACGCTGATCTCACGGTCTCGGACGGAGTCCTGGACCGAGTCCTGTGCGGAATCCCGATCCGAGCCGGGAGAGCCGACCGCGGATTGCTGAGCCTGAGCGGCCACCGGGCCCCCTTCTGACGTGCTGGGCAGCCGTCAACCGTACGCGAAGGGGGCCCGCCGAAGCTACGCGCTGACCGAGACGAGCTTCTTCCCGTCGAAGGTCATGACCTCGAAGTGGTCGATCTGGTTGGGCGTGAAGGCAGCCCCGCCGTGCACGTAGAGGGGCTCCTTGGCCTTCTCCGACTTGGCGTCGGTGATGCCGTATCCCCAGGTCGGGACGGACCAGGAGGTCACCGTCTCGCGCTCGCCGTTCTTGCCCACGGCGATCAGCGAGCACTTCTTCGGGCCGGTGACGTTCTTGAGCTGGAGGACCGCGTGGGTGCCCCAGTCCTTCTGCTCGACGGCGACGGTCGCGGTGACGTGGGTGGTCGGGTCCGTGGCCGTCTTCTTGTCGCTCATGGTCTGGAAGGCCGTCTGGGCGGGCCCCATGGCCATGTCCGCGTTGCCGTTGTCCGAGCCGCCGCTCAGGGTCACGCCGGCCGCGGTGCCACCGGCGATCAGCACGACCGAGGCGGCCAGTGCGAAGATGTTCCGCCTGCTGCGGACCTTCCGCTTCTCGGAGACCTCGACGACGAGTTTCTCGACCATCCGCGGACTGGGCTTCGCGGACAGCGACTCGCCGATGGACGGGGTGCTTCCGGAGCCCGGCAGGTCCGCCAGGGCCGCGAGCATGGGCTCCATTCCGGCCAGCTCGTCGAGCTGCTGGGCGCACCATTCGCACCCGGCCAGATGGGCCTCGAAAGCGGTTGCCTCGGCGTCGTCGAGAATCCCGAGCGCATACGCGCCGACAGTCTCGTGCTCATTGGGCACCGGAGATTCCTGCATAGCACCAGACATACCCGAACCACCTGTGCCGAACCCGCCGTGCCCCCCGTACACACTCATCACGCCGTCACCCCCCGCTCCTCCAGTGCCAGCTTCATCGACCTGAGGGCATAGAACACCCGCGAACGGACGGTGCCGCTGGGTATGCCCAGCGTTTCGGCCGCCTCGTTGACGGTACGCCCCTTGAAGTACGTCTCGACGAGCACCTCCCGGTGGGCCGGGGTCAGGTCGTCGAGCGCGTCCGACAGCGTCATCAGCCACAGCGCCTTGTCGATCTCGTCCTCCGCGGGGATGACCTCCAGCGGCGACGGATCGACCTCCTGCGGCCGGGCCTGCCGGCTGCGGTGACCGTCGATGACGATGCGGCGAGCGACCGTCACCAGCCAGGGGCGTACAGATCCGGTCGCCCGATTGAGCTGGCCGGCGTTCTTCCAGGCACGGATGAGTGTCTCTTGCACGACGTCTTCGGCGCGTTGCCGATCACCGGCGACCAGCCGAAGGACATACGCAAGGAGAGGTCCGGCGTGCTCTCGGTAGAGGGCACGCATCAGCTCCTCATCAGGCTCCGAGGGCTGGGACATGCGATGTCGGGCCCTCGATCCACGTTCATTGGCCACGGCCGCATCCTTGCGCACGCCCACCTCCGGTGTCCGGGGGTTCCCCCAGTCGGTCGCTCCCCCACCGGTACGGAAGTGACTCGCGGGGTGTTCAACAAGACCCCACATTTTTCTGCGAGGTGACATGACGAGCGGGACATGACCCCACATTCCCACCGCGTGATCTTTACATTTCCGACACAACGTCGAAGGCGGCCGGGTTGCCCGTACTCACCCGTCACCAAACGGAGTGTTGTCGAAATCACTTTCCCGGAGCTTCGATGAAGATCCGACAGAAGCCGCGAATGGGGCGGGAGTTGGGATACGGAGTGACGCCGATCACGTACGCACGGGCGCGTCCGCACGCGTTCCGGAGCGGCCCTGGGCGGTGTCAGGGGTGGCCTTGGGCGGTGTCCCGCGCGGGCCAGGGCGATGTCACGCGCGGGGCGACGGCGGTGTCACGCGCGGCACGCCCCAGGGCGGTGTCACGCACGGACGAGGGCGGTGTCACGCACGGACGAGGGCGTTGGCACACACGGACGAGGGCGTTGGCACACACGGACGAGGGCGTTGGCACACACGGACGAGGGCGTTGGCACGCGCGGCCCAGGGCGGTGTCACGCACGGCCCAGGGCGTTGGCACGCGCGGCCCAGGGCGGTGTCACGCACGGCCCAGGGCGGTGTCACACGCAGGCGAAGGCGGTGTCACGCGCGGCCCAGGGCGGTGTCACAGGCAGGCGAAGACGGTGTCACGCGCGGGCGAGGGCGGCGCGGCGTCGGTGGCGGGCCACGCGCTCGCGGTTTCCGCAGACCTCGCTGGAGCACCAGCGGCGCCTGCGTCCCCGGGAGGTGTCCAGGTACACCAGGGGGCAGTTGTCGCCCTCGCACTCCCTGACCGCGGCCCGTGCGACCGGGTCGGTGAGCAGTTCCACGGCGTCCCGGGCGACGGCGGCGAGCAGCGCCGCGCACCCCGGCGGACCCGCCAACTCCCGCACCAGGTACCCGTCCTCGCCGGGTACGGCGCGGGGGGCCGGGGGCGCCGCGGCGCGGGCGACGTCGTTGACACGGGCAAGTGCGAGGTCGTAGGGCCGGATCCCCGGGGTGTTCCGGCCCCGCACCAACTGCCCGACGTGTCCCCGCAGTTCACGGAAGCCGACGAGCCAGCCGGCGTCGGCGTGGGCCAGCGGGGTGCCCGGCGGGACGAGTCCGGAGCCGGTGATCCAGGCCCGCAACGGTTCGAGCCCGTCGAGCCGTTCGCCGGGATGCGTGGTCGCGAGCAGATCGAGACAGATCCGCCCGGCGTCGAAGCGCAGCTCGTACGCGGACGGGGCCGCGGCCGTACCCAGTGCCATGTGCCTGTCACCGCCTAGGACAGGGAACCGTTCTGTTCACAGTGCCCGGTGCGGCGGGCGGCCGGAAGTCCTCGTACCGGTGTTCC
>NZ_JAEKKT010000377.1 GCF_019510245.1 Streptomyces sp. | reverse complement strand
CGATGGCACCGCCCGCGATCAGCGCGAGGGTGATGATGCCCATCGTCTTCTGCGCGTCGTTGGTGCCGTGCGCGAGCGAGACCAGGCCGGCGGAGGCGATCTGGCCGGCGCGGTAGCCCTTGCGGGTGGCCTCGTCCTCGGCGTTCTTGGAGAGCGTGTAGGAGAGGCGGGTGGAGAGCGCCGCAGCGAGGCCGGCGACGACGGGGGCGGCGACCGCCGGGAGCAGGACCTTGGTGACGAGCACGTCGCCGTGGACCGCGCCGAAGCCGGCGGAGGCGACGGTGGCGCCGATCAGACCGCCCATGAGGGCGTGCGAGGAACTGGAGGGCAGGCCCACCAGCCAGGTCACCAGGTTCCAGAGGATGGCGCCGACGAGGGCGGCGAAGATGACCTCGGGACGAATGCCGTTCTCGTCGACGAGACCCTTGGAGATCGTGTTGGCGACCTCCACCGAGAGGAAGGCGCCCACCAGGTTGAGCGCGGCGGACATGGCCACCGCGATCTTGGGCTTGAGTGCACCGGTCGAGATGGTCGTGGCCATCGCGTTGGCGGTGTCGTGGAAACCGTTCGTGAAATCGAACGCGAGTGCGGTAACCACCACAATCGCGAGGATCAGCGAGAAGCTTTCCATTTACCCAGGCAATCTTTCGAAGTCGTTGGCTGTTGGACCGTAGGCAACCTGGGTGAACGGCAGATGAACTGAGGAGGGCTTGGGGGTGTCGATGAGGGAGGGTCGCCATTCCGCTTCCGGTCCGGCGACCCAGTCGCCGCTTGGTCAGTGACCCAGGGCGAACGACTTCAGCCGTCCCGCCGACCCGTTGAAGAGATTCTGGTCACCCGGCAGGCTGCCGCTGTTGTCGTACTGCCAGAAGGTCCACGACGACCATCCGGCCGGCAGCGCCCCGGCGTCCGCCGAGCCGTGGCGGGCGATCCACAGCGCGTGGTCGGCGGCGAACGCGCTGCTGCCGCCGGTGCAGAGGTTCCACCAGTTCGTGGTCGTGTAGATCACCGGCCGCCGGCCGGTCTCCCGCTTCAGTTCGTCACTGAAGGACCTGATCCACCGGACCATCCGGGAGGGGCTCAGCCCGTAGCACCGGTGCTTCTTGTCGTACGGGTTGTACTCGACGTCCAGTGCGGGCGGCAGCGTCCAGCCGTCCGCCGTCCAGGTGCCGCCGTGGCTCACGAAGTACGCGGCCTGCCGGGCGCCCGACGACTGGTCCGGCAGGGCGAAATGGTACGCGCCCCGCCTGATCCCGGCCTGGCGGGAGCCGTTGTACTGCTGGTCGAAGTACGGGTTGCGGTAGGTGGTGGACTCGGTGGCCTTGATGTAGACGAACCTGGCGCCCTCCGCCCGGGCACCCGGCCAGTCGACGTTCTTCTGGTGCGAGGAGACGTCGTGCCCCTTCGGCAGGCTCACCGCGGTCGCCGGTGTCCCGGCGAACGCGGTCGCGGTCGCCGCGAGGCCGAGCGCCGCCACGGACGCCGCGAGGGCGTGGACGCAGCGGCGGGGCGGTGGAATACGGTCACGGGCCATGTTTCCCCCCGGAATGGCGACGTGTACGAAAAATCGTCCAGAGATTATTGGAAGATCGGCGTATCATCGGCGATCTTCGGCCAAGCCAAGAAATAGACCTCTTTGTGATGGTTTGCGCTCTACTGGATTCGGGACGCCCGGCCTAAAGTGCCCGGCCGCGCAGGCCGGTTGGGGCGGCGCCTGACAGGATTCGGGCCATGGCTGAGCAGCGGCGGGACGAGCGTGGCGGACGGGATGGACGGGCCGGCGCACCGGGTGCGTCGGAGCCGCGAAGGCGGGACGTACGCGCGGAGGAGGCGAGCGCCTGGCTCGAACTCGTCGCCACCGCCCGCCGCACGGCCTCGGACGGCCTGGTCGTCGGCACCTCCGGCAACGTCTCGGTCCGCGTCGGCGACACCGTGCTGGTCACGCCGTCGGGCGTCCCGTACGACCGGCTCGCCCCGGACGACGTGACGGGCGTGGACCTCGCCGGCCGCCAGGTCCTCGGCACCCTTGTTCCGACCAGCGAACTGCCGATGCACCTCGCGATCTACGGCAGCACCGACGCCGGAGCCGTCGTCCACACCCACGCGGTCCACGCGACGGCCGTCTCGACGCTCGTCCCCGAGCTGCCGGCGATCCACTACATGTCCGCCGCGCTCGGCGGCGCGGTCCGGGTTGCCCCGTATGCGGCGTACGGCACCGACGAGTTGGCCGAGAACATGCTCCGCGCCCTGACCGACCGCTCCGGCTGCCTCCTCCAGAACCACGGCACGATCACCCACGGCGCCACCCTGTCCCAGGCCTACGACCGCACCGCCCAGCTGGAGTGGATGTGCCATGTGTGGCTGACGGCGTCAGCGGTACCCGGCCTGACCCCGAGCCTGCTCTCCCCGGACCAGGTGGCGGAGGTGGGGGAGAAGCTGAGGGGATACGGGCAGCGGGAGGGGTGAACCCCGGCCGGGCGGGAAGGCGGATCCAGTGGCTTCGTCGATTTCTCCCTCCTCCACTGGCCGACACCGGAGTCCGCCCGGACACTGGACAGGTGCGCCCAGTCAAAGTCACGGCCGCTGCCGTCGGTGCCGTACTCGCCGCCGGTGTGGCGGGCGTGGCCGCGGGGCGGTTCGCCAGTGACGCCGCGCTGAAGGCACCGCCCGGCCGCCCCCTGCCCACCGAACCCCGGCTCACCGTGCACGGCACCGCGGCCGGCCGCATCATCCTCACCCGCGACCTCGCCTCGCTGCGCCCCGGCACCTACGGTCTGGCCGGCGACGGCTCGCACGCGGTCGTCGGCGCCGTCCTGGAGTCCGCCGCGACCACCGCCGACACAGTCGTACGGCGGCTGGAGCGGGTGACCCACGGCACCTTCGAGACGGGCGACCGGGCCTGGCTCACCGCCAACGTCCACGTCGGCAACCCGGGCGCGGCCCTGGGCCTGGAGTACGCCGACATCGACCTGCCCGGCGAACTCGGCCCGCTGCCCGCCTGGTTCGTACCCGGCCACCGGGACACCTGGGTGATCGCGGTGCACGGCCTCGGCACCACCCGCGAGCACCCCATGAACGTCATGGCGTCCCTGCACGCCCGGCGCCTGCCGGTCCTCGCCCTCGCCTACCGCGGCGACCTCGGCGCCCCGCGCCCCCCGGACGGCCTGAACCACCTCGGCGAGAGCGAGTGGCGCGACCTGGACGCGGCGATCCGCTACGCCGTCCGCTACGGCGCCCGCCGCGTCGTCCTGCACGGCTGGTCCACCGGTGCCACCATGGCGCTGCGCGCCGCCGCCCACTCGGCACTGCGCGAGCGCATCTCCGGGCTGGTCCTGGACTCCCCGGTGCTCAGCTGGGAGGCCACCCTGCGCGCCCTCGCCCAGGCCCGGCACACTCCCGAGCCCCTGCTGCCGCTCGCGGTACGCGCCGCCCAGGGCCGCGCCGGGCTGCACGCCGACCACGCCGCCGACCCCGTCGACCCGGACCAGCTCACCGTGCCCACCCTGATCGTGCACGGCCCGGACGACACGGTGGCCCCGTGGGTGTTCTCCCGCAGGCTCGCCGAACAGCGCCCCGACCTGGTGGCCCTGCACACGGTCCCGGACGCCCCGCACGGCGCGATGTGGAACGCCGACCCGGACGAGTACGAGGAACGGCTGCGCCGGTTCCTCACGCCCCTGATGTGACGCGCCCCGGCGCACACTCCCTGGCGCGCGCTCCCCGGCGCCCTCCGCACGAGCGGTCCCCGACGAGTGCGCCCGGCGTCCCACGACACCCCCGATGTGATTCTTCCCGCACCCGTCGGCCCTTCCCCTCCGCGCCCCCGGCCTCTCCCCGTCCCAAGCCGGAGACCCCGATTCCGGCCGGTCCCGGAGGTTCCGTTTAACGCCGTACCACTGGCCTGAACATGTCTCCTCGCCTCCCCTCGCACCCCGTGCGTTGGCCAGCCCCGTCGCCCGCCGTGACATTCCGTTTGGGTTTTCGGACCGTCAACCGGAAGACTGCACCCGTGACGTCCCGTATCCCGCGCGACTCAAGGCTTCGACTCGTCCGAACGCGACCCCTGGCCGCCGCCCCCCGAGCGATGAACCAGCGGCCCGCGCGCCGCCCCGCACCCCGCCCGCCCGAGGGCACCCCGGCCCCCGCCGAGCTGGCCAGAATGGCACGCTCCGGCCTGGCCGGCGCGGCCCGCGTCGCCCACTGGGCCGATGCCGCCCTCGGGCCGGGCAGCGACGGCGCGACCGCCGACGGCAAGGCCACCCTCTCCGACGCGTCCGCCGAACGCGCGTCCGTCGACCTGGGCCTGACCGCCGCTCAGGTCCGCGCCGACTGGGACACCGCCCGCCTCGCCGGACTGGTCGAGGTGCACGGCGACAGCGCGCGCCCCGGCTGGCGGCTGCGCGCCTGGGACCGTGACGACAGCGCCGTGCTGCGCGGCTGGGTCGCCCTCTTCGACGCCTGGTCGCTCGCCCACCCGGAGCCCGCCGAGTTCGAGCCCGCCGCCGTCGCCGAAGTCGTCTCGGCCATGCCCCAGGTGCTCTCCTTCCTCCAGCTGTCCGCCGGTCCCGTCCCGGTCGAGCAGCTTCTGGACCTGCTGGGACAGCGGGTCACCGAACTGCGCACCGAGCGCTGCGAGGTCCCCTACGACACGGAGAACGGCACCGGGACCGCCAGACCCCTCGCCGCCGTGCGCTCCGCCGACGCCGACCCGGCGGACCACGCCCCAGTCGAGGACCCGGCCCCCGCCGACGAGGCCGAGCTCGCCCCGCTCCTCGACTGGTCGCTGCACGCCCTCGCCTCCGTCGGCGCGCTGACCTACGGCGACGGCCAGGCCACCCTCACCCCGCTGGGCAGCTGGGCGGTCTGGGTCAAGCTGGAGCAGATCTGCGTCGCCGCGCAGAGCCCCGCCGGCAACATCGAGGTCGCCGCCGAGGAGATGCTGCGCGGCTGCGCCCAGCTGCGGCCCAACGCGGCCCGCGCCGAGTACCGCGCCTGGCTTGCCGCCCGGCCCGTCGGCAGCGCCGTCACCGAGCTCGTCGACGCCGCCCGCGGCGAGGACGCCCTGCTGCGCGGGCTCGCCTTCGAGGCGCTGCGCGTCGTCGGTGCCCCCGCCGAACCGGACGTCCGCGCGGTCGTCGACGAGCCGACCCTGCGGCCGTACGCCCTGCTGTGGCTGGCCGAGCACGACGGGGTCGACCCCGAGGACGCCCACGAGGTGCTCACCCGGGAGGAGGCCACCTGGCTCTGGGTCGACACGGCCGCCGCGGTCGCCGACCACGGCGAGGCCCCGCTGCTCGTCCGCCACCTGGAGTCGGCGCTGCAGCCCACCGTCCCCGCGCTGCTCGACGAGGTGCGCGCCGTCGGCCACCCGCGCACCGTGCAGGTCCTGGTCGCCCTCGCCGCCGCCCACCCCGACCCGGCACTCGCCAAAGCCGTCCGCCGGGCCGCCTTCCAGGTGCACACCGGCGGCTGAGGGGCCCAGGAGTGCCGATGCGCGATCAGCCGGCTATCTCCGGCGCGTACGTACCGAAGCTCCAGATGTTGCCCTCGACGTCCCGGGCCATGTAGTCCCGCGAACCGTAGTCCTGGTCCGTCGGGGGCATCAGGATCTCGGCGCCGTGGTCGACGGCGCGCTGGTGGTGTGCGTCGACGTCGTCCACGACGATGTACACCCCGGTCGGGCCGCCGCCCTCCATCGCCGCGTCGAACCGGCCGCCGCGGCCCCTGGAGCCCAGCATGACCGCGCCGTTGCCCTGCACCAGCTCGGCGTGGAGCACCATGCCGTCCTCGCCCTCGTACACCGACAGCTCGGTGAAGCCGAAGGCCTCCGTCAGCTGCTTGATCGCCGCCTTCGCGTCCGTGTACAGCAGCGACGGATAGATGCTCGGCCGCCCGCCACTCGTGCCCGCCATCCCGATCACTCCCTCGTGTGTCGGTCCCCCGAAAGCCGTCGTTCCGGCCTGGTCCCCAGTCTCGCACCCGGCACTGACAACGCCCCGGGCCTGTACCGTCGTTGCAGGTCAGCCGCTCGTCGCCGGCTCCGGCCGCACCGAACTGCTCCCGGCGCCGGTCAGGTTCGACCGTGACCCGCTCAACGCGCCCGTCGGGTCCTGCACATGGTGCCCGTACCCGTGCGCCACGACATGAGCCCGGGACACCGCCCTCTGCTCGCCCCGTCCCCCACCACCTTGAGGCATCCGCGCCGCCGCTTCGCGCCGATGACCGGACCGACGCCCGAACGGGCGACGTGCCGTCCCGCCCCCGCGTCACGCCCGCCCGCCGGCCGCCGGCGTGGCTACGCTCTGCGCCTGACCCGTGGCACAGGGACGCCCGGCCGGGCGCCGAGGGAAGGAGTGGCCGTTCGGCACCGCAGGAGGACCGCGCCGCCCGACGCCGAGGCCCTCCTGGAGCAGTCCGCGACGGTCCGCCGGGAGCGGCCTCCGGCCACCCTCCCGCACCGGCCTGCGCGTGCCCTCCCGAGGACACCCCCCGCCCGCGGACCCGCAGGACGGCCCCTCACCCTCGCCCTGCTCCTCGCGGCCGGGCTCCTCGCCCTCGCCCACCAGATCCGCCCCGCCCCCTACGGCGACCACCTCACCTCCGGCCCGCCCGCGCACACCGCACGCGCGCGTGGCGGCGTCGTCGAGGCGTACGACGGCCGGACCCTGCGCTGGAGGTACGCGCGCCCGGGCCGGCGCCCGCTCAGCGTGCTGCCCACGCGCGGGCAGGCGATCACCGTCTGGGACGACGGGCTGGTCACCGACACCGACGGCCGCTCCGTGCGCTGGCACCGCGCCCTGCCCGCGGCGACCGACTGGCTGCGCGCCCGGGGCGGCGCCGGCGTCCTGCGCCCCCTGGGCCGCGGCATCCTCGCGGTCGTCACCCCGTCCCGCATCGCCGCGTACCGCACCGCCGACGGTGACCTGCGCTGGGTGCTGCCCGCCCGCGCGGGCTGCGCCTTCCGCCCCGAACGTGCCGTACGTCACGGCCATGCCCTGCTGGTCGCGCAGCCCTGCGCGCGGGGAGCCTGGACCGCGCAGCTCGTCGCCGTGGACGACCTGGGCGGAATCGCCCCGCACCGCACCCCGCTGGGCAACGAACCGCCCCGCGCGGGCCGTCCCGAACACCCGCGCACCGAAAAAGCGCTTGCGCCGCCCCGTTAGACTTGGCCCATGGCCATTCTCCTCGCGCATTAGACGGCGGGAACGTCCTCAGCCGCCCACCCGTCACTATCCGTACGCTCTGGAGTCTGTCCGTGATCTCCGCAACCGGTATCGAGCTGCGCGCCGGTGCGCGCGTCCTCATCGAGAACGCCACCTTCCGCGTCGCCAAGGGCGACCGCATCGGCCTGGTCGGCCGCAACGGTGCCGGCAAGACCACCCTCACCAAGGTCCTCGCCGGCGACGGCATCCCCGCCGCGGGCACCGTCACCCGCTCCGGCGAGGTCGGTTACCTCCCGCAGGACCCCCGCACCGGCGACCTCGACGTCCTCGCCCGCGACCGCATCCTCTCCGCGCGCGGCCTGGACGCCCTGATCCGCAAGATGCGCGAGAACGAGCAGCGCATCGCCAACGGCCAGGGCGCCACCCGCGAGAAGGCGCTCAGGCAGTACGAGCGCCAGGAGACCGAGTTCCTCACCAAGGGCGGATACTCCGCCGAGGCCGAGGCCGCCACCATCGCCGCCGCGCTCAACCTGCCCGACCGGGTGCTCGGCCAGCCCCTGCACACGCTCTCCGGCGGTCAGCGCCGCCGTATCGAGCTGGCCCGCATCCTGTTCTCCGACGCGGACACGCTGCTGCTCGACGAGCCGACCAATCACCTCGACGCGGACTCGATCGTCTGGCTGCGCGACTACCTGAAGACCTACCGCGGCGGCTTCATCGTGATCTCCCACGACGTCGACCTGGTCGAGACGGTCGTCAACAAGGTCTTCTACCTGGACGCCAACCGCTCCCAGATCGACGTCTACAACATGGGCTGGAAGCTCTACCAGCAGCAGCGCGAGGCCGACGAGAAGCGCCGCAAGCGCGAGCGCGCCAACGCCGAGAAGAAGGCCGCCGCGCTGCACTCGCAGGCCGACAAGATGCGCGC
>NZ_JAEKKT010000220.1 GCF_019510245.1 Streptomyces sp. | reverse complement strand
ATCCAGCCCTACACCTCAGACCGCGAACGACAGGCCGCGTTCCCCGACTGGCTGGACTGGTACAACTACCACCGACCCCACACCGGAATCAGCGGCCACACCCCAGCCAGCCGCGTCACCAACCTGTCCGGACAGCACAGCTAGAGCGCCCTGACCTGCTGCGCCTGCGGGCCCTTGGTGCCCTGCCCGATGTCGAACTCGACGCGCTGGCCCTCGTCCAGGCTGCGGTAGCCGCTGCCCTGGACCTCCGAGTAGTGCACGAACACGTCAGGGCCGCCGCCGTCCTGCTCGATGAACCCGAACCCCTTCTCCGCGTTGAACCACTTGACGCTGCCCTGAGCCATGCCTGTTTCCCTTGTCTCATTGCCACGACCCGAATCGTCGCGGACCGCGAGGATTCCTCCCCGCAGGCCGGGACGGGAAACGCTTCTGGGTCACAACCACCCGGTTGGCGGGAATCCTGTGACGGCCGGGGCGGGCGCAGCGGCCGTCGGCGGGGCCGGTCATCAGGCCGTCCAGCCGCCGTCCACGGTGAGGGTGGTGCCGGTGACGAAGCGGGAGGCGTCCGAGGCGAGGAACACCGCGGCGCCGCCCGGTTCCGTGGCGTCGCCCACCTGGCCCAGCGGGGTGCCACGGACGATCCGCTCGCCCCGGCGGCTGTCCAGCAGCCCGGAGCTGAGGCCGGTGTGGCCGGGGGCCAGGGCGTTGACCCGCACCCCGCGATCGGCCCACTCCACGGTCAGCGCCCGGGTCAGGGCCTCCACCCCGCACTTGCTCGCGGCGTAGGCCGCGACGCGCGCGAATCCGGTGGAACCGTGCACGGACGAGACGTTGACGATCGACCCGGAGCGCTGCTCCAGCATCACCTTGCCCGCCTCGCGGCAGCAATAGAAGGTGCCGGCCAGGTTCACGTCGACGACCTGCGGTCAGTCCTGGTCGGTGAAGACGGTGTGCGCGCCGTGATGCCGGCGGCGTGGAGCCGGTGAAGTCGGCCGCCGGCGAGCCGGCTGAGAGGCTCCGGACAGGCCGTGGCCGAGGCCTCCCGGCCGCACCGGGGCCCGGACACGGCCCTCCTGTTCACCGGCCGGCCGCTGACCGCCGAGGAGGCCGAGAAGGCGGGCATGGTCAACCGGGTCGTCCCGCGCGCCGAGTGGGACACGGCCACCCGGGAACTTGCCGCACGCAGCGCCGCGATGCCCGACTTCGGGCTGTGCCAGGCCAAGCGCGCCGTCAACCAGACCCTGGAGGTACAGGGCTTGTACGCCGCGGTCCAGTCCGTCTTCGACATCCACCAGACCGGACACGGCAACGCGCTGAGTGTCAGGGGCCATCCGATCCTGGCGAAGCTGGACGAGATGAAGCAGAAGCTGCGGTAGATCGTACGGGTGGTGATGCCGGATCAGTAGGGCCGCTCCCTGATCAGGTCGGCCGCCTTTTCGGCAATCATGATCGTGGGCGCGTTGGTGTTTCCGCCGGGAACGGTGGGCATGACCGAGGCGTCGACGACACGGAGTCGCTCGACTCCGTGGACCTGCAGCTCCGGATCGACGACGGAGTCGTGTCCGGTGCCCATGGCGCAGGTGCCCACGGGGTGGTACGCCGTGGCACTCCATCTGCGCACATGCTCTTCGACAGCCGTGTCGCCCAGGTCGTCCAGACGGTCCGGATCGTCTCCGGCCGGCAGGTAAGACCGCGCCAGGTGGTCGGCGAACGGTGCGCAGTGGGCGATGTCCATGACCGCTCTGAGCCCGGCGACCATGACCGACGTATCCGCGGGCACGTCGAAGTACCGGGGATCTATCAGCGGTGGGGCCTGAGGATCTGCCGATGCGAGCCGGACGGTGCCGCGAGTCCGCGGGTGCAGGGGGACGCAGTTCATCGTGAACACCGGCCGGTCAGTTCCTTCCTCGCCGCTGAGAATGAGTGCCGTGGCCCCTCCCATCAGCTGGACGTCAGGACCCTCCTGGGCGTCCGTGACGTCGAGGAACGCGCCGACCTCGCCGTAGTTGGAGGCGAAGGGCCCGTCGCCGTGGGCACGCCACCGTTCGAGGTTGTCCGGGGTGAGCAGGTCCCGGACGAGGTCGGTGGAGTTCCGGGTCTCCCACACCACGGGAGTCATCAGATGGTCCTGCAGGTTGCGCCCGACCCCGGGAAGGGGGACGCGGACGTCCGTGCCCACGTCGTGCAGTTCGTCGGGATCTCCTATGCCCGACAGAAGCAGCAGCTGGGGCGAGTTGACGGATCCGCCGCAGAGCAGGACCTCCCGGTCGGCGTGGGCCGTGTGCTCCTGGCCGTCCCGGAGGTAGGTGACGCCGGTCGCGCGTGATGCGTCGAGTGTGATCCTTGTTGCCAGGGCGCCGGTGCGAACCGTGAGATTGGGCCGGCCGAGGGCCGGGCGCAGATAGGCGTCGGCCGTGGACCAGCGTCGCCCGTGGTGGCAGGTCACCTGGTACAGGCCGGCGCCGGCAGGAGACGCACCCGCGAAGTCGTCGTTGCGGTCCAGTCCCCATTCCACGGCGGCGTCCAGCCAGCATCGTGAGAGGTCGTGGGTGTAGACGCGGTCCTCGACGTGCAGGGGGCCGTCCGAACCGTGGTACGGCTCGCCGAGACGGCCGTTCGACTCGGACCTCTTGAAATAGGGCAGGACGTCGTCGTAGCCCCAGCCTTTCGCTCCGTGCTCGTCACGCCAGCTGTCGTAGTCGTGCCGGTGGCCCCGGCTGTAGATCATGACGTTGGTGGAGGACGAGCCGCCCAGTGTCCTGCCCCGGGGCCAGGAGAAGGTGCGCCCTGGCCGGGGCTGCTCGACCGTCCGGTAGCTCCAGTCGGTCTGCGAGCCGAAGAGCATTCCGAGCGCGGCCGGAATGTGGATGAGTTCGTCGGTATCGGGGCCGCCCGCTTCGAGGAGCAGCACGCGGACGCGTTCGTCGTGGCTCAGGCGTTCCGCGAGTACGCAACCGGCGCTGCCGGCGCCCACGATGACGTAGTCGAACCCTTCGGTTCCGGCGGAATTCATGGTGGTTCCCTCACCCGGCTCGCATCAGGGGTGGTAAATCGACTGGAATTGCTGGTAGGCGTGCAGCCCCTCGGGCCCCAGTTCGCTGCCGAGTCCGCTGGCCTTCCTGCCCCCGTAGGGGGAGGTGAGATCGGGAAGATAGCCGTTGAGCCCGATGGTGCCGGTCCGCAGACGGCGGGCGACCTGGGCGCCATGGTCCAGGTCGGTGGTCCATACGGTGCCGGCGAGGCCGTAGGGCGAGTCGCTCGCCAGGCGCACCGCCTCGTCCTCCCCGTCGTAGGGCGTGACCGTGAGGACCGGGCCGAAGATCTCCTCCTGCGCGATGGTCGATGCGTTGTCGACGTCGGCGAACACGGTGGGCTCGACGAACCAGCCTCGGTCGAGGCCGCGTGGCCGGCCACCTCCGGTGGTGAGCCGAGCCCCTTCGTTGCGGCCGGTCTTGATGTAGCCGAGGACCCGTTCGCGGTGGCGCTCGCTGACGAGCGGGCCGATCCGGGTGCCGGGGTCGAGCGCGTCACCGACAACCGCGTCACGGGCCATCGCCGTGCAGAACTCGACCACTTCCCGGTACCTGCTGCGAGGGGCCAGGATCCTGGCACTCGCGTAACAGGCCTGACCGTTGTTCAGCAGACTGGCCAGGAAGAATTGTTCCGCGTGCGCGGCGAGGTCCGCGTCGTCGAGCACGACGGCGGCGGACCCGCCTCCCAGCTCCAGGGTCACCGGCCGCAGCAACTCAGCGCACGCGGCGGCGACTTGGCGTCCCGCTCTGGTGGATCCGGTGAACGACACCTTGTCGACGCCGGGATGGGGGACCAGGTACGCGCCGGTGTCACGGCCGCCCGGAACGATGTTGATCACGCCGTCGGGGAAGCCCGCCTCCTTGACCGCCCCCGCCAGCAGCACCGAGTCGAGGACCGTCTCCGGAGCCGGCTTGAGGACGGCCGCGCATCCGGCTGCCAGCGCCGGGGCCACCTTGAAGAAGGCGATGGTCTGAGGGAAGTTCCAGGTCATGATGGCGGCTACGACGCCTGCGGGTTCCCGGCGGACCAGGGTGGTACCCCGGGGCAGTCCGGTCCGCAGTTCCTCGGACGCCGTGCTGTCGGCCAGGCCCGCGTAGTAGCGCAGCAGGGCTGACGGCACCACGCCTTCGAAGGACCGGGCGACGGTGATCGGCATGCCGTTCTGCGCACTGACGGCCGCGGATGTCGCCTCCTTCCTGGCGTCGAGCGCATCCGCGAGACGGAGCATGGCGGCCGCGCGGCGTTCGGGTCCCCAGGAGGCCCAGCCGGTCGGTGCGTCGAACGCGGCCCGGGCGGCTCCGACCGCCCGGTCGATGTCGCCCTGGGAACCGTCCGGCACGGCACCGAGATGATCGCCGGTACTCGCGGACGCGACGTTGATGACACGGTCGCCGGACGTCTGCACCCAGCGTCCACCGATGAACAGATGGTTGGGATCCATGGTGAAATCTCCCCACGGCATGGCCTCGGGGCCACGACTCTCCGTGGTGTACGAAACGTGGATGACCGGCGGGCGCGAGGGCGCTCGGCGCGGCACGCGGGCCGCGCTGCCGGTCAGGGCTTTCCTGCGGGGTGGCCGGCGCGTCGAATCTGCGGGAGGACCACCGCTGTGACGCCCCCGGCGCCTGGTACCGGCGCTGGGGAGCGCTTTCACGGCTCACGACTGAATGAATGCGACGTTACACCCATCTGGGGTAATCTGTCACCAGATGGGTGTAATTCGGGTGAAAGAGTCACGGTGATCGCCCGGTGAGGGAAGCAGGACGCCTCAAGGAGAAGTGGGCGCCTCATGAGGACATATGGCGGAGCCACGGCGGAAGAGCGCGCTTCGCTGCGTCGACGCCGCCTCATGGAAAGCGGCCTCGAACTCTTCTCCAGTCGGGGATACGCCCACACCTCGATCCGTGCGGTACTCCGCCACGCCGGACTGAAGGACAGGTACTTCGCGGAGAGCTTCACCTCCCTCGACGATCTCATGGCAGCGCTCATGAGAGACATCTACGAGGAACAGATCACCAGGTGCGCCGAATCGATCGCGACAGACCAGCCGCTGCGCGACCGGGCTCGAAACGTGATCGACGCCGTCGTCCGGCTTTCTCTGGAAGACCCGCGAAAAGGGCGCGTCAAACTCGCGGAATCCCTGGGGGCCGGTCCGCTCACGGCGCGCGAACGGCGTCTGGGTCTGCAGCGCATGAGCGGCCTCGTGGACTCCCTGCTGAGGGAAGGGCTTCAGGACCCCCGGATCGACCCCGCCACCCTTTCCGTGGCCGTCGTGGGCGCGGTCAGCGAGATGCTGCTGAGCTGGTTCAACGGAGAACTGACGATCTCGAAGGAGGAGCTGGTGGATCAGGGGCTCCTCCTGTTCGAGGCCATCACCGGGCATACGGCGCCACCATCACGAGAATGACAGGGCGGACGGGGCGGCTTTTCCCTCAGGAGCCGGCGCCGGGCAGCTTCTGCGAAATTTCGATCATGTTGCCCCAGGGGTCACGGAAGAACGCCAGTCGCCGGCTGATGTCCTCGATCTCGAAGGGTTCACCGACAAGGTCGACACCACGGTCGGCGAGCTCCGCACGAGCCTCGTCGACGTCGTCGACACGCAGGCACACGTGCTGGTAGCCACCGTGCTGCAGGCTGACTCCGAGGTCGTCGAGGACCTCGTTCGGGAAGGGCACGGGTCCGGCCAGCAGTTCCACATGGAAGGTGTCGTCGTTCGGCGGACAGAGGTACGCGAGCTTCAGCTCACCGTAGGGCCACTCCTGGAGCACCCGGAAGTCCAGCTTCTCCGTGTACCAGGCCTTCGCCGCTTCGTAGTCGGGGACGCGGACACCCACATGGTGGCCACTGAAAGAAGAAAAGGGGCTTGACGGGTTTTTCTGCGGGTGGGCCGGCATGGGCATCGCAATCACTCCTGTCCTGCCAAAACCATCAGGGGACGGCACGATGAACCGCACGACTCAGCCTGTCATTCGGCTCGGTGCGAAATGATCAAAGCCGGATTTCCGTGATCGGGTTCGACGGCTCGCCGTTGGGAGCCGGTGATACGAATAGTCAGACGAACGCGTCCTGAAACGATCGGTCAGCGAGGCTCGGCCAGGCTCTGGGTGCCGAGCACCGAGATCAGCGCCAGCTTCTCGGCGTCCTCGGTGCCGGGCTCGGCCGAGTACACGAGGATGTGCAGGTCCTGCTCCTCGATCCGGAGCTGGTCGCAGTCCAGCGTGAGCAGACCCACCTGCGGATGGTCGATCGTCTTGCGCGAGGCATTGAGCCGGCCGACCACCCCCGCGTCCCACAGCTCCGCGAACCGCTCGCTTTCGGCACGCAACTCGGCGATCATGCGGCGCAGTTGGCGGTCGCCGGGATAGCGGGCGGCCGTGGAGCGCAGCTCGGCGACCAGGACGGTCTCGAAGGCGCGCCGTTCCTCCGGGGTGTGCCGCACCCGGGTGGGCCGGCCCAGGAAGTTCCGCCACACGCCGTTGCGCTGGAAGCCCCGCAGCTGGGACGGGTCGCCCATCAGCGCCGCGTACATCGGGTTGGCCACCAGCAGGGTCATGGCCGCGTCGGAGACCGCCACCGGAGTGCCGGACAGCCGGTCCAGCAGCCGCTGCACACTGGGCGTGATGTACCCGGGCACCATGTCCGGACCCGGCGGCACCAGCCCCGCCAGCCCGAACAGATACGTCCGCTCGTCGGCGGAGAGCCGCAGCGCCCGGGCCAGCGCCTCGGCGACCTGCACGGACGGATTGACCGCCCGGCCCTGTTCGAGGCGCGTCACGTAGTCGACCGAGATGCCGGCCAGCAGCGCCAGCTCCTCGCGCCGCAGCCCGGCCGCCCGACGCCGGCCGCCCGCCGCCAGCCCCGCCGCGTCCGGGGGAACGCGGTCCCGCCAGCGCCGCAGCGCCCGCCCCAGTTCCGTCGCCGTCATGCCCCCAGTGAACACCGTCGGCCGTGGCCGAGCCTGGTACCGGCAGTCCCAGGAAGAAGGGGCTGCTGGCTGACCCGGCGGCCCGGGCGCAGGGTGGAGCCATGACGACAACACTGATCACCGGAGCCAACAAGGGCATCGGGTACGAAACCGCCCGCCAGCTCATCGCCGCAGGTCACACCGTGTACGTGGGAGCCCGGGACGCCGAGCGTGGGCGCCGGGCCGCGCAGGAGCTGGGCGCCCGGTTCGTCCTGCTCGACGTCACCGACGACGCCTCCGTGGCGGCCGCCGCCAAGACCGTCGAGGCCGAAGGCGGGCTCGACGTCCTGATCAACAACGCCGGCATCGAGAGCAGGACGCCGGACAACAGCGTGCCCACGGCCGAGACCGTCACCGCGGACCAGATGCGCAACACCTTCGAGACGAACGTCTTCGGTGTCGTGCGGGTCCTGCACGCCTTCCTGCCCCTGCTGCAGCGTTCGGCCGCACCGATGCTTCTCCGGGGCGCCGCGTGTGTGCGGGCGGAGTTTCCGCAGCTCAGGAGCAGTCCCGAGCACTGTAGCTGATGCAACACATGTGGTGCACGGGGCCTACTCATCCTCGTGGTCTTCGGTGGCCGGGGCGGCCGGCTCGCCTGTGGAGCGGTGAACGACCTTCTTCACCGTCCCTTGCAGGGAACGCAGGAGCTCCCGCTCGGCTTCTTCCATCCGGGCCTCGATGTTCCACTGTCGGACGTCGTCGACCAGACCCTCGATCGTCTCGTCGAGTCGCTGCCGCAGCAGCCCGGGTCGGAGGGCTTCGACCTCGACGGCGGTGTGCGGATCGATGCCTTCGCGGAGGCACTCCTCCCGGTAGCGAGCGAAGTTGACGTCGCGGACGTTGACGTCGTGGGTGGTGAGCCGACCGGAGCGGACGTCATCGGCGGCCCCCAGTGGTATGGAGCACCCTCATGCTCCCACCGCAAGCCCCCAGGTGTTGCTGGAACTCATCAACACCGTTCCCCGCGAACCCCGGTGTTGTCCGCGCTGAACGACAACCGTTGCTGGAACTCGCCTACATACTCACCCAGTCGCCGCAGAAGACCACCGTCACTCCTTTCCCTGTGGTGCGTGTACTGCTGTACTGCCTCGTAGACGAAGGTCTTGGAGGACTGGCCACGGCAGGAGTACAGGCCCACGCCCCAGGCCGAGGTGACGGGCAAGACCTGTGCCGGGCGGTACAGCCAGGGGAGCCTCCCCGCTCGGCACCCAGTCATCGTTACCGGTTTGCCACTGGCATGGGCAGGGAGCACGGGAGCGCACCACGGCACACCACCATGGCGCCACCCGGAGAACTGTTGATTGCCACTCAGGTTGAGGATGTTGAGGGCAGGCGTGTGCCACTCCGGTTGAGTATGGCGATGTGATCGGTGCAGGTGGGTTGATTTTCGGGGTGCCGAGGGGCACGGTGACCATGTCTTGATCGGCAAACGGCCCTCCCGTTGTCGTTGGGAGCGCCGTCGGGAGGGCCGTTCGGGTGCACCCGGAGGCGCTTTGATCACGGTAGAGGTGGACGCCGGTGATGTCGAACGGCGGTTGGTGGCAGGTGAGTTGAAGTGCCCTGGGTGTCGCGGGGTGCTGATGCCGTGGGGGTGGGGCCGCTCACGGTGGCTGCGCGGGGTGGAGGAGTCTCGTCTGGTCGTACGGCCTCGTCGCTCACGGTGCTCGGCATGCGGCATCACACACGTATTGCTGCCGGTCAGCGGCCTCTCGAGGCGGGCGGACGTGGCCGAGGTGATCGGGGCCGCGCTTCAGATGAAGGCGGACGGAGCCGGGCATCGGTTGATCGCGGACCTGGTGGCACGGCCGCATTCGACGGTGCGGGGATCAGGCCTTGTTCGGCTTCGCGGGTCTGTTCGCTCCGGCCCGTCCGATCCGACCGTCCGGCTCCGGGAGGCGTCTCGGTCGTACGGAGCAGGAGGTCTCCGGCAACCCAGCGCGTGCCGCTGGGGCCGTGGACCTCTACCAGTGCCACGGCGCGGACGCGGTGGCCGTCCAGGCCTTCGCCCTTGGCGTTGGCCATCGGTGTGCCGAATCGCAGCAGTTCGCGGCGCTGGCTGGAGGAGCTTGCGTTCTGGCCGAGCATGGCGCGGTCGCCCACGACCGGGACGGTCGGTCCGCCGCGGTCAGCGGAGCCGTACCGCGAGGAATGGTTGTAACCGAGGCTCGGCGTGATGGTGTTGTCCGCCTGTGTCTGGAAGCCGTCTGCAGAGAGCTCGATCCGGTCGATGGCGGTGTCCTTGCTGGTCACCTCCGCGCGCGGTGAGTACAGAGTGATCTTCATCGACACGCCGGTCCCGCCCGGGTGGCCGAGGAACGGGGCGACGGCCGCGGGCTCCAGCGGGGTCAGTCGGTTGCTCTGCGCCAGGGACGTCAGCCGGATGAGCATGCCTTCGGTCGACGTGGTGATCTGGGGCCTGGAGGTGTCCTTTAGCGAGTGGTCGACGGCTCGCAGCGCGTCCCTGAGCTCGTCCATGCCACCGAAGTCGTAGATCTCGATCGGCCGCGCGGGCACCCAGGCCGGGCCGGACAGCAGGACGCGCAGGTCCGCTGGGACCTCCATCTCCACGGCCACCCCGCCGGGGGGCGGCGTCGGGCGGGGCACGGATGGATTGGTCGTGAAGACGGCAGGCCGGATGGTCGCGGCGCGCCGTTCCCCCCGGTCCGGTGTCTCCGAGGCGTTGAACCGCAGCACGACAGTGGCCGGTTCCACCTCCCGGCGCCCGATCCGGGACGCGGGGAAGAGTCCGGCCAAGGGGAGGGGCAGGACGAACGCGGCCGCCAGGTCCAGCCCGCTGCCGATCAGATCGGCGAGACGTCCGACCAGGGACTCCGTCAGCGGGCGTGAGGAGACCCGTACCTCGTACTCGTACGGCACGGGAAACTCACTGGTGTTGCCGAACGTGCGCTGCCAGGAGCGCAGTTCACGGCTGGAGGTCTGGGCGTCCGAACGGTTGCTCTGCCGTGCCAGACTCAGCGTGCTCCTGGCCCGCTCGCCGTTGCTTTCGCCGAGCGGTGCGAAGTCGACCTGTCCGCTGATGGTCCGGGTGCTGCTGATCCTGGTGGCGCCCGGCACCTCCAGGGCGGTGCCGTCGCCGTGGGAGTGGCCGAACACGTTGTCCATGCCGGATGTCGTCGTCACCCGCTTGCCACGGCGTGCGGAGAGGTCCTGTCCGGGGGCCGGCCGCGCGACGAGCGCCACCTCGACAAGACGGGGGCCGAGCCAGGACCGGTGGACGAAGTGGAAGGCTGTGTGCCCTTGGGGACCCGCGTTGACCAGGGTGCGCAGGCCGAGGCTGGTGGAATGTTCGTTGATCCGGGTCAACACTCCGGGCACGTAGGCAGCGTGACCGGGCGTGGTCACCCCTGGGGCCTCTTGCTGGACCAGGCGGTGTATCCGCCGCTGGAACGAGCTTCGGCCGCCTCCGGTGTGGACCTCGGTGACTACCCCCGCGCCGATGGTGCCACCGCTGTCGACGTACCACGACGGAAGGCGGCGGTCCGATGGGCCGACGGGCGCGGACGTCTGGCCCGCCTCGGCGACCAGCGCCGCAAGGTCCGGGTGGTTCTGCAGGTCATTGTCCACCAGTAGGAATTCCACGCCGTCGGGAAGTTCGACCACGCGGGTACGGTTCAGGCCGCCCAGTCCCGGGGCTACGGTGCCGCTGACCAGGGTGCGCGCGCCGCTGCGGACGGTCACCACGTAGTGGGCCTTCGCGGTGAAGCGGAACGCGGCCGTGGTGTCCTCGGTGGTGACGCGGAAGACACCAGTGTTGTCGTTGACGGTGACGCCGTCCGTACGGGCGACGCGTGCCTGGAGGCCGCCCTGGGGCGCGACAGCGTCGTCCTTCCCGCCGTACCGGCCCGCCAGGGACAGGCCGCCCTGGTGGCCTGCCTGCCTGTTCCGGGTGTAGGCGGACGCGTCGGTGGACTGCAGCCAGCGTTCCGCGTCGAGCTTGGGCGGCTGCGGCAGGACCCGTACGTCGGTGAGATACCCCCTCACCTCGATCGTGAAGTCCGTACCGGCCAGCACGCCCGGTGTGGCGGCGCCTTCGACGGGATACGAATCGCGGAAGATCCGCAGCGCGTTGGCGGACAGATGGTGCGGGGAGAGCGCGGTGTCGGCGACCTCGTTCGCCGACGACTCGTGGTCGGTGGCCGGCTCGCCCACCGAGGCGCGCCACACCCAGCGTCCCGCGTCGGCCACCGAACCGCTCACCCAGTGCGCACTGCCGGCGATGAGGCCGCCCACGGCCCGCAGCAGCGGCGAGGACCACGGGCGGGGGACAGCACGCGGTTCCACCGTCGCGCCCGTAGCGGTGTCCTGTGCCTCGACGTCGTCCTCGTCCTCGATCCACGCACCCGGCGTGGGCGGCATGACGTATCGCTCGTTCTCCTCAGCCACCGCGTGCTCGATGTCCTTGATCATGGCTAGGACCTCACGGCGCAGGTCGGCGCTACCGCCGACCCGGTCCAGCAGGGCCGTCTCCGGCAGCCGCAGAACGCCCTCTTGGACGGTGCGCCCGGGGTTCGGCAGGGCGAGCAACCGGTCGTCCTGGTGGCTGTGGTCGCGGACCGTCGCCGGTCCCGGGCGGGGAGCGGGGGACGGACGGTCGAGCGTGCGGAACGTGGGCACGGCCAGGCGCACGCTGCCGTCCGCGCTGACGGGTTCGGGATTCGGGCCGTGGCTGTGAGTGATGACCATCCGGTGGGTGACGGGGACCGCGAACACCTGTGTGCCGTTCTCCGTGGGGCTGAGCATGTAGTACTCGTGGCCGGTACCCGTGCTGGACCCCGTGTTCGTGGTGGTCTGCGACGTGTACGAGTAGTGCGGCCGGATCTGCTGGAGCCGCTGGTCGCCGTCGACGTCGAGCGGGTTGCTGACGGCGCCCTCACCACCGACGTTCCATGCGAAGGGCGTGCTCTGGAACTGCTGGTCCCCCGCGATCGTGGACCCCGTGTAGTTCAGCGTCTGGATCTTCGGGAGGGTGCGCTGGTGCTCGACACCCGCGTTGGCGTCCGGCGCGGCGTAGCGGCGCTCGGTGACCAGACGGACGGAGACGCGCTGGGTGCCGAGCGGAGTGGGGAGTTCGAACCAGGTGGTGTCGCCGCCTTCGATCATCTCGTCCAGGGCGGAGCGCAGGCCCAGCCTCGAGCGCATCTGGTCCAGCTTGCGCAGGTTGTTCAGCCTCTGGGTGCGGATGGCCTGGTCCATCGCCTTGTCCCACCGTCGTGTCTCCGGCCGGTCGGAGGGGAGGAAGCCGTTGTCGCGCAGCCAGCGTTCGGCCTGGTCGAAGAGAGGGCTGGTGCCGGAGACCTGGAGCGGGGTGGTGGACACCCCGAGCTGCTTGAGGTGCAGCACCTCCGGCGGCAGGTAACGCGTCTGGGGCGGCACATGGCCGAGGGCGTCCAGTGAGGGGACCAGCATGACGACCGGGTACTGCTTGCCACCGTCCAGGGGCGATCCGGCGGTGGGGCCGAGCGGAGCGCTGTCCGGGCGGACGAGGGTGATACGTAGCCGCATTCGGGGCGTGACCTGGAGAAGCGGGGTCGCCGTCCGCAGCGAATGGGCAATGCGGGCACTTCCCCCACTGGTCAGCACATGGGTGAACTGATGCTGCCCACCGAACTGGAAGGTGAACTGCCCGCCCAGCGGTTCCACGCCGGTGAGCGGGTCGGGGGCTCCGGTCCCGAAGCCCAGGGTGATCGACACGTTGAGGCCGGCGCCGTTGCCGATCTGGGCATTGCCCTGCATGCGCAGTGACCGCAGAATGTAGGTCTCCAGCACCGAACTCGCCGTGGTGGGACCGGTGATGGTGTCACCGCCGGTCAGCTCAGCACTGATCCGGAGGTATCCGATGGCTTCGCCGGAGGAGGTGTAGAGGGTGGGCGAGGCAACCGAACCACCCCAGGTCTGAGGGAGGTTGCTGCGTAGGTTGCCCTCGCCGAAGAACTCGAACAGCTCTCGGCGGGAACCCTCCGACAGCGAACCCAACGGTTCGACGAAGGACCGCAGCACATCGGCGAAGAGCACGTCGTGGTCTGCCAGGGCCTGCGGGCCGAAGAGCGGTACCTCGTCCAGCAGCCGGTCGAGCGGCGCGGGCACGCTCTCCGGCCGCGCGGGGTCGACATCGGGCAGCCCCTCGGAGGTGGACAGATAGGCGGGAAACCACACCAGCAGCTTGTCCGGCGCGACGCCTGGGGCGGGCTCCCATCCGAGGGCGGGCAGCGTGCCGAGCGGCCAGGTGATCGGGCCGTCGTTGCGCCGCAGTTCCCAGGTCATCGCATAGTCGAACGGCCAGTGCCGGCCCTTGCTTCGGATCAGCACCATCGGCTGCACCGTCGTGCCGACCGTCACCGAGGTCGTGAGCTGGTTGTAGGTGAGGCTGGGTTGCGGCGTGAACGTGATGCGGCGCAGCGGACCCTTGTCCACCGACCAGGTGTGGGAGAAAGGATGACCAAAGGCGCGCAGATCGCCGCTGCCACCGCTGTCACCGGCTTCGTTGATGCCGAAGGCCCAGCGCTGCACGCTCACGGGCGGTCCGTCGGGCATGTGGTCGAGCTGCTGGGCCGAGGGCCCGAGGGCAGTGAGCCCGAGGCGGAGCGAGACGGGATGCCGCCGCTTGCGGTAAGTAACGTTGAGGGGCAGGCCAGCGACGCTGAACAGCCGGGCCCACTCGGCGGACAGCAGACGAGCGGTCAGGACGCGGCGCACCCGGGCGCGGAACCCGGGATCCGGCCCCTGGCCGTTCTCCACCAGCTCGATCACCCGTTCCCGCAGCCAGGCGACGGTTGCCTGTGGGACGGGCGTGATGTGGGCGAGTTCCAGCGCGCCGTCACGACGTGTGCCGAATCGGAGAACGGGGTCGCTGAGGAGGCGGGCGGGCGCGCCGTCCTCGAGATCGGGGGCGGGTTCCGGACTGGGCTCAGGTCCGCTCTCGGAGGCAGGCTCGGGCGCAGGATCGGGTGCGGAGATGGTTTCGGGGTGCCGTTCCCGCTCGGGGACAGTGTCGGTGGGCGGGGTCACGACGATGGTGGGCAGGTCCTCCGCGGGGGGAGTGACGACGATGGTGGGCAGGTCGTACATCGGCGGCGTGACCGTGATCGTGGGGATGGCGGCGGGGACGACGCTTTCGCCGTCGTCCCCTTGGTCGTCGCCAGGCGTCTCGGCGCTCTGGGTGGTGATGAGGCGGTCGAAGTCGCGCAGTGCCTCGTAGGAGTCGTTGAGGCGCCGCGTCGCGCGGACCGGGTTGGTGGCGAGGGGCGCCGGACGAGCGCCGTAGAGGGTCCCGAGGAGGTGGTGGAGCTGTGCGGATTCGTTGACACGAATGCTCTGGGGGCCGTTGTTGCGGGGGCGCCCCGTGTACGGGTCTGTGCCGTGGTTGGTGTGAAGGTAGGCGCTGGTGGCCTGGGCGAAGTACTCGACGGGACTGCGGGAGGAGTAGTTCTCGGTGGTCCGGCCCTGGAGGTCCGTACGGGGTCCGTCGGGCCACAGGGCGTGGGGTCCCAGGGCGAGCTTGTCGCGGTGAAGGGTGTCGAGGAGGGCTTGCTGGGGTTCGGTGAGTCCGTAGACGTGGATCATGTGCGCGAGTTCGTGGACGGCGGCGGAGTAGCCGTCGGGGAAGTGGCCGCGCGGCGGGACGAGAGTGGTCTCGCCGAGGAGGTTCTCCTCGGGAATGGCGATGACGTGCCGGTCGGGGTCGGTGAGGGCGCGCAGCTCGCAGGAGGTCCGGGTACCGCCACTGTCCATGTGCTCGTGAACATCGCGCAGGTGGGCGAAGTGCCCCAGGTCGGTCACACGGGTGTCCCGGGGCACGACGACGACTCGGACACCACTGCCGAGGACGCGGGCGGCGACGTCCGGGTCGCGGAGCATGTGGTTGAGCAGGCGGGTGAGTTCCGCCCGGGCACTGGCGGGCTGTTCGACCGTGTCGGGGACGTGGATGTGAGTACGTACGAACTCCTCGGCCGCCGGCAGCATGTCAGGCTTGGCTGCCACCGAGGCTTCCGCACCAGGGTCGCCGACCTGACCGGTCGGTTGATCCTCAGCCGGGGCCAGGGGCCCAGTGGACGGCCGGCCGTCGTCGGCGGACTCGGTGCCGTGCGTGGCCGACGCGGGCTGAGAGACCGCGGAGTCGGCGTTCTGGGCACTCGACCGGAGCTCGGTAGGTTCCCGCCGGGAGCCCGACGTGCTCGGCGTGGCAGGCATCCCCGCGGAGCCGGAATCCGCAAGCGTGCCCTCGGTCCGTGCCAGGGGCGGCTGCCTGTACTGCGGGGCTTCGCCGCTGTGCTGACCACTCGCTTGCGGGCTCGTCATGGGTGGTGCGGCGTATGGACGCGTCTCAGCCGCGCTCGTACCGTACGGCAGCAGAGAAGGGGACGCGGACAGGTCCGAGACGTGCGACGACGGGGCCATGCCGCCCACGGGTTGCGACATGTCGGGCCGTCCGGGCCCCGGCACTGGCACGATCGAGGACTGCGTGGGTGGCACGGTCGGAGGGTGGGACTGATCCGCGCCGCCAGCCAGCGCGGCCCGCCGCTGTTTCGCGCGCTTGAGTGCCCACTCCAGCACGGCAGCAGACTGCTCACGCCACGCGGCCTCATCGAACGACGTGCCAGGCTTGACCAGTGAGGGGACGTCATCCTGGGCGGAGACGGAGCCCTCCTCCGACAGTGCCCTGTTGGTGCGGTCTCCCAGGTCTCCTGGGGCTGGGGACAGCGCGGTGGAAGTGCCGGCAGTGGTCGTGGCTGTCCACACCGGGGCGGCAAGGCCGCTGGTCGCGGGCAGCAGCGCGATGCGGGCCCTGGGAGCGCCGTGCTCCGAGTCCTCGTCGAGGAACAGGGTCGACGGCACGCTCACGGTGATCAGCTCCGGGCCGCCGAGCCCTTGCACGACCTGCTCGCGCGCGCTGTCGGAGATCGCGTCGAAGTCGGTAACCAGCAACACCCGCGACGGCGGCGGTCCCCCGGCCGGCCCGGCGGCCTGGGCCGCGGCCAGGTCCTTGCGTAGGCGCCGGCCGAAGGCCAGCGGCGTCTCCCAGTAGGTGAGGTCCTGCCACTCGTCGTAGACGGCGAAAAGGCCATCGGCAAAGTAGCAGGCCACCGTGGCTACGCCGTCGAGGCCGAAGGGCAGCTCGCCCAGTTCCCGGGTGTGCCACGGCCTGGCCGTCGCACGCGGAACCCCAGCGACCGGGCCGGTATGCGCCGAAGTCCCCGGCCGGTAGACGTCGTTCGGCGTCCACGCCACGTAGGAGGAACCCAGCACCGGTGCGGCAAGAGCGGACGAGCGGGATGCACGGTCGCGCCGGTCGAAGTAGCACAGGCCCAGGGCCCGCTTACCACCGATCGGGTACGGGCGCACCCCGGCCGGGGCCCGGGTGCCGGGCGCGGCGGAGCGTTCGACAAGCCAGTCGGCGGGGCGGGAAGCGAACCGCGAACGGTAGGCGAATCGCACCCGGTCACCGGCAGGACCCTGGGGGTAGGACGACCTGAACCGCCCGCCCTCGCCATCCTCAGTGCAGCGCAGACCCAACCGCACCTTGTCCCCGGCCGCGCGACCGACCGCATCCAGCGGCTTGACGCCCACCGTCATCTCACCGTGCGGAAACCAGACCAGGCGCCCGACCATGTCGGCGAGCTGCGGGCGCATCGCACCTGTGCTGCACGTCAAGGCCACCACCGGGTCCTCCAGCGGCCGCTTCGAGGTATTCAGATCCGGCAGCGCCCGCAGCCAGGAGCCCAGCGCCTGATCCGTGACCGGCCGCGCCTCGCCGTCCACCATCAGGCACAGCTGGTTCTGCGGAGTCGAATGCGCCATCAGCAGAAACGGGTTGAGGCCCCGCGGCCACGGCCACGGTCGCCAGTCCGCAAGCAGCGGCCGACTCGGCGGAAGACCCTGAAGGTAGTAGCCGGTGAAATCGACCGCCGCCCGATTAAGAGCCAGCAACGCCGCGATCGGGTCCCGGGCCGCGGCGATCCCCGGTGTGAACCCGGGCAGCGAGGCATGCACGACGCCCCCGTCCATCGTCAAGGACCGCAGGGTCACATCCTTGCCGTCCAGCTCCGTCAAAACCGGAGCGCCCGTCAGAAGCATCGAAATATCCCCAAAATTATGATATTTGTTCCGATTGGATTTAAGATATGCTCGGCCGTCCGGGGCGGCATCGATCACGGCGCTTGGGCGCGATGTCCGCCAGGTCGAGCGGTACTACCTCGTGCATCTCATGGACGAGCACCATGATCCTTTCGGCTTTCACCGCATGATTGTCCAGAGTGTCGGCCATTCCTTGCATGCTCGCGACTGCTTGGCTCGCAGCATCGACGTGCCGGCCCCAGGCTTCGGCGTGGGGTTTGCGTCATCTCCGGACCAGTATCGAGACGGCCCGCTCAGGTCGGAATTGATGTCGGCATAAAAGTCCTGGATAGCGTCGGCGTGTTCTCGCAACGCGGAGGCTTTCCCCTGGATTGCTCCGGGATCGCTTTTTTGGCAGGCCGCGCTCCGCATTGCCGCAGGATATCGATATCGACAGACATGTATTCAGGCACGTCAAATCGTCAAATCCGACCTTCCTGTACTTGGGATTGCTTTATTTCAATTACCACTCCAGAGTAGATGCGGAAGGTTCTCGAGTCGATCTATTTTGCATGCCAGCAATAAACTTGTCGCAAATCATCGGACGCATTGAGCGCTTCTCGGGAACGCTTCGTGACGTTTTGTGATCTTCGTTCAGGCGGTGCGGTCGTGCTCGAGTTGGAGCAGGACGAGGGCGGCTCGGGCGATGCGGGTGATGGCCGCGGGGTCGAGGCTGACCCTGCGCACGGCCTTGAAGGTGACCTCCAGCAGGGCGTTGGCTCGTTCGGCGACAGCGTGGACGCCCCGGATCGCGGCGTTGAACGCCTGGTCGGACTCGGCAGGTTCACCGCTTTTGGGCTTCTTGGCCGGGTGGCGGAAGCCGGGCCCGGGTTGACCGTGTGCTTGGCGGCAGTGGACAGGACGCCGCGGATCACGTAGCGGTCCTTGGCGCGGTCGAGGTCGGTGAGCCGGCCGCAGATGTTCTCCTGGATCTTGGAGGGCCTCAGGTCGCGTTCTGCCTGGTTCGAGGTGGGTGGGATGCACAGGTCGGTGGTGAAGCGCAGGGAGTCGTCGTCGCGCTGATGGAAGGCTTCCAGCAGCAGGCGGGTCTTGAGGGCGCCGGGCCGGGCGTCGTCGATGCGGGCGGTCGCGGCGAGGCCGATGCGGACGGCGGCGCGCAGGCCGCGCACGGCGATGCTCTTGATCTGCTTGGGCAGACAGGTCTCGCCGCGTGTGCGGGCCTGGTTGGCGCGTTGGATCAGCTCGCGCAGTTCGTCGGCGAGTTGGACGGGCCAGGTGTCATCGGGGTAGAGCTCGGCCGCGCTGGTGAGGTCGCGCAGCACGTGGGCCAGGCACAGTTGATGCGCCAGGTCGCCCAGTTGGTTGCGCCCAGTCCCTGTGGCGCCGAGCCCACCAAGCCAAATCACCGCCCGTAGGGTTTCCACCTGCGTCTTTGTGCGGCGAGGCCGTTTTACGGAGCTAGCTAGCGTCGTAAGTGACCATGCCTCCAGTCAACGCCCGAGGCGGTGCCGCTGTCACCGCCTCGGGCGCCCGTGAGTTTCAGCTGATCAGGGGCTTCTTGATCAATCTGTGTGGCGGTTGAGCTGGGCCATCAGCTCGCGGTTTGCGGCGCGGGCGGCGGCGATGTCGTCGTCGCGGTCCTGGATCTTGAGTTCCAGGTCGATCACCTGCTGTTCCAGAGTCGTGATCCGGGCCTTGAGCTGTTCGGTGTCCTCGGGGCCGCCGATGCCGGACTCGCGCCAGACCTGCTCGCCCAGAACTTCGCTGAGGCGGGCTTCGAGGCGGCGGACCTGGGCGGCGAGCCGGGCGGTGCGGGCGTCGGCGGCCAGCAGATCGGCTTGCAGGGAGGCCCTGCTGACGGCTGGGCCGCGGCCTCCGGGGGCGGCGGGCGGCTCGGCAGCCTGGGCGTGGATTTGGCCGAGCAGGTCGCGGTGGCGATAGAGGAAGGTGCGGTCGACGCCGGCGCGGCGGGCGATCGCTGCGACGCTGACGTCCGAGCCGTCCTTCGCGGCCTGAGCCAGCGCGGTGAGCACGCGCTGGCGCCGTCGTCCGGTGTCGGCCCGGCGTCCCTCGATCATCGCCTGGACGGTGGGGTCGGGCGCGGTCATGCGGGTCGCTCCGGTCGAAGGTCGGGCAGGGGCTGGCGGATGCGGGGCATGCCGAGGAAGTTCTGCCGCATCTGGCGGACGACCTGGGCGGCCCGCTGGATCTCAGCGCGTTCGGCTTCGGTGAGCGTGGCGACGTCCTCGGTGACGCGCTGGATCAGACGTCGAATGCGGGTGATCTCGGCGTCCGAGGGCATGGCCTCGGCGCGGGCCCAGTCGTCCGCCCCGGCCATCGACCTCAGCTTCTCCCGCTGCCGCAGGAGGTCGTCGAGGTAGGTGCGCAGGTCGGGGAGGTAGGAGACGTCGGTGGAGAAGTGGTCGCAGCCCACGCAGCGGAAGCGGAGTGGGCAGGCTCCGCCGCCAGCGGCCACGTTGGTGGGCTCGGAGCAGGTACCGAAGGGGACGACGACCGCGCCGATGGCGCGGCGGGTGCGTTCGGCGTCCAGCACGGTGGTGACGGCTCCCCAGATGCGGGTGCCGTGGCGGTCGAACTGCATCTGGGTGACGCGCTCGACCGCCTCTCGCAGGCGTACTTCCTTGACGCGGTAGTAGGAACGGGTGGATTCGAGGCTGTCGTGGTCCATGAGTTCGGCCAGGACGTCGACAGGGACGCCGGCGTCCGCGTGGCGCTGGGCGAAGGAGTGCCGGTAGGCGTAGGGGAAGATCTTCTCCTTGTCGAAGACGGTGCCGTCGTCGAGGACGAAGTCGGGCAGCTTCTCGACCCATTCGCGGTGCATGGCGCTGAGGTGGTTGGCGTCGACCGAGCGGTCCCCGCGGAGGTTCAGGTTCTGTGCGGGCAGCAGGACCAGTGCCGACGGCGACCGGTCGGGGAAGCGTTCGCGTACGCGTTTCTGCTGTTCGATGATCAGTTGCGCGGTCGGCTCATGGATGGGCAGCTGGCGCCCGATCCTCTGTTCCTTCCAGTTGTTGTAGAGCAGCACGGGCTTGCCCTGACTGTCACGGGTGAGGCAGTTGAGTTCCAGGCGGCAGATCTCTTCGGGCCGGCGGCCCGTGTCCATCAGCAGCTCGACGCTCAGACGTATCTCCAGGCAGGTCATGGCCTCGAACGAGTCGAGGTGGGAGCAGAGCTGGCGCATCACCTCGGGCGGCAGGTCCTGGCCCTCCTCCGAGGGCCCCGGAGCCTTGGGGACGTCGAGGCGGGTGATGACGAAGTCGTCCGGCAGGCCCGCCATGGGTCCTTCGGGACGGGTCAGCCCCATGACCCGGCACTGCTTGAGGACGTTGCGGGCCATGCGGACGTAAGTGGCGCGGGTGTTCGTGGTGAACCGGCCGTTGGCTTCGAGGAACGCCATCCGGTTGAGGAAGTTCTCGATGTCGGCGCGGGACAGCTCGCTCTTGTCCATGCCGCGGTCGGGGCGGGCGCGCAGGGTGTCGGAGACCTTGGCCAGTCCGTGGAGGTGCTGCTGGGCGTGGGACGCGGTGCTCTTGGAGCGGACCTTGGAGAGGTAGTCGCGGGCCCAGCGTTTGGCGCTCTCGCGCAGCCAGGGCTGGTGGATCAAGGTGAAGACCAGGGTGCCGCGGTGGCCGAAGGCCACCAGGTCCCACTCGTCCTTGGCGTACTCGCCCTCGGGGGTCTTCACGGCCCGGATCGCGTAGATGCGGGTCCGGTTCAGCAGGATCAGGGCGTTGCTGTTCGCGACGGGGTCGGGGACGTCCTCCAGGCGGCGGGCGAGCGAGGGGCGGATCGTCTTGTCGATCAGCGCACGGAAGTTGCCGGCCTCGGTGCGGGCGCCGCGGTGGCAGCGGTGCTGGAGTCCGAACAGCAGCTGGGCGACGACGAGTTCGGGCAGCCCTCGGAAGCTGATCTCGATGCCGAAGCTGCCCGACGGCTCGGTGCGCAGCCACTCCTCCTCGTCGAACCCGGGCTCCCGGCGCAAGGCCGCGTGTTGTTTGCTATGCGGGTAGCACAGACGCGTGCCTCTCTCGTTGACGGCCTGGCGGTTGCAGGCCAGCACCGAGCAGTCCCCCAGACCGGCCAGGCCCTTGACGGACGGGTCGGCGAGGAACTCCTCCAGCGTGCCGCCGTGCTTGATCATCTGCCACCGGTGGGCCCGGCATACCGGCTCGTTGCCCGAGTTGATCCACGGGCGTTCGCAGCCGGAGACCCGGCAGTTCTCGGTTCCCAGGTGGAGATGGCGCGAGATGCGGGGAACCCGGACGAACTCTTCCAAGGGCATGCCGGACGTCCGGTGCCGGCTGTAGCAGGTGCTGCACAGCTTCTTCCCGCGCACCGGGGACTGGCAGTTAGGCACCGGACAGCGTCTGCCGCCCATGGTGGGATGACCCACAGGCGTCATCACGCGGCGCTCGGCGTTCCAGCCCGCCTCAGCGAGGAAGTCCTCCCTGATCATGGACCACAGGAAGGCGGTCACCTCGGCGTCGGACGCGTCCGACCCCGGGGCCGGAGCGGTAACCACGGGCGTGAGCATGCGACTCATCGGGCACCCCCAGTGAACTCGCGGGGCGACGGCACCGCATCCACCGCGTCCCGAAGACGGTCCGGAGCCGGTGTCAGATACGGCTCCGCGCTGGACAGCCGGGAGTGGTCCAACAGAGCGGCGATCTCGTCCTGCCCACCGCCCGCGTCCGCGAGATTACTGCCGGCCGCCCGGCGCAGCATCCGCGGTGTGACGTTCCGGCTCAGCCCAGCGCGTTTCGACAGCCGCCCGAACAACTCGGTGATCGAGTCGGTGGTCATCGGGGCGCCGAGCGGCTCGGCGAACAGGTTCACCAGCACGAAGTCGCTGCCTGGGCCGTGCGGCAGCGCCATCCGCTCCATCACGTACTGGTCGTAGGCGAGGACCACCAGGCGGTCGACGGGCTTCCAACGGCCCGGCGCGGCGGTCGGCTGCCGCTTGGCCCAGGCCCCGTTGACGTTGTCCCGCCGCAGCGTGTGCAGGTGAGAGCCCCGCTTCGGGCAGCCGAGCGGCGTCGAGTCCGGCATGAAGTGCATGTCCTCCCGACGCAGGCCGGCCGCGCCTCCCGGCCGCAGCCCGGCCCGGCCGAGCAGCAGCACGATGAACCGGTCCCGGGCGGTGCGGCAGGCCAGGAACAACTCCACGATCTCGCGGTCGGTGGCCCGCTCGCCCTTCTTGCGCGGGACCTGCACCCGATGCCGCGGCCGCATCCGGTAGCCGGTCAGCTCCTCCCCGCGAGCCTGCTCGGGCAGGTCCCACGACTCCGCCACCTCGTAGAGCTGGGCCATCACCGGCGAGGGCACCGCCTTCGTGGTGATGCCGTGCAGCAGGAACTGCCGCACCCCTGTGAGCACGTTCCGGATCCGGGCCGGCTCGCGTACGGCCTCAGCCCCCGGCCCCGGATACACCAGCCCGCTGCCCACCGGACGCTCGATGCCCGTGACCACCTTCGAGCCGAACTTCAGCCAGACGACGAACAGGCCCAGCTCCTCGGCGGCCACTCGCCAGTCCCGGCCCGTCCGTGTGCACCACCGCAGGTACAGCGCGATGTGCCCCGCGTACGTACGGGTCGTCAACTCGGCTTGGTCTCTGCCGAACCGCACGTGCCGCAGGAAGGCGTCCGCCTCCGGAACCACGGCCAAGTCGTCGTCCACCACGGTCCAGTAGCGGACGCCGGATGGGAGTTGAACAGGAAAGGCCCGCAAGGGTCTCCTCCGATCTCAGTGCAACGTGTCGCAACAGTCGCGACAGCCCCAGAGATGCTAGAGAAAACCCCAGGTCACACAGCTAGTGCGACGTCACACCACACGTGGAGAAGCCCGGGAGAACGGTCGTGGTCAACGTCAGCAGCGGCCTGGCCTCGCTGACGGCCCTCTCCGACCCCGACCACCCCGCCCACTTCTACCCGGGCGTCGCGTACCCGGCCTCCAAGACGGCGGTCAACATGCTCACCGTGCAGTTCGCGAAGGCGTTCCCGGCCATGCGGATCAACTCCGTCGAGCCCGGCTTCACCAAGACGGACCTGAACGGCAACACGGGCACGCAGACCGTCGAGCAGGGGGCCGAGATCATCGTGCGGATGGCGCAGATCGGCCCGGACGGACCGACCGGCGGCTACTTCGACGTCCACGGACGGCTGCCCTGGTGAGTCACGGCCGACGGGAGTCTGCGTCCCGGTGAGTCACGGACGGCCGAGGCCTGCGCCCCCGTGAGTCACAGCTGAACCAGCCGGGGCGCGGTGCCTCTCGCAAGCACCAGCGCCCCGGCCTCGCGGGTCAGCTCCCGCGCGCTGCCCCGGAGCCCGTCCAGGACGAGGGCCCGGCGGACGTGCCGGTGCGGCGGGTGCTCGGCGGTGAACCCGATCCCGCCGAGCACCCGCCGGCAGTGCCGGTCCGCGGTCGGCGCCGCCAGCCCGGCCGCCGCCTTGGCGAGCAGCGACCCCAGGTCGTCCCGACGGCCGGCACCCGCCCGACGAGAAACTGGTCGGCGTCCTCGCCCTGCTCATCGGCGGCGGCTTCGGCACCACCACGGCGCTCACCGCGCACGCGCTGGAGTGGCTGTCCGGCCATCCCGGTGAACGGGACCGGCTCAACCGGGAGCGGGAGACCCTGCCGGACTCGGCGACCGAGGAGTTCCTGCGCTTCTTCGCCAGGGCATGCGCCACCTCCCGGCGGTCTTCACCCCGGGCAGGCGCCTCGGCCCCTCGCGCGGCGAGCTGGAGACGCTCCAGAAAGCCTGCGGGGAACAGCGCCACGCCGAACCGGTGACCGTACGCCCGGGCCGCGCCCGCACCGCGGACTGAAGGAAGTCGCACAGTGGCCGCATCCCCGGGGCGCCCGCTGCCCCTGATCACCGACCAGCACGAGTTCTTCCGGACGTCGGGGGCGGACGGACGGCTGCGCATCCCGGAGTGCGCCTCCTGCACCGCCCTGATCCATCCGCCGCAGCCCGTCTGCCGGTCCTGCCGTGGACGGGAGAGGGGCGTACGGGCCGTCTCCGGACACGCGACCCTCGTCGGCTTCACCGTCAGCCACCGCTTCAGCCTCCCCGGCCTGCCGGCGCCCTACGTGGTCGCCGAGGTCGCGCTCGAGGAGGACCCCCGGATCCGGCTCACCACCAACGCCGTCGAGTGCGACCCCGGCGAACTCGCCCTGGGGATGGGCATGGAGGCCGTCTTCGAGCGAGCCGGGGAGGACGTGTGGCTGCCGCTGTTAACTGATCATTTCAGAATGACGTGGCGGAGCCGTCGAAGGCAGATAATGCTGCAGGCGAGTTCGAGTAGTCCCTGGTGGAGGTCGGTTCGTTGCTCATAGCGGACACGGAGTCGTTTGAACTGATGGAGCCAGGCGAAGGTTCGCTCGGAGCAATTGTCAAATCCTGTGGATGGCTTGATCAGCCCAGTACGTTGCGGCAGTGTTCCCAGGCAGGCTCGGACAGCAAAGGCCGCCAGCGGGTGAACAGTTCCAGCAGCGCGGGGCCGAAGCGGCCGCGCATCTCCGGGCTAACCGCGGCGATGTCCAGCTCGTTGGCTGCCGTTAGTTCGGCGAAGTCCCGGCGCTGGTGGGCGGTCGGCTGGGTCCGCTCGCCGGTGAAACGGTCGGTGAACTCGGCATCGTCCGCGGTGAGGGTGCGGTAGGAGGTCTTGCGGTCGCAGGACGCGTAGGAGTACACCAGCGCTTCGGCCTCCTCGCCGATGGCCTGCATCAAATCGGACCGCCGGTCCAGTGGCAGCAGCGTGGCGGGGAATCCGTCGGTGCCGTAGAAGGCGTGACACAACCCGGCCGACACCAGTGCCGGACGGGCGCCCCAGGAGGCAAGAAGGGCGCTGACCCGCTGTAGATGGGCCAGCAGGTTGCCACCGGGATGGTCGATCGCCTCTGCTCCGGCCGTCCGCAACATCACCAGTGCCTGCTCGGTCACGGTGCTACCGCCTTCTGTGGCTTGACATCCTTGTCCCTGGGGATAGGAGCGGAGGCTATCGACGCTCCGTCGATCCTGCCAGGGCGACCGGGCAACTGCCGGTTGGTCCGCCTCACCTCCCAGCACGCCTGAACAGACGGGATGCTCATGGCCAGAATCACCTATGACGCCGCAACAGCTGCTTCGTTCAGGGCTGTTCGAGAAATCCCGCGCGACGGGCTGACGGCCTGGGAGGACGCCGTGCGCAGACACCTGAGGCCGTCCCCGGACATGACCATCGTGGACATCGGCGCGGGCACCGGAGCCTTCGCGACAGCCTTTTGCGACTGGTTCGCCGCGAGGGTCGTCGCGGTCGAGCCCTCCGAAGCGATGCGCGCCCTGATACCCAATCGCCCCGACGTCCAAGTTCGGGCAGGTCACGCCACGTCCTTGCCACTGCCGGACGCCAGCGCCGACGCGGCATGGCTGTCCACGGTGACCCATCACATCCCCGACCTTTCGGGAGCCGCGCAGGAGATCCGCCGCGTGCTGCGCCCAGGAGCACCGGTACTCATCCGCAACGCCTTCGCGGGCCGCTACGAGCGGCTTCGCATCGTGCGCTGGTTCCCCGAGACAACCAGGCTGCTCGACACTTATCCGTCCGTCGAAGAGACCTGCGAGGCCTTCGCCGACGCGGGCTTCGCCCCGGCCGCCCTGGAGCCGGTTCCGCAGACCGATATCGCGAGTCTGGACGAACTCCTGAAACGTGTCGATGCTCTCCGAGACGCCGACACGCTCATGCGCAGCCTTACCGAGGAGGAGTTCACTCGCGGCAAGGACCGGCTGCGCGGAGCTGCGGGCGCTCACGACTCGGCCGCGGCGGCGGACCTGGCGTCGTCCCTGGATCTGCTCGTGCTGCGTTGACCTCGGTCGGGCAGCCACGAGCTCGGCGCGTTCGACCGGCTGACCTCGTTCGAAGCGGGCTCCGGCGCGGACGAGCGGGACGAGGTGGGCTCCGTTGACGGCTCGCCAACGGGCCTGGGCGGACTCGACGAGTTTGAACACCATCGCGAGCCCGGCCCCGCGGGAGCCGGCGCCTTTGGTGACCTTGGTGCGGAGCCGGACAGTGGCGAAGGTGGACTCGATCGGGTTGGTACCAGGTATGAAAGGCGTGGGTGCCGCTGTCGGTGTCCTGGTGACCAGGCTTCGGCCCGGTTGTACGGTGCGACCGTCAGGACAAGGGGTGCCCGGGGAATCAGCATGGGCAGGCCGATCTTGAACGATGGGCTGCGAGCCCGCCTTACTGATCATTTCAGAATGACGTGGCGGAGCCGTCGAAGGCAGATAATGCTGCAGGCGAGTTCGAGTAGTCCCTGGTGGTGGTCGGCTCGTTGCTCATGGCGGACACGGAGTCGTTTGAACTGATGGAGCCAGGAGGTTGGGTCGGCCGCGCGGTGAGGTGCTCGCCGCGAGGGCGGGTCCTGTTCCGCGCGGCCTCCCGCCGAACCGGACATGACGGTTTCCCGGTCATTCGGCTCTCCAGTGACTACGGCGTGAGCGATTCAGACGGCTCGCGCAGGACACACAGCACCGTTTCGGCGATCTGCATTTCGCATACCTCCCGGGTCTGATGTATCCGAGTCACCTGGCCCCCTTCGCCCTGCGGACGGC
>NZ_JAEKKT010000469.1 GCF_019510245.1 Streptomyces sp. | reverse complement strand
CCTTCGGCCTGGACGAGGATCCGCCGGGTGCCGTGGCCCGGATGGTGGGAGTCGTGGAGCGCAGCGGCCATCAGCACGGTGTGGAGTTCCCGGTCCAGATGACCATTGCCGTGGCCGACGGCGAACGCCTGTGGGCCTTCCGCTACTCGAGCCAGGGCGCTTCCCGGTCGTTGTTCTACAGCACCCGCGTGGACACGCTGAGAGAGCTGCACCCCGACCTGGGGTTCCTGCGGGAAGTGTCCGACGACACCCGTCTCATCGTGTCCGAGCCCCTCGGTGATCTGCCGGGTGCCTGGAACGAGGTGCCCGAGAGCAGCTACGGCGTCGTAGCTGCCGGAATGGACGAGATGCATCGCTTCGTCCCGGAACCGGCGTGACGCGTCAGCGGCTCAGGGCCTTTTGGTGATGGACTCCTTCGCACCTTTGCTTCTGTTGGCGCTCGTACCGCTGCGCTCCGGCTTCGCGGGCAGGCGCCTGCGCGCCGGTGCGGTCGGCCACTTGAACTCGATCTCCAGCTCGATCTCCCCCTCACCGATCTCGACCTCCATCTCGCTGCGAAGGTCGTCGGGGATCCGCAGGCTCAGCGTTCCGGGGCCGAGTTCCAGTTCGGCGTCCCCGCCCTCCCTCAGCGCGGCTGCGAGTGCCGTGAGCTGGTCGGCCGCCTCAAGGCGGGAAAGAGAGCGCTTCTGTTCGAACTTGAGGTCCTTCATGGGTGTCTCCGTTCCGGATACGGCACGCTCGGCCGGTCGGGCCACCTCCAATCTCGTCCTCTTGGCCTCACCGCGCATGTCGGGGGTGAACGGGCAGCGGTCCGGTGCGACGAGCGTCGTGGCGCAGAGGCTGGGATGCTGGTGGAGGAAGCGCCGCCCGTGACGTGACCCTGGCAGACAGGGGTAGTGAGCGACCGTGGCCGAGACCTACGAGAACGCCCGGGGAACGACCGTTCCGATCGTTCCGGCCGTACCGTACGCCGATCCCCAGGGAGACCCGTTCCTGCGCACCCGGTTCGCGCTCCCCGCGCGGCCGGCCACGTTCCTGCGGCGACAGCGGCTCGTCCAGCACCTCGATGAGGCTCTCGGGACGCCGTTGACACTGGTCAACGGCCCGGCCGGGGCCGGCAAAACCCTGCTGGCCGCCGACTGGTCCGCCGGACTGCGGCAGCCGGTCGCCTGGCTCACCGTCGAAGCGGGAGACCGGCGTCCGGGGGTGTTCTGGGCGTACGTCCTCCAGGCACTGCGCGCCTGCGGTGCGTCGGCATCCGACGCGGTCGGCGCCCCCGCGGACGCCTCCCGGGTGGACCGCAAGCTGCTGGCAGCGCTCGCCGCCGAGCTGAACGAACGTGACCGGCCCGTGGTGCTCGTGCTCGACGAGTACGACCGCATGACCGATCCGGAGGTCACGGAGCAGCTGGAGTTCGTCCTGCACCACGCCGGGCGTGGCCTGCACCTCGTCCTCGTCACCCGCACCGAACCGCTGCTGCCGCTGCACCGTTACCGGACGGCCGGTGAACTCACGGAGATCCGCGCCGCCGAGCTCGCGTTCACGTCCGAGGAGGCCGTCGCGCTGCTGGAGCTGCACGGTCTGAGCCTTCCGGTTCCTGCCGCGAGCGCCCTGGTGGACCGCACCCGGGGCTGGGCGGCGGGTTTGCGCCTGTCCGCCCTGGCCGCCCTGGAGAGCGCCGACCCGGAGCTCTACCTGAAGGAGTTCGAGGCGGACCGCAGTACGGTCGCGGACTTCCTGCTGTCCGAGGTCCTCAGGGGACAGCCGGAGGAGATCCAGGGCCTCCTGCTACGGGTCAGCGTCCTGGAGCGTTTCTCCCCCGAGCTGGCCAACGCACTGACCCTCCGCACCGATGCGGAGCCCATTCTCGCCGGGCTGCACCGCGACAACGCGTTCGTCGAGTATCTCGGGCACTCCTCGTACCAACTCCACCCGCTGTTCCGGGAGATACTCCGGGCCCATCTGCGCGTACGGCTGCCCGGCCTGGAGCCGGAGCTCCACCTGCGGGCCGCACGGTGGCTGCGTCGTTCCGGAATCCTGCCGGAGACACTCGCCCACGGCGCCGCGGCGGGCGACTGGGATCTCACCGCCGGCGCCCTCGTCGACGACCTGGCGATCGGGCAGCTCTTCACCGGCCTGCGCTCGGACGACCTG
>NZ_JAEKKT010000219.1 GCF_019510245.1 Streptomyces sp. | reverse complement strand
GCCAAAACCGCCACCGACCCGCCAACCATTCTGATCAACCGCGGGGTTCAAGCCCACCTCCTCGAGTTACTCGGCATCGACGAAACCCGCCCACGCTGGCTGGACACCTGAAACCCCATGTGCGAAGTCCGGGTCTAGAACTCTTCGACGAAGTAGGGCTCTACGGTCATCCAGCCGTTGCCCGAGGCGCCGTTCAGCCGGCCCGAGGAGTTCTGGGCGAGGGTGTACCAGGACTCCACGTAGTCGGGGTCGTCGGTGAACCAGCTGTCGGGGATGGCGCTCAGGACCGCGTTCACCAGTGGGATGTAGGTGCCCTGGTCGGTCACGGTGAGCAGCGCCGTGGTGATCGCCTGCGCCAGCGCACGGTAGTTGGTGCCGTCGTCGTCCTCCATCATGACGACGTCGGCCAGGTTGTACTTGTAGTTGGACCAGTTGACCAGGATCTGGTTCGGGTAGTAGACGGTGCCGTCGTAGTCCAGGTAGGGCATGTCGACCGAGTCGACGCGTGCCGTGCCGTCCTGGCCGAAGCCGGTCACCAGCGAGAACATCTCGGCCGCGCCCTTGAACCAGGGCTCCTGGTCGTCGTTCACCTCGACGGCCGTGATCTTGGTCGCCCACCAGCCGGCCGGGCTCGCGGCGCGGGCGCTGTTCGCCGCCTTCGACGGGAGGGAGGTCAGGCCCTTGTCCGCGAAGGCCTTCTGCAGCACCTTCAGGCCGGCCCGGTGGGCCTTGGTGACGTCGATGTCCAGGAGGTACAGCGGGCGGTCGGGAACGTGCGCGGTGCCGACGGAGTGGGCCTGGCCGCGGCTGTCGTACGCCGTGATGTTCCTGGCGTCGTCGTCGGCCGCGGCGACGGCGATCCAGGGGGTGGCTGCGGCATCCAGGCGCGAGCGCATGGACGGTGCGGCCAGCCGGAGGCGCAGCAGCGACCCGGTCGACGCGGGCAGGCCCTTCAGGCCCGCGATGCGACGGTCCGCGGCGGAGAGGGAGGCGAGGAGTTTCCCGCCCTCGGGCTCGGCGGTGCCGCCCGCCAGGGCCTGGAGGTCCACGTCCTCGGTGCCGAGCGCGGCCGCACGGACCTCGTCGCGCCACCCCCGGTCGCGCAGCGAGGCGGCCAGCGCCCGCGCGATCTGCTGTTCGGTCGACCACACCGGAGATGTCCGGACCGTCGTGGCCCGGTCCCCCGCGTCCCGCACCGGCGCCGCGACCGCCGGCTGGACGGAGCCGCCGATGACCGCGGACAGCATCGCGCCGATGAGGACGCCGCGTCTCCTGCTTGATCTGTTCACCATGCTCCTTGTGTTGTCGGTCGCCGCCGCGTCCACGGTGAACGGGCGGCTGTCATAGGGGGGATGGGCCCGGCTCGGTCCATGCTTGTCCAGGACATGACATACAGGCCCGTTCGAGGTGAGCGGGCTTCCGCGTGTGCATGACCGGAGCCGCGCTCGAGGAGGGCTGCTACCGAGGACTGTCGGCGGGCGGCCGTCCGCGAGGACTGCTCAGCGAACCGAGCATGATCTTCTCGGTGTCGGCCAGATAGGTCTCCGCCGCGCGCCGCGCCTCCGCGACGTCCCGGCCGACCACGGCCCCCACCACCGGCGCGAGGCGGTCCGCCGCCCGCGCCGCGTCCTCGAACGGCGCCCGCAGCGCGGCCCGGACCGGAAGATAGGCGTTGAACAGTGTGTTCGTGAGGAGCAGGTAGACCCGGTTGCCCGTGGCCCGCGCCAGCTCGCGGTGCACTTCCACATCGGCGAGCTGGACGGCGTCGGCGTCCGGGCCGTCCCCGACCTCGCGCAGCAGGTGTTCCAGCCGCCGGGCCTGCCGGTCCGTGCGCCGGTCGGCCGCGCGGCCGGCGATCAGGGTGCCGATGTGCCGGCGTACCTCGAAGACCTCCCGGAGCCACGTGGGGTCCTGTGCCGCCAGCATGGGAAGCAGGTCGGCGCCACCGATCCGCAGGTAGTCCAGGACGCGTGTGCCGATGCCGTGCCGGGTGCTCAGCAGTCCGGCCTGCTCCAGCCGCGTGAGCGCGTGCTTCAACGTCGTGCGGGTGACCCCGTACCCGGCAGCCAGCTCCCGCTCGGGGGGCAGCAGGGACCCGGGTCCGTGCGTACCGCTGAGGATGTCCTCACGCAGCCGCGCTTCAAGCAGGTCGACCACGGTTCGACGCGGAATGCTCTCGACGGCCACGGAGGATCTCCCAGGCTTCGGAAAGTGGTGCAGCGGCTCGCTGGTCTAGCGGCCCACTGGTTCAGCGACTTCAGGGTCCGGTGGCTCAGCCACTGGACCAGTGAAGCAGCACCCCGATCGCCCCGTCAATCGCCTGTGTGGGCCCAGCAGTTGGGCACGGCGCCCGTTCAGGGACGGATGACGGTCACAGCCCGAACAGGCGCGCCGCATTGTCGTGGCACACCGCCCGCAGCCACTCATCGCCGAGCTCCAGCCGCTCCAGGGCGTGGAGCTGGTGCACGTAGGGGTACGGGATGTTGGGGAAGTCGGTGCCGAGCAGGACCCGGTCGCCCAGAGCGGCGATCCGGGGCAGCGCCCGGGGCGGGAACGGCATGAACCGCTCGGTGAAGTCCGTGAACGCCATCGTGGTGTCCAGCCGCACCTCCCCGTACCGCTCGGCGAGGCCGGCGAACTCCTCGTACTCCGGCATCCCCATGTGCGCGATGACGAGCCGCAGCCTCGGATGGCGGGCCAGTACCCGCGCGACCGGACCGGGGCCGGTGTGCTTGCCGGGAGCGGGACCGGACCCGCAGTGGATCACGACGGGGATCCCCGCGTCGGCCAGCAGTCCCCAGACCGCGTCGAGGAGTTCGTCGGCCGGGTCGTACCCGCCCACCTGGACGTGTGCCTTGAACACCCGGGCGCCCGCCTCGACGCCCGACCGGACGTACGTCTCGACGCCCGGCTCGGGGAAGAGGGTCGCCGTGTGCAGGCAGTCGGGGGTACGGGCGGCGAAGTCGGCGGCCCAGGCGTTCAGCCAGGCCGCCATGCCGGGCTTGTGGGGGTACAGCATCGAGGTGAAGGACCGCACGCCGAACTCCCTCAGGAGAGCGGTGCGTTCGGCCTCCTCCTTCCGGTAGGTGATCGGCCACTGGAGGTTGCCGATCAGCGGTCCGTTCGTGTCGAAGTAGTTCCAGACCTTGTGCAGGACCCGCTCGGGCATGAAGTGGGTGTGGACGTCGATCAGCGCGGCGAGGCCGACCCGTTCCCGGAAGAGGCGGATCGCCTCGGCCTCCTGGTGCCCGGCCGTCCCGGGCGCGGCCACCGCCTCGCCGGTGGCATCGCCCGGCGCCGGTGCCCCGGGTCCGCGGGCGGGGGCGGGTTCGGTGGGAACGGCGGAGGCGGCGGGGGCCGTGCGGTGATCGTTCATACCGCCACGATCGGTGCCGGGGAGCGACGAGTCCAGTCCCTGCCGGTCCGCGGTGCGTGCGGACGTCGTACCGCCGGACGGCGGGCAAGCCCCGCACGACGGCGCGAAGGGCGGCCCGGCGCGGGGGCCGCCCTCCTGGAACGTCGGGCCTGGAACGTCGGGCCTGGAACGTCAGGCCTGCAACGTCGGGTCTGGAACGTCAGGCCAATGCGGGGCTCAGGACAGGTAGCCCTCCACCTGGGACGCCGGACGGACGTCGGCCTCACCGGGGTCCTGACCGGCCGCGATCCTGGCGCGGCGCTGGCGCAGCAGGTCCCAGCACTGGTCGAGTTCCGCCTCCAGGCGGGCCAGGCGGGCGTGCTCGGTCGACCCGTCGATCTCCTCCTGCGCCAGGCGGTCACGCAGGTCCTTCTCCTGGCTGATCATTTCCGTGATGCGCCCGAGGATCTCCCTCTCGGCCTCGGCCTCTGATCCTGTCATGACTGCCTCTTTCCGGACGACGGAGCAGGTCACGGCTGCGACGGGGCGGCGGTCGCCGATACCGCGCGTCCGCCCCGTCCCACCACCTCCTACTTTCTCTCACCCGGGCCCCAGGCGCATCATCCGGGCGCGGGCCGCGACCCAGGTCATGGTGACGGAGCGTCAAGTCGGTTTGTCCGATGCGGAATTCAGGCGACAGCACTGGCGCTCCACACCTACCAGCGGGTAAGTCATGGCTCTGCCACCTTCGGCAACTCGTGTCACAGCGAAGGGATATCCCGTGCGTCTGCGCCCCTTGCGCGTCCTGTGCTGTTCCGCCGTCCTCGCCCTGTCGGCGCCCGCGTTCCTCCCGGGCAGCGCGGCGGCCGCGGTCCCCGCCTCCTCGGTCTACCTCCAGAACTACGTCACCGGTCTCAACGCCGCCGACAGCGGCGGCACCGTTTCCGCGCACAATCCGAAGGGCAACGAAGACCACCAGCAGTGGACCGCCGTCGCGGTCGGTGGTGGCTACCAGCTCCAGAACGCCGACGAGTCCGGCACCTGCCTGGGACGCAGCGGCACCGCCGCGGTCACGGCCGCCTGCGGTGCGGACGGCACCACCTGGACGATCACCGCCGGCGTCGGCAGCACCTACTCCGTCACCGTCCCCGGCACCTCGCAGTACCTCACCGGCTCCGCCTCGGACTCCGGCGCCGTGCAGGTCGGCTCCTCCGGCGACCTCGCCCGCTGGTTTCTGACGCCGGTCTCCTACGCCACCACCGCGATGCCCTCCGCCGACACCCGCACCCTCGACCAGGTCACGTTCCTGACCGCCCACAACGCCTTCGCCAACGGCTCGGACGGCAACTTCGCGTCCTTCCCGGTCAGCCTGTTCCCCAACCAGAACTACGGGATCAGCCGACAGCTGTCCGACGGCGTGCGGGGCTTCATGCTCGACGACTACACGGTCTCCGGGCAGGCCGTGCTGTGCCACAACAGCTGCGACGGCGTGAGCAACCCGGTCCCGCTCGCCACCGACCTCCAGCGCATCGTGGACTTCCTCAAGGCCAACCCCGGCCAGTTCGCCACCGTGTTCCTGGAGGACTACGCCTCCTCCGACGTACTGAAGTCCTCCCTCGCCTCCGTCAACGGGCTGTACGACGTGCTGTACCGGCCCGACCAGGAGGGCGTCGCCACCAAGGGCTGGCCCACGATGGCCGACCTCGCGGCCCGCGGCAAGCAGTTGCTGGTCTTCAGCGACCGGACCCGGGCGAGCGACACCGCCAACGGGTACGCCACCCGCGACACGTTCGGTGTGATGTACCAGCGTGAGTGGACCGTGGAGAACTACTGGTCCATGGGCGCCGGTCTCGGCGCCTCCGACTGGTCCTGCTACAGCCGATGGGGCACCGACAGACCGCTGACCACGGACTCGTCCGCCTTCCACCCGCTGTTCGTGATGAACCACTTCCGGGACTATCCCATCGCCGGCACCGCCGCCACCGACAACGGCAAGATCCTCAACCGGGCGCAGAACTTCTGCACCCCCGCCGCCCGGAAGAAGCCGAACTACGTGGCCGTGGACCGGTACGACACCGGGTCGCCCACGCCGCTGACCACGGTGGGCACCCTGAACACGTACGTCCTCGCGCCCGGCCAGTGAGCGCGGGCCGGGCGGGGCGGCGGGTGGGCCGTCGCCCCGCCCGGCCGGGACCGGGGCACCTGGGGCTCAGGGGCCGTCGCGGTGGGAGCCCGGGGTGCGGCCGAAGACGCGGCGGAAGAGCCGGGAGAGGGTGCGGTCTCCGGCGCCGACCGTGCGGGCGAGTTCCCTGACGGTGCGGCCTTCGGCCGGGCCGGCCCGCAGGACCGCGCACACCTCGCGGAGCAGGCGTGCTGGGCCGGTGCTGGGCCGGCTGCTGTTCGGCACCCTGCGCGATCCCGGCGCGGCGCGGCGGCGCAAAGGCCGCGCCGGGGCCCGGCGGGGACGGGGCGGCCGTCGCAGCCGACCTGCCGTCGGCGGGCGGCTGACGCTCGCGCCGCCCGTCAGGCCGTCCAGACCCGGTCGGTGTAGTCGAGGAAGTTGCGGCCGAGGATCTTCTCGATGCGCTCGGATCGGTAGCCGCGCTTCTCCAGGAGGCGGATCAGGTCGCGGAACTGGTCGACGCCGCGCAGGTCGACGACGAAGGGGTAGGTGTCGGCCCGCTCACCGGCCGCTCCGACGCCGGCCGCCCGGCGGGCTGCCACGTGTTCGGCGAGGACGGCGCGGTAGACGTCGAGGTCGTCGACGGCGGTGACGGTGCCGTCGGTGCCGATGCCGACGTGGTCCTCTCCGCAGACGTCGACCGCGTGCACGATGTGGTCGACGACGTCGGCGGCGGTGGCCTGCCCGGTGAGGTTGAGGAAGGGCATGAAGTAGATGCCGACGAACCCGTCCCGGTCCGCGACCAGGCGGAGCTCTTCGTCGGTCTTGTTGCGCGGCAGATCGGCCAGGGCGCGGCATCCGGTGTGGTTGACGGAGACGGGCTGCCGGGAGTGCCGGGTGGCGTCCAGGCAGGTGCGTTCGCCGCTGTGGGAGAGGTCGACCATCAGTCGGTGGTCGTTGAGCGCCTCGACGACCTGCCGGCCGAAGGGGGTCAGGCCGCGGTTGGCGGGGGCCATGGAACCGTCGCCGAGGTGGTTGGCCTGGTTGTAGGTGAGCTGTACGACGCGGACGCCGGCGTTCGCGAAGGTCGCGACCCGGCCGTCGACGAGGGCGGGATCCTCGCCGACGGCGACGGCGTTCTGGAAGCCGTAGACGACGCCGATCCGTCCCTCTCGGTGGGCGCGGTGGATGTCGGCGGTGGTGCGGACCTTGAGCAGGTCGGCGGGGTGTGCCTCGATGATCCGGTCCCAGACGGCGATCTCCTCGAGGGTGTGCTCGTACGGTGGCAGGTCGCCCATGGTGTAACCGAGGGTGATGTTCACCGCGGTCAGGCCGGAGGCGTGGGCGTCGGCGATGGCGCGGGCGTCGACCGCGAGCTGGGCGCTGGAGGGGTTGAGCTGGGTCGCGGCGGCCCGGGCGGCCGGAGCGTTGGGGTTGTCGAGCTGCCCCAGGGCGTTGACGATCACGGGGCGGCCACCGGCGGTGTCGGTCACTGGGCTTCCTTCTCGAACTCGGCGCGGTCGAAACGGTGTCCGCGCCTGACGGTGTGCGTGACGGTGCGCAGGTTGCCGATGTCGTGGAGGGGGTTCTCCTCCAGGACGGCGAAGTTGGCGAGCTTGCCGGGTTCGACGGTGCCCATGTCCGCCTCGGTGCCGGCGGCGCGGGCGCCGACGAGGGTGGCCGACCGCAGGACGTCGGCGGCGGGGATGCCGCAGCGGTCGACGAGGAAGGCGAGTTCGCCGTACAGGGCGGGGAAGGGGTCGCCGGGGTCGGTCTCGTGGTCGGTGCCGGTGCAGACGTCGACTCCGGCGCGGTAAGCCTGCGCGGTGACGGCGGCGGCCAACTCGGCGTTGCGGGCGGCCCGTTCGGTGGACTCGGCGGTGTCGCCCCGGAGTTCGTCGCTGGTCCACATGGACGCGGTGGCGTCCAGGACCGTGCCGCGGCGGCGCATCTCGGCGAAGAGGGCGGCCAGTTGCGGGTCGTCGCCCGCGGCGAAACGGTCGTGATCGACCGGCGGCTTGGTCTTGTAGCTGCTCAGCGGCTCGGTGGGGTCCTCGAAGGCCAGCAGGGTGACATGGGAGACGCTGTCGACACCGGCCGCGACGACCTCGCCGGGCGCGGCCGGGAAGACGGTGGCGTGTGCCCAGACGGCGATGCCCTGGCGGTGCGCCTCGGCGGTGACGGCGGCGACGGTCGCGGCGTCCAGGTCGGCGTAGATCTTGATCGCGGCGGCGTGGGTGCCGCGGGCGAGGGCGACGGCGATCGGCAGGTCGGTGTCGGGGGTGACGGCCTGCATCCAGGGGACGGCGCCGGGTACGGCACCGCGGGACACCTCGTGGGTGCGGGGGTCGTCGAAGAAGGAGGGCCCGGCCATGAGGGCGGCGTAGCGGATGTCGGGGCCGGGGATCTCGCCGACCAGGGTGGCACGGGCGAGGTCGCCGATGTGGCGCAGGTCGTCGGCCATGTCGCGGACGGCGGTGATGCCGCTGTGCGCCAGGCGGCGGAGCACCGCTTCGGCGACGGGGCGGTCGGGCGGGGTGGCCAGGTGCTGGTGGGTGTCGATGAGGCCGGGGACGACGAACCGTCCGTCGAGGTCGATCTGCGGGGCGTCGGCGGCGTGCGGGGGCAGCGGGTCGGCGTCGCCGGCGACGGTGTGCAGGCGGGCGCCGTCGGTGACGATCGTGGTGTTCGGCCGGAGCGGGCCGCCGGTGCCGTCGAAGAGGGTGGCGCCGCGGTAGACCGTGACGGTTCCGGCGGGCGGTGCCGCCCAGGGGGTCGGGGCGCCCGGGGGCAGGTCGGTCATGGTCACCCTTCGGTCCGCTGGGTTTGTTACGCGGTACGTAACACTTGTATCGTGGAATGAAAATCCAGGTAACTGTACTGGGCAGCCGGTGGACCGCCGCAAGGGCCCGTACCGGACAGGACGCCCCGGGCCGCGGCCGTCGCGGCGCCGGGACGAGAGGGAAGAGCCGCCGTCATGCCCGACGCACCCGTCGCCCCGGGGCCGCCCCGGTCGGCCGTGGACAAGGCCCTCGACCTGGTCGAGGCCGTCTCGCGCGCGCCCCACCCGGTGCGCCTGACCGATCTCGCGGCCGAGGTGGGGCTGCACCGCGCCACCGCGTACCGCATCCTGCTGGACCTGGTCCGGCGGGGCTGGGTGCTGCGGGCCGGTGACCGGTACCTGCCGGGCGCCGCCGTGCTGCGGATGTCCGCGTCGGCCGCGGGCAACTCGCTGACCGTGCTGGCCCGTCCGGTGCTGGAGCGGTTGTCGGCCGCGACCTCGATGATGGTCAACCTCCAGGTGCTGGAGGAGGGCGGCGGCCGTGTCATCGACGTGGTCAGGCCCGAACGGCTCGCCATGATCAGCCATCTGCAGGGCGAACTGCTGCCGGTACGACGGTTCGCCGGGCCGCTGGCCCTGGTCGCCGCGCTCGAACCGGAGGCGCGGACACGGTGGTTGGGCAGGCTGTCCGAGGACGACGTCGACATCACGCGGGAGCTGGCCGAGGTGGCACGGACGGGGGTCGCCGTGGAGCACGGCCGTAACGACAAGCTGGTGGCCTCCGTCAGCCGGGCGGTCGTGCCCGCCCCGGGGGCGCCGGTGTGCGCGCTGACGGTCGTCGGGCCGGAGGCCGAGTTCGACAGCCCGAAACTGGCCGCCGTGGAGCGGGAGTTGTGCGCGGCCACCGATGAACTGGTGGCGGCGCTGACCGCCGACGGAGCGGAGGCGGGCCGGTGAGCGGTGTGCTGGTGCTGGACCGCCGGCAGACGGCCGCCGCGCTGGAGCCGGCCGCCGTGCTCGACGCGGTGGGCCGCGCGCTCGTCGCCGTCGCCCGTGGCGAGGCCTCCGTTCCGCCGCGGATCGCCGCCCTGACGCCGGCCGGCCTGCTCGGCGCGATGCCCGGGTACGTCGGCGGGCTGGGCCTGGCCGCGAAGCTGGTGACCGTGACCGCCGATCCGGAGCACCCCGGACGGAGTTTCCACCGCGGGCTGGTGGTGCTGTTCGACGAGCACGACGGGCGGGCTCTCGCGCTGGTGGACGCCGAGTCGCTGACCGAGGTCCGGACGGCGGCGTCCGCCACGCGGAGTGCGCTGGCCCTGGCCGCCCGGCCCGGTCTCGGACGGGTGGCGGTGGTGGGGACGGGGGCGCAGGCGCGGGCCCAGTTGGCACTGCTCGCCGCCGTCCGGCCCCAGGCGGAGGTCACCGTGGCCGGCCGTGACCCGGTGCGGGCGGGTGCGGCGGCCGCGCTGTTCCCGGGTGCGCGGGTCGCCACGGGCATCGAGGACGCGGTGCGCACGGCCGACGTGGTGTTCTGCTGCACCGGCGCCACCGCTCCCGTCGTCCGCAGGGAGTGGCTCTCCCCCGGCGCGCACGTCTCCTCGGTCGGCGGCTCACACGGGCCCGAACTGGATCCCGGCACGGTCCGGGACGCGGCCCTGTTCGCCGAGTGGACCGGCGCCGCCGGATCGCCGCCGCCTGCGGGTGCCCACGAACTCCAGGACCTGCCCCCGGGACATCCCGTCACCCTCCTCGGCTCCGTCCTCGCCGGCGACCACCCGGGGCGGGACGGTGACCCAGGGGCCCTCACCGTCTTCAAGTCCACCGGGCACGCCGCGCTGGACGTCGCGGCGGTCCGGGTGGCCTACGACGTGGCACGGGCGCGAGGGCTGGGGGTGCGCGTCGACCTGTGACGGCCACCCGGACCGCCCCCGCAGGGGGAAGCCCCTCCCGCACCCTTTGTTTCACAGTACATCTAGATGCATAATGCGGTTATGGACGACCGGGTCGAAGAAGGGGCCGCCGACGGCCGACCGGGCGGCGAGGAGGGTCTCGCCGGGGCACCGGAGCAACTGATGCTCGCCGTCGAGCAGTTGGTACGGCATGTACGGCACAGCGCCACCGCCGGCGGCCTGAGCACCGCGGCCTCCTCGGCCCTGGCGCGGCTGGGCCGGGAGGGTCCGCTGCGACTGACCGAACTGGCCCGCGCCGAAGGCGTCTCACAGCCGGGGATGACCCAGCTCATCGGCCGGCTGGAGCGCGCCGGGCTGGTGGCGCGCAACGCCGACAGCACCGACGGCCGGGGGGTCCTCGTGGAGATCACGGCGACCGGCCTCGAGGTCTTCCGGCAGCGCCGCGCCGAACGCACCCGTGCCCTTCAGGAACTGGTCGCGGAACTGACCGGGCCCGAACAACGGGCCGTACGGCTGGCCCTGCCCGCCCTGGCCCGCGCGATCGAGGAGCGCCGGGCACGCGACTGAGGCGTCTGCGAACCTGCGCGCCGCCAGAGGCGACGCCCTTCCGCAACCCTCCCGTCCGCACCGTCCGGCCATCCACGCCGTCCGTCCCGTCCGGTCACGCCGTCCGTCCCGTCCGTCCGTCCCGTCCGTCCGCATCCGGAGAGAGGACCGTTGATGAGTGCACCGCACCAGAGGGCCGCGAGCCCCTTCAGGCAGCCGAAGGCCGTGTGGGCCGTGGCCTTCGCCTGCGTGATCTCGTTCATGGGCATCGGCCTGGTGGACCCGATCCTGCCCGCGCTGGCCGAGAGCCTGCACGCCTCGCCCAGTCAGGTCTCGCTCCTGTTCAGCAGCTACCTGATCGTGACCGCCGTCGCGATGCTGATCGTCGGCTGGGTGTCCAGCCGGATCGGCGCCAAGCGCACCCTCGTCACCGGTCTCGCGATCATCGTCGTGTTCGCAGCGCTCGCCGGCGCCTCCGGCTCGATCAACGGCATCGTCGGCTTCCGGGCCGGGTGGGGGCTGGGCAACGCCCTGTTCATCGCCACTTCGCTGGCCGTCATCGTCGCCTCTGCGAGCGGCGGATTCGCCGGGGCGATCATCCTCTACGAGACCGCCCTCGGCCTGGGGATAGCCGTCGGCCCGCTGCTGGGCGGCGAGTTGGGCGGCATCAGCTGGCGGGGGCCGTTCTTCGGCGTCGCCGTCCTGATGGCGATCGCGCTCGTCGCGACGCTCGCCTTCGTGCCGGCGCTGCCCAGGCCGGAGCGCCGTACCTCGCCGCTGGCGCCGATCACGGCGTTGCGTCACCGCGGACTGCTGACCATGGGCATCATGGCGCTGCTGTACAACTGGGGCTTCTTCACGATGCTCGGCTACGCGCCCTATCCGATGGAGCTGAACGCCCATCAGCTGGGCCTCGTCTTCACCGGCTGGGGGCTGCTGGTGGCCGCGTTCAGCGTCTTCTTCGCGCCGCGGCTGCAGGCCCGCTTCGGCACCGCACCCGTGCTGTACGCCAACCTGGTCGGTCTCGGCGCGGTGATGGCCGTCATCGCCGCGGGCGTCGGCACGCCGACCGTCGTCATCGTCGCCGTGATCGTCAGCGGCATCTTCATCGGCGTCAACAACACGCTCACCACACAGGCGGTGATGGTCGTCTCGCCGGTCGAGCGTCCCGTCGCCTCCTCCGCCTACGGCTTCCTGCGGTTCATCGGCGGCGGCCTGGCCCCGTACGTCGCCGGGAAGCTGGCCGACGCGACCGACCTGAGCGTGCCGTTCTACCTGGGCGCCGGCACCTTCCTGCTCGCGATCCCGGTACTGGCCAGCGGGCACCGGCTGCTGCGGGACGCGGAGGGCCGGCTGTCCGGAGGCGAGCCGGCCGTCCCGGTCCTCACGCCCGTCGGGCGGCAGGCCGCGCCCGGCCCGGGCCCGGTCGTCGTGGCCGTCGGCGCCCACGGGCGGGCCGCCGCCATCGTGGACGCCGCCGCCCGGCTCGCGCGGGACACCGGCAGCCCGTTGGAGGTGGTGCACGTCCGGCGGACTGCCGTCGTCGAGGAGTCGGCGGCGGACACCGAGACCCCCGAAGAGGCACGGGCCGCGGTCGTCGCCCATCTCGACCGGCTCGCCGCCCAGGGGTTCGCCGCCACCGGCCAGATCCTGGACAGCGTCGGCGACCACGCCGCCGCAGGCCGCGTCCTCGCCCGCCATGCCGCCGAGGTCCGTGCCCGTGCCGTCGCCGTCGGCCGCTCACCGCGCGGGCCGCTCGCCCAGTTCGCCGACGGCAGCCTCACCACCGCGCTCGCCCACGCCGCGACCTGCACGGTCGTCCTGGTCGACCCGGCCGGCGCACCGCTTCCGCTGACCGCGTCGACGCTCGTGGAGCTCCGCGAACGGCCGGCCTGATCCCCCGCGGGACACGGCCCGACCGCGCCGCCGCAGGAAGGCATGCGGTGGCGTCGCGTCCGGCGCGGCGCCCCGGGCCGGGCAGCGAGAAGAGGGCGGCACGAGCCCGGTCCGCCCCGGGTGACCGGCCCGAGCCGGTCACCCGAAATTCGTTCGGCGCCCGTCGTACAGCGGGCGTAGCCTCGCTGATCATGGGAGCACGAGCGCAGTACGTGGTGGTCGAGAACGGCGCCTGGCAGCGGTACTACTCGCACTGGGCCGCGAACCGGGTGGCTCAGGACCTGCTGCCCGGCCCGGTCGCGGCGACGCGCTGCTTCCGCGCCAACCGGGAGATCGACGAATGGCTCGACGACGTGTGGTGCGAGGGCGCGGCACTCGTCGACCACGACCGCCGGACCCTGCTCTGGTTCGCCTTCGCGGACAGCTGGGCCGACCACCTCGCCGCCCGCGCCGTACTGGCCCGGACATGGCCCGGCTGGGACGTTCGCTTCGCGCACGACGGCATGGGTGACCTGACCCACCACCTGGGCCTCGGCAGGGACCTGACCCGTACGCCGGGCTGGTTCGAGACCTTCGAGCCCTCCGGGTTCGCGGCCGGCGAGTACGCCGACCCCTGCTCCGTCGCCTCCCTGCGGCTGCCCGACGGAAGCGTCCGCGCGTGGGGCAGCGACTGGGAGCCCGTCGAGCACCTCGCCGCCGGTCCCCGGCTGATCGACCTGCTCGCCGCGTCGTCGGCCACGCCCGTGCTCACCGACATGCCGTACGGCGGCGTCCACTTCGACCCGCAGGCCCGCACCGTCTCGCTGTGGGCGGTGCAGACCGTGGCCGGGATCCACGACTGGCCGCTGCCGGGCTGGGAGGAGTGGGTCCTGGACTTCCGCGGCGACGACCACACCCTGCAGGCCGGGCTGCTGCCCGCGGACTTCCCCTTCCCTCCGCCTCCGCTCGCGGCCGCCCTGCGGCGCCTCGGCGACGGCCTCGGCGAGCCGCTGCCCGACGTCGGCGCGCTGCTTGCCCGCCCCGCGGGTGCCCCCGGTCCCGAGGGCACCACCGCCGTGGTCAACCCCGCTGCCCTGGTGCCGCACGAACCGGCCGACCCCGCCCCGGCCGAACTGGCCGCGCTGCGCGGGGCGATCGACGCACTGGTCGCGGAGGCCGAGGCCGGCTGACCGAGTTCGGCCTGCTGCTCCGGCCGGGCGTGCGGTCATGTCGTACCGAACCCGAACACCATGTCGGGCCAGTCGCTGTCGGGTGTTCCGTCGTCGAGCGCCGCGCTGATCGTCCGCTCCTCGTACCTGAAGTGGGATTCCATGATCGCCGCCAGTCCGTCGAGTTCACGGTCGATCGCCGCCAGGGTGGAACCACGCGGTTCGGCGGCCCTGTCGGCGAGTTCCCTCACCCGGGACAGGATCGAGGTGATCAGCCCGTGGTCCTCGACGAGGTTCGCGATCGTCGGCGCGAGATCCGGGCGCTCCCGGAGCAGTTGGGAGAACATCGCGTCGTCCTCGCCCTGATGGTGCGAGGTCAGCGCGTCGCAGAACGCCAGGCAGTGGGTGAGCAGCGCCTCGTCGTCCCACCGACGGTGTCCCAGACCTGTTCTGATCTCACGGATCCGGCGACGCAGTTCCTCGTGCGCTCGCGCGAGTTGCCGGCTCAGGGCGACCGCACGGTCGCCGTCACGGGAAGCCACGGATGGCGGCCCCTTCGCTTCCGCACCTCCATGCCTGACGCAGACCGTCACCGGCACGCGATGCTGCCGCCATCCGATCACGCACCGGGGGGAAGAGCAAGCGAGGTCAGCTTCGGTTCGGCTCGGTCACGCCCTGGGCGGGTGCGGTGGGCCGGGGCGGCTCCGTGGCCTCCTGGCCGGTGACCACCTTCGAGGGGCGGTTGCCGCGGTCCAGTACACCGCCGGTGACGGCCAGCCCCAGGCCGGCCGCCGCGAGGAGCGCGCCGACCAGGGTGGGCGCGGCCCAGCCCCAGCCCGCCGAGATGACCAGACCGCCGAGCCAGGCGCCGGCCGCGTTGGCCATGTTGAAGGCGGAGTGGTTGGAGGCCGCCGCCATCGTCGGGGCGTCCTTCGCGTTGAGCATCAGCAGCATCTGGACGGGGGTGGTGATGAGCGCGCCCATCGCGCCGAGGAAGGTGACCGTCAGCAGGGCCGGCACCGTGCTGTGGACGGTGAAGTAGAACGTCACGAGCGCGGCGCCCAGCAGGATGATCCCGGCGTACAGGGTGGGGCGCAGGGCGCGGTCGGTGAGGGGGCCGGCGACCAGGGTGCCGAGGGTCATGCCGACGCCGTAGAGGGCGAGGACCCAGGTGGTCGACGAGTCGGAGAGGCCCGTCAGGTGCGTCAGCATGGGGACGAGATAGCTGTAGACGGCGAAGAAGCCGCCGAACCCGACGACGGCGGTGGCCAGGCCGATGAAGACCTGCCGGTTGCCCATCGCGCGCATCTCCTGCCGGATGCCCGCCTGCGGGCCGCGCGGCTGGTGGGGTACGAGCAGGGCGAGGGCGAGGAGCGCCACGAGGCCGATGACGGCGACTGCGCAGTAGGCGTACCGCCAGCCCAGGTGCTGGCCGAGGGCGGTGCCGGCGGGGACGCCGACGATGTTGGCGATGGTGAGGCCGAGGAAGACCCGGGAAACCGCGCGTGCCGCGCGGTCGGCGGCCACCAGCCGGGAGGCGACGACGGCGCCCACGCCGAAGAGGGCGCCGTGCGGCAGTCCGGCCAGGAAGCGGGCGGCGAACAGCAGGCCGAAGTTCGGGGCGAGGGCGGACGCCGTGTTGCCCACCACGAAGAGCCCGGTCAGCAGGAGCAGCAGCCGCTTGTGCGGCACGCGGGCGCCGATGCCGGTCAGCAGGGGGGCGCCGACGACGACACCCAGGGCGTAGGCCGAGACGAGGTTGCCGGCGTGCGGTACCGACACTCCGACGCCGTCCGCGATCTGGGGCAGCAGGCCCATGGTGGCGAACTCGGTGGTGCCGATGCCGAAGGTGACGACGGCAAGGGCCAGCAGAGCCAGAGGCATGATGAGCGGGGGAACCTTTCGGGGACGGTGCGTTCGGGAGGGGTGGCCGCACGGAAGCGAATGGTTTCTTCACCTTCCGTGGCCGACCGCACCGAGCGCCGTTGCCCAGTCCACCCCCAAGAACGTTGCAGCGGAATACGGCGAGCGCGCATTCCCGGACCGGCTCACACGACGCGGTGACCTGCGTCACGCGCGGGGATGCCGGCCGGCCCTGTTCCTGCGCGGTGGCCTCGCGGCACTCCGTGCACGGTCCCCCAGGCGATTTCGGCCTCTTCGCGCAGATCACCGACCCGGGGCCGGCCGCCCGGCTCGCGCTCGGGTCCGGCGCGTTCATCGCGCGGGGTTCCTGACCGGTGACCTCCTCGACGGCAACTCACCTGAATCGCCCGCGACTTGACGAGCTTCGGGTCCGCTCCCGGGAAGAGAGTCGCGCCGCCGGGTCGTTGAACGCGGAGCCGTGGCCGGCGTGGACCGGCCGGCGGCTCGTCGGCCAGGGCTTCTCCCAGCGAGGAAGAACGGTGATCACGCGATGAAGGCGGTGCGGTTCCACGCGTACGGCGGGATCGATGTGCTGCGGGTGGAGGAGGTCGAGCGGCCGGTGCCGGGCCCCGGACAGGTGCTGGTCGAGGTCCGCGCGGCCGGGATCCAGCCGGGTGAGGTGATGATCCGCGAGGGGGCCCGGCACGGGCGCTGGCCCGCGACGTTCCCCTCCGGGCAGGGCAGCGATCTGGCCGGCGTCGTGGTGACGGCCGGCCCCGAGGTGCGCGGCTTCGCGGTGGGCGACGAGGTCCTCGGCTTCACCCACGGCAGGGCGAGTCACGCGGAGTACGTCGTGGCCGAGGACGTGAATCTGGTGTCCCGTCCCGAGGGACTGCCCTGGGAGGTGGCCGGATCGCTGTACGTGGCCGGCACCACCGCGTACGCGACCGTGTTCGCGGTGGACCCCCGGCCGGAGGAGACCGTCGTGGTGTCCGGCGCGGCCGGGGGCGTGGGGGCACTCGCCGTGCAGCTGGCGCGGCGGCGCGGTGCCACCGTCGTCGGGCTGGCGAGCAAGGCGAACCACGCCTGGTTGCGGGCCCACGGCGTCGTCCCGGTCGTCTACGGGGAGGGGGCGGCCGACAGGATCCGGAAGGCCGCCGGGGGCAGGAACGTCGACGCGTTCATCGACACCTTCGGCGACGGCTATGTGGACATGGCCGTGGACCTGGGCGTACGGCCCGAACGGATCAACACCATCCGCGACTGGCCGGCCGCGGCGCGCGTCGGCGCCCGGACCTACGGTGAGGGCTCGGCGGCGGCCGCGGTCGTGGTGGGTGAACTCGCGCGGCTCGCCGCCCGGGGCGAGCTGGAGGTGCCCGTCGCCCGCGTCTACCCGCTGGAACAGGTACGGGACGCCTTCCGTGACCTGGAACGGGGGCACGCCCGGGGCAAGATCGTGCTCCGGCCGTAGCGCCCGCCTCGGACCGGCGGCGGCGGACGCTCCGGGGCTGAGCGGGCGGGACGCAGAGGGCATGCTGGAATCATGATGGTGCTCGCCGTGCTCTTCGCCGTCCTGGGTGCCGTCAGCAATGCGGCGGGCACGGCCTTCCAGCGCAAGGCCGCGTCCACCGTGCCCGGCCGCAGCGGAGTACGCCTGCTGCTGGTGCTCGTGCGGCGGCCGGCCTGGGCCCTCGGTATCGCCGGAGTGGCGGGGGCCGCGGTCTTCCAGGCGCTCGCCCTGGTCAACGGGCCGATGGCGCTGGTCCAGCCGCTGTTCATGCTGGAGCTGCCGTTCGCGCTGCTGATCGCCGTGCCGCTGATGCATCGACGGCCGAGCCCGGAGGGATGGCGGACGATCGCCGTGGTGGTGGCCGGCCTTGCCCTGCTGCTCGCCTCGGCGGCCCCGTCCGGAGGCCGGCAGCAGGCGTCCATGCAGCGCTGGATCCCGGTCCTCGCTCTCACCCTGGGCGCCATCGCCGTCACCGTGCTGCTCGTACGCTCCTCGTCGTCGGCGCTGTTCCGTGCGGCGGCCCTGGCGACGGGGGCGGCGATCGGCAACGCACTGACCGCCGCGCTCATGAAGTCGGCCACCGGCCGTCTCGCCGACGACGGCCTGGCCGCGTTCCTCACCACCTGGCAGACCTACGGCTTCGCGCTCACCGGGATCGCGGCGCTGCTGCTCCTGGAGAACTCGCTGCAGGCGGGTCCGCTCGTCGCCTCCCAGCCCGCGCTGACGATCGGCGACGCGGCGGTGAGTCTGCTGCTGGGCGTCACCCTGTTCGACGAGTCGGTCCGCACCGGGTGGTGGCTGCTGCCCGAGGTGGCCGGGGCCGGTCTGATCCTGTGGGGCGTGACCCGGCTGACCCGCGTCGTGCCTCACCTCGTCGACGTCATGCAGTGAGGGGCCACGGGTACGTCCGGCGGTCGACCGCACGTTCGATGCCGACCGGCTCGCGGCAGTTCAGTGGCTGTTACACGGGCCGCCGTCCCTCGCACCGATGGGGGGTGGGATGATCACATGGTGGGGCTGGAAGAACTCGGTCGGCGCCGGACGCGCCGACCCGTCACGCCGCGATCCGGCGTCCCTGACCACCGAGTAGACCTTCCAGGCCCCCGGAAGGGAAAACAGAGTGTCCGTGTTCCAGCGCATCCTGGTCGCCGTCGATCCCAGCCCCGCCCGCCGCTCCGCCGTACGGCTGGCCGGCGAGCTGGCCCGGCTGACGAACGCCGAGGTCCGCGTCGTACACGTCATCGCCTCCGCCGCCTCCGTCGCCGCGGTCGTGCCCCTGGAGGAGGACGCCGAGGCCAGGGCGGTCCTCGACGAGGCGCTGACCGCCCTGCGCGAGCAGGACGTCAAGGCGGAGGGGACCCTGGTCAGAGGGCTGACCACCCAGGTCGCGACCGCCATCGCCGACACCGCCGAGGAGTTCGCGGCCGATCTCATCGTCCTGAGCCCCCACCACCGCAGCTCCGTCGAGGCGCTGTTCGACCCGCGGGTGAGCGACGCCGTCGCGCACCGCACCAACACGGCGATCCTGCTGGCCCCGGAGGGCCACGACGAGGCCTGACCGGCCTCCGGCCGACACCGGCCACCGGCCCGGGGCCCGCTGCGGATTCGTCGTCCACGGCGGGCCCCGGGCCTGCCGGGCTCACGGGAGCGGTGGGCTGCGCGTCAGCGGCGCCGCCAGGGCAGTGCCTCCTGTGCGCCGCTGTCGGCGTCCATGCGCTGGAGGGCGGTGTTGACGGCCTCGCCGATGGCGGCGAACTGGGTCACCTGCTCGGGGGTGAGGGCGTCGAAGACGGCTCGGCGCACCGCCTCGACATGGCCGGGGGCCGCACGCTCCAGGAGGCTCATCCCGGCCGGGGTGAGGACCGCGTGCTGGGTGCGGCGATTGACGGGGTCCTCGCGGCGGTCGACGTAGCCGGCCTCCTGGAGGCGGGTCACGGCGTGGGTGAGCCGGCTTCGGGTGATCTTCAGTCGTTCGGCCAGCTCGGACATGGTCAGGCTGTGGTCCTCGACCGAGGACAGGTTGGCGAGGAGCGTGTAGTCGGCGTGGGTCATCCCCGCGTCGCGCCGCAGCTGGCGGTTCAGGTGGTCCGACAGGTGCGTGGAGAACTGGACGTAGGCGAGCCACGCCCGTCGCTCCTCGGGGTTCAGCCAGCGTGGCGTCGTGGTCATGCGCGCAGCCTAACCACTGACGTTTGAATGTTCAAACCTCACCGGGGTCCGTCCTGAGGAGACCTCGCTCTCCTCAGGACGGTGGCCCGGCTCAGGCGCCGACGTACTCCGCGAGGTGCTGTGCGGTGAGCGTGGAGCGGGCCGCCACCAGGTCGGCCGGGGTGCCCTCGAAGACGATCCGGCCGCCGTCGTGACCGGCCCCCGGGCCGAGGTCGATGATCCAGTCGGCGTGGGCCATGACCGCCTGGTGGTGCTCGACGACGATGACCGACTTGCCGGAGTCGACCAGCCGGTCCAGCAGCCCGAGGAGCTGCTCGACGTCGGCGAGGTGCAGACCCGCGGTCGGCTCGTCGAGGACGTACACGCCGCCCTTGTCGGCCATGTGCGTCGCCAGCTTGAGGCGCTGGCGCTCACCGCCGGACAGGGTGGTGAGGGGCTGGCCGATGGTGAGGTAGCCGAGACCGACGTCCGTGAGCCGCTGGAGGATGCGGTGCGCGGCCGGGGTGTGCGCCTCGCCCGCGGCGAAGAACTCCTCGGCCTCGGTCACCGGCATCGCGAGCACCTCGCTGATGTCCCGGCCGCCGAGACGGTATTCGAGGACGGACGCCTCGAACCGCTTCCCGTCGCAGTCCTCGCAGGTGGTGGCCACGCCGGCCATCATCGCCAGGTCGGTGTAGATCACGCCGGCACCGTTGCAGGTGGGGCAGGCGCCCTCGGAGTTGGAGCTGAAGAGGGCCGGCTTGACACCGTTCTCCTTGGCGAAGGCCTTGCGGATCGGCTCGAGCAGCCCGGTGTACGTCGCCGGGTTGCTGCGCCGGGAGCCGCGGATGGCGCCCTGGTCGACGGAGACCACCCCGGCGCCGGCCGGGATCGAGCCGTGCACCAGGGAGCTCTTGCCGGAGCCCGCGACACCGGTCACGACGGCGAGGACGCCGAGCGGGATGTCGACGTCGACGCCCTGGAGGTTGTGGGTGCTCGCGCCGCGGATCTCCAGCGTGCCGGTGGGCCTGCGGACCGCGTCCTTGAGGGCGGCCCGGTCGTCGAAGTGGCGGCCGGTGATGGTGCCGCCGGTCCGCAGGGCCTCGACGGTGCCCTCGAAGCAGACCGTGCCGCCGCCCGCCCCGGCGCCGGGGCCGAGGTCGACGACGTGGTCGGCGATGGCGATGACCTCCGGCTTGTGCTCCACGACGAGCACGGTGTTGCCCTTGTCGCGCAGCCGCAGCAGCAGGCCGTTCATGCGCTGGATGTCGTGCGGGTGCAGTCCGGTGGTGGGCTCGTCGAAGACGTAGGTGACGTCGGTGAGCGAGGAGCCGAGGTGGCGGATCATCTTGGTGCGCTGCGCCTCGCCGCCCGACAGGGTGCCGGCCGGCCGGTCGAGCGAGAGGTAGCCGAGGCCGATCTCCACGAACGACTCGAGCGTGTGCCGGAGCGTGGCGAGGAGCGGCGCCACCGACGGTTCACCGAGGCCGCGCACCCACTCGGCGAGGTCGCTGATCTGCATCGCGCAGGCGTCGGCGATGCTGATGCCGTCGATCTTCGAGGAGCGGGCGCCCTCGCTCAGCCGGGTGCCGTCGCAGTCGGGGCAGGTGGCGAAGGTGACCGCCCGCTCCACGAACTCGCGGATGTGCGGCTGCATCGACTCCTTGTCCTTGGAGAGCATCGACTTCTGGATGCGCGGGATCAGACCTTCGTAGGTCATGTTGATGCCCGCGATCTTCATCCGGGTCGGCTCCCGGTGCAGGAAGTCCTGCAGCTCCTTCTTGGTGAACTTGCTGATCGGTTTGTCCGGGTCGAAGAAGCCGGACTCGATGTAGAGGCGGGAGTTCCAGCCGCCGCCCTTGTAGCCGGGGACGGTGATCGCGCCCTCGTTGAGGGACAGGTTCTCGTCGTAGAGCTGCGCGAGGTCGAGGTCGGTGACGGCACCCCGGCCCTCGCAGCGCGGGCACATGCCCCCGGTGATGCTGAAGCTGCGCCGCTCCTTCACCTTCTGGCCGGCGCGTTCGACGGTGACGGCGCCCGCGCCGCTGATCGAGGCGATGTTGAAGGAGAACGCCTTGGGCGAGCCGATGTGCGGTTTGCCGAGGCGACTGAAGAGGATGCGCAACAGGGCGTTGGCGTCGGTGGCGGTGCCGACGGTGGAGCGCGGGTCGCCGCCCATCCGCTGCTGGTCGACGATGATCGCGGTGGTCAGCCCTTCGAGGACGTCGACCTCGGGACGGGCCAGGTTGGGCATGAAGCCCTGGACGAAGGCGGGGTAGGTCTCGTTGATCAGCCGCTGCGACTCGGCGGCGATGGTGTCGAACACCAGCGAGCTCTTGCCCGAGCCGGAGACTCCGGTGAAGACCGTCAGCCGGCGCTTCGGGATCTCGATGCTGACGTCCTTGAGGTTGTTCTCCCGCGCGCCGTGTACGCGGATCAGGCCGTGGCTGTCGGCCACGTGCGGCGTGGACGTCGTCTTCTCGGTCTCTCTGGCCATGCTCAAACCCGTCTCCGTCCGCTGCGCGGGGTGCTGGTCGATCGCCGCCACGCTAGCCGGGGGAAGAAGCGTAACGCTTCTCCATTACTGACCGGTGCCCGGCGGATGTGCGGACGTGCCGCGGGACCGAGGCGCCGACCGAGGCATGCGGCAAGTCCGGTGCCGATCGGCCGGCGGCACTCCTCGCGGCGGCCCAGGTGATCGTGGTGCAGCAGCCGCGACGGCCCTGAGGGCGCCCGCTCCGCTCGGAGCCGCCCGCTGGGGATGCTGACGCGGGCGGGCTGGCCGAGTGCGTCGGCTACGAAGGTAGAACATTAGCCGCCTCCTTGGCCAGGGCTTGATCAAGTTCCGTTCGTGTCCGGGTCGTTGGTGATGCCCAGGATGGGGAGTGCTCGTTGGGGCTCGTCGCGGATCGCCCGGGAGATCTCGGCGATGTTGTCGGCTCCGAGGGTTTTCAGCGCGCCGATGGCGAGGTTGCGGAGGGTGGCCATGGCCCGTGGTGCGGTTCCGGTGTGAACGGTGGAGACTTCCTCAGCGAGGGTGACGTCCCTGATGTGGTGCGAGGAGTTCTCCACTCCCCACTGCCCGCGGATCGCGGCGGCCAGGTCGGCGGGACCGGCTCGGTGGGCGTCGAGGCTGGTGACGGCGTAGACACTCTCGCGGGTCCCGCGCTTGCGGTGGGCTTGCGGCGGTGGTGGACGCGGATGGCCAGGCGGGCGTGGGGCAAGGCGATTCCGCCGAGGTTGCCGGCGATGGCGCAGGTCTTGATCGAGCGGGACTGACGGCGTACGTGTCCGGCTCCGGAGGCGGTGTGCTGGACTGCGATGTACTGCCAGGGCAGGGCGGCGAGTTGGGCGTGAGCGGTGGGTTGGTTGGTCTTGATCACGGCGATGTAGTGGGCCTTCTTGGTTTCGACCAGCCAGGAGATGTGCGCCTTGACCAAGTGCAGGGCGTCGAAGGTGACGACGGTGCCGGTCAGGTCCAGCGGTGCCAGGAGCGGTTGGAAGTGCGTGGTTTCGTTCGTCTTCGCGCCGGCCTCCACCTGGGCGAAGGTCACGACGGTGCCGTGAGTGACCGCGGAGAGCAGATGCCGGCGCGTCGTGGTGAGACGGGCTGATCCCTTGAGTGCTTTGCCTTCGACAGCGATCGCGCGCGACGGTTTGGACGCGGAGGGCGACGGCGTCAGGGCGGGTTCGATGGTGGCGCAGTGCCGGTCGGCCAGGTAGGGCCGACCGCCCGGTCCAGGGCGTCACCGTCAACGGCCCCCAGCACACGGCCGATCGTGGCCGACGCCGGAGTGCGCCGCCATCTCAGCGGATGGCGGCGGATCCCGATGACTGTCAGTAGTGCGTTCGAAGCACGCTGCCCCCACTCGGCGACCTCATCGATACTCCTCGCGCCCGAGACGACCCCGCAGGCACACACCAGCAGGATCGCTGTAAGTGAGTACCACCGGCCCCGCCGTACGCGCGGGTCGGACACCGAGTCGGAGTAGGGACGCAGGTCGTCGATCCGGCCGGTGTCCAGCGGCCCCAGTTCACCAGCACGGCAGGGATGGGACAGGATGCAGCAGCAGGCACGAGCCTCCTCGTGATCATCCGGATTAGACACCACAATGATCACGGAGCCCGTACCTGCTCTGCTATGCGCCCTGACCTTGCGCTTTCACGAGGCGCGGTGTCCGAAGCTCGATCAAATGAGCAGAGAGTGCCCCTGAGCTGCAACGATCGGGCTTGTCTAGGGACCTGTTTGGCTGCAGGGAAAGCAGTATTTTCCAGGTGAAGAAGCGTATCGGGTCGTACCCGCGTGTCCGCATTGAGGGCGGCGGCCGGGCGGTGGTCTCGCAGGCCGGGGACGTGCGGCTGGTCGAGACCGTCCGCAAGGCGGGCCTGGACACCGCGGCATCAGCGGCACTGACGCCGTGGCGGAGGGCTCGGGCGGTGCACAACCCGGGCAAGATCCTGCTGGACGTGGCCCTGGCGGTCGCGCGGGGCGGGGACTGCCCCGCGGATGTCGCCATGCTGCGGGCCGAGCCGGCCGTGTTCGGGCCGGTGGCCTCCTACCCGACGCTCTCCCGCCTCATCGACACCCTGGCATCCTCCGAGGAGAAGGCCCTGCGGCCATCCGTGCCGCACGGGCTGAAGTCTGCCGACATGTCTGGCGGTTGGCCGATCGGGAAGCGCCTGATGCGGGCGGGATGGTGACCGTGGACCTCGACGGGTGCTGGTGATCGCGCACTCGGACAAGGAGGACGCCACATTCACGTGGAAGCGGACCTACGGCCACCACCCGCTGATGGGATTCGTCGACCATGGACCGGGCGGCACGGGTGAACCGGTCGTGGCCCTGCTCAGGCCGGGCAACGCGGGATCGAACACGGCCACCGACCACATCACCGCCGCCCAACTGGCGCTGGCCCAGCTGCCCAAGAAGTATTGGGCCGGGCGCCGGACCCTGATCCGCACTGACTCCGCGGGCGGCACCCACGACTTCGTCGCCTGGCTCGCTCAGCTGGGACGGTGGCTGTCCTACTCGATCGGCATGGTGATCACCGAGTCGATCCACCAGCATGTGCTGAAGGTTCCGGCATCGGCCTGGACTGCGGCCGTCGAGGCCGACGGTGAGATACGCGACGGCGCCTGGGCCGCTGAAATCACCGGCGACGTTCTGGACGGCTGGCCGGAAGGCATGCGGCTGATCGTCAGGAAGGAACGACCGCACCCCGGGGCCCAGTTGCGGCTCACGGATGCGGACGGCATGCGGCTGACCTGCTTCGCCACCAATACCTCGGGCCGGCCGATCGCGGAACTCGAACTCCGTCACCGGCTGCGGACCCGGGCCGAGGACCGCATCCGCGCCGCCCGGGCCACTGGCCTGCGCAATCCCCCTCTGGACCACACGGCCCAGAACCGGATCTGGCTGGAGATCGTGCAGATCGCTCTCGACCTGCTGGCCTGGATGCCGATGCTCGCCCTGACCGGCAAGGCCAGGTGCTGAGAGCCCCGCCGACTTCGGCTCCGCCTGTTCACCACGGGCGGGCAACTCGTGACCACCGGCCGCCGACGGATCCTCCGCCTGGCCCGGCACTGGCCCTGGACCAGCCACATCACCGTAGCCCTCGACCGGCTCAGGCAACTATCTGCCCCTGGCTGACCAGCAGATTTCCCGTCCCTGCAACAGCACCACACCATCCGGAGCAGTGCAACCCGGCGTCACCCCAGACGACACTCAGGTCTTCGGCCTGCACAGCCTCAGACCACGACACGAAAACAGTCCACCAACTCCGGCGGCGGGCCGTCACGAAACCTCGAGGCTACGTAACCAGCTCCCGAAAGATCCACATAGGAGCGCGAGTCTGGAGTGCGAAATGAGCCAGCCAAGGAAATACGAACATCTCGCATTGGGGAATTCTTGGACGCCTCACCAGGAAAGAAGAAGAGTACCCTCCTGCAACCATATGCATGACTGTCTGGAAGTCGCACGAACCCCAGGCGTTGGGTGGCAGTTTCAGCTCGACTCTTCTTCGCCTGTACGCTTCCACGAATTCTGGGTGCACGGTTGCCCGCCCAGACTCCCAGTCGTCAAATATTATGTTGCGAGCCCCGAAGTTAATTACTTCCCAAAATCTCGCCAAGCACTCATTGAGGTCTCTCGCTGAAAATCCGAGCTCCTGATCTACCCGGTCAAACTCGCGCCGTATGTCGCCGATTCCACGGACCTCCGCAGACTCGCCGCGACGGCGGTGGCGGCATCCACGCCGACCGCTGCCGGCACCCCCGCCAGCTGGACCAGCAATCCACCGACATGAGGTCTGGCCAGGATCGCGACGGTCCGGCCCGTGTAGGAGGCCGCCTGCCCGGCCACGTAGAGCTCGGACGGCAGGGTGGTGGCGAACAGACCGTTCTCGCTGACGTTCGACAGCACCGAACACAGGCCGATGACGGCCAGTTGCATGAGCGAAAGTACGCCGAACGCTGTTGCGATCGGCACGCCACTCAGGATGACGATCCGCAGGAGATTGGCGCCGGCCAAGAGCCTGCGGTGATATCCCGCTCGGTCGGCGAAGGAACCGGCCGATATGGCCAGGAACAGGCTCGCAAGCCAGATCACGGCCGACAGGATGGCACTTTGGATGGCGTCCGTATCCAGGACTTCGATCGCGGCCAACAGCAGAGCCACCGCGAGATGGTACCGCCCAGGGCGGCCAGAGTGGTGGCGGACCAGAGATTTCCGAACGCGGAATGGCGCACTGGTGCCGGCACCGAAGGACGTGGAGCCCGCAAGGTGATCGATCCCGTTTCTCGCGATGGCGGATATTTGCGTGGGGTGGGCGACCGCTCCGACGCGGGCGAAGGGAAGCCGGAGCGGTCGATCATTTTACCAGGAGTGCTGCTTCTTCATTTTTTTCACCTCCGCTTTTCATGGACTCCTCTCTCGCAACGGAGTCACTGGGAAAAGTATTGAGGAAGTCATCGAATATCACCAATGCCGATACGGCCACCGCTGATGCCGAATCGGCATTGATCGACCGACGTTGGAAAGGTCCGAGTGCGCGACCGACATCTTGGCGCATTGGTCACTTAAAGGCGTTCTGCCGTTCTTTCTGTACACGAGTGCGGCCATGCTGAGGTGCGACTCCGCTGAGCAGCGAATTTCGAGCCGCTGGTGGAAGTCAGCGAATCGAATCGGCAGCACGCAAAACACGACTGCAGGCCCGCATGCACCGAATGTGCGCTGAGACGCGGGGCCCTCATGAGACGCGGGGCCTTCAGAGGATCAGGTAGAGAGCGAGCAGAGTGGCGCCGGTGGCCGCGACGTAGGCCTCGAAGGCGCCGCGGAGGGCCGCCGGGGCGTTGCGCAATTCCATGAAGTGCAGGCCGACCAGGCGTACCTTGATCAGCGCGATCGCCACGACCGCGCAGCCGATCG
>NZ_JAEKKT010000376.1 GCF_019510245.1 Streptomyces sp. | reverse complement strand
CGGAATCCAGGAACTGGAACTGCTGGTTGGTGGCGTCGGTGCGGGTCCACTGGATGACGGCCGCACCGTCGGCGGTGGACGCGCCGTTGACATCCAGGACCTTGCCGCTGTTGCGGTTCAGCAGCACGTACCAGGCGGTGGTGTCCACCGTGGCGGCCGACGCCGGCGCCGTGACCACCGTGAGCAGCCCGCCCACGAACACCACCGCTAACACGGCGGCCAACCCCGCCCGCCACCGACGGCGCCACCTCGCGATGCGCGCAAACCCAACAACCGACATAGCGTCCTTCCTTTCATCACTGGGAATCGCCGACAGGAAGCGGGCCGCATCGGCGCGGACACCGACGACACCCGCGCACCGGCAACCGCCCGAAAAGCGACGTGTTACCGGTAACGCTCTTCGACGACGATCCGCGCAGGAATATGAGGGGTATAGGTGTTAGGTAGCCAACGGCGGTACGGCTGAACGCACTACGTGGACTGTGAACGATGATCAGCGGCTGGAGTCGCCCACGTCGTGAACCGCTCGTCCTCTTGGCGGTGGACCGCACCGAATCGCGATCGCCGTAGATCGGGTGGGTCAGTGCTGCAGGGTGAGCAGGCCCGGGCGCCAGGGCAGGAGGCCGTAGTCCATGCCGTCGCTCTTGGGGTCGCGCCCCTGGTAGAGGAGTTGCAGGTGGCAGGGGTCGATGGTCATGGTCTGATCCGGGTTGTTCCGGACCAGGTCGCCGTGGCTGATGTCGTTGGTCCAGGTGGCGCCGCTGTTGGCCTTGCCGGCGAAGGGGTTGCTCTCGGTGGCGGCCTGCGGGGTCCAGGTGCCGTCCAGGCTGCTGGCGGTGAAGGACCGGAAGTACCGGCCGTTCGCGCCCTCGGCCTCGACGATCATCAGGTACTGGTTCTGGTTGGCGACCTTGTACACCTCGACGGCCTCGAACAGGTTGGGCGTGGAGTCGGTCATGACCGTGGTGTAGTTCGAGCCGAAGCTGCTCGGGAAGTTCCCGATCGGCATGGAAGCCCGGTAGATGCTGCCGTTGTCGCCGGCGAAGAACAGATAGATGTTCTGGCCGTCGGCGATCAGGGTCTGGTCCAGCGGCGCGGAGCCCGGGATGGTGCCGGTGAACAGCTCCTGCGGCGCGGACCAGCTGTTGGGGTCGGTGGGGTCGCTGGTGGTGCGGTAGAAGAAGGGCCAGGCACCCCACTGGGATGCCAGCACCCAGATGTTCTTCGGCGCGAAGTAGAACAGCGTCGGGGCCACCGTGCCGGAGGTCATGCCGGTCTGGGAAGCCGAGGCCATGTCCGACCAGTTGGTGAACGGGGCCATGCCCATCGAGCCGTAGGACCCGGAGGAGTCGACGGTCGAGCCGTAGACGATGTGCTTGCCGTGGTAGACCACGTCGGTGAAGTCCTTCAGCGCGACCCAGCCGTTGGCCGGCTGCGCCAGCGGACCGGTCGACGTCCAGTGGTAGGTCGACGGAAGAGCACAGGTTCCGCCGCGGGACCCGGGCAGGCCGGTCCACTTCTGGTTGCCGGCGCCATTGCAGTCCCAGATCTGCGTGTACGTACCGTCGGTCTGGCTGGCACCCGGCACGTCGAGACACCGGCCGGAGCCGACACCGCGCAAGGCGCCGCTGGTGTCGGCCTGAGCCGGGGTGGCGAGGAACATCGTCGCTCCCGCAACCACGGCCGCGACCATGGCGGTGAGCACGGCGGACAGACGCCCGCGGCGGATGTGTCTTCTTCGCATGGGAATCTCCTGATCCCTGGATGGTCTCTGAGCAGGCGGTTCCGGCCGGCCTCGCTCACGGGGCAGGCGGCGACCGCGCCGTGGGGAAGAGAGCTGGGCGGTGCTGGATCCGACCGTCGGCCGGCCGGTCTCGTGCTTCCTCTTTTGATGCCATGAACGAAAGTTTCGCATGATGTGCCAGAAACATAAACTGCATCAGATGGCAGCCGCCGTCAAGACCACGGAGGCCAAGAACGGGAATACGGAAGAGGCCCGCGCCGCGATCGGCCGTGCCGAGGAGTACCTGGCCACCGGGCACCACAGCGGGCAACGGCATCCGCTGGACTTCTTCTTCACCTACGACCAACTCCACACCGAACTCCACGTCGCCTATCGGGACCTGGTCACCGCAGGGAACGCCACGCCGGACTCGCTGCTGGAGCACGAGCGGCTCATCGGCCAGGCCAGCCACATGGGCCGCCGCGCCGCGATGGTCAACGCCGATGCGGCCATCGCGCACCTGGTCGGCGGGGACCTGGACGAGGCCACGAAGAGAGCCGATGCGGCCATCGCGGCGGCGGCGCCGCTGAAGGGCGGCTCGGGCCGGGTGCTGGGCGGCCTGCAACGGATCCGGCCGCACCTGGTCGCCTACACCCCGACCAGTGCGGCCGCCCGGGATCTGGACCAACGACTGCGCACCGCAGCACCCTGGGCGCTAGCCGTCTGACTCACATCGCCGCAGCGGTGCCGCTCATCACCCCGGTGGCCCCGCGAGTGAGCAGCCGTGTGGCCACGCGGGAACCGATGCTTTGGGGATGATCGGCGTCTCCGGACGCCGACTCCCGCCTCGCTGCAGTCAAGTGCTGTGACGTGGGCCTCCAGCCGCAGTGATCCATCTGGCCCGCAGGACGCCAGGTCGCCGACCGAAGCGGAGCAGTCGCCGTTCAGCCCGGCGAGCAGCACACGTTGGGCGCGAACTTCGGCGTCGACCGCGTCGTCGCTGAGGCCGTTGCGGTGGACATCATCTTCTCGGGGTTCAACAGCCTCGCGCGGTTCACCATGCCTGTAAACAGCCCTCGTCAGCGTCAAGCCGCTACCGATAACCTTTCGATCGTGACGGCCTCGCGATCGAGCGAAAATCGTGAGTCAGAACCATGCCAGCGACGAGGCGAATTGCGAGGATCATCCGATTCCATGAAAGCGCGCGGCGTTGGCATGTCCGTTGCAGGAAACCCGACGTGGCACAGCGTGCTCCCCGCAGGCGCGGGGATGGTCCCGAACTGGTCGAGCAACATCCGCAGCTGTGCTCCCCGCAGGCGCGGGGATGGTCCCCCTGCATAGCCCTCGACCTGCGGTGAAGCACAGTGCTCCCCGCAGGCGCGGGGATGGTCCCGGGATGGGGACGATGTTGTCGATCGGCTGCCGGTGCTCCCCGCAGGCGCGGGGATGGTCCCCGGGGGACGTTCAGCACTGGTCATCTTGCTGTGTGCTCCCCGCAGGCGCGGGGATGGTCCCGCCTCGCCGTCGCCGCCGGCCTCCCCGATCAGGTCGTAACGCGTCAGAATGGCTGCTCAGCCCTTGAGCTGGGACGACGTTCCACGGGCCGATCCGGGACTATCGGGCCTTGTGTTCGTGCGGATGCTCTACCTGGTCGTCACGCGGATCTTCGCGTGGCTCGCTCTGATGTGCCGATCCTCCGCCGCGAAGGACGTCGAGATACTGGTCCTGCGGCACGAAGTCGCGGTCCTGCGCCGGCAGGTCGCAGCCCCGAAGCCGACCTGGCCGGAACGGGCGCTGCTTGCCGCTTTGACTCGGCTCCTTCCGCGAGTCCTACGTCGGCACAGGATCGTTTCTCCCCGTACCCTCCTGGCCTGGCACCAGCGCCTGATCAAGGGCAAGTGGACGCAGCCGGCTTCTCCGGGACGCCCATCGATTCCCGAGGAGCTGCGCGACCTGATCATCCAGCTCGGTGCCGAGAACCCCCGGTGGGGCTTCCGGCGCGTTCACGGCGAACTTCGACGCCTTGGTTATAGGGTCAGCGCGGCCACCGTCCGCCGGATCCTGCGCGCCGCCGGCCTCGGGCCCGCCCCGCGCCGGCATCCGGCACGTGGCGAATGGACCGCCTTCCTCAAAGCCGAGGCGCACGGCCTGCTTGCCACCGACTATTTCCACGTGGACACCATCGGCCTGCAGCGGCTGTATGCCTTGTTCGTCATGGAGGTCCGCACCCGCACCGTGCACATCCTGGGCGTGACCGCACACCCCACCGCCGCCTGGGCCACCCAACAGGCTCGCCATCTGCTCTGGCAGCTCGGGGAGCGCGCGGCCGAGTTCACTCACCTGATCCGGGACCGGGACGCGAAGTTCACCGCCGCCTTCGACGCCGTGTTCGCCAGCGAGGACATCACTGTTGCCAAGATCCCTCCACGAAGCCCGAACTGCAACCCGCACGCGGAGCGGTTCGTGCGGTCGGTACGCGAGGAGTGCACCGACCGCCTGCTGATCTTCGACCGCGGGCATGCCGAGAAGGTCCTCCACGACTACGCCCACCACTTCAACCAGCATCGACCCCATCAGGGCCGGGACCAGCGTGCACCGCTGGACGATCCGAACGTCATCCCCCTGCCACCAGCCCGTATCGAACGTCGGCAAGCCGTCGCAGGTCTCATCAACGAGTATCGCCAGGCCGGATGATCAACCGAATAGTCCGCAGCTCACAGCCTATGAAGTCATTATGAAGCGGTACGGGGTCCGCCGCGGCTTGGCCGGCGGCGGACCCGCGGGTGACGGGGCGTCGGTCAGATGAGGTGCTGCCAGGCCCGGTAGACGGACTCGAATTCGTTCGCAAGGCCCGGCTTCGGCTTCACGATCCAGCAGACGTTGGCGGCGCCCCGGCGGTACAGCACCAGGTGGTCCTGCTTGCCGCTGTGGTCGTAGTCGAAGGGGAAGATCCGGTCGGTCCAATCGTCGAGGCTGTAGTCGCCGATGCCCCGGGTCTTCGGGTCGGGGCCTTCGGAGGGGTCCGGGTAGACGCGCACGAACTCCGCCGGCTCCGTCGGCTTCCCGTTCGCGTCCTCCGCCCGGCAGATCACCCAGATGATGCCGGCGCCCGGGCGGTACAGGACGATGTGGTCCTGCTTGCCGGTGCCCCGGTAGTCGTAGGCGAACAGTAGGTCGTGTTCGTCGCGCAGTTCGTAGCCGCCGATGCCGTGGGCGGGCGGGTTGGGGTTCGAGGGGTTCGGCGGCCACTTCCGTTCGTACTTCGGCGGGTACACCGGATCGCCGAACTTGTCCTTCACCCGGCCGACGATCCAGACGATGCCGGTGCCCGGGCGGTACAGGACGATGTGGTCCTGCTTGCCCGATCGGTCGAAGTCGTAGGCGAAGGCCCGGTCGTGGGAGCTGTCGAGGTCGAAGCCGCCGATGCCGTCGTGCGGTGCGTTGTCGTCGTGCGGGAAGCGGCGGATGAACTTCCCGTCCCTGCGGCCCACGACCCAGCAGATCTTCTCGCCGGGGCGGTACAGGACGATGTGGTCCAGCTTGCCGGTGCCCTCGTAGTCGTACGCGAACGCCCGGTCGGAATGCCGGTTCAGGTCGTACCCGCCGATGCCGTTGGCGGGCGGGTTGGGCTCGGTCCCCGGCGGGAAGACGCGCTCGAATTCCACGGGCCCGTTCTCTCCCCCGGACCCCGGAGACTTCCTGATGATCCAGAAGATGTGCTCGCCCGGCCGGTAGAGGGCCAGGTGGTCCACCTTGCCGCTGCCGGTGTAGTCGAAGGCGAAGACCTTGTCGCCCGCCCTGTCGAGGTCGTAACCGCCGATTTGCCGGTCCTTGCCGGTGCTCCGGTACACGTATGGGAAGTCCGTGTCGTTGCGGGCTATGACCGAGACGGACTTGCCCGCGAACAACTGATCCGTGTGGTAGAAGATCAGATGGTCCGACTTTCCGCTGCCGTCGAGGTCGAAGGCGGTGCCCTGGTTGGCCGGCGTGAAGGTGTGACCGCCGATGCCCGCGGTGGCCATGCTGACGTCCATCTTCTTCAGCACCGTGGCGATCGGCGTCGCGACGCCGCACCTGCCGCCGTCTACCGCCGGTGCCACATTGGAACCGTAAAGCAGGCCGATGACCTGGCCGCCCGCGGTGATGATCACCGAGCCGGAGTCGCCACCGTCGGCGAACACCCGGGTCCCGCTGGCCGGGTCCGGCTGCACGCTGAACTGGCCCTTGCGATCCTGGGGCACTCCGTCCTTCTTGTACGAGTACGTCTGGTCGACACCGTCGATGTACCCGTAGGTCCACTCGCTCGTGCGCCCCCGCTTCCTCACGACCATCCCGACGCGCGGCTCGCCCGTCCCGGTGACCTGGCCCAGGTCCGCGATCTCACACTTGACCGGGATGACGATCTCGTTGATCCGCACGACCGCGGCGTCCACGTCGTCGTCGTACAGCGACCGCGCCACGCTGCCGATGATGAAGCCGGAGTCGCCGGAGGACGGCTGAGCCGCGCTGACGTCGTAGGACCCCGAGCCGTCGAAGAAGACGTGGTGATTCGACAGCGCCATCCGCCCCTGCGTGGCGTTGTCGGTGACGAGTGCGCCGAGCGTGCCGGTCGAGCCGTCCAAACGCCGCACGGGCCCAACGCTGATCCCGCCGATCAGCGGACGGTACATCTTCGTGTCGGCGAGTTCCTCGAACCCGCCCTGCTGCACGTCGGTCCGGACACCATGGATCGACTCCGGAATGCGTTCCCCGGCGGGCACGTCCCGCTTGTGCTCGACGAAGACGCGGACGACGATCTCGTCGGTACGCTCCCCGCCGACGTACTTGTATCCGACATCCACACCGCAGACACCGGGTATTGCGAAGAGTTCCTCCTCCGCCGCCCGCTTGATCCGGATGATCTCGTCGATGTCTGACGCCATGGCCACTCCCCGTTCCCTCTCGTATGAGGGCCCAACGTAGTCGGCAAATCAGTGTCCGAATATCGAGGAATGACCCTACCGTTCGTGGTGTGGGCCCTGCTTGCCGACCGTGCTGGGATCGACGTCGGGCATGGCGTGCCCGTCCGAGGCCCGGCCCCGCGGAGCACCCCTGGCGGCGGCCTCAGCCGACCGCCTTCAGCCGATGACGGCCCGCCGCCGTCATCGCGCGCAAGGACGACGCCTGGTGGCAGCCAGGCAGACGAAGAGTTTGCCACGGCGCTGGAGAGTGTCTGGAGCGAGCAGCCGTGACGCCGAAGCTGGAGTTCGTCGCGTTGCCCAGCCCCGGGCCGGCAGCCTGGCCGGGTGCGGGCGTTGGCTGAGCTCGGCCCCGCGCGTGCGGGGGTAGCTCCGGGCCGTTGATGCCTGGGTGGGCACCGGCGTTGTCGGCCCCGCGCGTGGCGGGGATAGCTGCCGCGTCTCTATCGACTTCCGCTGGGCGTTGGCGCTGGCTCCGCGTGATGGGGGTAGCCCAGGGCCTTGAGTATCGGACCCGCAGTCGAGGCATCGGCCGCCAAAGCGGGGTAGCTCCCCGTCCCGCCCGAGAGTCCACCATCTACGTAGGCTGGCCCTAGGCCGTGTTGGGAATTGAAGTAGCCTCTTGAGATGCCGAGCGGGATGCGTAGTCGGTTCGATCTGACCGATGCCGAGTGGGAGCGTCTGGCTGAGTTGATTCCGATCCCGGAGCTGGGCCGCAGGTCATGGCAGCTGCGAGCCCAGTTCAACGGGATCATGTGGCGGTTCCGGTGCGGGGCGCCGTGGCGGGATGTCCCGGAGCGGTACGGCAACTGGAACACGATCTATGACCGTTTCAGCACGTGGCGGGATGACGGCACGTGGGCTCGGCTGCTTGAGGCTGTGCTGGCCGATGCGCAGGGGCGCGGGCAGATCGACTGGCGGACCGTGTCGGTGGACTCCACGACGAACCGGGCGCACCAGCATGCCGCCGGGGCGGTGTTCGAGCAGACCACGCTGGAGGCGTTCGAGGAATCGCTGGCCGAGGTCGGCGGCAAAAAAGGGGCCGAAAACGAGGACGAACCACCTCTAAGCCAGGCGGAGCTAGCGTACGGGCTGAAAGAGGCGATCCGTCTACTGACGGATCCGCCGCCGGCCAGGCAGGGACCGGTGATCCGGAGGAAGAGGCGCGTCGTGCGGCGCGTCGGCGGCGCAAGGCCCGCCTTGCCGCCGCCGACCTCGGACGGTCCCGAGGCGGGCTGACCACCAAGGTCCACTTGTCGGCCGATGGCCGGTGCAGGCCGCTGTCACTGAAGGTGGACCCGCGCGGCGGCCCCGCTCGCTGCCGACCGGGCGCGGTACTGGCCGATAAGGCGTATTCCTCGAAAGCGAACCGGGCCTACCTGCGCCGTCGCGGGATCAAGGCAGTGATCCCGGAGAAGACCGACCAGGCCGCCGCCCGCAAGCGCAAGGGCTCCAAGGGAGGCAGACCGATCGGTCACGACGCTGAACTGTATAAAGAGCGGAACACTGTCGAGCGCTGCTTTAGCAAGCTCAAGCAGTGGCGCGGTATCGCCACCCGCGCCGACAAGCTCAGCGAAAGCTACGAGGCCGGGCTGCTACTGGCCAGCGTCATGATCTGGATACGCAGCACCTGACACATTCCCCAACACGGCCTAGGTGTACTGACCCGTGAGGTTGGGGACGCGGCTGGCTGGTGGTGAGCCGTTCAGCGCGGTGTGTCCGCGGTGGTGATTGTAGGTGTGCAGCCAGTTGGGGAAGGCGTCGCGTCGTTCTTGTTCGCTGGTGTAGGGGCGGGCGTAGGCCCATTCCTCCAGCAGGGTGCGGTTGTAGCGTTCGACTTTGCCGTTGGTCTGAGGCCGGTAGGGCCGGGTTCGCTTGTGGGTGATCCCGGCCTGGGCCAGGATGTCGCGCCAGTCTCGGGAGCGGTAGCAGGCACCGTTGTCGGTCAGGACGCGGTGAACGGTGATGCCGGCGTCGGCGAAGAAGGCCTGGGCTCGGTGCCAGAACGCGGTGGCCGTCTGCTTGGTCTCGTCGGGGAGTATCTCGGTGTAGGCCAGCCGGGAGTGATCGTCGACGGCGTTGTGCAGGTAGGAGTAGCCCGCGCCGGAGCGGTTCTTGCGGCCGGCAGCGCGGCCTAATGCCTGGTGTCCGCCGCCGTTGGGGATGTTGCCGAGCTTCTTGATGTCGACGTGGATCAGGTCGCCGGGGGCGGCGTGCTCGTAGCGGCGGATGACGCGGCCGGTGGCCCGGTCCAGGTGGGACAGCCGGGCCAGCTTGTAGCGGCTGAGTACGCGATGCACAGTGGACGGGTTCAGGCCCAGCAGGAATGCGATGCGGGCCGGTCCCCAGCGACGCAGTACCCGCACCTTGATGATCCTTCGCTCGGTGCGTGTCGGCGTGCGTTGCGGGCTGGTGTGCGGCCCGGACGAGCGGTCGGCCATTCCGGCCGGGCCGGCCTGCCGGTAGCGATCGGCCCAGCGTTTGGCCGTGGCCGGCGAGACCTGGAAGCGTTCAGCAGCCCGGCGCAGGCCCCAGCCGTCATCCACGATGCAGCGGGCCAGGCGCAGACGGCCGGTCTCGGACAGCGGTGCATTACGGTGGGGCATGAGGGCCTTTCTGATCGCTGGTGCAGATGTCGCAATCCACACCAAGCCAGAAGGCCCTCACCCATTTCAAGATCCGTCAGCCGTGAACCCCGTCACCAACCTCCGTGGTCAGTACACCTAGGTCTCCCTCTCGTCGAGAGGCCTTCCTAGACTGAGCCGTCGCTTTGAGCTGATTAGCCTCAACGTCCGCAGTAGCGCACAAGTCGACAGATCGCCTGAGAGGTTCCTCGTCTTGTGCGCCTGGTTCGCAGTCCTGATGCAGCAGCAGGCATGGACGCTTGTTAAGCAGGTCCTTCAGGAGGTACAGCATGGTGAAGTGCCCGCTGGAGTAGTACACAATCTCCGAGACCAGCTTTTCGTCGGTCTTGAAACGGTCGGCGGCCCCCAGCCTAGCGCTGCCATACGCCCAGTCGAATCTGCTCCCAGGGACAACCACAGTTCGGCGCCCACCCGCACGTCTCGCCACCAGAACCCTTCACCAGCGACTCGAACCCGGCGCGTTCGACCGTTGCCAGCCGCCGGCCGCGCGCCTCGGCTATGAACGGAAAAATCGGAACACTCGATGCCTCAGGCACGTCCGAACCGGTGAAGCTCCCTCTCGCCATGGACCACGAGCGATACGGCGGCATGACGAAAGACAGCCCGTCACCATACGGACTCCGTACGGCCGTCATCACACCGTCATCACACGGCCCGTTTTCGACGACTTTGCGACTCGACTCGACTCGAGCACTTGACCCAGGAAACACAGAACCCCAGGTCAGCGACCTGGGGTTCCTGTCTAACGAGTGCGCACGAAGGGATTCGAACCCCTAACCTTCTGATCCGTAGGCCACGAATATAAAGGCTCTCACACGAAGTCTCAGATCGCTTTATGCTGATTTAGGTCAATCTAGCCTGATTCCCGAG
>NZ_JAEKKT010000477.1 GCF_019510245.1 Streptomyces sp. | reverse complement strand
GACGCCGAGGCCGAGGGGGTCGGCGTAGGACTCGCGCTGGGCGATTCCCCTGAGCCGGAGCCACCCGTGAAGATCCCGGTGATCGCGTCCCCGATGTCCGTCAGGAGGTTGCCGTCATCGCTCGCGGAGGCCGACGGGGACGGCGTGGCGGTGTCGGAGCTGCCGGTGCCGGAGGAGGAACTGCTCTCCTCCTTGCTCGGCGAGGCGGAGGCGGACGGCGTGGGCGTGGCCTTGTCGTCGGAACCTGAATCCGACGAGGAGGAGCCGTTCGAGCCCGAGCCGGAGTCCGACCCCGAGCCGGAGGAGGCCGACGGGGACGGTGTCGCCGTGGGGTCGTCGGTGGTCGGTGACGAACTCGCCGAGGCGGACGGGGAGGCGCTGCCGCTCAGTGCCGCGACGCAGTCCTTGTACTCGTCCGCCGTCAGGCTCTTCGCGGTCGGCGCGTCGTCGGCCAGCGCGAGCGTGGGCGTGAACCCGATGCCCATGAGCACGGCCGTCGGCATCGCCGCCATGGCTATCGCCTTGCCGGCCGGCACGTGGAACCTGTTGAAAAGCGGCTTCTTGGGTGCCGCGTGGCGGGGCCCGGATCTCGCACGGGAGGCCTCCACGTCAGCCCCGTGGGTCACCTCGTCAGCCGGCACTGTGCCTCCCGTTCGCCCCGTTGACCGGGCTCGTTCCTGACAGATCGTTCGGCTCGCCCACCGGGTTCACCGGCCGCAGGAGCGTGGTGTCGTAGTCCGTGGCCTCGGGAGCGCCGTCCTCACCGGTCGTGTCCTGCTCGGCCGGCTGCTCCGCGGGCGGTACGCCCGGCGCCCACGCCACGGCCATCGCCCCGCCGAACAGCGCGAGCAGGAAGCCGACGATGAAGCCGCCGAAGTTGGAGACGGGGAGGGACACCAGCCCGAGCATGATCGCCGCGACACCCGCGAAGGTGCGTACGTGCTTCTGGAACCAGAGGGTGATGCCCAGGACGACGAGCAGTACGCCGATGATCAGGGATCCTGCGCCCGCCGTGGTGGCCATGGCGATGGTCAGGCCACCGAGCTTGAGGTGCGCGTACGGGAAGTACATGATCGGGAGGCCGCCGATCATGACCAACAGTCCCGCCCAGAACGGGCGGGTGCCCCGCCAGGCGCGGAACTGCTGCCTCCGGTGGGCGAACTGGCCGGGCGCGGCAGGACTCTCGGCGCTCATGGAAAACAGCTCCCTGGTGCGGCGTTGCTCTTGATGACGGTGTTTCGCGATGAAGAAAGTGGGGGGATGTGAAGGCGACGGGCGGGAGATGGCGGGCGGGGGACCGTAACGGCTCCCCCACCCGTCACTGAGCGCCTAGTAGCACTCGATCCCGTCGCCGCTGCCCCAGCTCAGCCCCATGTGGAGGTTGGAGAGCTTGAAGGTGCCGGCCGTGGTGGCCCACGCCGTCTGCTTCACATCGGTCAGCACGGCCTTGTCGGCCTGCTGGGCGAACCCGAACGGGTTGGACTGCTCCCCGGCCGCGGTCTTGGGCTTCGGGGTCTTCCCGCTGGTGGTCCCGGCGGGGACGCCGATGTTGATGCCCGAGAACACGGCATCTTTCGCGTCGAGGTTGGCGACATCGATGTAGATCTGGTCGGCCTCGACCGCCGTGCCCTTGTCACCCGCGGTCAGCTTCAGGGTGACCGACTTGTTCAGGAACGGAACCGGGGTGACCACGGACTGACACATGTCGGTGATCGTGGCGTGGTCGAACGCCGACACCGACACCGGGTGCGCCTGGTCCTTGCCGTCAAGACCCTTGCCCGAGTCTATGGCGCCGTACTGGTTCATGTCGTAGCCGACGAGCTGGCCGGCCCGAACCTTGAACTCCTGCCCAGACACACTGAACGACGCGGCAAGCGCGCCCTGTGCGAGGGCGACACCTATCACTGCCGTGGCGGCAACGCTGGGCACCATCACCACAGCGAACCGCTTCCATCTTGTCCCGCCACGCACCTGGGACTCCATATTTCCTCCTTCTCGGACGTACATCTCCTGGCCCTGACTGGCCTCTCGAAAGGACGGCTCAGCCGGGCAGGGATGGGAGAAGTGCTACGTCCTCGGGAAGGAGAGCGCCCGCACTCGGAGGCGCGAACCGCGCACCGATCACCGGCGATCACCCCCGAGCGACACAACCACTGGTCGCGCCTGA
>NZ_JAEKKT010000218.1 GCF_019510245.1 Streptomyces sp. | reverse complement strand
CCGAATCACCCCAAACCCGACAGGAGTGCCTTGACGAAGGACATAGAGGCACCCCCACGGGGCGCTGTGGTACCGGCGTTTCCCCTTCCGGGTGACCGTCTCGTCGCTGGGGCGCCTGGGCAAAAGGCGGTGTGGCAGGCTGAGCCGGTGATTCGGTCGGTGGGGCAGGCATCGGGGGCGTTCCGCGATGGGCGTTGACGGGTGGGACGAGTCCGTCGGTGAGGGGACGACCTCGCCGCAGGTGCCCAGCCAGGGCGGGCGGGCCGCTGTGCCGGCGGCCGGTGAACCGCCGGAGGGGAACGTTCCGGCACAGCGCGACGGCAGGGTGCTGCCGCCGCCCAGGGAACTGCCGCCCGAAGACCGCCGGTTGATCGAGCGGATGCGGGCCGGCGACGACTCGGCGTACGCGGAGCTCTACCGCCGGCACGCGGACGCGGTACGGCGCTACGCGCGCACCTGCTGCCGGGACGGGCACACCGCCGACGACCTGACCGCCGAGGTGTTCGCCCGCATGCTGCAGGCGGTGCGCGGCGGGTCCGGGCCCGAGCACGCCGTGCGCGCCTACCTGCTCACCTCGGTACGACGGGTCGCCGCGCAGTGGACCAAGTCGGCCCGGCGTGAGCAACTCGTCGACGACTTCGCGCTGTTCGCGGCGCAGTCCGCGCGCGGCTCCGAGGTCTCCGACGACGACACGCTGAACCTCGGCGCGGATGTGCGCGCGATGCACGAGGCCGAGCAGTCGATGGCGATGCAGGCCTTCCGTTCACTGCCGGAGCGCTGGCAGGCCGTGCTGTGGCACACCGAGGTCGAGGACGAGTCGCCGAGCGAGGTGGCCGTCCTCTTCGGGCTGGACGCCAACGGCACCCGGGTCCTTGCCAGCCGGGCCCGTGAGGGCCTCAAGCAGGCCTACCTCCAGGCCCACGTGAGCGCCTCCCTCGTCGACGACGAGGAGTGCGCCCGCTACGCCGACCAGCTCGGCGGCTACGCCCGCCGCAAACTGCGGGTCCGGGCCGAGCGGGGGCTGCGCAAGCACCTGGAGGAGTGCGCCAGGTGCCGGCTGGCCGCCGCCCAGATCGAAGAGGTCGCGAGCGGTATCCCGGCCGTCGTACCGGTCGCGGTCATCGGCTGGTTCGGGGCCGCCGGGTACGCCAAGGCGCTCGGGATCGTCGCCGGGGGTGCCGGTGTGGGGGCCGCGGGTGCGGCCGCCGCGGCGAGCGGCTCGTCCGGCGGGGCGGGCGGCGGTGCCGGGGGCGCCGCGGCCTCGGAGGGGCTCGCGGGGCCGGTGAAGGCGGGTATCGCCGCGGGAGTGGTCGCGGCGGCGATCGCCGTGGTGGCCCTCGCCCTGACGAACGACGGCCACCCGGTCAAGGAGGCCGCCGGACCCACCCCGTCCGCGCCGGCCGTCCAGCCCGAGGCACCGACCCCCACCCCGTCGAAGAGGAAACCGGAGCCCGAGCCGGTCGCCCTCGCCCCGGAGCCGACCCCGACCCCCACCCCGACGCCGCCCCCTGCTCCAAGGCCTGCCCCGAGCCCGAAGCCGACCCCCACCCCGACACCCACGCCCACCCCGCCGAGACCGGCCCCCACGCCCACGCCGACGCCCACTCCGCCGCCCGCCCCGGTCGTCTACCAGTGGAGCGAGCTGCGCTTCGACGTCACCGGCGACGGCACCCGGCCCGAGATGCGGCTCGGCGACAGCAGCTGGGTGTGGCAGCGGTACGGCGTGACGGTCGCCGGCAAGGAGTACACGCCCGGCGTCACCGTGCACGGCCGGTCCTCCGTCACCATCGACCTCAACCGGCAGTGCACCGCCTACGACGCGATGGCCGGCGTCGACGACATGACCCTCGGCCTCGGCAAGGTCACGTTCGCGGTCTACGCGGACGGAGAGCCGCTGTGGCGGTCCGCGGTGGTCGGGGGCGGACAGGCCGCCGTGCCCGTCCATGTGGACCTGACCGGGCACCGGACCGTGCGTCTGGTGGTCGAACCGCAGGACGCCTTCGACACGGTGGCGCTCGCCGACTGGGCCGAGGCGAGGTTCACGTGCCGGTAGCGGCGGTCGGCGTGGCGCTCAGTTCGCGCAGGGCGTCCTCCTCGGTGAGCGAGGCTCCGCGCGAACGCTCGGCCGCGTAGCGCCGCGGGGTCAGCGCGGCACGGGCGGCCGCGTCGACCTCCTCGGCGCGGGTGCGCTCCGGCTCGGGGCGGACGCTCCCGGCGCGCCAGTGGTCGGCGGCGGCGTACAGCCGTACCGCTCCCGCCAGATCGCCGAGCCGGGCCAGCAGGTCGGCGCCGACGTCCACCAGGGCCGCCGTGATCACCTCGGCGCACCGGTACTCCACCGCCTCGCGCAGCCCGACGGCCACGATCGGCAGCGCCCGCGCGGGCCCGTGCTCCAGGGCCGTGAGCATGGCCTCGACGGAGCGGATCGCGGCCGTGAACTGCGGTGGCGCGGCGCCGGCCACCGCCGTGGCACGAGCGGCCTCGTAGCACTCCCGCGCCCGCACCAGGTCCCCGTCGTAGTGGGCCAGGATCGCCCGCAGCAGCGCCACGTACGCCTTCGACTCCGCCACCCCGTACCGGTCGGAGGCCTCGCCCGCCTGGTCCAGGGTGGCCCGGGCGGCCGCCCGGTCGCCGGAGCGGAAGGCGATCTCGGCGAGCCGCGCGAGCAGGAACGGCGTCTCCGCGTACGCGCCGACCTCGTGGGCGAGGCGCAGCGCCTCCCGGTACTCGCTCTCCGCCGCCGCGAACCGGCCGCGCGCCATGTCCGCCTCGCCGGCCGCGCTGCACACCTGGGCCCCCATCCAGCGGTCCCCGACCCGCCGGCTGAGGACGCGGAGCTCGGCCAGGTCCTCGTCGACGCCCCGCAGGTTGCCGGGTGAGTCGACCATGATGTGGGTGCGGTACATCAGGGTGACCCCGACCTCCCAGTCACCGCCGTACACCCGGCAGTTGTCGACCACCGCGGACATGTCCGGGGTGATGTCCACGGCGGAGCCGCCCAGGGTCCACGCGGTGAGCGGCCAGATGAGGCCCGGCATCCGGGCGGCCCGGGGACCGCCCGCCTCGAAGGCGGCCCGGACGAGCGCGACGTACCGCGGAGTCCGGTCGTCCGCCATCAGGTCCGGCTGGACGGACTCGGATGCCAGGAACAGGTCGAGCAGCCTGAGATCCATGCGCAGTTCGTACAGCGGGTGCCCGGCCTCGGCGTCCGGCGCGGCCAGGAACGCGCCCACGTGGTCCACCGCGTCGGCGAGCGCGCGCAGTTCGTCCGGGTCCGCGTCCTCGGGCAGGGCGTCCCGGGCGACGCCGAGGCGCAGGACCGCTCGGACCGAGGCCGTGGCCTCCTGGCGGTAGTTGCGCAGCCACCAGAACCAGCCGACGGCGAGGACGATCCGGCCCGCCCGCACCTCGTCGCCCGCGCGGAGCGCCCGGTCGAGGGCGGCGCGGATGTTGTCGAGGTCGGTCTCCAGGCGGCGGATCCAGGACAGCTGCTCGCCGGAGCGCAGTCTCGGCTCCGCCTCCTCCACCAGCGCGCACACCCACGCGCCGTGCCGCCGCTCGGCCGCCGCGCGCAGCCCGGGGACCTCCTCGGCACGCTCGACGGCGTACTCGTGGATGGTCTCCAGCATGCGGTAGCGCATCCCGCCGGTGCCGTCCGGGGCGGCGGTGATCAGGGACTTGTCGACGAGCGCGCCGACGAGGTCGGCGGCCGGTCCGGTGCACACGGCCTCCGCCGCCGCGAGGTCCCAGCCGCCGGCGAAGACGGACACCTCGCGCAGCATCGTCCGCTCCCGCTCGTCGAGCAGGTCCCAGGACCAGTCGACGACCGCGCGCAGGGTCTGCTGGCGGGGCAGGACCGTGCGGCTGCCGACGGTGAGCAGCCGGAAGCGGTCGTCGAGCCGGTCGGCGATCTGGCGGGGCGTCAGCAGCCGCAGCCGGGCCGCCGCGAGCTCGATCGCGAGAGGCAGTCCGTCCAGGCGCCGGCAGATCTCGTCGACCGCCGCCGAGTCGCCCGGCGCGGCACCGGCCCCTGTCCCGGTCCCGGGGCGGACGGCGGCGGCACGCTCCTCGAAGAGGCGGCGTGCCTGGTCGGGGGCGAGGGGCTCGACCGGGCGGACCGCCTCGCCGGGGACGCCCAGGGGTTCACGGCTGGTGGCGAGGACCGTGAGGCCCGGGCAGTGGGTGAGCAGGGTCTCGGCGAGGGCGGCCGCCGCCTCGATGACATGTTCGCAGTTGTCAATGATCAGGAGTTGGCTGCGCGGAGCGCAGTACTCGACGAGCAGGGCCGTGGGGTCGGTCTGCACGGTCGCCAGCTCGTTGGTCATGAGCACGGTCTCGCGCAGGCCGAGCGCGCTGACCACCGCGCCCGGCACCGCCTCGGGCCGGTCGAGCGGGGCGAGCTCGACGAGCCATGCCTGCGGGAGCCCGGCGGCGGCCTCCTCGGCGAGACGGGTCTTTCCGGAGCCGCCCGGTCCGGTGAGGGTGACGAGACGGGCTCTGTGCAATTCGGAACGAACGGCTTCGAGTTCGGGTTCCCGGCCCACGAAAGAGGTAAGACGCGGACGGAGGTTGCCGGTGCGGGGCGGGGGCGCCTGGAGCGGGGTTTCCTCCTGTGTGAGCAACGACGCGTGCAGCGCCTGAAGTTCCGGGCCGGGGTCGGTGCCGAGGCCTTCGGCGAGGGTGCGGCGGGCGGTCTCGTACGCGGCGAGGGCGTCCGCCGGGCGGCCGGTGTCGCGCAGGGCGCGGATCAGCAGGGCGTGCAGCGGCTCGTCGTACGGGTGGACCGTGGTGAGCTCGGTCAGTTCGGGTACGGCGCCGGCGGCGCGGCCGAGGCGGAGGGCGGCGTCGGCGCGGGCGCGGGTGGCTTCCAGCCGGAGGGCGTCCGGGCGGGCGGCGGCCGCGGTGCGGTCGGGGAGGTCGGCGAGGGCGGGGCCGCGCCAGAGGGCGAGGGCGTCGGTGAGGACGCGGTGGGCCGTCGCCGGGTCACCGGCTGCCAGGGCCTCGGTGCCCTCGCGCACCTGCCGCTCGAAGACGTACAGGTCGATGTCGGCCTCGGTCGCCGTCAGGCGGTAGCCGCCGGGTGCCGAGGCGATGCCGTCCCTGCCGAGGACCCTGCGCAGGCGGCCGACGAGGGCCTGGAGGGCGGCCGGGGCGTCCTGGGGCGGGTCGTCGTCCGCCGCCCAGATCTCCTCGATGAGCATCTCGGGGGTGAGGGTTCGGGCGGGGTGGAGGGCGAGCACGGTGAGCAGCGCGCGGAGGCGGGGGCCGCCGACGGGTATGGGCGTGCCCTGGTCGTCGCTGGCCTGGGTCACGCCCAGAATTCGGTACCGCACCGGGTCATTGTCGCCGGGGGCGGGGGAACGGGCACGGGGTTTCGACGCCGGGGGGTGCAGGTTGGCCGGGGTGGGGCCGGGGGCGGGAACACTTACCGGCGCTTGCAGGGTGCCGCTGCGCCCACCCGTGCCGCCCCAGCGGCACGACTGCCCGCAGCTCTCCAGCTGACACGGGCGGGTGCGGATGTGCAGGGCGCGGCTGGGAAGCGCCCCGTAAGGGGCGCGGGGAACTGCGCGACCAGCCCCCACCGGCCCGCGGCCCAAGCACAAGGGTCCCCGCCCGATGCGGGGCCTGGGGGCGGCAGCCCCCAGATACGGCGGCCCCTGGGAGGGTCACGCCCCCGACGCCAACGCCCCCCGCATCGGCCGGATCCCCGCAGGCACCGCCCGCGCCCGTGCCGGTGTCCCCGTCCAGCACGTGCCCCGGCGGGACAGGAGCCGGCGCAGCCACAGCTCCAGGGAGACCAGGTCCGCCAGCCCGTCCAGCGGCAACGGCTCCCCCGCGGCGGCCGAGCGCAGCGCCTTGCGGACCACCCGCGCCTCCACCAGGCCCGCCTGCGCCAGCAGCGGCGTCGAGAAGAGGGAGATCAGGTCGTCGGCCGCCACACGCAGCCCCGTGCGGGTGGCGGCCGCCGAGGACGCGTGGGAGGGGGCGCCCCAGCCCGGCGGGAGGTCGGTGACGCCGGCGCCCTCCAGGACCGTGCGGAGGATCGCGGCGCGGGCGCCCGGCTGGACGCGCAGCGCTTCGGGGAGGTCGCGGCAGGCGCGGACCACCTGGTTGTCGAGGAAGGGCGTGTGGAGGCGCTGGGAGCGGATCTCGGCCGCCTGTTCCAGGATGCGGATGTCGGCCGCGTGGCGGGCCAGCACCGCACGCGCGCGGTAGTCTCCGGGGCGCTGCCCGGGGCCGACGCCTGAGCGGTTCGCCGACCCCTGGAGCAGAACCGATACTTCAGCCAGCGCCTCGCCCGTCAGCCAGCGCGCCGCCGGGCCCGGTCTCGCCCAGGTGAGTGCCGCGAGGGACGCGCCCACCGCGCCTCCGGGGTCGTCGAACCGGCGCCGCAGCAGGCGCTCGGCGAGGGACTCGACGCCCGCGCGGTACGGCGTACGCGCCAGGCGCCGGGCCGCGCTGTACACGCGCGCGGAGACCATCACCGAGCCGTCGGCCTTGGCGAGCGCGGCGACCGGGCGGACGAGGTGGCGGCGCTTGCGGTCCATCAGCAGGTCGGCGAGACGGGCGGGGTGGGCGTCGAGGACCTGGCGGGCGCCGTAGCCGGTGAAGTGGTCGGCACTGCCGGCGGCGAGCCGGGCGCGGTGCCGGGCCGCGGAGATCAGGGACGGGCCCGGTTCGTCGGTGAGGGGGCCGTCGAGGTCGGCGTAGGGCAGCACCTCCTCGCCGCCGGTGACCACCACGTGGTGCAGGCGCGGGTTGGCGGCGAGGGTGCCCGCGCGTTCGAGTTCGGACTCGCGGCCGCCCACGGCCAGGTCGTTGAAGGTGACGGCGAGGAGGCGCTCGCCGGCGCCCGTGCCGTGGCCGAGGACCGTGCCGGGCATGCCGGGCAGGCCCGCGGCCAGCAGGGCCAGCGTCCCCGACGCTGGGCCGCCGGAGAGGTCGGCGCCGATGCCCGGGACCGGCATCCCACGCGCCGCGCGCCGCTCGGCGGGTCCCATGCCGGGTACCGGACCAGGGTCGATGTCCGGGACGTGCCGGGGTGCCGACAGCCGCGCGCGTACCGCCTCTACGAGCGCGTCCCGTACGGCGTCCACCGCGCGGTCGGGGTCGGCGGAGGGTGCCGCGACCGCGAGCGAGGCGACCTGCTCGTATCCGGCGACCTCGCGCGCCCCGGTGCGCAGGATCAGCGCATGCCCCGGCGGGATGCGCCGCACGCCCTCGTACGGGGTCGAGTCGTGCAGCGCGGCCGGTACGTCGGGGGCGGCGAGGAGGGCCGCGAGATGGCCGTAGTCGAGGTTGGCCTCGATGAGGTCGGCGAGCGGCAGCGCGGCCGTGGCGTAGGCCGTACCGCCTGCCCAGGGGCTGTAGAAGACCGGGCGGGCGCCCGCGAGGTCGCCGCAGACGGTGACCCGGCGGCCGACCTGGACGACGGCGGTGTAGCTGCCCGGCCAGGCGGTCAGATGCCGGAGTGCGCCCCCGCGCGCCGTGAAGAGGCCGAGCCGCAGCTCCTCGTCGGTGGCGCCGCAGGTGCCGAGGACGGCGATGCGGTTCTGCGCGTCGGCCTTGATGACGCGGACCTCGTCGGGGCGCCAGTCGCCGACCGCCCAGAGCGGGTCGGGGTCACCCCACAGGAGCTGGGAGCCGACGGGGTGGACGGTCTCGCCGTCGTAGCCCATGGCGCCGGCGGAGCCGATCGTGGCGGCACCGGAGATGGTGCTGCTCCATCCCACCAACCACCGCATCGACGCCTCCACAGGCTGTGGACAACCATGCACGGTACGAACCGGGTCCCCATGCTGCCATGAAGGGCGCGGTCCGGTGGGGCGGTGGGGCCGCCTTTGATCCCCGGAAGATGTCAGGTGGTTGCCGTGGAGTTGCCGCAGGACGGGCCACGCGCGCGTGCCGCGGAAGGGTCGCGGCGGGAGCCGACTGCCGTACGGCACCGGGCGGCTGCGACGTGAATGCGCCCCCTGTACGCTCCCCAAAAACGCCGTTCGCGCCCTCAATTGCCATGGTAGGAGCGTTGAGTCGCCGAAAAAGGTGGGGTCGATTTTCGGCCAAATCGGCGACGGCCGCGCGGACTTGCGCACGCTCCGTACATGCCTTGCGCATCGCACGCGTGCGTGCCCGGACGCGCACAGTCCGGGAGGCGGGCATCGCCTCCCGGACCGGTCCGCCACCCGCGGGGATGAAGGTGGCGGTGTCCCCCAGCCCACTGGATCCAGTACAGCGGGCCGACCCACGCATCAGCCATGGAACCGCTCCCCAGTTGGCCGGAGAAGAGCGCACGGACGGGCGCACGGCCACACGGCGGGGGCACGTCGCGACAGGCCGTGCACGGTGCGTATATGGGCCGCACTCGCGTACGGACCACAATCCCGCCATCCGGAACAATGCCCCTTAACGCTTGGGATGCGGCGAACTACGCTGGGTTTACGAATGCCGCGTGGTTATGCCAGCGCGGCAGCCGTCTGTGTCGAGGGGTGGCTCATGTCCAGGGAGCAACGCGGGCCGAACGAAAAGCTCGGCGCCGTTCTCGCCCTCGCGGGAATCAGCAACGCAGGACTCGCGCGGCGCGTCAACGATCTTGGCGCTCAACGCGGGTTGACTCTTCGCTACGACAAGACGTCGGTGGCGCGCTGGGTGTCGAAGGGCATGGTGCCGCAGGGCGCCGCGCCACACCTCATCGCCGCCGCGATAGGCCAGAAGCTCGGCCGCCCGGTGCCGCTCCACGAGATCGGCCTGGCGGACGCGGATCCCGCCCCCGAAGTGGGCCTCGCCTTCCCACGGGACGTCGGCCAGGCGGTACGGTCGGCGACCGAGCTGTACCGCCTCGACCTCGCCGGCCGCCGGGCCGGCTCCGGCGGCATCTGGCAGTCGCTGGCCGGTTCGTTCGCAGTGAGCGCATACGCAACCCCCGCCTCTCGGTGGCTGATAACCCCCGCCGACAGCTCGGTCGCGCGCGAGGCGAACACCGTGGACGGGTCGGGCGCACCGCTCAAAGTCGGCCACAGCGACGTGCAGAAGCTGCGGGAGGCCGCCGAGGACGCCAGACGCTGGGACTCCAAGTACGGCGGCGGCGACTGGCGGTCCTCGATGGTGCCGGAGTGTTTACGTGTGGAGGCGGCACCGCTGCTGCTCGGCGCGTACTCCGACGAAGTCGGGCGGGCGCTGTTCGGGGCGAGTGCCGAACTGACGCGGCTGGCCGGGTGGATGGCCTTCGACACCGGACAGCAGGAGGCCGCGCAGCGCTACTACATCCAGGCGCTGCGGCTCGCCCGCGCGGCGGCCGACGTGCCGCTCGGCGGGTACGTGCTGGCATCGATGTCCCTGCAGGCGACGTACCGGGGCTTCGGCGACGAGGGCGTCGACCTCGCGCAGGCCGCCGTGGAGCGCAACCGCGGGCTGGCGACCGCGCGGACCATGAGCTTCTTCCGGCTGGTCGAGGCGCGGGCACACGCGCGTGCGGGTGACGCGCAGGCCGCGGGGGCGGCGCTGAAGGCGGCGGAGGGCTGGCTGGAGCGGGCGCGGGAGGGGGACAACGATCCCTCCTGGCTCGGTTTCTACGGCTACGACCGGTTCGCCGCGGACGCGGCCGAGTGCTACCGGGACCTGAAGGCCCCGCGGCAGGTGCGGCGCTTCACGGAGCAGGCCCTCTCCAAGCCGACGGAGGAGTTCGTGCGGTCGCACGGACTGCGGCTGGTGGTCTCGGCCGTCGCCGAACTGGAGTCGGGCAACCTCGACGCGGCCTGCGAGCAGGGGGTGCGGGCCGTGGAGGTGGCCGGGCGGATATCGTCCGCGCGGACGACGGAGTACGTGAGGGATCTGCTGCACCGGCTGGAGCCCTACGGGGACGAGCCGAGGGTGGTGGAGCTGCGGGAGCGGGCGCGGCCGCTTCTCATGGCGCCGGCGTGAGAGTCGCCCAGTCGTCTGTCGGGTTCGGTGCGGGTGCGTCGGGGCCGGCCGCGCAGTTCCTCCCCGAGCCTTCGGCCGGGGGTACCCCCAGCGCCCCTTTGGGGCGCGCTGCGGGACCCGGCGTTTGAAAGTGATGTCAGTGGCGCAGTGCACTATCGACGTGGGAGGTGGTGCAGGTGTCTGCCGGGGTTGCGTACGACTGTGATGTGCTCGTCGTCGGGGGTGGGATCGTCGGGCTGTCCACCGCGTATGCGGTCACCCGTGCCGCGCCCGGGACCCGGGTCACCGTGCTGGAGAAGGAGGCCGGGCCGGCGAGGCACCAGACGGGGCGGAACAGCGGGGTCATCCACAGCGGGATCTACTACCGGCCCGGGTCGCTGAAGGCGCGGTACGCCGTCAAGGGCGGCGCGGAGATGGTCAAGTTCTGCGCGGAGTACGGCATCGCGCACGCCGTCACCGGCAAGCTGATCGTCGCCACCGAGCGGGCGGAGCTGCCCCGGCTGCACGCGCTCGTGCAGCGCGGCCGGGAGAACGGCATACCGGTGCGGGAGCTCGGCGCCGCCCAGATCGGTGAGTACGAGCCCGAGGTGCGGGGGCTCGCCGCCATACACGTCGGGACGACCGGGGTGGCCGACTTCGTGGGCGTCGCCCGGCAGCTCGGGGAGGCCTCGGGGGCGGAGATCCGATACGGCGCCCGGGTGGTCCGCGTGGACCGGCGCCCGGAGCGGGGCGTGGCCGTGCTCACCTCGCGCGGCGACGTCGTACGCGCGCGCGTGCTGGTCAACTGCGCGGGGCTGTACTGCGACGAGGTCGCCCGGCTGACCGGGGACGAACCGGGGATGCGGATCGTGCCGTTCCGCGGGGAGTACTACGAGCTGGCGCGGCCGGAGCTGGTGCGGGGGCTGGTGTACCCGGTGCCCGACCCGGCCTTCCCGTTCCTCGGCGTGCACCTCACCCGAGGGATCGACGGCGGCGTCCACATCGGCCCCAACGCGGTGCCGGCCCTGGCCCGGGAGGGGTACGGGTGGAACGTCGTACGGCCGCGGGAGGTCGCCGGGACGCTGGCCTGGCCGGGGTCCTGGGCGCTGGCGCGGCGGCACTGGCGGTACGGGGGCGGGGAAATGCTCCGGTCGGTGTCGAAGAAGGCGTTCACGAAGGCCGTACGGCGGCTGCTGCCCGCCGCGGAGCAGAGTGACCTGGTGCGGGCGGCCGCGGGGGTGCGGGCGCAGGCCGTGCTGCGGGACGGGACGCTCGTCGACGACTTCCTGATCAAGGAGGGGCCGCGCGCGGTCCACGTGCTGAACGCGCCCTCGCCCGCGGCGACCGCCTCGCTGCCGATCGGGCGGGAGGTGGCCCGCAGGGCGCTGGAGACGCTGGGCTCGGTGTGACCCCGTCTGCCGTCCCGCGGGGGCCGTAAAATCGACGCACTGTGTCTGACTCCCGCAACGCCCCCGAAGCCCCCCGGCCCGCCGAGACCGATCCCGCCGAGCACGTCCCCGGTGCGCACCCCGACCACCTCCCCGGGGTGTCCGTCCGGCACACCCGGGCCAAGGGGGAGCCGCGCTTCCCGGACGGGCCCCAGGCCGACCCGGCCGGGTCGCACTTCGAGCGGCGGATCCGCAGTTTCCAGCCACGCCGCAGCCGGGTCACCGCCGGGCAGGCCGACGCGCTGCAGCGGCTGTGGCCCAAGTGGGGCCTGGACATCGACGGGCAGCGGGTCCTCGACCTCGGCGAGCTGTTCGGCAACGACGCCCCCGTGGTGCTGGAGATCGGCTTCGGGATGGGCGAGGCGACCGCGCAGATGGCCGCCGAGGATCCCGGCGTCAACATCCTCGCCGTCGACGTGCACACGCCGGGCCAGGGGAACCTGCTCAATCTCGCCGACCAGAGCGGACTGTCCAACGTCCGCGTCGGGAACGGCGACGCGATCATCCTGCTCCGGGAGATGCTGACGCCGGACTCGCTGGACGGGCTGCGCGTGTACTTCCCGGACCCCTGGCCGAAGAAGCGGCACCACAAGCGGCGGCTGATCCAGCCGGAGTTCCTGGATCTCGCCGCGACCCGGCTGCGGCCCGGGGCGATCGTGCACTGCGCGACCGACTGGGAGCCGTACGCCGAGCAGATGCTCGAAGTGCTCGACGCCCACCCGGAGTTCGAGAACACGCAGGCAGACGGCGGTTTCGCACCACGTCCGGCGCACCGGCCGCTGACCCGTTTCGAGGGCCAGGGACTGGACAAGGGACATGTGGTGAACGATCTGCTCTTCCGTCGCGTACAGCACCGGGTGCCGCAGAGCGAGCAGCACCGTCAGGAGTCACCTCGTTAGGGTCGATGCCGTGGCCACCTCCCCGCCGCCGTACTCGCCGTACCCGCAGTACCCGTCGCAGCCACCGCAGCCGGCGTATCCGCCGGACGCCGTCGGCGGTGGTGGTCTGCGGCATCCCCGCTGGTGGCAGCGGCGCTGGGTGCGGTACGGGGCGCTGAGCACGCTGCTCGCCCTCTCCGGTCTGGTGATCCTCGCGCTGGTGCAGGAGCAGACGGGGACGGAGGGGTTCCTGGTCGGTCTGGGGCTCGCCGTGCTGCCCGTGCCGCTGCTCGTCGGCGCGTTCCGGTGGCTGGACCGGGTGCAGCCCGGCCCGTGGCGCAACGTGCTGTTCGCCTTCGCCTGGGGCGCCTGCGCGGCCGCGCTGATAGCCATCGTCGCCAACAGTTTCGCGACGCGGTGGATAGCGACGGCGACCGCGGACCCGAGCAGCGCGGACACCCTCGGGGCGACCGTGATAGCGCCGGTCGTCGAGGAGTCGGCGAAGGCGGCGGCCGTGCTCCTCGTGTTCCTCTTCCGCCGGCGGGACTTCACCGGGATCGTCGACGGGGTGGTGATAGCCGGGGTCACCGCCACCGGGTTCGCGTTCACCGAGAACATCCTCTACCTCGGTACGGCCTTCGGAACCGACCAGCTGACCGGGGACAGCGGGATCGCCTCCGTCACCGCCGCGACGTTCTTCGTGCGCATCGTGCTCTCCCCGTTCGCGCATCCGCTCTTCACCGTCCTCACCGGCATCGGCTTCGGCATCGCCGCGCTCTGCGGGGAGCGGCAGCGGGCCCGGCGCGTGCTGGTGCCGGTGGCCGGGCTGCTGCTCGCGATGAGCATGCACGCGTTCTGGAACGGCTCCTCGACGTTCGGGCGGTACGGGTTCTTCGCCGTGTACGGCATGTTCATGGTGCCGGCGTTCGGGCTGCTGACCTGGCTGGCCGTCTGGACGCGGCAGCGGGAGCTGCGGACCGTACGGGAGGAGCTTCCGGCGTACGTCTACGCGGGCTGGCTGGGGGCGGCCGGGCCGTTCGTGCTCGGGTCGATGCGGGCCCGGCAGCTGGCCCGGGAGTACGCCGCGTACCACTTCGGGAAGGCGGCGGGGCGGGCGGTCACGGAGTACGAGTGGTACGCGACGGCGCTGGCGCTGCTGCGGCGCCGGGGGCAGCGGGGCCGGGCCGGAGCCGACTTCGTGGCGCGGGAGCGGGAGCTCCTCACGGAGCTGTGGAGCCGGCGGGAGCTGGTGCGGCCGGCCCTGGAGTACGCGGCACGGACGGCCGCGCCGGGCGGATGGCCGGGATACGGCGGGTACGCGCCCGCGGCTTACGGGGCGGCGGTGCCGTATCCCGCCTACAACCCGTACCGGAGTTAGGGCTTCGGGTCGCGCGGGGTGCGGCACCGCCGGGATGCGCCGTGCAGGCTGAGTGCCGTTGCGGCGGAAAGAAAGAGACGCGGGAACGGAAAGGGAGAACGAGCGCGCGGAAGCCGTCAGGCGGAAGCCGCTGTCAGCTTCGTCAGTTCCTCGTCCGTCAGGTTCAGGTCCGCCACGCCCAGCAGGGGCGGGAGTTGTTCGAGGGTGCGGGCCGAGGCGATCGGGGCCGTGATGGTGGGCTGGGCTGCCAGCCAGGCCAGGGCGACCGTGGGGATCGGGGCCTCGTGGGCCGCGGCGATCTCGTCCAGGGCCGCCAGGACCTTCTGGCCGCGCTCCGACTCGGCGTACTGGGCAGCTCGGCCCGCTCGCGCGCTGTCGACCGTCGTACCGGGGCGGTACTTGCCGGTGAGGAACCCGGCGGCCAGCGCGAAGTAGGGGACGGCCGCGAGGCCGGTGCGGGAGGCCAGGTCCTGGAGGGGGCCCTCGTAGGTGTCGCGGGAGACCAGGTTGTAGTGGGGCTGGAGGGCGACGTACCGGGCGAGGCCCTCGCGGTCGGAGAAGTCCAGCGACTCCTGGAGCCGTTCCGGCGTGATGTTGGAGGCGGCGATGTGCCGGACCTTGCCCGCCCGCACCAGCTCGTCCAGCGCTCCGATGATCTCCTCGACCGGGATCTCGGGCTGGTCGAAGTGCGTGTAGTACAGGTCGATGTGGTCGGTGCCGAGACGGCGCAGGGACGCGTCGGCGGCGGCCTTGATGTTGGCGGCGGACAGGCCCTGGTACTCGGGGTGCTGGCTGACCTTCGTCGCGATGACGACGTCGTCGCGGTTGCCGCGCGCCTTGACCCACCTGCCGATGATCGTCTCGGACTCGCCGCCCTTGTTGCCCTCGATCCACGCCGTGTACGAGTCGGCGGTGTCGACGAAGTTGCCGCCCGCGGCGGTGTACGCGTCGAGGACGGCGAAGGAGGTCGCCTCGTCGGCGGTCCAGCCGAAGACGTTGCCGCCGAGGGCGAGCGGGAACACCTCCAGGTCGGAGGCGCCGAGCTTACGGAGGGAAGCGGAAGCGGAAGAAGCACTCATGCTTCACTCCAACACGCGTCGCCCGCCACCCCATGCCGACGCAACACGAAGTTCTCGTAAAGGCGCCCGCCCCGTACCGCCCCGGGGTCAGGGGTTGAGGCCCTTGCCGCGCAGCCAGGTCATCGGGTCGATGGCGGAGGCCTGGCCGTTCGGGTGGACCTCCAGGTGGAGGTGTGGGCCGGTGACGTTGCCGGTGGCGCCCACGCGGCCGATGACGTCGCCGGTGGCGACCTTCTGGCCGACCTTGACGGCGATCGAGGACTGGTGGCAGAACCACAGCTCGGTGCCGTCGTCGAGGGTGATGATCGTCCGGTAGCCGTAGGAGCCGGCCCAGCCCGCCTCGGTGACCGTGCCGCTGTGTATGGCCTTGATCAGCGTGCCGGTGGGCGCGGCGAAGTCGAGCCCGGTGTGGTAGCCGGAGGCCCACATGGAGCCGGCCTGGCCGAAGGTGCCGGTGATCGTGTACGAGACGACGGGCAGCGCGTACTGCTTGGCCAGCTCGGCGAGGCGGGCCTGCTCGGCCTTCTCCTTCGCGGAGGCCTCGGCCTTCTCCTTGGCGTCGGCGGCCTTGGCGGCGGCCGCCTTCTCCGCCTTGGCCTCGGCATCCGCGACCGCCTTGTCGGCGGCGGCGACGGCCTGGGCGCCGGCCTTGGTGTCGAGCTGGCTCTGCTGCTGCGCGGCCTGGGCGATGATCCGGCTGCGCAGTGCCTCACCGGCGTCGGACGAGGAGGAGTCCGCGTCGGTGGCGGTCCTGGTGACGCTGCTGAGCGCGGTCTGGGTGGCCTGGTGACCGCTGCCCTCGCCGAGCAGGGAGCTGACGGAGGAGGGCAGGTCGGGCAGGGAGATGGAGACCGGCGGCTTGCCGGTGTTGGCGCTGGCCATGCCGCCCGCGCCGACGGCGGCGATGACGCCGACGCCGAGAACCGTGGAGCTGCGGGCGAGCCCGCCGCCCTTCTGCTTGGCGACCCGGTGTCGGCCGCGGACCGCGGAGAGGGACTCCTCGGTGGGGTTCCACTCTTCGAAGGGGCCTTCGTCGGTGCGGTAGCCGCCGTAGCCGAAGGTGTCGGGCTGGCGCTGGCTGGGCACGAACGGGGCTGTCGGAGCAGGCGGGTTGGACGCCACGCGGGCGCACTCCTTTCCTTCCGCCGCCTACCGGGTTAGCTGACGGGTTCGGAGCGGGAAGGTCTCCTACGCGCGTATACCGGCCGTTTCGTACCCGGCGGCAGCCGTGCGATTCACCCCAAGGTGGTGGTTCCCCGGTTCCCTTGCGGGATTCGGCGCGTGCGCACGGAGCCGTCGCGGGTGACGGCTGGGACGACCGCGCTGCGTTATCGAACGTTAATAGACCCGGCTGTCAGATTCCAAGCCGTTCGCCTTGATCATTAAGCTTTCAAAGCCTGGACTTACCTGCCACAACAGGTCAAAAACGGTCGAGTCGACGGTGCGCGCTGATCGGCTCAGGAGTCACACAGGTTTTGACGGTGACTCAGTTGTGATGCGGAGAGCCGCCGTCCGAACACCGAAAGTGACCACGGTCGTCGCCGGGCATGACGCAGGGCCAGAATCCTTGAACATGGATTCCGGCCCTGCGTTTCAGTAGCGGGGACAGGATTTGAACCTGCGACCTCTGGGTTATGAGCCCAGCGAGCTACCGAGCTGCTCCACCCCGCGTCGGTGACACCAGCATACGCCATCCGAAGAGTGGGAGTCACACGGGTTAAAGCTCGCGGGTCTGTGGCCGCGTTCCGGTGGGGGCCGGCCGCGCACCGGCGAAAGCGCCGCAGCCCCTCCTCGGTCTCCCCCTCAGCCGAGAAGATGCCCGTTCGGTGCCTTCGCCTCCCCCTCGTACTCCCCGAGCACCAGCACCTCCGCCCCGGCCTCCCGCAGCGCCCCCGTGCCGTCGGCCGCCGTCACGAACGTGTCCGGCTCGCGCCACGCCGTCACCACCCGGCGCACCCCCGCCCGCAGGACCAGCTCGGCGCAGGGGTGCGGGCGGGAGGCGCGGTGGGTGCAGGGTTCGAGGCTGGTGTAGACCGTGGCCGTGGCCAGCCGGGGGTCGTCCGCGGGGATCTTGGCCAGGGCCGCCTCCTCCGCGTGGACCACGGGGTCGCCGGCCTCCCGGGAGTGGCCGCGGGCCAGTTCCGTGCCGTCGGCCGCGACGACCACCGCGCCCACGCTGAACGCGGTCCGGGAGGGCGGGCACTCGGCCGCCAGTGCGCAGGCGAGCCGCAGCCAGTGCCGGTCCGCGGCGGACGCCGACCCGCCCGTGCCGGGGGCCGTGGGCTCGTAGCGCATCAGGACGACGTCCTCGATCCGGCGGGTTTCCACGAGCCGCAGCCGCCCGGCCTGGTACCCGCCGGGACCGAACAGCCGCGGCGCCTTCGGGTCGCCGACGAGGAGGGGGGCGAGGACCAGCTGGAGCTCGTCGGCCAGGCCCTGCTGGAGGAGCTGGGTGTGGACGGTGCCGCCGCCCTCGACCATCAGACGCCGTACGCCCCGTACGTCGTGCAGGTGCTCCAGGAGCTGCCGCCAGTCGAGCTCGGCACCGAGGGAGACGACGTCGGCGGCGATCCCGAGGGCGCGGGCCCGCTGTGCCCCCTCGTCCGTCGTGTACACGATCTTCTCGCCGCCGGTGTGCCAGAACCTCGCGTCCGGGTCGAGGTCGCCGGTCGCGGTGACCGTGACCTTGAGGGGATACTCGGGCCGGCCGGCGGCGGTCCGGGCCGCGCGCCGCTCCGGGGAGTTCACCAGGAGCCGCGGGTTGTCCGCGCGGATGGTGCCGGCGCCGATCAGGATGGCGTCGACGGAGGCCCGTACCTCGTCGACGCGGTCGAAGTCGGCGGGCGAGGAGAGCAGGAGCCGGTCGGTGCCGGTGTCGTCGAGGAAGCCGTCGAGGGAGACGGCGGCGGACAGCAGGACGTGGGGGTACGGCATCGGACGCGGCTCACTCTCGACTGCCCTGACACGGACGCTTGGTTAAAGTTTGAAACAAAACTACACTGGTGCCATGACGACTCGCTGGCTCACTCCGAAGGAGCAGCGCGCCTGGCGCGCCTACATGGCGGCGACGCACCTCCTGGAGGACGCGATCGACCGGCAGCTCCAGCAGGACGCCGGCATGCCGCACCTGTACTACGGCATTCTGGCCAACCTCTCGGAGGCGCCGGAGCGCAAGCTGCGCATGACCGATCTCGCCGAGAAGTCAAAGATCACCCGGAGCCGGCTGACGTACGCCGTGACCCGGCTGGAGAAGGACGGGCTGATCCGCCGCGAGGACTGCCAGTGGGACAAGCGGAGCAGCTTCGCCATCCTGACGGACGAGGGCATGACCGTGCTGGAGCGCACGGCGCCGGGCCATGTGGAGACGGTGCGGGCGGCGGTCTTCGACCACCTCTCCGCCGAGCAGGTGGAGCAGCTGGAGGAGATCAGCTCCGTGATCGCGCGGGCGCTGGAGGGTGACGAGTCGACCCCGCGGCCGACGCCGGACGAGCTGCCGTGGCGGCGGCGGTCGTCCCCCTGTTCCGGATCGTGAACTCGATTTCCCGAAACCGTACGGAAATCTGTTGCTTCAAATTTAAAGCATGAGGTAGGGTTCCAGCCGTGGATCTGCTTCAAATCTGAAGCAGACACCCGCGACGTCCCGTACCGGGACTGCCGTCCTGCACCCGGACACTGGAGAACCCGATGACCGACTTCCCCGCCGCCACCCAGCGCGCCCGCGTCCGGGTCCCGCTGCGCTTCGCCGACGGCTACAGCGTCGACACCGAACTCGTCACGTTCCACGGCCTGACCGACGGCCAGGAGCACGTCGCCGTCGTCCTGGGCGAGCCCGCCCCCGGCGCCCTCCCGCTGGTGCGCCTGCACTCCGAGTGCCTGACGGGCGACGTCTTCGGCTCGGCCCGCTGCGACTGCGGACCCCAGCTGCGCGAGGCCGTCGAGCGCATCGCCGAGCGCGGCGGCGTGCTGCTCTACCTGCGCCAGGAGGGCCGCGGCATCGGCCTCTACAACAAGCTCGACGCCTACGCCCTCCAGGACCAGGGCCTCGACACCTACGAGGCGAACGCCGCCCTCGGCCTGCCCGAGGACGCCCGCGACTACACCGCCGCCGCCCAGATGCTGGCCGCCCTCGGCATCACCGACCTGGACCTGCTCTCCAACAACCCCGACAAGGCGGAGCAGTTGCGCGGCCTCGGGGTCACCGTCCGCGACCGCGTCCCGACCGGCGTCTTCAGCACCGCCCACAACGTCCGCTACCTGCGCGCGAAGGTCCTGCACACCCAGCACACGCTGCCCCTGGCCGAGCTGACGGAGCTCAACGCGGGCTGAGCGCCGACCGGCGCACTGCGGCTCCGGCCCGCGACCTGAATACTGAAAGTCTCCGTCCGGATTGCCCGGAAAGATCTTGATCATGACTACGCGAGACGTCGCCGAGAAGTTCTTCCGTCTGCTGGCAGGCGGAGACCTGGACAAGGTCGCGGCGGTCTTCGCCGACGACATCGACTGGTACGTTCCCGGGTCCGCGTCACTGCCCTGGACGGGGGCGCGCACCAAGCGCAGCGAGGTAGCCGACTGTTTCAGGACGCTCGGTACGCACATCGTGCCCGAGAAGAACGTGGACGACATCGAGGCGCTTCTCGTCGACGGCGACCACGCGGTCATGCTGGGACGGTTCACACGGGTCGCGAGGGGCACCGGCCGGACGTACATCACCCCGGTCGCCATGCACCTCCAGGTGGCGGACGGCGAGATCGTCAAGCTGCACCTCTACGAGGACACCCTCGCGGTAGCCGAGGCATACGCCGAGTGAGCGGCCCCGGCCGTACGTCGATCGGCGCGGGCGTACGCGCGCTGCGCTGCGTTGCCCTCCGTGCGGGTCAGGTCTAGCGTGAGGGAAGCGGCAACCGGCGCCATCTGCCGCGAGGCACCACGCCGCCAAGGGAAAACGGTTCCCGAGCCTCCACGGCGACCGCCCTGACCCTGGTCGCAGCCAACCGGTATTCCACGGGCGGATTTGACGCGCGTCCGCGCCGACCGGCGCCCGGAGGTCGATGTGCTTCCCACGCGACACAAGACTGCAACCATCAAGGGCCAGGAAGTCTTCTACCGCGAGGCCGGCCCCGGCGACGCACCGGTCGTGCTGCTGCTGCACGGATTCCCGAGCAGCTCCCACATGTTCCGCCATCTCGTCCCCGCGCTGGCCGACGACTATCACGTGATCGCCACCGACCACATCGGCTTCGGCCACTCCGCCATGCCCAAGGCGGACGCGTTCGACTACACCTTCGACAACCTCGCCGGCATCACCGCCGGACTCCTCGACCACCTGGGCATCAAGCGCTTCGCCATGTACGTGCACGACTACGGAGCACCGATCGGCTGGCGCCTTGCCACCAGCCCTTCGTTCGACGTCAGCGCGATCATCACGCAGAGCGGCAACGCCTACATGGAGGGCTTCACCAAGCCCTTCTGGGACGACCTGTTCGCGTACGCCGCCGATCCTGGCCGCGAGACGGAGCCGGGCGCGCGGGCCAAACTCAGCGCTGCCACGACCCGTTGGCAGTACGAGAACGGCGCCCCCGACGCGAACCTGGTCAGCCCGGACACCTGGACCCTCGACCAGCTCCTGCTGGAACGGCCCGGCAACGACGAGATCCAGTTGGCGCTGTTCCGCGACTACCCGACGAACATCGAGGGATACCCGAGGCTGCAGGAGTACTTCCGTACCAGTCAGGTGCCTCTGCTCGCGGTGTGGGGCCAGGGCGACGAGATCTTCGGGCCGGACGGCGCACGGGCGTTCTCCCGTGACCTGCCGGAGGCAGAGGTCCACCTGTTGCCTGCGGGGCACTTCGCCCTGGAGACGCACCTGGACGCGATCAGTGGGTACATCCACGGCTTCCTCGGACGCGTCCTCACGTGAATCCTGATCCCCCGACACGACGGAGCGGCACGGGAGGCGCCGCAGGAGAGGTGGCGTGGTGGCCACGTTGACAGCAGTGAACGTCGGGATGCCGCAGGACGTGCCCTGGCACGGAAGGACCGTGCACACCGGCGTCTACAAGCAGACCGTCGACGGGCCCCGGATGGTCCGGCGGCTGAACATCGACGGGGACGGACAGGGCGATCTGGGCGGGCACGGCGGTGAGCAGCGTGCCGTCCTGGTCTACCAGACCGACTCCTACCGCTACTGGGCGAAGGAGCTGGGCCGCGACGACCTCGTCCCCGGGCAGTTCGGGGAGAACTTCACCGTGGACGGGCTGCCCGACGACGAGGTCTGCATCGGGGACCGCTACCGCATCGGGGAGGCCCTGTTCGAGGTCACCCAACCCCGCGTGACCTGTTACCGGGTGGGACTGCGCATGGGTGAGCCGCAGATGGCCGCACTGCTCGTGGCCCACCACCGCCCCGGCTTCTACCTCCGCGTCATCGAGGAGGGCGAGGTCGAGGCCGGGCAGGCGATCACCAAGGTCTCCACCGGCCCGGAGGCGATGACCGTCGAAGAGATCGACGGGGTGCTCTACCTGCCCGGACACACCCGCGAACAGGTCGAACGGGCCCTGCGGATCCCCGCGCTCAGCCCCGGCTGGCAGAGTTCCATGCAGACCCTGCTGGACCAGGCCGACGGCGAGGGCGGCGCCTCCTCGGGCAGTGCCGGACTGAGCACCGCAGCCACCGCACCGCCGCCCGCCTGGCCGGGCTTCCGCCCGCTGACGGTCACGCACATCCGGTCCGAGAGCCGCACTGTGTTCTCCCTGCACCTGGCCGCCGCGGACGGCTCGGCGCTGCCGGCCGCGCTGCCGGGCCAGTTCCTCACCGTCAAGGTCCGGCCCGAGGGCGGCGTGCCACCCCTGATCCGCAGTTACTCCCTGTCCGGCGAGCCGGGCACCGGCGCGTACCGGATCAGCGTGAAGGTCGAACCGCACGGCGCCGCGAGCAACGAACTGCGCGCCCACATCCGGGTCGGTGACCAACTGGAGGCCGCCGCGCCCCGTGGCACCTTCTACCTGACCGCCGGCGACAATCCGGTGGTGCTGCTGTCGGCCGGGGTCGGCGTCACCCCCGTCCTGGCCATGCTGCACGCCCTCGCCCGCGACCGCTCCACCCGTCAGGTGTGGTGGCTGCACGGAGCCCGCGACGGCACCGAGCACCCCTTCGCCCGGGAAAGCCGTGACCTGATCGCCGCCCTCCCCAACGCACGGTCGACCGTCTACTACAGCAGGCCGGCCGCCGGCGACCGGCTGGGCGTGGACTATGCGGAAGGGGGCCGCCTCTCGGCCGAGCCCATCCGCCGGCTCGGCCTGCCGTCCGACGCCGACGCGTACCTGTGCGGCCCAGCGTCCTTCATGGACAGCCTCACCGCCGCGCTCGTGGCCGACGGCCTCGACGCCTCCCGCGTCCACACCGAGATCTTCGGCGCGGGCGCCGCCCTCACCCCCGGGATCAAGGGTGCGGCCACCGCGCCCGCGCCCCACCGGCCGGCGGGTCCGCCCGGCACCGGCCCCGAGGTCTCCTTCGCCCGCAGCGGCCTCAGCGTCCCCTGGGACGACGCCCGGGATTCCCTGCTGGAACTCGCCGAAGCCTGCGACGTCCCCGTCCAGTGGTCCTGCCGCACCGGGGTCTGCCACACCTGCGAACTCGCCCTCATGTCCGGCACCGTGGACTACTCACCCGACCCCGTCGAACCCCCCGCCCAGGGCAACATCCTCATCTGCTGCTCGAAACCCGCCGGAGACGTCGTCCTCGACCTGTGAGCCAGGGCGGTGGTGAACCTCCGGCGGGCGGTGTGACGGGCCCAAGAACGCCACAGCGCCCGACCCGGCCGAAGCCGAGCCGAGCGCTGCACGGCAGGTCAAAGGGGGTAACCCCTTCCTCGCATCCGTAGGCCGTGTGGGACTCGAACCCACAACCAATGGATTAAAAGTCCTGGCCAAAGCTTGCTGGGTGGGTCCGGGCGGTTCTTCGGTGTCCGGAACCACCCGGTCAGGACATGTTCGGCGTGATCTTCGGTCCGGTCCCTGACGGCCGCTGCCATCTCGTCCGCTCACGCATCGCTCACGTAAAAAGGTCGACTGAACAGCACTTTCGGCGTCGGCGCCGCTTTCCGGACTCAATCTGCGGCGGATACGTCCGCGTCTGCCAGACACCGCCGGCTGGTGCAGCAGGTACTGCCCTGCTCCGGACAGAGACGAGCTGTTCTTACGCTCCAGGAGCCCTGCTCATGGCGCTAGGTTTGTTCAACGCTCAGGTGAGGTGAGCACGACGCGGGCTGCCATTGCGCGGTCTGCTTCCTCGGTGTGCACGAACAAGCCCATCAGGGCGTTAGCGGCAGCGAGGGGCTTCATCTGGTCGACCAGGGCTCGGTAGTACTGGACAAGGGCGGATTCCAGAGGAGCATTGCTGTCACCAACGGTCTCGGCACCTACATGCAGGCCCCTCAACGCAAACGGCAGGGTGGAAGGCGCGATCCAGGGCTGGACAAGGACTTGCAGCGAGAGTGCTCGGAGGTTGCGCTGTTGGTGCGAGGGCGGTGTGGCTCGGTGCAACCCGCTGTAGGCAGCGCTGAGCCATCCTGTGGCCTCGTGTGGAAGGGCCTCGATGGTGTGGAAGGCGGCGTCGAGGGCGAAGGCTGCGGTCTCTGCCGCGTCGGACCATGCGGAGGGCCGGGACAGGGCAACGGCGACCGCCTTGGCCTGCCAGCTCTCTGCCAGCGCTGCGGTGCGATAGAGGTCCGTGGAGAAGGGGATATCGACGTAGTGGTTGCGCAGCAACTCAGCCTTGATCAGCAGCGCATCCTCGGGTGTGGTCAGGCCGGCATCGAGGCGGGCGTCGATGAGCGCGAGTGTGCCGAACGCTGGCACGCCTTCGGACAGCGCGAGGGCCCGCAGAATCCGATCGTCACACCACAAGGCAAGGCGGTGCTCTTTGGCGTAGTCGAGGGCCGTGAGCCACTGCGCGGAGCTCCGGCCCGCGGGCAGAGGCGGAAGGCTGCGCAGTTCCGGCCGGGGTACCCGGGAGATCGCTCGAAAGATCTCGACCAAACGTGCTGAAGTGGCACGTAGTTGGGCGAGGCCCTCGGCAGAGGCTTGAAGGACGGCCGCTCGGGAGCTCTCTTCGTCCCAGTCAAAGGACATGTCAGATCGCAGCGCGATTGATTCCTTCGCGTGAAGGGCGTCGGTGAGGAGTTGGTCGGTTGTCACGAGTGACCGGGGGTGGCCCATGAGCTGCTCGGCCACGCCTGGCTCCAGCAGGGCGAGGGTGACGGCTGCACTCGTGTCGACAACCACCCGCCCCTTCTGAGCACCCCGAGCAGCATCGCCCTCTGCTGGGTTGAGAAGTACATCGGCTGCATAGACATGCGGACGCTCCGCGGTGGGGCGCAGTAGGACTTCGGCATAACTACGGCCGGAGGTCAGCGTGAGAGCGCCGGCGGGCAGTTCACCAGCAGCGGTCTTGTCGTGCAGCTTCTTAAAGTTCTTGGCGTTCTCGTGGAAACGTCGCAACTCCTCGGCGACGTTCCTGAGGGGGTCTTCGTCGGGTCCGAGCGTGACAGCGCGGAAGACGGTGCTGTCAGGGAAGCGCTCCAGGAAACTAGCCGTGGCGGTACCGAGCTGTTCACTTTCTCGGGCGGACAGGGGTTGCGCAGGCTTGGCGGCGCGCCAGTGCAACATGGCAAGGATCTTGCCGACCAGGTCACCGTCGTCCTGCCAGCGTTGCGTCAGAGTGAGTGCCCGACCGATGAACTGAGGGTCAGCGGAGAACCGCGCCCCCAGCATGACCCACAGGGCTGTCTCGTCCGGGGTCCGTGGGTCAAGCGGCTGACCAAGCTCAGTGAGGGTCTGCCAAGCTTGATCCAGGAGCGCCCGTTCCGTATAACACTTGGCCAGAGCCCAGCGGGCGTTGGCGTCCAGGGGGTCGAGTTCGAGAAGGCTCAGGGCAGCATCCGTGGCTCGGTCGATGCGTCCGTCGGCGAACTCGGCCTCGAAGAGCAGTGCGTACATGCGACCTTGCCCTGCCCAGCCGGATCCGGCCATTCGCAGTGCATCTTGTGCGCACTCGCGGGCGGAGGGGTAGTCCTTGGTCTCCTGGAACAAGCCCGCAGCCATAGCCATCAGGCGAGCATCGTGCCACTGGGCGGCACCGTTCTTCAGGGTTTCAGCTGCCAGGCCGATGTCTCCGCCGCGGTGGTAGCTCTCGGCGAGCTTGACCACGATTGCCGGGCTCTTGGTGATGTTGGCGCGCAGCAGTGCCTGCGGATCGTCCTCGCCGGCATGCAGCGCCCGGGCGAGCAGCGTCAGTTCTTGGACGCGGTCGGGGAAGACGGCTGCAAGGTGTTGAAGGTCGGGCAGGTCCGCTCCCGCCGAGACCAGGCCAGCCGCGGCCGTGAGCTGTTCTCCCTCCGTGCTCGCGGCTTCCCACACCCTCTGCCATAGCTCTTTCGCATCGGCCGTGGCCTCGTCTTGCGCTGCCCTGGATTCTGCGAGAACCGCCGCGACATGAGCACGCCCGAATCCCTCGGGCATTCGCCGCACCAGTTCCTCGGCTTCCCGCCACCGACCCGTCAGGGCGGCAACCAAGGCAGTCTGCTCCTGCATACGGGCGTCTTCTGCCTCGTACTGCTCGGCTTCCCCCTCCGGAGACGGCTGCGTCAGCTTCCACGCCAGGGCCATGTCCTCGCTCATCACGGCGGCCTGCACCGCCAGCACGGCCGCTTCGGCGCTGCCCCCGAACCAGGAACGGCGGCTGTTTCTCACGCGAATGGCTACGGCCAGGGCCTCCTGGCCGTAGCCAAGCCTGTTCGTGGTGTGGCTGTGGTGTGCGTATTCCAGAAGCGCCCTGGCCAATGCCATGCCGGCACCACTGGACGCCTCGTCCGTCGCCCGCAATACAGCCAGTCCTTCATTCGGCCGCTCAAGACGGAACAGTGCCTTGGCCTCCAACTGGGCCTTGATGGCCGACGCCCGCGCATGGTGCGGCTCCCACTGCCTGAGATTCTCCAGCCCGCTGGACCAGTCGCCGTCCAACAAGCGGCGCAGTGCCGCCAGCAGCGGGGACAAACTGCTGTCCTCGTAGTTGGCAAGGTAGCGGCCCGCAGCTTCGTCCGTGCCGTCCTCCTCCTGCAGCACCGCCAGCACTGTGTAGTAGTCCCGGGGGTGTCCCCCCTCGCGCAGGCACTGCTCGAAAAAGTGCCGGGCTGCGCCAGGAGTGTCGTAGTCGGCGGCGAGGTGTCCGAGCCATGCGTACGCGTCCGCAGGAGCGTCCTTAAGCCACGCCGGTTCCGTGTCGGCCCACTGCCGAAGGACTTCACCGCGCGTGCGTCCGGCACCAGACAGAGTCCCCATTACCTTCGTCACGCCAGGCCACGACGTGGCCAGGAGAAGTGCATCCTTGGCAGTCCAGGGACTGAGCGTGCGTACATCCTTCTCAAGATCGTTGCGGCCTCGCACGTCTTGTTGCAGTTCCTGGAGCTGGTCTCGGGTCTTCTGCCCGTCCTCCTGGGTGGTCTGTCGCCCCCAGCCGCCGACGAGCAGTGCAGCCTCCGAGGGATCGGCAGCGCGTACCGACTCCTCCATAATGATCTGCAGGACCCGCAGCGCATTGTTACGGCGATCCTCGGCGCTGTTACCAGGCATGACGAATGCGAGGCGTCCGGCGGCCTGGTCGAGAGATGACTCGGTGCAATCGCGCAACTGTGCGGCGGTGTCCTTACGTGCCAGCCACACCCGCAGCGATTTTGCAGATATAGCAATCCCTGCCGCTTTAGCCCTTTTAGCCGCAGCACGTGCCACTTTGGGCCTACGGATGACCTTCTTGAAACCGCTCATCCCAAGCTTGCTGGCCCAGGGCGTGGCTGTCTTCGCCAACACCGCAGGAGTGATCAGATCCACGCGTCCCTCCCCAACAGGGCGCAGGGGCACACAATCCCGACGCCTCACGAATGGACCCTACTGCGGGGGTCTGACAACGACCTCGATCTCTGTGTGCATGCACTCGGGCCTGCATTTCGGGCTGGCGAACGAGGTCTACCCCACCGCGCCTGAGGTTCCCCCGCTGTGCGGGGCGGCTGACTAGCCGGTCAGGGCGGTTTGACGTGGTTTCAGGTTCACTTGTTCGGTCGCTGCCTGGTCGGCGTAGTGCTTCTCCTCGTACTCGATCGGGCTGAGGTAGCCGAGCC
>NZ_JAEKKT010000217.1 GCF_019510245.1 Streptomyces sp. | reverse complement strand
GTCGAGTACCACCATGAGCTGACAGGCGGCAATCACGGTGAGCGCGATGCCGGGGCGCCCCTGCCGGCGGGCCGCACCTGGTTTCTGGTCCGGTATCAGTTGAGAGGTTGTCACTATGGATCCCCCACGAAGGTGTTAGAGGCCGCGCGGATAGGCGTGGTTGGGGACGCCGGCAACAGAACGGGCACAGGTCCTAGTGATCATGGAGTTGCGACGCTCTGTGATCACTGGGGAGACCTGTGCCCGCGCTTCCATCATGGCTGACCGAACCGCTCTGGGACCAATTCACGGCCCTGCTTCCCGAGCGGCCGCAGTTCCATCCGGACCATCCGCTCGGCTGCCACCGCCGGCGCATCAGTGACCGGATCATCTTCGACAAGATGCTGCAACTGCTGCGCTTCGGCTGTTCGTACGAGGCGATCGCCGACACGACCTGCTCGGCCACCACGATCCGCACCCGCCGCGACGAGTGGATCGCGCTCGGTGTCTTCGCCCGGCTCAAGCAGATCGCGCTGAACTCCTACGACCGGATCGTCGGCCTCGTCCTCGACCAGATCGCCGTCGATGGCTCTATCACCAAGGCGCCCGGAGGCGGCGAGGCAGCCGGTCGTTCACCAGTCGACCGCGGCAAACAGGGCCTCAAACGCTCGGGCATGACAGACGGATACGGCATTCCGCTGGGTCGTGTCCTGGCCGGCGCCAACCGCCACGACTCCCCGTTACTCGCCCCCACCCTGGACCGCCTGGACGACCTCGGCCCGTTACCCGACGACATCACCGTCCACCTGGACGCCGGCTACGACTCGGACAAGACCCGCGCGCTGCTTAACGATCGCGGCTTCCACGGCCGCATCGCACACAAAGGCGAGAAGGCACCCATCCAGGCCAGCCAGCGCTGGCACGTGGAACGCACCCACGCCTGGCAAAACGCCTTCCACCGCCTCGCCCGCTGCTACGAGCGCCGGGCGACTGCCATCGACGCCTTCTTCGACCTCGCCGACACAATCATCACCGTACGCAGCCTGATCCGACGGGGATGGACCACCTACCGCTGGGACGAACGACCCAACCGCCGACCATGACCACACCCCTATCCGCGCTACCTCTAAGCCAGGGCGGCAGTACCAGAACGCCGGCCGTCATGGCGGCTGCCCCTCCGGCGCCCAGCGCCGCCAGGCCAAGAAGGCCGCGTCGGCTGATCGGCCGGTTCATGAGGCGTGCCCGGTGCCCGCAGCAACCGTCTCAGCGGGGGCCCCCGCGTCATCCGCGACAGCCCGAACGGGCTTCCACGCCCAAACCAGCAGCAGCACGTCACCGGTTATGATCAAGACCCCCAGCGGCACATGGACGGCGAGGGTCCGTGCGTACCCCATGATGATCTGCGCGACGATCGCCGCGACGACGGTGAGGCTGGCGAAGACCGGCCAGGCCGGCCCCCGTCCAGGTCGCCACTGCAGTACGGCGGCCAGCAGCATCACCATCGCGGTTACCCCGGTGAAGGTGGCGTTCTCCTTGTGCAGCTGCAGTGACGCATAGTGTCCCTGCAGGAAACCGCCGATGAGCACTGGCTGCGCGAAGGCCAACAGGGCTTCGGTCGTCACCGTCGTCCGGAACATCCATCGCGCCCACGGGGTGGGTCCTGCCGTTGTCTTGGCCATACGGCGATAGTGCCACATGGAACCATTCGATGTGTAACCTTTCCGGTCGGCTCTTCTGCTCCACTACTCTGGTAGCCATGAGTGGTCGAACCGACAACGAGACCGGGATGCCAGGCGACGGTCCAACCAGCTACGAGATCGGCTTTCTGCTGCGCGGCGCACACCAACGCGCTGCGGCCGCATTCAGTACAGCCCTCGCTCCGTTGGGCATCGAGGGGCGGCACTTCGCAGTGCTCAACCAACTGGACCGAGCGCCGCGCAGCCAGCGTCAACTGATCGACCTGATCGGCAGCGACAAGGCATCCATGGTGCGACTTGTCGACGACCTCGAAGCCAAAGGCCTCGTACGCAGGGATCCAGCACCAGGTGACCGCCGTGTCCGCGCGGTCACCCTGACCGAACACGGCACCATGGTCCTCTCGCAGGCCCGCGACACCGCCCGCGACGTAGCCGCCGGACTGCTCACCCACATGAAGCCCGACGACCAGGAAGAACTCACCAGGCTGCTCGGAGAATTCCTTCGCGGTCAGCACCCCGGCAGGTAAATGTGACGGGGCGGAGGGCGCGTCACAGAGTCGGCGCGCTGTGCCTGGCCTGAAGGCCATGACCAGTGCATGGCGCGTTGCCGCGCTCACCTTCCGGCCGGGCGGAAACACCGTGCAGCAGGCCGCAATGACGCCAATCGTCGCCGGCGTAGTGATCGTGGTTGCGGGAATGCCGTCCGGCTGACCAGTTCCGGGCCGGGCTGGCCGACCTGGTCCGACTGCGCACCGGCAGCAGCTTGGCACCGACGCCTGCGATGGGTGTGGACGCCGTGATCGAGTTCGGCAACCGGCAGCCCATCCACCTGAGCTTTCCAAAACCCGCCCGACCGGCATGGGAGCGGATGCGGCAGGCTGCCACCCATCGTGATCCATTCTGCTGATCGGCTTGCCTGCCATGCCCGTTGCCGCCGCCCGGCCGATCTCTCTGACCGTCGCCGAAGGGCACCGGCCGAAGAAGGCGGCCTACGGCCACAAGACCCCGCACCAGGACCGGGTACGGGCACAGATCGTGCTGCACGCCGCCCGCGGCGCGGCAACGCGCGCATCGCCCGCGAAACGGGAGCGCACCTGGACACCGTGCGCACCTGGCGGAGCCGCTTCGCCGACGGCGGCCTGACCGCCCTGGCCGACCGCAAGCGCTCCGGACGCCCACAGCGCTTCACCTCCGTGCAGGTCGCCGAGGTCGCCCGTCTAGACCAACACACACTCGATCGCCAGGAAAAATCCTCCGTCGCCAGGAAAAATCCTCCGTCGCACCAACAGCATGATCAACCCCCGAAGGACTTCGGGCTCCGACCTCTAAGGTTGCGCTGCCTGAAGGGGCCCATTCGTACCGGGCTGTAGACACATTCCGGGCCGGTGGACACCGTGGGCACAGCACAGGAGAGACCGCAGAGGTCTCCCGTTGGGTCATGACACACCGTGAGCCCACCCCATCCGTGCGCCCTCTCTGGTGAGTTGAAGAAAGGTGCCCCCGTATGTGCCGAGCCGCAGCTGACATGTCACCAGGCAACCGCGACGCCGCCGAGGCCGGCCAGCTGCCTCCTCAGACGTCCACCCGAAGGACGGTGCTCGCGGGACTCGCCGCCACGGCCGCCGTGTCCGCAGCGCAGTGGAGCGGCGCACAGATCGCGGCCGCGCAACAGGCGCGGCCGGCGTCCCGGTCCGGCGCGCCGCTGTCCCTGACCCTGCTGGGCACCAACGGTGGCCCGCCACCGCTGGCCACGGGGTACGGCATCTCCTCCGCCCTGGTCGTCGAGGGCAGGACGTACGTCGTCGACTGCGGGCGCGGAGCGGTCAGCCAGTGCATGCGGGCGGGCCTGTCCATGCCGTCGCTCACCGGCATCTTCCTGCCCCACCTGCACGCCGACCACCTCGTGGACTACTTCGCCTTCCCTCTGCTCGCCGCAGGTGCCTCGGGCACCGCCGGCTTCACCACCCCGGTCGACGTCTACGGGCCGGGCCCGGCCGGAATCGACTCGACCGTGGCCGTCGCACCGGGCGCGGTCCCGGGCACCACGGAGATGACAGAGCTGGCAGCACGCGCCTACGCCGCGTCGCCCACCTTCTTCATGAGCGAGCACACCGGCACCGATCCCCTGACACTGCTGCGCGTCCACGACGTGCTGCCGCCGTCGGACACCGGCGCATCGGCGACGCACACCGCCCCGGACATGGCCCCCTTCACCGTCATGGAGGACGACACGGTCAAGGTCACCGCCGTACTGGTGCCGCACGGCGCGGTGTACCCGGCCTACGCCTACCGGTTCGACACCGATCACGGCAGTGTCGTCTTCTCCGCAGACACGCCACCCACCCCGAACCTCGTCGGACTGGCCCGGCACGCGGACGTCCTGGTGCACGAAGCCATGTACCCGGCCGCGTTGGTGGACCTTGGACTCCCCCAGGCCCTGGTCGACCACATCCTCGCCACCCACACGAACGTCGCCGACCTCGGGAGGATCGCGGCGCAGGCCGACGTGGGCACGCTGGTCGCCACCCACCTCAGCCCCGGCGACCCGGGGGTGATCCCGGACGCGACCTGGCACAGGCTGCTCAAGGACAGCGCACGCCGGGGCGGTTTCGCCGGCTCGATGGTCCTGGGCAAGGACCTGCTGCACCTTCCCGTACGGGCGTGACTGAATCGATCTACCGCGTAAGGTGGGCGGACAGCCGCTTCATCGCCCTGACCGGACCACGCATCGGCGCACCGTTCGGGCTCGATGTGTGGTCCGCGGAAAGGGAGTCCGGGCATGGTCCGTTGTGGCCGGGTGACGTCGACCGACGTGGCCATGGCGTCGGTGTGTCGCGGGCGACGGTGAGTTTCGTACTGAACGACGACCCACGGCGGACCATCTCCACCGCCACCCGCGAGCGGGTCATGGCGGCCGCCCGCGAACTCGGTTACGTCCCGCACGGCATCGCCCGGGCGCTGCGCGAGGGGGCGTCGCGCATTGTCGTGCTCAACGTCGACCGCGGGCTCGAGGGCAACTTCTCCCAGTGTGACGTCCGCGTTCTTCCGCCGGAACCAGGGCAGGGTGTCGTGGTGACCGGCCGGATCGAGCGTGGGCGGGCGTGCCGTCGGTCCGTCGGTCCGTCGGTCCGTCGGTCCGTCGACGAGGCGAGTACTGGCATGAACGTGGGCCTGTCGATGCGTGGAACGGCGGCTGGCGGGGGTGAGCGAGGGCAGGTGCTCGCGGCGCCTGGCTCGGTCAGCGAATGCACCCGTTTCGCACCCTGGTCCGCCACTCCGAGAGGGCGCCGGCGTCGCGGAAGTAGCTGACGGTGATGCCCAGCCCGCCGGGAGTTTGCGCGTGGTCCCATCCCCGGTTATCCGGGGAGACGTCCTTCACCAGGTCTTCCCAGTGCGCACTCGTCTCGCCGTAGCCGCTCTGGTCCCGGGTCCGCACCGTGGTGAAGACGGCAGCCTAATAGGGGGGTTCAAAGGCCTCGACGGGCCCGGCAGGCGCTTGCGAGTCGTTGCTCGTCGCGCCGGCACGGGGTGGGACGTGCCGCCGCGCGTCCACCTCTATCTCGATCTTCATCCGTGGGTCGGCGAGACCGCACACGAGCATCGTTGCGGCGGGACGGACGTCGCCGAAGCACCGCCGCAGGACCGGCCAGCAGGGTTCGAAGTCTTCGCGGTCAGGCAGCAGATAGCGTACCCGCACCACGTCGGCGAAGGTGCAGTTCGCCTCGGCCAGTGCGGCCTCGATGTTGCGCAGGCACTGCTCGGCCTGCTCCACCACGTCGTCGGAGATCGTCATGGTGGCGTAGTCGAACCCGGTAGTCCCGGACACGTGCACGCGGTCGCCGTCGACCACGGCGCGGGCATAGCCGATCTGCTCCTCAAAGGCCGAGCCACCGAGGATCGCGCGTCGCTCTGTCATGCGCCGAACGTTAAGAGACCGGCATCGATACGTCTAATACGGCCGCATGCATGATCTGATATCTCTGGGCGTATGGAGCGCCCCGAACTCCCCCTGCCGCAGCTGCACGCCTTCGTCGTGCTCGCGGAGGAACTCCACTTCGGCCACGCGGCCGGCCGCCTGGGCATCGCCCAGCCGCCGCTGAGCCAGCAGATCCGCCGCCTGGAGGACAAGGTCGGCCACGCACTGTTCACCCGGGCTCCAGGGCATGTCGCCCTGACCCCAGCCGGCAGCGAACTGCTGCCCGTCGCCCGGCGGGCACTCACCGACCTCGCGGACGGCCTGGCCGCGGCCCGCGCCGTCGGCAGTGGCCAGGCCGGCCGCCTGCGGATCGGCTTCGCGGCTTCGCTCGCGCTGACTGTCCTGCCCGGCCTGCTGCGCACCTACCATGACCGGTTTCCCGGAGTGCACCTGGACATCCACGAGATGACCACCGCTCCACAGATCGCCGCCCTGCACGACAAGGCCATCGACATCGGTCTCCTGCGCGAACCCCCCACCGACGAGACAGAGCTCGGCTTCAGCACGGTACTCAGCGAGCCTTTCGTGGCCGTGCTGCCGTCCGCCCATCCCCTGGCCGGCCAACGGACCGTACGGCTTGATCAGTTGGCGCAATCACCCTTCGTGCTCCTGCCCCGCACGGCCGGCCCGACACTGCATGACCAGATCATCGGCCTGTGCACCGCAGCAGGGTTCGCACCGCAGATAGTCCAGCACGCGGTGGAGTGGCAAACCGTGTGCGCCCTTGTGGAAACGGGTCTGGGCGTCTCCCTGGCTCCGGCGAGCATCCGTCGCATCCGCCTCAAAGGCATCGCCTTCCGCAGGATCGCACCCGGCACCGCCCGCACACGAGTGGCCGTCGCCTGGCGCAAGAACAACCGCAGTCCCCTGGTCACGAACTTGCTGGCAACCGTCGGAAAAGGTCCGCCGGACAGTCTCTAGGCCTGTCCGGCGAGGAGATGCCCTCGCGTCTCGATGCGGCGGAACCTACGGTTTGCGGGTTACCCAGAGCAGTTCCGCCGGCCAGCGATGTGCCCAGTCGGGTGGGTCGGTCTCGTTGTAGCCGTTGGGTGTTCCGGGTTCGGGCCGCGGCTCGATGAGGTCGTCGATGACGAGACCAGCGCCGCGCAGGACCCTGACCCAGTCGCCGTAGGTGAGCTGATAGCTGGTCGCGCCCTCGTCCTCGGCGATGGTGTTCAGCCCGAAGTAGTCCTGCTGGAGCGTCGTGGTCACGCGGCCGGCGGCTTCGTCGTAGCAGGCTTCGAACCATGGGCTGGCGACGTTGAACACCAGGCGCCCGCCTCGGCCCAGGACGCGTGCGGCCTCCGGGACGGCCAGATGCGGGGGCGCCCAGCTGAGCCCGCCGAAGTCGCAGAACACCAGGTCGAAGCTGTCGGCGGCGAAGGGGAGCTGTTCGGCGGCGCCTTGCACCAGCGGGTAGCGGGCGGCGCCCATCGTGCGGGACGCGGCGGCGAGTTGGGCTTCGGACAGGTCGAGACCGACCACGGTGGCGCCCTCGGCGGCCAGCGCCCTGGACCACTGGCCGGCGCCGCAGCCGAGTTCGAGGACGCGCTTGCCGGTGACGTCGCCCAGGGCGTGCAGGTGCGCGTCGGGGATGGAGTACATGCCCCACAGCCGGGGTGCGGCGCCGATGTGCGGGTCGTGCTCGTGCTGGTAGGCGCTGCTGATCTGGTTCCAGAACCGCCGGTTGGCGGGGATGCTGTCCACGTGCCGACTCCAGCACTGCCTGCCGGGGGCGGTCAACACCATCGGTTTCGAGCCCGAGCTCCTCAGACAGCTCGAGGCCGGGCGAGCCGGGCAGACGGCGGAGTCCGGTCTGCCGGACGCATCTCAGTCGCTCGCGCCGAGAGTCCGCGCAAGTGCGTCGAGGGTCACGTCGACGATGGCGCGCAGCTGCTCCGTGCTCGTTCCGGCTCTGCTCATGACGGCGAGGGACTGGTTCACGGCCGCAAGGTGGGTCGCGAAGGACTCGGCCGCCTCGTCGTGCAGTCGGCCGGCCTTCAGCGCGGTGCGCAGCCGGTTGTGCTGGAAGCCGATCGCCTCCCGTGCTCGCGCCGCGACGCTCGCGCTGAGCACTGGTGTCGCCATGACCGTTTGCGCCACCAGGCATCCGTCGGGCAGGCCAGGGTCCGCGATGCGTTCCAGGGTGACGTCGAAGAACGCCCGCGCGGCTGCCAGGGGGCGGTCGGCGGCGCAGGACAACGCGGCGTCGTACTTGTCTCCGTACCGCGTGGTGTAGCGCTCCAGACAGCGCATGAAGAGTGTGTCCTTGTCGCCGAGGGAGGAGTAGATGGAGCTGCGGTTGAGTCCGGTCGCCCGGGACAGGTCGTCCACCGAGGTGTCGGCGTAGCCGGCCCGCCAGAACTGGATCATCGCGGCATCAAGTGCCGTGGCGAGGTCGAACTGCCTTTTGCCTGCCATGCCGGTCCTCCCTCCTGCCCTTCCGTCCTGGTGGAGACCACCATCTCATCTTGAACTGATTGGTTCAAGATGAGTTAGGGTGAAGGCATGATCACGGCCGGCCACCCCGCACAGCGGAACAGCCGCCGTCCCGTTTGTGCCGGCAGACGGCCTTACGGTCCTGCTGGTCTCGCGCCGCGGGCGTCCTGGCCCAATGACGGGGCAAGCCGGGTGCGGTCGTTCGTCGCCGGCGCCGTGCTCGTCACGGCTTCTCCGGGCGACGAGGCCGCGCTGTGGCCCCACTGTCGTCGGCACCGGCTTCGCAGGCGCGGCAGTCGGAATGCTCTTCCGACACGGTCTACACACCTCACACCAGTGGAGGAGAATCATGAACGACCCCACAAGCGCCCCCCGCGGCAACCCGGTCCGCGACCTGCCGCGGCCCGACCTGGCCGGTTTCACCCACCGTTGGGTGGACGCGGGCGGCGTCCGGCTGCACGCGGTCGAGGGCGGACAGGCGGACGGTCCAGCCGTCGTGCTGCTCGCCGGGTTCCCGCAGACCTGGTGGGCATGGCGCAAGGTGATGCCGACCCTGGCCGACCGGTTCCACGTCATCGCGATCGACCTGCCGGGCCAGGGCCACTCCGAGCGCCCGGAGATCAGCTACGACACGCACACGGTCGCCGCGCACGTCCACGCCGCGGTCAAGGCGCTCGGAGTCTCGACGTACTGGCTGGTCGCCCACGACATCGGCGCGTGGGTCGCCTTTTCTCTCGCCGTGAAGTACGAGAACCAGTTGCGTGGCCTGGCACTGCTCGACGCCGGCATCCCGGGCATCACACTCCCCGAGGTCATTCCGACCGACCCCGAGCAGGCGTGGAAGACCTGGCACTTCGCCTTCCACCTCGTGCCCGACCTGCCCGAGACACTGCTCGCCGGCCGCGAACGGGATTACGTCGGCTGGTTCCTGAAGGTCAAGACGCTGTCCTCCGGCACCTTCGACGATGCCGAAATCGAGCACTACGCCGCGTCCGTCGCCGCCGACGGCGGCCTGCGCGCATCCCTGGCCTACTACCGGTACGCCGCCGAGTCGGCGCAGAAGAACCACGAAGCGCTGGACCAACGGCGCCTGACGGTCCCGGTTCTCGGGATCTCCGGCAGCCACGGCTCCATCCCCGACATGGCGGCTTCCATCAGGCCGTGGGCCGACCACGCCACCGGGATCGTCGTGCCGGACGCAGGACACTTCATTCCCGATGAACAGCCCGCTGCCGTCGCTGCCGCGCTGACCGACTTCATCACCGAAGACGACTGAGACCCGGCGGAGGCAAGTGGACAGGCGCCTGTATGCGGGTGCCAAGGGTCGCGGGAACCTCAGGCGTGTTCCCCTCCACCGGGAGGGAGCGGGTCCAGGACCGGGTTGGTGAGGTGCTGGTAGATGATCGAGGTACGGAAGCTGACGATCTCGCGGCAGTTGGTGAACTGGTCCAGGATGAAGGCGTGCAGATGGTCGATGTCCTGGGCCGTGACGTGGACGAGGAAGTCGTCGCTGCCCGCCATCGTGCAGACGGAGACGACTTCGGGCAGCTGGGTCACCGACTCCTCGAAGGCGGCCACGACGTCCCTGCGCAGCGGCCGGATCTGGGTGGCCACCATCGCCTGTACCGAGCGGTTGAGTGCGCGCAGGAGACCTGGGCCTCGTATCCCTGGATGATGCCGCGCCTGTGCAGCAGCCTGGTGCGTTCGAGGCAGGTCAACCAGCTCACCGACGAGTCCGTCACCGCTGATCTCGCCGGGCACGGCGTCGTCTGGATCCCGGACTATGTCGCCAGTGCCGGCGGCATCATCTACGCGCTCAGCCGGGAATCGGAGAACTACGGCCACGAGGCGGCCCGAAAGCGGGTGGAGGGGATCGGCGACACCGTCAGCCGCCTTCTCGACCTGGCCCGTTCGACGGGCGTCACCCCGCTGCGGGCCGCGCAGCGGATCGCCGGGGCGCGGCTCGGCTCCACCGCCCCGTGGCGGCCGGGCGCCCAGTTGCCGAGGCACCGCCGTCCACCGTCGCACCGAGCCGACCGTGTCGCCCGACACGTGCTCGGCCAGCAGCCCTCGGGCGAGTTCCGCTCCGGGGAAGACGCTCTGGTGGACGTTCCTGCCGAACTCGAGCGGTGGCTGGTCGGCGGACGGGGCCGGGACGCCGTACGCACGCAGCCGCGCGTCGAGCCACTCGGTCAGCGGCAGCCCGCCCACGCGGATCGCCGCACGGTCCTGCCAGGTGGCGTAGAGAGTGCCGGCGATCGTGTCCGGGTCGTCCGCGTCGTCCGCGATCTCGACGCCCACGAAGAGCAGGGGATCCTGGCCGGGGGGTGACGGCCAGGGTGATCGTCGCGCCGTCGACCTGTGCCGCGCCCGGGGGAAGCGTGATCTCGGGTACGCGCTCGTGCAGTACGAGCCGAGGCAGCAACAGGCCGGCGTCGTCGACGTGTGCGGTGAAACGGCCGAGGTCAAGTGCGTCGGTCAGCGGACGGAGCCGCTCCTCGGGTACCCGCACCCGCGGGGTCAGGTTGTACATCGACAACAGGCGGGTGCGCGTCCTCAGCGCCGCGTCGGACCGTGGCACGACGTCCCCCCTCCGGCCGGCATGCGGGTACGACAGCAGCCTAGGCACCCTCGTCCGCGGCGGGGTAGGTCGACCGCAACCTCAACTCCAGTACCTCCACACGCAGTTCACACGTACCGGGGCGAAGGGGTGAAGTCCTGATGATCAGACGTGGCCGCCGGGCGCGTCGGCAGGCGCGGCCCGTTCGTCCGCGGGGTCCTCGGCCTCCCAGCGCAGCAGGTCGCCCGGCTGGCACTCGAGCACCTCGCAGAGCGCGGCGAGGGTCGCGAAACGTACCGCCTTGGCGCGGCCGTTCTTGAGCACAGCCAGGTTGGCGGGCGTGATTCCCACACGGTCGGCGAGTTCGCCCACGGACATCTTCCGCTTGGCCAGCATCACGTCGATGTCGACGGCGATCGGCATCAGATCACCTCGTCCAACTCGGCCTGCATCCGCGCCGCTTCGCCGTCCCGCGCGACGGCCTGAGCGAGCAGCATCCGCAGTACGAGCACGATGAGCGCGACTCCCAGGACGGCCAGACCGATCCCGGCCATGATGACGCTGACACCCGGGTCGTCCCGCTGTCCCGGCGCGTTGACGGCCGTGACCGCGAACCACAGCAGGGCGGCCGCCACGATCGCGCCGATCACGCCGTCCACGTACCGGAAGGCCGTGTGGGAGAACACGGTCCCGCGCCGCACCATCGTCACCAGGCGCCATACACAGACCAGCGCGATCTGGGCCGACACCATGCCCAGGATCGTGATCACGCGGAACGAGGTCAGCGGGAGCGATCCGTCGTCCGGTTTGGCGGCCAACGCCCAGACCATCCCCGCCTGTACGAACACGGTGCCGACGAGCACCACGACGAGCACGACACGCAGCGCACGCACCGTCAGTTTTCCCATGACCCAACCTTCCATCGATTCGCGATGGAAATCTATCGAGATTCGATAGGCGAAGCAAGGGGTGATCCGATGAGAGGGCGGAGAGTCACGGATTCCCGACCGTGCCCCGTGCCGCACAGGAGCACGGGGCACGGGGCACGGCGGAGAAGGCCTCAGCCCGAGGTGGACGTCATTGGTTGCTGAACGCGGCGTCGAAGGACGCCTTCGGGGTCGGCCACAGCAGGGACCGTACAAAGGTGACCGCCTCGGCGGCACCGTGCAGCCGGTCCATGCCGGCGTCCTCCCATTCGATGGAGATGGGGCCGTCGTAGCCGATGGCCTTCAGCGCGCGGAAGGCGTCCTCCCAGGGGACGTCGCCGTGGCCGGTGGAGACGAAGTCCCAGCCGCGGCGCGGATCGCCCCAGGGCTGGTGGGAGCCGAGGACGCCGGCCCGGCCGTTGCGGGGGCGCAGGCGGGTGTCCTTGCAGTCGACGTGGTAGATGCGGTCCTTGAAGTCGGTGATGAAGGCGACGGGGTCGATGTTCTGCCACATCATGTGGCTGGGGTCCCAGTTGAAGCCGAAGGCGTCCCGGTGGCCGATCGCCTCCAGGGTGCGGACGCCGGTCCAGTAGTCGTAGGCGATCTCGCCGGGGTGGATCTCGTGGGCGAAGCGCACTCCCTCGGCGTCGAAGACGTCGAGGATCGGGTTCCAGCGGGCGGCGAAGTCCTCGTAGCCGGCGTCGATGACGGAGGCGGGGACGGGCGGGAACATGGCGACGTAGGGCCAGATGGAGGAGCCGGTGAAGCCGACGACGGTGTCCACGCCGAGTTTGCGTGCCACGCGTGCGGCGCGCTTCATGTCCTCGGCGGCGCGCTGCCGGACCCCTTCCGCCTCTCCGTCGCCCCAGACGTACGGGCGCAGGATCGCCTGGTGGCGGAAGTCGATGGGGGCGTCGCAGACGGCCTGTCCCGCGAGGTGGTTGGAGATGGCGTGGACCTTGAGGCCGTGCCGGTCGAGGATCTCCAGGCGCGATGCCGCGTAGGCGTCGTCCTCGTCGGCGCGCCGGAGGTCGAGGTGGTCTCCCGAGGCGGCGATCTCCAGGCCGTCGTACCCCCACTGGGCGGCGAGGCGGGCGACCTCCTCGAAGGGGAGGTCGGCCCACTGTCCGGTGAACAGGGTGACGGGGTGGGTGGCTGCGGTCATGTGCGGTCCTCCGCGTCGGGTGAGGTCTCGCGTGCGGTGTCGGGTGCGGTGTCGATCCAGGTGCCGTGGTCCGCGGCGGAGGCCAGTACGGCCTCGGTGAGACGTGCGGCGCGGAGTCCGTCGGCGAACGTCGGCATGCCCTCGGGGTGCCCGCCCTGTACGGCGTCGTAGACGTCGGTGACGAACGCGGTGAAGGCGTCCTGGTAGCCGAGGGCGTGTCCGGGTGGCAGGACGGACACGCGGGCGGAGTCGGGGGCGGCGGTGGCGGGGTCGCGCAGGAGCAGTCGTGAGCCGTCGCGGCTGCCGATCCAGAGTTCCTCGGGGCGTTCCTGTTCGAAGCGCACGCTCTGCCGGGTGCCGTGGAGTTCCAGGGTGAGACTGTTCTTGCGGCCGGGGGCGAGCTGGCTGACGAGCAGCGTGCCGAGCGCACCGTTGCCGAGTTCGACGAGGAGGGCGGCGGTGTCCTCGTTGGTCACCTCGGTGCCGCCACGTTCGCTGAAGACGGTCCGGGTGCGGGCGGCGAGGCGGTGGATGCGCTGTCCGGAGACGAACTCGACGAGGTCGCACAGGTGGGAGCCGATGTCCGCGAAGGCGCGGGAGGCGCCGCCGGCCTGCGGGTCCGCGCGCCAGTTGGTGTCGTCGGGGCCGAGGAGCCAGTCCTGCAGGTAGGCGGCGTCCAGGGTCAGGACCGTGCCGAGTCGGCCCTCGGCCACCAGGGAGCGGGCCTGCCGGGCCATCGGGTGGTAGCGGTAGACGAACGGGACCGCCGCCACCCGGCCGGCCTCCCGCGCGCCGTGGACCAGCCGTTCGGCGTCCGCCGCCGTGGTCGCGAGGGGCTTCTCGCAGATGACGTGCGCGCCGGCGGCCAGTGCCGCCAGGGTGTGCTCGGTGTGCAGGTGGTTGGGGCTGCAGACGTGGATGATGTCGAGGTCGCCGGCCGTGGTCAGGCGGTGGGCGTCCGGTTCGGCGCGTTCGGCGCCGAGGGCGCGTGCGGCCTGCTCGCCGCGTTCGGGGGTCGAGCTCGCGAGGGCGGTCACGTGACCGCGGGCGGCACGGCTCGCCCGGGTGTGGACGGCCGCCATGAAACCGCCGCCGATGAATCCGGCACGCAGGGGGCGGTTCACAGGGTGGCTCCGTACGGGTCGCGGTCCTCGGGGACGAGTGGTGTCGCGGGGGCGGTGCTGGTGACGTGGACGCTCTCGCCGGAGGTGACGGCCTCGTCGATGGACATCATGGTGTCCAGGACGTGGTAGCCGAGGTCTCCGGTGGCGATGTGGGCGTGTCCCCCGCGGATGGCCCGTGCCATGTCCAGGACGCCGAGCCCGCGGCCCGCCTCGATGCCGACGGGCGGGACGGTCTCCCACTCCGGGTCCTGGCCCCGCTGCTGCACCCGGGTGATCCGGACGTCACCGGCGAAGGTGTTGGGGTCGGGCAGGACGAGGGTGCCCTCGGTGCCGGTGATCTCGACGAACCCGGTGCGGGTGAGCGGGGAGTCGAAGCTGAACACGCTCTGCCCGACCCCGCCGCCCGCGAACCGGGTGAGCGCGGAGACGTGGGTGGGTACGGCGACGGTGAACTCGGTGCCCGTGCGCTCGCCGCTGCGTACCGTACGGACCGCGCGGGCGGTGGAACCGAGCGCGGCGACACGGGCGACCGGGCCGAACAGGCAGACGAGGGCGGTGAGGTAGTAGGGGCCCATGTCGAGGAGCGGACCGGCGCCCTTGGCGAACAGGAACTCGGGGTTGGGGTGCCACAGGTCGGGTCCGGCGTACTGCATCACGGTCTGCGCGGACAGCGGGGTGCCGATGTCGCCGCGTGCGACGGCCCGCAGGGCGGTCTGCAGGCCGGGGCCGAGGATCGTGTCGGGGGCGACCCCGACCCGCAGGCCGGCCGCGGCCGCCTGGTCGAGCAGGGCTCGTGCGTCGGAGCGGTCGACGGCGATGGGCTTCTCCGACCAGACGTGTTTGCCCGCGGCGACGATGGCCGAGCTGACCTCGGCGTGGACGGCGGGCACGGTCAGGTTGACGACGATGTCGACGTCCGGGTGGGCGAGGACGTCGGCCGCGGTGCCCCACTCCTCGACGCCGTACCTGCGGGCCTGGGTCTCGGCGCGCGTGGTGTCCAGGTCGCCCACGACGAGCACGCGCAGGTCGGGGAACCTGGTGAGGTTCGTCAGGTACTGGTCGCTGATGTTGCCGGCGCCGACGAGGCCGACGCCGACCGGGTTCCGTGCCGCCATCAGGCGATGCCCTTCCCGTTCAGGTAGGAGACGCCCGTCGCGATGCCCTCGAAGATGTCGCCGTCGTAGTGGTCGAACTCGATGACGGCGTACTCGGCGTGCGGGGCCGCCTCCAGCGCGGCAGCCAGTGGTATCTGTCCGCGGCCTGCCGCGACCTGGCCGGTGTCGGCGGGGTCGAAGGGGGCGCCCGAGGTGAACGGGTCGTCGATGACGGGTCCGTCCTTCACGTGCAGGGCGCGCACCCGGGAGCCGAGCCGGTTCAGGAGGGCGACGACGTCATTGCCGCCGGCCGCGGCCCAGAACAGGTCTATCTCCAGGGCGACTTCCGGATGCAGGAGGCCGGCGAAGCGGTCGAAGGCGTTGACGCCGGCGACGGTGTGGACGAACTCCTGGGAGTGGTTGTGGTAGCCGACCCGCAGCCCGTGGTCGGCGGCGCGCTCGGCGGCCTCGTTCAGGAGGGCGGCGGTACGGGCGATCTCCTGCTCGTCGGCCCAGCGCTCGGCGGGGACGAACGGGTCGAAGAGGATCTCCACGCCCAGTCGCCGGGCGGCCCGGAAGGTCTCGTCGAGGTCGGCCGGGGGTGCCGCGTCGGGCGACAGGAAGCCGGCGTGCCCCGTCCGCGCGGACAGACCGTGCTTGTCGAGCGCGTCGGCCAGTTCGCCGGCCCGGTGCACGAAGCCGAAGGCCTCGACGTTCCTCAGGCCCAGCGCGGTCAGGCGGCCGAGGGTCGCGTCCTCGTCGGCCTCCAGGGCATGGCGTACGGAGTAGAGCTGGACCGACAACTGCGGTGTCGACATGGGGAACTCCTCTCATGGCGGACGGCCGGAAGCGTGGCGCACGGCCGGGAACAGAATACCGACAGGGGTGCTGGTTTCTAGAGGTCGTTAGCATCTCGTCCATGGCGAGAGAGACGGCGCGACAGGGCACGGCCCCGCGGAACTACCCCAAGGGGGAACGCCGGCGCGCCCAGATCATCGAGGCGGCGTTCACCGCGTTCGGGCAGGTCGGCTACCGCAACGCGAGCATGGTGCAACTGGCCGCCGCCTGCGGTGTGTCACGCGCGGGGCTGCTGCACCACTTCCCGACGAAGGAGTCACTGCTCGAGGCGGTCCTCGAGGAACGCGAGCGCCAGGACGACGCGCACTTCTTCCAGTCGGGCGCGGTCAACAGCGACGGCGTGGCGTACTTCGCCAGCATGATCCGGCTGGTCGCGCACAACCAGGCCAACCCGCTGATCGTGAGCCTGTTCGCCGTGCTGTCGAGCGAGGCCACCGCGGCGGACCACCCGGCGCGCCCCTACTTCACCGCACGCTACGAACGCACCCGCCGGCAGATGCAACGGGCCGTCGACGACCTGGTGCGACGGGATCTGCTGCGCCCGCACGTGGACGCGTCGGGGCTGGCGGCGAACCTCATCGCGTTCATCGACGGCCTGCAGATCCAGTGGCTGCTCAGCCCGGACGCCATCGACATGCCCGACCATCTGCGCAGGATGCTGCGCGGCCTGGTCAGCGTCGAACTGCCCTGAGCCGCCGCCGGGTAGGCCCGGTCGGCCGGGTGCTTGAATCCCGGCCATGGACGGCTCCGCCCGCATGTGGATCGGCACCATCCCGCCGCTCGACCCGGACCACCGGGGAGTGGTCCTGGACGTCGACCACACCGCCACCGACCCCGCCGAGCGCATGGCCTGCGTGCTGCTGAACCGGGGGCACCGAGGAGGAAGAGGGCGTCTTCCACCTGCTGCCGGAGGACCTCTCGGCCCGGTACGAGCGGACCGGGGACCGGCTCGGTGTCTCCCTGCCGGCCCGTCCGGACGTCCTCGCGGGCGATCTGACGCCACGTCAGGACGGTGTGCACGCGCATCTCGACGGGCTTCCCCGCGGCCCCCACGACGACGGCCGGGTCGTCCTGCTGCGCCGCGAGACCGTCACCGATTTCATGCCCGCCGAACGGGACGGCTTCCAGCCTGCGCACCTACCGGCAGTTCGTCTCGGTCGTGCCGCAGGAGTCGATCCTCTTCGACGGCACGGTCCGCGAGAACGTCGCCTACGGCATGGAGGACGAAGCCGACGAGGAGGCGGTGCGCGCCGCACTCAGGGACGCCAACGCCCTGGAATTCGTGGACCAGTTGCCGCTCGGCCTGGACACCGTGGTCGGCGAGCGCGGCGCCCGGCTCTCCGGCGGCCAGCGCCAACGCCTCGCCATCGCGAGGGCGTTGATCCGGGACCCGCGCGTCCTGGTGCTGGACGAGGCCACCTCCGCGCTGGACACCCGCTCCGAGGCGCTGGTGCAGCAGGCGCTGGCCCGCCTGCTGCACGGCCGTACGACGTTCGTGGTGGCCCACCGGCTGTCCACCGTGCACGGTGCCGACCGCATCGTGGTGATGGGCGACGGCCGTATCCGCGAGATCGGCACGCACGAGGAACTGCTGCGCCGGGGCGGCGCCTACACCGCGCTGCACGTCGGCCAGGTGGCCTGACGGGCGCCGGCTCCGGGCCGCGGCACGGGAGGTGCCGGCAACCCTCGGCGGCCTTCGCCTCGTTGAATCGTTGTCACATCTCTTGACCTCGGTTCATGGACCGGATTAACGTTCCCGCGCTCACCTTGATTGAAACGATTCAATACACCGTCTGTCCGTGACCGCCCTTGGGACCACTTGGGGTTGAACCATGCACGAATCCTCCTCTCAGCGCGGTGGGGCGACCCGCCGGTCGGTGCTCGCGGCCGGCCTGTCGGCCGGTGCCCTCGCCGCGCTCGGGCCCGCGGCCGGTGCCTTCGCCGCACCCGGTGGTGCCCTCTCCACCGGGGCCGGACCCGCCGCCGACTGGTTCGCAAAGCCCGCCAGGGCCGTTCGGCCGAAGTTCCGCTGGTGGTGGCCGGACGGGCTGGTCGATCCTGCCGAGATCGCGCGGGAGATCGACCAGATGGCGGATGCGGGGTTCGGCGGGGCCGAGATCGCGGCCGTGCACCACAGCATCGCCGACACCTCCGTGCTGGACACCGCGCATCACGGCTGGGGCAGCACCCCCTGGCGCGACGGTGTGAAGGCCGCGCTGCGCCAGGCGGCCCGGCGCGGACTGACCGTCGACCTCACCCTCGGCCCGAGCTGGCCCGTCGCCGTACCGGGTGTCACCCCCGACGACGACGCGGCGGTCAAGGAACTCGTCTACGGCAAGGTCACGTTGACGGCCGGTGCCGGGTACGACGGACCGGTGCCGGCCCCGGTCCACGCGGCCGCTTCCCAAGTCACCGTGCAGCAGTTGTTCGCGGTTCAGGCCGCCCGGGTCGACACCGCCTACTCCAGCGGAAAGGCGACCGGCCTGGATGCCGGCAGCGTCACCGACCTGACCTCCCGGGTGTCCGAGGGCAGGCTGACCTGGACCCCGCCGGACTCGGCGACCTGGGTGATCCTGGCGTACTGGCAGCGGGGTTCGGGACAGCAGCCCGAGGCGGGCCCGCACTCCTCCCCCGCCGCCTACGTCGTCGACCACTTCAGCGCGGCCGGTACCGCGGCCGTCACACGCTACTGGGACCGCGAGATCCTCGACGCCGGGCTGCGCGGACTGCTCCGGTCGGCGGGCGGCGCCTTCTTCGAGGACTCCGTCGAGCTGGAGACCAAGGGGCTGCAGTGGACGCCCGCGCTGCCGGACGCGTTCCGCGGGCACACCGGGCGGGACCTGCTGCCGTACCTGCCGGCCGTCGTCCTTGACAACGGCAACCAGGTCTTCGCCTTCGAGGCCCGGCTCACCCAGGAGATCCGGCACGACTTCTGGGAGACCGTGTCGAACCTGTTCAACGAGCACCATCTCGGGGCACTGCGGGACTGGGCGCACGGCCACGGCATGCAGTTGCGCTCGCAGCCGTACGGGCTCCAGACGGACGCCATCGCCTCGGCGGCGGTCCTCGACATCCCCGAGGGCGAGTCGCTCGGCTTCAAGAACCTGGACGACTACCGCTGCCTCGCCGGCGGCCGCGACATGGCCGGACACCGCGTCCTGTCCTGCGAGGCGGGCGCCTACGCGGGCGGCGCCTACAACACGACCTGGGACAAGTTCCTGCGCACCATGGGCGGCGCGTACGCGGCGGGCGTCAACCAGACCGTGATCCACGGATTCTCCTACGCCACCGCGCCGGGGGTCGCCTGGCCCGGGTTCGCCGCGTTCAGCCCCTACAACGGAACGGTGGGGTACGGCGAGTCCTGGGGGCCGCGCCAACCCACCTGGCAGCACGTCCCGGACATCGCCGGCTACCTCGGGCGGGTGCACCAGGTGCTCCAGTCCGGCACCGTCCGCGCCGACGTCGCCGTCTTCCGGCAGACCGGCTACAGCGCCACCGGCATCGGAGCGTCCTGGCTCACCTCCACCGGCGTCCCGCTCGGCTGGACCCACCAGTTCCTCAGCGGGCCGCTGCTCGACCTGCCCTCGGCCCGGGTGTCCGGAAAGCGGCTCGCGCCGGACGGGCCCGCCTACAAGGCGCTGTTCCTCGAAGGCGACTTCTTCTACGGTTCCAACCCGACGCTGGCCGTAGCCGACGCCCGCAGGCTGCTCGCGTTCGCCCGGGCCGGGCTGCCCACCGTACTGCTCGGCGCCTTCGACCAGGCCCTCGCCCCGGGCCTGACCGACGACACCGAGACCGCGGAACTGCGTGCGCTCACCGCCCAGTTGCTCGCCCTCCCGAACGTCCGCAAGGTCACCGACAAGACCCTGGTCGGCGCGGCCTTCGCGGACCTCGGCGTGACGCCCGACGTCGCCTACGGCGCGTCCTCGACCCTTCTCAACGCGCACCGGGCGACCGACGACGCCGACCTCTACTACTTCTGCAACGGCAAGCACGCCGAGACCGTCAAGCCGCCGGTGGCCGCCGTCGACCACGACGTGACGGTGCACAGCACCCGGCGCGCCGGTTCCGGTACCGTCCCCTACCTGCTGGATCCCTGGACCGGGCGGGTCACCCGGCTCGCCGAGTACACCCAGGACGGGGACGCGTTCACGTTCCGGGTGGCGCTCCAGCCCGGTGAGACGCTCGTCGTCGCGCTGGCGCGGCCCGCCGCGTTCGGGGACCGCAGCGGGGCCCGTCCGCACGCGGTGGCGACCGAGGCGGACAGCGTGCTGTTCGCGAACGGTTCGCCGGCCGTGCGCGCGGCGACGGCAGGTACGTACGCCACCACCCTGTCGAACGGCCGCACGGTCACCGCGGAGATACCCGAGGTGCCCGACCCCGTCACCCTCGACCGGTGGACGCTCACCGTCGACGACTGGCGGCCCGGCGCCGACGCCACCAGCATCGACGTCGTCGGGCACACCGTCGCCCTCGACGCGCTGCTGCCCTGGTCGCAGATCCCGGAGCTGGCCGACGTCGGCGGCATCGGCCGTTACCGGACGACCGTCACCCTGCCGGCGAACTGGACCTCCTCGACGGGGGCCGTGCTGCGGCTCGGCAGCGTCGCCGACACCTGCCGGGTGACCGTCAACGGCACCCGGGTCGGGCCCATAGACCGCCTCAACCCCGAGGTGGACCTCGGCGGCCTGCTCCGCCCGGGCACGAACACGGTCGAAGTCGAGGTCGCCACCCCGCTGTTCAACCGGCTGCGGGTCAGCAACCCCGCGGTCTTCGGGACGGCGACACGCCAGGCGTACGGTCTCCTCGGCCCGGTCCGGCTCGTGCCCTACGTCCAGCGGACGGTGGCCTGATCGGGCGACAGGGCGGCTCGGCGTTCGGTCACGCTGGATCGTGGACTCCCCCGCCTGTCCGGGGGTCCGTGAACTGCCGTGGAGCGAGGAAGCGGATGTCGGTGCGGTTCAGGTGGCGTCCGTGGACAGGCGTGGGTCGGCGGCGACGATCGCGCGGACCGTTTCGGTGACCAGGCGGCGGTCCAGCGGTGCGTCGGCGAACGCCCGGTGCATCGGCCAGCCCTCGATCAGCGCGTCGAGTGCGCGGGACACTCCGGGCGTGAAGTGCAGGGCGAGGCTGTCCCTGCTGCGTTCGAGCCAGGTGCGGGTGGTGACGGAGACCGCCTCGTTGTGGTTGGCGTAGGCGTACATCTCGAAGATGAGGGTCATGTCGCGTTCCGTGGCGTAGGCCGGACCGCAGATCAGCTCGACGACCGCCGCCTCGGCCTCTGCCGTGGAGGCGGCGGACTCCAGCGTCCGCCGGTAGAGCTGGGACATGGTGTCCGACAGCCGGGCGAATGCCTGGGCGAGGAGGTCCGCCATGCCGTCGAAGTAGTAGGTGAGCGAGCCCAGGGGGACCTCCGCCCGCGCCGCGATCTTCCGGTGGGTGGTCCGGTGTACGCCGCTCTCGGCGATCACGTCCAGGGCTGCATCGAGGATCCGCTCCTTGCGTCCGGGATCGTTCGGGATCTCGCGTCGTGTGCCGCTCACGCCCTCAATGTGCCATGGGTTGCCCAGCGCCGAGTGTGTACAGACGTACAGGTTAGTGTGTACGGTCGTACAGACTTCTGTACGTACCCCGCTGGAGCCACCGCCCATGACCTCTGACCTCGCCCGGCGTCGCACTGCCGTCTTCGTCCTCTTCTTCGCGCCCGGGCTGACCATCTCCTCCTGGGTCACCCGCACCCCGGACGTGCGCGACCTGCTCGGCGCCTCCACGGCGCAGATGGGCCTGATCCTGTTCGGGCTCTCGGTCGGCTCGATGCTCGGCATCCTGTGCTCGGGCACGGTCGTGGCGCGCTGGGGTGCCCGGCTCGTCATCCTGGCCGGCACGTCGGCCGTCGCCGCCGGTGCCGCGGTGGTCGGAGTGGGCGCCGCCGTCGGTTCGGGGGCCTGTGTCGCGCTGGGCCTCGGGCTGTTCGGTCTCGGCATGGGCGGCGGCGAGGTGGCCCTCAACGTCGAGGGCGCCGAAGTGGAACGGCTGCTCGGCCGCTCCACGCTGCCCGCCATGCACGGCTTCTTCAGTCTCGGCACCGTGCTCGGCGCGGTCGCCGGCATGTGCCTGACGGCGGTCGACTTCCCGGTCCTGGTCCATCTGCTCGTCGTGGCCGCGGTGGTGCTGGGCGCGCTCGCCCTGGTCATCCGGCGCGTCCCCGCCGAGGTGGGCCGGCAGACCGCCGCCGGACGCCGCGCACCGGGCGCGCCGCGCGCCGCGGTCTGGAAGGATCCCGCACTGCTGCTCATCGGCTGCGTCATCCTCGCGCTCGCCATGGCCGAGGGCACGGCGAACGACTGGCTCCCCCTGGTCATGGTGGACGGGCACGGCTTCGACGCCGCGCTGGGCTCCGCCGTGTACGCGGTCTTCGCCGCCGCGATGACCGTGGGCCGCTTCGTCGGCGGACGGTTCGTCGACCGGTTCGGGCGGGCGGCGGCGCTGTGCGGGAGCGCGGTCGTCGGGGCCGCCGGACTGGCCCTCGTGATTTTCGTCGACAACCAGGCGGTCGCGGCTGCCGCCGCCGTCCTGTGGGGCCTCGGGGCGTCACTCGGGTTTCCCGTGGCGCTCTCCGCGGCGGGTGATTCGGGCGCCGACTCGGCCGCCCGCGTCGCGCTCGCCGCGACCGTCGGCTACGTCGCCTTCCTGGTGGGCCCGCCCTCCCTCGGCTACCTCGGTGAGCACTTCGGGCTGCGGCACGCCCTGATCCCGGTGCTCGTCCTGGTGGTCGCGGCCGCCTTCGCCACCCCGGCCGCCCGCGCGCCGAAGAAGGTGGCCGACCCGGAACCAGCGGGCGCCTGAGCGCGGCGCCCGTCAGGTTGTCGGGCGGTCGCCCGGGGGGTGACGGAGGCGCGAGGTGTGGCAGAGGCGTGGGGTGTGGCGGAGGCGCGGGCAACCCGACGTTGGGCATAAGTGCGTACGTCCGTTGCCGAGGTCCGAGCCGACGGCGTGATCCCAGCCCGCGCCCGTCCGGCCACCGCTCCGCGATTCCCGCCGGTAGCCCGACGATGTCGAGAATGCTGTCGGTGGGCGACCGACCTGTGCCGGTTGCTAGTCGGCCTGCAGGACGAAGAACAGGAAGCACAGGAAACGCGGCTTGGCCGCGATGACTTCGGGGAACAGCTCGCGGGCCGCTGGATCGGGCTCAGGCTCGCTGATGACCGTGATCCGGAAACCCGCCCCGGTGAAAGCCTCGATCATCGCGTGCAGGGGCCTGTGCCAGAGACTCATCAGCGCAGTCTGGCCGCCCATGGTCCACTCTTCGGTCCAGTTGGTGGTGTCGAAGTACTTGTACTCGGCTTCGCGGCCGGCCTGCCGGTGCATGAGGTTGATGGCGAAGGGATGGTCGACGGACGCGATGAGCCGACCGCCGGGCTTGAGCACGCGGCGCAGCTCGGCAAGCGCCGGCCCCCAGTCCTGAAGGTAGTGCAGTACCAGGGAGGCGACCACATCGTCGAACGTGTCATCAGCATAGGGAAGCGGGCTGCCCAGGTCCGCCACCCGCAGGTCAGCGTCGCCGAGCCGCCGCCGGGCCAGCTCCAGCATCCCGGCACTCGCATCGAAGCCGCTCACGACGGCGCCACGGTCGCGCAGCGCCGCGAACAGGGGCCCCGAACCGCAGCCGGCGTCGAGGATCCGCCGACCGGCCACGTCTCCGGCGAGTGCCAGCATCGCGGGCCGCTCGTAATAGGCGTTGATGAGGTTGGTTTCGTTCTCTGCCGTATAGGCCTCGGCGAAGCTGTCGTAGTCGTTGACCTGCGGCGGATCCACAGACACCGCGGACGGCAAGGTGCGCCCGGTGGAGCTCGAGTGCTCTTCGTGCTCGTTGGAGATCATGGTGCGGGAGACGCGCGCTGCAGCAGCTCGGTTCCTGACTGTGCAGCCATTGCGCGGACGCCCGGCGGAACGACATTCGCGCCTGGGTCGTGGGAAACCTTCGTGACGACGAGGCGGGCTTTGAGGTGGACGAGACCCGCGATCTGAAGAAAGGGACCTCCACGGTGCTGGTTCGGCGCCAGTACACCGGCGCCGCCAGGCGGTCCGCAGGAGTGTGGAGGACACCTTCTTCAACGACCAAACGGGAACCGGCGGCCCGAATGATCGCATCGACGCGGTTCGACCCGCGCGAACCGGCCCGCCAAGCGCCGCGCCAGACCGTCGAAAACTTCCTTCCGGGGGCGGGAGCCATGCTGTGGCCTGCAGGGCACCGGCTTGTCGTTACCTCACACGAACTCCGATGCTCAACGGTGGCTGCAGTCGGCTGCACCGGACAGCCCGGAAGCTGTCGGTGGCAGCTGCTACGACTGTCGGCATGACCGACGACGAGATCATCCCTAGGATCCGGGAGCAGGATGAGGCCGGCGCGGAACCCCCGCCTGCCCGGCTTCTGTTGTACCGCTCCTGACGTGGGGCTGTGCGATATGGTCTCTCGTCGACTACAGCACCTCAGAAGGCCGCATGTGGGGTTGGGATCCCAACGCCAGATGCCCTGAACACGGATACGCTCTGTTCCCCGAAAACCTCACCCTGGCCGAACCGCTCTGCGGTTGGCTGGACGGGCGAGACGACTTTCCGAAGGCTCCTACAGGTCCGTACTGCCTGGACTGCTGAGACCGCAGCACTGCCGTGGCCCGAGTCCGGTGATCGTCCTGCCGGACAGGGGCGTCGCCTTTTGTTCGATGAGATGAGGTCGGTCCGAGGGCTACTGGCGGCGTGACGGTCCGGGACTCCGGGCGGGTGTCAGTGGGTTCTGCGATCGTGTGCGTCGTGGATGAACTCGTGGAACGCGTTGACGATCAGGACCGTGTGCTGGGGGCGGTGAGTCGGCGGGACGCCGTTCAGGAGGGTTGGCTGCACCGAGTTGCCGTAGTGGTGTGCCGTGATGGGCGAGGCCACTTTCTCGTCCATCGGCGTGCCGAGCAGCTGTCGCGTTTCCCAGGGCACTACGAACTCGGGGTCGGGGGCGCTGCAGGCGTCGGCGAGTCCTATGAGGAGGCAGCTGCTCGGGAGCTCCGCGAGGAGTTGGGAGTGCGGGCGTCGATATGCCTTCGGTTCAAGTTCCTCAACCGTGGCGGGCTCAGCCCTCATTGGCTTGGGGTGTGCGATGCCATGGTTCCGCAGGTCGTCGCCCCCGATCTGGCAGAGGTGGCCTGGTACGGGTGGCTGACGGAGTCCGAGCTGCGGCGGACTCTGCACCAGTGGACTTTCACCCCCGAAAGCCAGGAAATCTTCGATCGGTATCTGGCCCATCGTGTGGGCCGTCGTAGCTGAGACCGGTGGGTGGCCGCCGACGCAGGCGGCCAGGATTCGCTGTCACGCATCCCCGTTGGCGATCCGGGGCGCTCGCTCGATATGCCGCACGCGACCCTGGCGGGGTTACATACGGCTCTGCGGTACCGGCGCCGCCGTCGCGGCCGGTGTCAGCGCGCCGGCCGCGACACCGGCGGCCAGGGCGGCCGAGGCCGCGAGCGCCGGGAGACCGAGGCGCCGACGCCCGGAAGTGCTCCTGCTGCTGGTGCGAAAAATACGGTTCATGAGTTCTCTCCTGACGATAAACGGGGGTTTTCTGCCTGCCCGGGAAATTCCGGTGCGGATGTGAGTCCCACCGTTCTGCCCCATTTGTTTTTCCGGATTTCGTTTCCGGTGAGGCCCGCACTTCAAGTAGGCCCCACGCACATCACACGGTCACGTTCCGAGGGGTCGTGACTTGACCCGAGGGATGAATGGGGTAAGCGCGCAAAAAGGCCGTGCGGCAGGTGTGTGGTCAGCGGCCGATGGGGGCGGGGCGCTCCTCGGCCGGGTCGAGGCCGGCCATCAGTTCCGCGAAGGCCCGCACGGCCGCCGGGGAGGTGAAGAGCCGGTCAAGGCGGGCTCGGGCCAGACGGTTCAGGAAGGGGCCGCAGCCGGTGCTGTCGCCGGCGTCGTGGACCGTCCGGGTCAGCCAGTGGGAGAACTCCTGGTCACTCCAGACGCGCCGCAGGCAACGCTCGGAGTAGGTCCGCAGTGCGGTGTCGTCCCCGGCGCGGACGTGGTCGCGGACGGCGCGGGCGAAGAGGTCCGCGTCGTACAGGGCGAGGTTCATGCCCTTGCCGCCCATGGGGGACAGGATGTGGGCGGCGTCCCCGACGAGGAACAGCCGGCCGTACTGCATGGGGTCGGTCACGAGAGAGCGCAGCCGGAAGGTCTCGCGGTCGGTGATCGGGCCCGCGGTCAGGGCGGGGTCGGCGAGCCGGGTGCGCAGCGCGTCCCAGACCCGGCCGTCGGGCCACGCGCCGGGCAGGTCGCCGGGCGGGCACTGGAGGTAGTAGCGGCTGCTGTGCGGGCCCCGGGGGAAGTGCGCGGCGAAGCCCTGCGCGCTGACGGCGAGCAGGGGGTGGGCGGGGGCGGCGCGTCGGCGAGGACGGTGAGCCAGCCGATGCCGTGGTCGAAGGTGTGGGCGGTGAGGTGGCCGACGGGGACGGCGGTGCCGGTGACGCCGTGGTCACCGTCGCAGCCGGCGACGAACGCGCAGGTGATCGCGTGCGGGGTGCCGTCGGCGTCGCGGTAGCGGACCACGGGGCGCTCCCCCGTCAGGTCGTGCAGGGTGACGTCGGCCGCCTCGTAGCGCAGGTCGCCGCCGTCGGCGAGGTGGGCGGCGGTGAGCCGGTGCACGAGCACCTGCTGGGGACACAGTCGCGCCCCGGGGCCCTCCCCACCGCCGCTGTCGTCGACGAGGTGGCTCACGCCGTCCACCCGGAACTCCAGGATGCCGTCGTGCGGCGGCCCGTCCAGCACCAGGCCGGCCAGCCCCCAGGACTCGAACATCTGGACGGCACGGGCCTTCCTGCACCTCGCCCAACTTCCGCTGCGTCTCGGCCACTTGGCACCTCCGGAGCCAGCGTAGCCGCGCGGTCGGCGGACTGGGTCCCGACCACGACAGGTTTCCGCTCCCGCTGCACGGCGAAGCCTCCTGCACCGGAAGTGGTGTCCGCGGAGGCCGGGTGCCGGTCCCGGGGCCGTCAGGCGCCCTTGGCTTCCTTGACGTCCGATCGGCCGCTGCTCGAGGTCGCCAGGGTGACGAACAGCGGCATCTTGTACAGCGGTGGGGGTTCGCCTTCCAGCCCGAGTCGCTGCCAGGCCAGCCGGGCCGAGATCTTGAGCACCCGGCGTGCGCGCATGACGAGCAAGAAGGCGAGCGGCAGCTCTACCAGCACGGCCGAGGCTGTGCTTCCCCACACGTCGCCTCGCCCCCAGCTCAGGGAGACGTCGAACCAGGCATCGCAGACCAGGAGCGTGGCCGCCACGAAGGACAGCGGAATCAGGGCCTGCCGTTTCAGCCAGACCGCCAGCCCGGCACCGGCCAGCGACACGAGCAGCATGACGTCGAAGCCCACCCACACCATGGGCCAGTACCGGGCCTCGAAGCGATCGGGCAACGAGACGGCCAGGTAGACGGTCCAGGGGACGAGCACGAGCACGCACAGGGCAAGTTGCCCTACCGCCCGTCGTCGGCGGCGGCGCAGCGTGGGACCGTCCGGCGAGAACGCCTTGGCCGACGAGTCCGTCGTGGCGGTGGGGTTGCTCTGCTCGCTCATCCTGCCTGTCCCTGGTATCAGCTTCCGGCCCGGGCCGATTGCGTCGGTGACCGCGCCGCTGATCGCGTCGCGGGGGCGACGCGTGGGCGTGTGACCACGCCGCGAAACGTGTCGAGCGCTCTTCGATGGTACGGCGGGCTCCGATCGTCTCCGCAGGCGGAGCCACCGGCACGGTCGGCGACGATCACGAGCGCCGGTCCGGCGTGCGGAGCCGGTCCCGGACACCGGGCGGTGGGTCCGCTGATCAGCCCCGGGCCGGCCGGGTTCCGCCCCGCAGGGCGATGTCCCGGGCGAGCGTGAGGCTCCCGATCAGCTCGGCGCGGGTGCCGAGGGCGGACGCGGCGACCAGGACGCGGCTGTCGAAGCCCGGTTGGGCAAGCCGTTCGATCGAGTCGCGGACGCCGTCGACGAACGCCTCGCCCGCCTGGCTCATCTCGCCGCCGATGACGACGGCCGCGGGGTCGAGCAGTGCGCACAGGTTGGCCAGGACGCGGCCGAGGGTACGGCCGGATTCGGCGAAGATCTTCCGGGCCACCGGGTGGCGGGCGATCTCCGGCAGCCGGGACCGCAGGTCGCTGTCGCCCGGGTAGAAGTGCTGGACCTGCTGGAGCACCTGGCGGACCGAGACGATGGTCTCCAGGCAGCCGCGGTTGCCGCACCGGCACCAGTCTCCGTCCGGGATCACCTGGGTGTGCCCGATCTCGCCCGCGGCCCCGAAGCTGCCGCTGACCGGGACCCCGTGGACGATGAGGCCCGCCCCGATGCCGTCGGACGCCTTGACGTAGATGAGGTTGCCCCGGTTGCCGGTGGCACCGTGCCGGTGTTCGGCGAGGGCTCCGAGATTCGCGTCGTTGTCGAGGGAGACCATCAGTCCCGTACGGGAGCCCAGCTCGGCCGCCAGGTCGAGCCCGGACCAGCTGGACAGGATGGTGGGCGAGGCGACCGCCCGTTTGCTCATGTCCAGCGGCCCCGGTATGCCGACGACACACGCGCTCACCGGCCCGTCGACCGTGGGCCGGACCTCCTCGACCGTCTGCCGGATCGTGTCGGCCGTGATGTCCAGGGCCGCGGTCGGCCGCCCGTCCACGTCGATCGCCACCCGCCGCTCGGTCCGGACGGCCAGGTCGAGGGTGGCCGCTGCGACGGTGAGGTGCCGGTGGCTGACGTCCACTCCGACGACCGCGCCCGCCGGATAGCGCGGCCGAAGGCGTCGGCCGGGGCGCCCACGGCCCCCCGTGTTCTCCCCTCGGTGCTCGGTCAGCAGTTCCTCGGCGAGGAGCCCGCGGACGACGGCCGCGACGACCGGACGGCTCATGCCGAGCGCCGTCTGGAGTTCGGGTCGCGACGCGCTCCCGTGCCGCCGGACATGGGCCAGGACCTCGTCACGTGGAGACACGTGTCACCTCCCTGGTGCGGGCGTCAATTTATGTCCGGCAGGAGCGGAATTCCAGAGGGTTGACGCATCGAATGTGCGAATTTAACCTCCTTGAACGTTCGATCTTTTATAGAGCCACCTGCTTTGACTCGAATTCTGTCCAGCACAGACATAAATCGTCGCGCACGTCAGTGGTGAGGGGTCCGCATGGAGCTCGATCGGAGACCGGTACGACGCCGCGGCGGCCGTTTACGCCGTACGGCGCTGATCGCGGGAGTGAGCGCGGCGCTCCTGGCCGGGAGCACGGCCGTGGCTCCCGGCGCCTCGGGCGCGGGCAGCGCCGGTGTGACGGTCAAGGTGTCCGCCCGTGTCGCGGCCCTCGTCGCCCGGATGACGCTGGACGAGAAGCTGTCCTTCGTTCATGGCGGCACCGATCCCCGGGCGCTCGGGCAGGCCGGATACATCCCGGGGGTGCCCCGCCTCGGCATCCCCGAACTGCGGCTCACCGACGGCCCGGCGGGCGTCCGCGTCAACGAGCACGCCACCGCGATGCCGGCACCGGTCGCGCTCGCCTCGTCCTTCGACGACGGGCTGGCCCGGGAGTTCGGCCGGACCGTCGGGCGCGACGGCCGTGCGCTCGGCCAGGACGTCCTGCTCGCGCCCATGACGAACACCATCCGGGTGCCGTACGCGGGGCGGAACTTCGAGACCTTCAGCGAGGACCCGCTGCTCAGCTCCCGCATGGTGGCCGGCGAGGTCGAGGGCGTCCAGAGCCAGGGCCTGATCGCCACCGTCAAGCACTACGCGGAGAACAACCAGGAAGACAACCGGATGGGGGTGAACGTCCACGTCGACGAGCAGACCCTGCGTCAGATCGAACTGCCCGCCTTCGAGGCCGCCGTCAAGTCCGGCGCCGGAGCGGTGATGTGCTCGTACAACTCGGTGAACGGCAGCCACGGCTGCGGCAGCGACGAACTTCTCGACTCGATCCTCAAGGAGCAGTGGGGCTTCACGGGCTGGGTCATGTCGGACTGGGGCGCGACCCACGCGACGACCGACATCGTGAACGGCCTCGACCAGGAGATGCCGAGCGGCGTCTACCTGGGCGACGAGCTGAAGACCGCGATAACCGACGGCACCATTCCGGTCTCGGAGCTGAATGATTCGGTCGCGCGCATTCTGCAGCAGATGGCGAAATTCGGTCTCCTCGACGGTGCGGCCGCCCATCGGCCCGCACGCGATCCGAAAGGCGGCGCGAAAGTCGCCCAGAAGGTGGCCGAATCCGGGGCGGTCCTGCTGAAGAACACCCGCGGGGCGCTTCCGCTGACCGGCAAGGACACCAGCATCGGGCTCATCGGCCCGACCGCGAGGACACCCAAGGTCACCGGCGGCGGCAGTTCCAACGTCGTACCGGACTCCGCGGCCTCACCGCGGGACACCATCACCGAGCGGGCCGGCCGGCACACCACGGTGCGCTACGCGGCCGGCGGCGACAACACCGGCGTCCCCATCCCCGCCTCGGCCCTGAACCCCGCCCTGCCGGTCGACGCGGACGGCACGATCCCCGTCACACCGGACGCCTCCTTCGACTACAGCGGCACCCTCACCGTGCCGGCCGACGGCGACTACTCCTTCGTCTTCGACCTCCCCGCCGCGTACGGCCTGCTGAAGATCGACGGGAACAGTGTCATCACCGGCTTCCTGGGCTCCAGCAGTGCCACCGTGCACCTCACGGCGGGCACGCACAGCCTCGCCGCCGGCGCCCTCGCGATCCAGGGCGGACCGACGAAGGTCCGGCTGAACTGGGTCACCCCGCAGGCCGCGCAGGCCGCCCGGCAGCAGGCGGTGGCCCTGGCCCGCCAGGTGACGACCCCCGTCGTCTTCGCCTACGACGACGGCACCGAGGGCTTCGACCGCAAGAACCTCTCCCTGCCGGCCGACCAGGACGGGCTGATCTCCGCCGTCGCCGACGCCAACCCGAACACGGTCGTCGTCCTCAACACCGGTTCGTCGATCACCATGCCGTGGCTGTCCAAGGTCAGGGCGGTCCTCGACATGTACTACCCCGGGGAGAACGGGGCCGAGGCCACCGCCGGGCTGCTCTTCGGCGACGTGAACCCCTCGGGCAAGCTCACCCAGACGTTCCCCGCGAGCGAGTCCGCGACACCGCTGGCCGGTGACCCGCTCAGGTACCCGGGAGTGGACGACCAGGAGAACTACTCCGAGGGCGTGTACGTGGGCTACCGCTGGTACGACAAGGAGCGGGCAGCCCCGCTCTTCCCCTTCGGCTACGGGCTGTCGTACACCTCCTTCGCCTATCGCGACCTCGCGGTACGCCAGAGTCACGGCGCGTTGACCGTCTCGTTCACCCTGCAGAACACGGGCACCCGCGCCGGGGCCGAGGTCGCCCAGGTCTACGTCGGCGCGAGCCCGGGGACCACCGCGCCGCAGGCGGTGCGCTCGCTCGGCGGCTACCAGAAGGTGCATCTGCGCGCGGGTCAGTCGAAGACGGTACGCATCCGGGTCGACGCCCGTCAGCTGGCGTACTGGAACACGTCCTCCCACGCCTGGGTGCTCGGCACCGGAAAGCGGGACGTGTGGGTCGGCTCCTCGTCGCGGACGCTCCCCCTGCACGGCAGCGTCCACGTCACCCGCTGACCGCCCGGCCTGCCCCTCCCCCGTACCACCACGCGTGCCGGCCGCACCGCCGCGGCCGGCATCCCCCCAGAGAGGTCCCCATGACTGCGACCAGAATCCGCACCGCCCTGGGCGGCGCGCTGATCCTGTCCATGACCGCCGTCGGGCTGCTGCCCGCGACGGTGTCCGCCGCGCCGTCCGTGACGGCGTCCGTGAGTGCGGCGGCGCCCGTGACGGCGTCCGTGAGTGCGGCGACCGTGGTGCCCACGGACAAGGGCGCCGTGCGCGGCGCCGTCTCCCAAGGCGTCGAGCGGTTCCTCGGCATCCCCTACGCGACGTCCCCCACCGGCTCTCTGCGCTGGAGACCGCCGCGGCCCGCGGCGCGCTGGGCCGGCGTCCGGGAAGCCACCGCCTTCGGCAACCCCTGCCCCGTGCTGCCCAGCGGCAACGGCCCGCGCAGCGAGACCGAGGACTGTCTGGACGTCAACGTGTGGCGGCCGGCGGGAGTGCGGGCCGGCGCCCGCCTTCCCGTGCACGTGTTCATCCACGGCGGTGGCCTGACCAACGGCAGCGGCGCGCAGAACGACGAGTCGAAGCTCGTACGGGAGACGGGTGTCGTCGGCGTCTCGCTCAACTACCGGCTCGGCGTCTTCGGCTTCCTCGGACTGCCCGCCCTCACCGAGGAGGGCGGGCAGTCCGGCAACTACGGCTTCATGGACCAGCAGGCCGCGCTGCGCTGGGTGCAGCGGAACATCGCGGCCTTCGGCGGGAACCCCGCCGCGGTCACCATCGACGGCGAGTCGGCGGGCGGCTGGTCCGTCTGCGGGCACCTGGTGTCGCCCGGCTCCCGCGGTCTGTTCGCCCGCGCCATGATCCAGAGCGGCTCCTGCCCCAGCGAGCCGCAGGCTCAGGCCGAGACCGCCGGAACGGCGTTCGCCCGCCAGGCGGGCTGCGACTCCACCGAGCAGGCCGCCGTCCTCGACTGTCTGCGGTCTGCTTCGGCGGGTTCGCTCCTCGACGCGAGCCGTACCTTCTCGGCCGCCTTCGTGGACGGGACGCCGACGTTCCCGGTCAACGTGCGCGCGGCGGTGGACAGCGGGCGGTTCGCCCGGGTGCCGCTGGTCGTCGGCGCCAACCGTGACGAGGGCCGCACCTTCGCCCTGGGCTACACAGGGGCGGGCAAGGAGGCCTACCTCGCCTTCGTGCGGGGCGTCGCCGGGGACCGCGCCGACCAGGTCCTCGCCCGCTATCCCTGGCCCGAGAAGTCCGACGCGTACACCGCGGCGTACCTCGTCGGCGCGATCATGACCGACTCGGGCATGATCGGCGGGATCGGCGGGTGCGGGCAACGCTCGCTCGTCCGGACCTTGGAGCGCTACACCCCGACCTATTCGTACGAGTTCGACCACCGTACCGGGCCCGGCCTGACGCAGATACCCGGTTACGTCTGGGGAGCCGGGCACGCCGCGGAACTCGCGTACATCTGGCCCAGCTTCGACAACGGCACGCCGATCACCCCGCTGTTCAACGCCGACGAGCGCCGGCTGGCCCGCGAGATGACACGGTACTGGGGGGCCTTCACGAAGACCGGCCGGCCGCACGTCGCCCGGCAGTCCGCCTGGCCCGCCCACCACGGCGGCAAGGGGTTGACGCTGTCGCTGCGGGCGGGAGGCAGGAGTGCCCTCATCGACGATGAGCAGATCTCCGCCGAACACCAGTGCTCGTTCTGGGACACCATGACGCTCGCACACGGTTCCTGAGGACCGGGCGCGTCCGGCGCGGCCGATGACCACCCGTCAGCGGCCGCGCTCGGGTGCGAGGTCTAGACCCGTCCTCCGCACATGCCTCGTCCGGTTGGATCGAGGTGTGGGCGGTGTCCGGTTGTCGGTGTAGTCGTTGATGTGATGTGTCGAAGATTTCGCGTGCCAAGCGGCCACGGGTGCAGCGTCCACGGATGGA
>NZ_JAEKKT010000476.1 GCF_019510245.1 Streptomyces sp. | reverse complement strand
ATCGCCGACCAGATCATGCCCGCCTTCGGCGCCCAGGGCCTGGTCGTGTCGACCGCCGAGGCCGGCCGACTGCGGATCACCGGCTACCGCGGCTACGCCCCCCACATCATCGAGCGCCTCGACGTACTGCCCCTCGACACCGACTTCACCCCGGCCGGGCATGCCATCGCCAGCGGCATCCCCGCGTTCTTCGCCGACCCGGAGGAGATGCGCCGCATCTACCCGGAGGCCCAGCAGGTCAGCGGGAAGCAGGCGTGGGCCTTCCTGCCCCTGATCATCTCCGGCAGACCCGTCGGCTGCTGCGTCCTGTCCTACGACCAACCTCACGCGTTCCCGGCCGAGGAACGCGCCGTCCTCGCGTCGCTCGCCGGGCTCGTCGCCCAGGCCCTCGACCGCGCCCGCCTCTACGACGCCAAGCACGAGCTCGCCCACGGCCTTCAGCAGGCACTGCTGCCGCGCGCCCTTCCCCGGGTCGACGGTCTGCGCGTAGCCGCCCGCTATCTGCCCGCGACCCGGGGCATGGACATCGGCGGAGACTTCTACGACCTGATCCGCCTCGGTGACACGGCCGCCGCGGCCGTCATCGGCGACGTCCAGGGACACAACGTCGCCGCTGCCGCCCTGATGGGCCAGGTACGCACCGGCGTCTACGCGCACGCGACCCTCGGCACGCCCCCCGACCAGGTCCTCGCCCGCACCAACCGGCTCCTCACCGACCTGGCCCCAGAGCTCTTCACCAGCTGCCTCTACGCCCACTTCGACTTCGCCCGCCGACGCGTGTGCCTGGCCAGCGCCGGACACCCGCCGCCCCTGCTGCGGCTGCCCGACCGTGTCACCCGGCTCGCCGTCGTCCCGCCCGGACCACTCCTGGGGATCGACCCCGACGCCGAGTTTCCGCTGACCGAGATCCCGCTGACCCCGGGCCTGATGCTCGCCTTCTACACCGACGGTCTCGTCGAAACACCCGGGGTCGATCTCGACGACTCCCTTGCCGGCCTCGCGCACCACCTCGCCCAAGCCGACGAGCGCGACCTGGACCTGCTCATCGACGACCTGCTCAGCAAGTCCGGCACAGCCGGGCAACGCACCGACGACGTCGCGATCCTGGTGCTGCACGACAGATCCTGAACCGCCGACCGGACCGGACAGGATCAGGCACGCTTCGGCCGGCCTCCCCGGGGAACTCGCCGATCCGAAGGCCTCCTATGTGAGAGAGGTGTCCTCACATGTCCAATCCACAGCAGCCAGAACAGCGACGCAGCCAAAAAGGCGGCGGCACGCCGCAGCAGAGCGGCGAACTGAAGGCGCGGCAGACCGGACCGAAGGACGGCCGTGCCCACGGCACGGACAAGGGAGACAAGGGCGGTGGGAAAGGTGGCGGGGTGCCGCCGGACCAGCAGCCCGAGCACCCGTCGTCCTAAGCGCCGTCTCGGCGCCCGTCTTCGGGGGTCCGCGCGGTGATCAGTGCCTGTTCCAGAGCGGCGCGGACCTCGTCGGACAACTCCCCGTCGTGGACCCAGTCCACGATCTGTTCGGAGACCTGCCGCAGTTTGATGTTGGTGTGCTGCGATATGTCCCGCAGCACTTGGAACCCCTGGTCGGACCGCAGGCCGCCAAGGCCGATGACCACACCGATCGCATGGTCGATCACGGCGTGAGAGACGATGGCCTCCTGCAGCTGGCCGATCTCCGTCTGCAACTCGGTGATCTTGTCCAGGAGACTTTCCCGTCCCGGGGCCGGGTGCCCTCCGGTCCGTACGGGGGCGCCGTTCAGCGGCTTGTCCATCGTGATCACATCCCAGATCCCGGGTCTCCCGCCCGGGTTGTCGATGCCGGAGCCGAATGGTGAGGACGACACTTCGACTATTACCCCAGGAAGCCGATCGTGCGCATCCGGTCCCACCCTGGGGCCCATGACCGCGACGAGGCCTCGTTACGGGTAACTGCGACCGGAGGAACCTCGCGAACGGGGGTCCGCTGATCGCGCCTCCGTCGTGCTCCGCGCAAGGGGGTGCCTGATCCTTGCCGTCAGCGCTTCGCCTCGACGACGGCGCCGGGGTGCATGTCGCGGGTGACCAGGGCTTGGACGGTCTCGGTGAGGCGGAGCCGCCGCTGCTTCGCGTAGGCGGTGAGCAGGTGCGAGGCTTCGGCGATGGTGGTGTCCGCGTACTG
>NZ_JAEKKT010000475.1 GCF_019510245.1 Streptomyces sp. | reverse complement strand
CCCACCGTGACCCGCCGTTCCCGCCTGCTCACGACAGCCACCGCCGGTGTGACGGCCGCACTGCTGCTTGCCGGTTGCGGTGGAGGCGACGGAGACAAGTCCAAGTCGAACGACAAGATCGCGGGCGCGGACACGGGGGTATCGGCCTCGGCTTCGCCGAGTGCTTCGGCCGCGAGCGCCGGCCGTCCGAAGATCACGTTGCCGTCGGACCTGACGTACACATTCGAGTGGGCGAAGACGGGCAACGAGAAGAAGGATGCTGTCCTCGGCGACACTGAGCAGTTCATCAAGGCCGTCGACATGGCGATCGCTAAGCAGGCCCCGCTCGACAACGCCTACCGCTTCTACTCCGAGGGCCTGGCGGCAGCCGGTAGTCAGAAGTTCATCCAGGAGTTTGTGGACTACAAGGACCGGATCACCGGAGCCAAGCGTTACTTCGATGCCAAGGTGCAGATCAACGACGACGGGACCGCAGGTCTTGTCTACTGTGAGGACCAGACCAAGGCCTACAACAAGAGCCTGAAGACTGGGAAGGCAGAGGTCACGAAGGCCTCGAAGGACGACTACGTTCTTTACAACAGCCTGCTTCAGGTCAACAAGCAGGGTGTCTGGATCACCGAGAAGCTGACGTCGCAGCGGGGGAGCTCCGTATGCCAGCCATGAGGTTCCGAAAGTCGGCAATTTTCATACTTGCCGCAGTGACTACGTTGGTCTGCCCCACTCAGGCGTTCGCGGGTTACGGACACGGCGGCAGTACGAACAGCGACCCCAACACGAACACTTCCGGCAAAAGCGATGGAAAGGGTAATATTTCCGCGACGGCAGGCGTCGTCTACGACCTCTCCAAGAACGGTTCCGGGGCATCGACCGGTGCGGTGACGCCGACCACGACCTGGACCCCGCCCGCCTGTTACTACGCGCCCAAATACTCACCTGACGCTCTTGAGGCCTACCTGACGCCGATCTGGGAGGCCGACTCGACGGGCTACGAGTGGGACGCCACGCAGCGCGACCGCTACGTCAACGGGAAGCCGTACAAGGACTTCAACAAGGACAAGGCGGGCAAGGGCTACTGGTGGGACTCGTACGTCACAAAGGGCCGTGAGGGAGACCCAGGCGCGCTCGACTGCACGAAGCCGATCTTCTGGGTCGACACGGGTGACAACCCGCCGGCGGACGTACCTCAGGCGGTCACCCCGGAGATCCTCGCGCAACTCGCCTACAACGAGATCCGCGTCCCCAGTACAAAGGTGACCCTGGCTCCCGCGAACAAGACGAAGGTCAACCTTCCCACCTGGGCCTGGCTGGACGGTGCCGAGTTCAAGCCGGTCTCCGTCACCGCGTCCGTTCCCGTGCTGGGCATCAGCGCCACGACCACCGCCAAGCCGTACTCTCTCAAGATCGACCCCGGTACCTCGGACGCGGTGACGTATCCGGCGTCGGGCGTCTGTGAGTTCAAGGACGGCAGCATCGGTGAGGCCTACGCCAAGGGCAAGGCCGGTGAGACGCCACCCTGTGGGGTGAAGTACCTGCACTCCTCGGGCACTGGCTCGTACCCGCTCAAGGCCACCATCACCTGGAAGATCAGCTGGACGGGTACCGGATCGCCGGGTGGAAACCTTGATGACGGCGTCTTCGGGGCCACCCAGGATGTCATCGTGCAGGAGATCCAGTCCGTCAACAGGTGAGCGATGAGTCGGCCCGGAGCTTTCCGGCCTAGGAGGCGCCGTGGGCGACAGGACCAGGGTCGACGATCTCAACGTGCTCAAGAGTGTGGGCACAGGCATCGAGAAGATCGTCGAGGAGTTGCAGGGGCTCGACGACAAGGACAAGTACGGCTGGAGCCGTGAGGTCGTCGGGCATGAGGAGCTCACGGACCGGCTCAACGACTTCGCTGACAACTGGGACTACAAGCGAGGCAAGCTCGAAGATGAGTTGGCCAAGCTCGCGGCAATCACGAAGGCCGCGGCCCAGGCCTACGAGCAGATAGACACAGACCTCGCCAACGCCGTCCGCAAGCAGGAGAAGCCCTAGATGTGCTGTCCCGGAACGTTGGTGACACGCGGGTTGGGTGCTTGAACGAGTGAGGGCCTTCTGGGTTCGGTGTGGATTGCGACATCTGCACCGACGCTCAGGAGGCCCTCGTGTCCCACCGTAACGCCCCGCTGACACCG
>NZ_JAEKKT010000216.1 GCF_019510245.1 Streptomyces sp. | reverse complement strand
GGGCCGCCCCGCAGGCGCACACGGTGAGTCTGGACGGCTACTCGTTCCTCGTCGACGGCAGGCGAACCTACCTGTGGTCCGGCGAGTTCCACTACTTCCGGCTCCCGAGCCCGGACCTGTGGCGGGACATCTTCCAGAAGATGAAGGCCGCCGGATTCAACTCCACCTCGCTGTACTTCGACTGGGGGTACCACTCGCCCAAGCCGGGCGTGTACGACTTCACCGGAGTACGGGACGTCGACAAGCTCCTCGACATGGCCCAGGAGGCCGGGCTCTACGTCATCGCCCGCCCGGCGCCGTACATCAACGCGGAGGTCGACAGCGGCGGCCTGCCCGGCTGGCTGACCACCAAGGCCGGGAACAACCGCAGCGACGACCCGCGGTTCCTGAAGTACGCGGACGAATGGCTGACGCAGATCGACCGGATCATCGCCCGCCACCAACTGACCAACGGCACCGGGTCGGTCATCGCCTACCAGGTCGAGAACGAGTACTACAACGGCTCGGCCGCCGGCCGCTCCTACATGCAGCACCTGGAGGACAAGGCCCGTGCCGACGGCATCACGGTCCCGCTGACAGGCAACAACAACGGCACCTTCAACTCCGGTACCGGTGCCCTGGACGTCGACGGCCCGGACTCCTACCCCCAGGGCTTCGACTGCTCGAACCCCACGAAGTGGAACGGCGTCCCCGACATCAGCTACGACCACCCCGCCGGAAAACCGCTCTACTCCCCGGAGTTCCAGGGCGGCGCCTTCGACCCCTGGGGCGGACCGGGCTACGACAAGTGCGCCCAGCTGATCAACGACCAGTTCGCCGACGTGTTCTACAAGCAGAACATAGCCGTCGGCGCCACCGCGCAGAGTTTCTACATGACCTACGGCGGCACCAACTGGGGCTGGCTGGGCATGCCGGAGAACTACACGTCGTACGACTACGGGGCCGCGATCCGCGAGACCCGCCAGCTCGACCCGAAGTACTACGAGGACAAGCTGATCGGGTACTTCACCCAGTCGGTCGCCCCGCTCACCGAGACCGAGGCGATCAGGGCCACCCCGCCGGACGACTCCGCCGTGGTCGACACGGCCCGGATGAACCCCGACACCAGGACGCAGTTCCACGTCCTGCGACACGGCAGTTCCACGTCCACCGCGGTCGACAGGACCCACATCTCGCTGGACCTCAACGCCCAGCCGGCCGCGGACACCACCTACACCTGGGACGATCCCGACTCCGCGCTCCAGTACGCCGGTTCGTGGTCGCACGTCGCCAACACCAGCTACACCGGCGGCGACTACAAGCACACCGAGTCGTTCTCCAACAAGGCCGGTGACTCGCTCCTCGTCCCCTTCGACGGCACCGCGGTCCGCTGGATCGGCTCGAAGACGAACAACCACGGCTACGCCGACGTCTACCTCGACGGCACCAAGGTGGCGACGGTCGACGACTCCGGCGGCGAGAACCAGGCGGTGGTCTTCCAGAAGACCGGCCTCGCGCCGGGTGCGCACACCCTGAAGATCGTCGTGGCCGGGACCCACGGCTCGGGTTCCACGGACAATTACGTGGCCGTCGACGCCATCGACGTGCCGACGGGCGCCGCCGCCGCGGAACCGACCTACCCCCTCGTGCCCCAGCAGCCCGGCACCGCGATCACCCTCGACGGCCGCGACTCGCACGTGATCGTGGCGAACTACCGGCTCGGGGACTCCCGGTTGCAGTACTCGACGTCCGAGATCATGACCAGCGCGACGATCGGGGACCGGGACGTCGCCGTGCTCTACGGCGACGCGGGCAGCGACGGCGAGACGGTCCTGCGCTACGCCACCGAGCCCACCGTCACCGCCACCGGCGGCACGGTCACCACCACCTGGGACGCGGCCACCGGGGACCTGCGCCTGAACTACACGCACAAGGGCCTGCTCCGCATCAGCATCAGCGGTGGCGGGAAGCGCCCGCTCCTGCTGCTCGTCGGCGACAAGGCCACGGCGGAGACCTTCTGGCGCCAGGACACGGCGACCGGCCCGGTGCTGGTGCGCGGCAGCCACCTGCTGCGCACGGCGACCAGCCTGGACGGCGGCCGCACCGTGGCACTCACCGGCGACAACGCCGACGACAAGAACATCGAGGTGTTCACCACCGCCGACCGGGTCACCTGGAACGGCAGGACGGTGCGCGGCGAGGCCACCGACACGGCGAGCCGCACCGGGACGATCCCGACGGCCGCCCCCGTCCAGCTGCCGGCACTGACGAACTGGAGGCACGCTGAGGAGTCGCCGGAAGCGGCCCCCGGTTTCGACGACGCCGGCTGGCAGGTGGCCGACAAGGCGACCACCAACAGCGTCTCCGGCAGTGACGCGCAGCCGGTGCTCTACGCGGACGACTACGGCTTCCACACCGGCAACACCTGGTACCGGGGCCGCTTCCGCGCCACCGGCAAGGAGACCGGCGTCCACCTGGTCTCGGACTCCGGCGGCGGCGCGCAGGCGTTCTCCGCCTGGCTCAACGGCACCTTCCTGGGCAGTTCCACCACCGGGAGCGCCGACTTCACCTTCCCGTCCGGCTCGTTGAAGTCGTCGGGCGACAACGTCATCTCCGTGCTCACCGTGAACATGGGGCACGAGGAGGACTACAACTCGACCAACGGGAACAAGACCGCCCGCGGCCTGACCAGCGCCTCCCTCACCGGGGCGCCGCTGACCTCCGTGACCTGGCGGGTGCAGGGCGTACGCGGCGGCGAGGACCTTCAGGACACCGTGCGCGGCCCGCTCTCGACGGGCGGCCTGTACGGCGAGCGGGCTGGCTGGTCGCTGCCGGGCTACCCGGACAGGAAGTGGGACCAGGTGTCCCTGCCGACGACCGACACCCGTCCCGGCGTCTCCTGGTACCGCACCGACGCCGAACTGGACCTGCCGCACGGCCAGGACACCTCGATCGGGCTGACCTTCACCGACGACCCGGCCCGCAAGTACCGTGCCACGATCTTCGTGAACGGCTGGCAGGTCGGCAACTACGTCAACTACCTCGGCCCGCAGCACACCTTCCCCGTGCCCAACGGCATCCTCAACCCCAACGGCCACAACAGCATCGCCATCGCCGTGTGGAACCTGGACGGCAGCACCGGCGGCCTCGGCAAGGTCTCCCTCACCGACTACGGCAGCTACGCCTCGTCCCTGCGCGTCGCGCAGAACGACAGCCCGCGCTACGACGCCGAGAAGTACGCGATGCCGCAGCGTCCCGGAGCGGACGTCACCCTGGACGTGCCGGACACCGCGCAGTCCGGCCAGGCCTTCACGGCCGAGGCGACGGTAGGGGTGCCCGCGGACCGGCCGTCCGCCTCTGACCTGACGGCCTCGCTCTCCGCCCCCGACGGCTGGACGGTGACCGCCACTGGCCCCGCCTCGGTCCCTCGTGTACGGCCGGGCGGCTCGGCCACCTTCACCTGGAAGGTCCAGCCTCCGGACGGGACCCTGCCGTCCGCCTCGACGCTCACCGCCACGGTGGACTACGTGCAGGGCGGCAGGCAGGCCACCGGCAGTGACGAGCGCATCGTCGGCGGGATCCCGCCCGCCCCGCCGGCCGGGAAGAGCGCGGTGAGCGACCTGCCGTTCCTGTCGTCCACCAACGGGTGGGGCCCGGTGGAGCGCGACACCAGCGTCGGCGAACAGGCGGCCGGCGACGGCCGTCCGATCACCGTGGCCGGCGTCGGCTACGCCAAGGGCCTGGGCACCAACTCGGTCAGCGACGTCCAGCTCTATCTCGCCGGACAGTGCTCCCGGCTGACGGCGCAGGTCGGTGTCGACGACGAGACCGGGGGCGCGGGAACGGTGACGTTCTCCGTGATCGCCGACGGCAAGACCCTGGTGACCACGCCGACGATCCGCGGAAAACAGGCCGCGGTGCCGATCGACGTCGACGTCAGCGGCGCCCAGGTGCTCGACCTCAGGGTCGGCGACGCCGGCGACGGCAACGGCAACGACCACGGCGACTGGGGGATGCCGACGCTGACGTGCGGCTAGCCGGACGACACACCGGGACCGGCTTCCCGGGCAACTGAGCCGGTCCCGTAGGCACTTCGCGGTGCCCGTACGCCTGGCCGATCGGACCGTTTCGGTGTGGAACGGTCGGCCGGGCGTACGCATGCCGCGCGGGGCGGCCTCGACCGGGTGGCCGAGGAGGGGACAAGTGGCGCTTTCCGCCCAGGAGTTGCGCCCGGACGGTGCCGGGCCGGGAAGTGGGTACCGTGTCCGGCCGCGGTGGAGAAGGTGCGTGCGGGCAGGTTGACACGCCCGGTGGTATAGGGGTTCGCCGTTCACGTCGGGGTAATGTGTTCAGGAATCGAACAGTTCTCCGTGGGAACCGTGATGACGGCTGAGACGGGAGAGCAGGCCGTCCGGGCCACCCGCATGTGACCTCTGAGGATGGAGCCGATGAACGTGTCGACTCGTGGCGGACGGCTGCGGAGCCGAGCCGCCACAGCAGCCTTCGTCTGCGCGATCGCCCTGTTACCCGGCCCGAGTTACGCAACCCCGGGCGCACCCGATCCCCGCAACGAGAAGTCGATTGAGGACATCCACGACGAGTTGAACGGCCTCTACCGTCAGGCGGAGGTGGCCACCGAGGCGTACGACACCGCCGAGGTGAAGGCGGCCGAGCAGGAGAAGCGGCTGGTCTCGCTCCACCGGGACCTGGCCCGTACCGAGGACCGGCTGGCCGATCTGCACGACCTCGCGGGTGCGGCCGCCCGCACGCAGTACCGCGGGGGCAACCTCGACTCCACAGGCCTCCAGCTGCTGCTCGGTGACCACCCCGAACACGCCCTGGACGACGCGGCCCAGGCCCGCCAGGCCCTGCGCGACGTGGTGACCGTCTCCGAGAGCCAGGCGAACGCCCGCGCGGAGCTGAGCCGGCAGACGGACGCCGCCGCCGAGAAGCTGCGGGAGCTGAAGAACACCCGCGCCGACAGGGCCGAGGCGAAGCAGAAGATCGAGAAGAAGATCGCCGAGGCCGAGCGGATCGAGGCGGGGCTCAAGAAGGAACAGACCCGCAGGCTCGCCCAGTTGGAGAAGGAAGAGGCTAAGGAGGCAGAGGCCAGGTGGACGGGACCCGGTTCCGGCGGCAGCACCTCGACCGGTACCGGTTCGGTCGGCGGCCGGACGAAGGCGAGCGGAGCGGCCGCGAAGGCCGTCGCCTTCGCGCTGGCGCAGATCGGCAAACCGTACGTGTGGGGCGCGGTCGGCCCCTCGTCGTACGACTGCTCGGGACTGACCTCCACCGCGTGGGCGGCGGCCGGGCACCCCATACCCCGCACCTCGCAGGCGCAGTGGCAGGGACTGACCCGGGTCAATCTGGCCTCCGTGCAGCCCGGCGACCTGATCATCTACTACGACGCCACCCACGTGGGCATGTACATAGGCAACGGACAGATCGTCCACGCCCCGCGGCCCGGACGCACGGTCACGACCGCCCCGGCCGCCTCCATGCCCATCCTCGGTGTCGTCCGACCCGGAGTCTGAGCGGATGACCTACTCACTGACCCCCCGCAACGAGGGAAACCTGCCCGCGCTCAGCGCACCGCCGCTGATCCGGCTCGACGCCTATGTGGCCGAGGACGGGTCGACGGTGGTCAACGGCCATCTGCTGGAGATGGGCGGCACCCGGCCCCCCAACGAGGCGATCCTCGACGCGATCGCCATGTTCGCCCGCACCCTGGGCGCCCCGGTGGCGGCCACCGTCATCGACCGCAGTGTGCTGCAGGTGGCACGCCTGCGGGTCCACCCCGACGGCTCCAGCCGGACCATCGCCGACGAGGAGGACCTGCCGCCCGGACGCGAGCGCACCGCCGCGGAGGAGGAGGCCTTCCCCCCGCTCGCCCGCGTCGAACGCATCATCGACCACGCACAGCGGGGGGAACTGCACGCCGCGTCCGTCCTCGCCAGCGCCCTGCGGGAGCACCTCACGCTGCGCAGGGGAGCGGAGGACGAACTCTCGCTGGAGGCACGGGCGATCGAGGCCTACCTCGCGTACCAGCGCGGCGACTACATGCTCTCCACCGTCCTCGCGCTGACCGTCGCGCGCATCCGCTGCCGTACCGACCTGAACCGGGCGGCACCGGAGGTGGCCCGCGCCACCGCCGCGTGGCAACGACTGACGGACGACGGCCAGGTGGCCACCCGAGGGCAGGAACTGCTGCACATGTGGGAACACCTGGCCGCGGAGGGCATGCCGCTGGAACCGGCCCACCAGGCCATGGCCAGGGCCGTCCGGAGCCGGCTCGAACGGAGCAACCGCTCACTCCCGGCCCCGGCCTCCGCCCCGGCCTCCGCCCCGGCCGTGACGGCGGGCCCCGGGCCGGTCGCCCCCGAGGACACACCTCTCAACCCCACCCGCCGGGGCCTGCGACGCTTCACCCGTCGCGCCGGCCGCTCCGCCGAGTCGCAGTCCTAGCGGACGGCGCCCCAGAGGGGGCGTGCCCCCGTGGACACGCCCCTCGACGTCCTGGCGGACGGCGTCCCGAAGGGGCGCGTGGCTGTACGAACTGCGGCTACCGCCGCGCGGGCACGACCTGGTGTGGTCTGCTTCGCCGCACCACGAGCACGGCTGCGGTCGCGGTCAGGACGAGTACGGCCGCGGCGGGGCCCGCCAGGGTCAGCACGTGCTGGAGGGAGGAGGCGGCCGCGTATCCGGCTGATGCCTCTGCGGTCGCCCAGACGCAGGCTGCGGTGGCGCTGTACGGCGCGATGCGGCAGTAGGGCAGACGGGCGGCGCCCGCGCAGTGCGGGGCAAGGGTGCGGACCACCGGGATGAAACGGGCAAGGAATACGGCGCGGCCGCCGTGGCGGGCCATGAGCGTCTCCGCCCGTGCCCAGAGGGCAGGCGGGATGCGGCGGCCCGCCGGGCCGGTGCGCAGCCGGTCGGCGAGGAACCACGCGGACAGCTGGGGGATCAGGGCCCGGGTGACCGGGCCGGTGCCGGCGCCGGCTTCCAGGACGGCCAGCGGACGGGACGCCTGGGCCCGGACGGGATCGGTCAGGGCGCGGGCCAGCGCCCTGCCGCTGGGGGCGATCGCGCCGGTGGTGCGCAGATCGCGGGCCGCTTCGATCAGGAACATCCAGCCGTCGGCCTGGCGTTGGGCCAGAACGCGTTCGTGGGAGGTGTGCCAGTCATCCATGCACACGACGCTAGAAATTGCCGTGCGGCAGCGAATCCGCCGCTCTGCCACGGCCTCCCCCTGCGAAAGTAGGGGATGGGGGTCGCCGGTCGTCGAAGGACGCCCAGGGTGTGCCTGCCTAGGATGACCACGGTGAACAGCAGCAAGATCCAGGCAGGGGTGGTGGCCGTCGGGCGCGGCGTGGCCGTGACGTTCTTCGTCACCATCGCCGCGCTGAACGGCACGCAGCTGGTCAGCGATGGCCGGTATGTGGTTCCCATCAGTGCCTCGGCCGTGGCGTGCGCGGTGGTGCTGCTCGTGCCGCGGCTGCGCTGGCCCGTCGCGCCCATCGTGGTCGCCGCCGTCACCGCGTGGTGGGGGTGGATCGGCACGCTGCTGCTGGCTCTCGTCCTGTACGACCTGGCCGCGGCCCGCCGGACGCGGGCGGCGGCCCTCTGCGCCGCCGCCGCGCTGGGCGCCAACCTCCTCGGCTACCCGCCGACCCGGCTGTGGCACCAGCAGCAGTACCTCACCGCGCTGTTCATATGGGCCTTCGCGTACGTCGTCGGCATGTGGATCGGCAGCCGACGGCGTCTGGTGCGGGCGCTGGCCGCCGATGTGGAGCACCTGCGCGTCGAGGCACAGCTGCGCGAGGAGGCCGCGCGGGTCGCGGAGCGGTCCCGGATCGCGGCGGAGATGCACGACGTCCTCGCCCACCGCCTCAGCCTGATCGCCCTGCACACGGGTGTGCTGGCCACCCGCAGCGACACCCTGCCCGGCCCGGTCGCCGAACGACTGGCCCTGCTGCGGGGCACCTCCACGGAAGCGCTCGCCGACCTGCGGGACGTGCTCGGTGTGCTGCGCGATCCCGGCGCCGCACCGAACGGTTTTGGTGCTGTGCCCGCGCCGGTTCCCCAGGACGTCCGGCAACTGGTGGACGACGCCCGCGCCGCCTCGCAGCCCATTGCCGTGACGATCCACGGCCGGCCGGAGGACGCGCCCACCACCCACCGCCTGGCCGTGTACCGCATCGGGCAGGAAGCCCTGACCAACGCCCGCAAGCACGCCGACGGAACCCTGGTGACCATGACGATCGACTACCGGCTGCCGGCCACCCTGGTGGAGGTCACCAACCCCGCCGGTCCCCCCGGGCGGGCGGCCGCCGTCGGCTCCGGCTACGGGCTCGTCGGCCTGCGCGAACGCGTCAGCGCCCTTGGCGGCCGTCTGAACGCGGGACCGGCCGGGGCGGGCTCTTGGCGCCTCGCCGCGCGCATCCCCCACCCGGCCGGCACGCAAGAGAACGGCACTCCCGCATGATCCGCGCAATGATCGTCGACGACGACGCCCTGGTCCGCCTCGGCCTGGCCGACCTCCTCGACAGCGACCCGGAGATCGACCTCGTCGCCCAGGCGGCCGACGGCCTCCAGGCCATCGAGCAGGCCGGCGCCCACCGCATCGACGTCGCCCTCGTCGACGTGCGCATGCCCCGCATGGACGGCATCACCGCCACCGCCCGGCTGAGGGCCCTGCCCCACCCGCCGAGGGTCATCACCCTGACCACCTTCGACCTCGACCAGTACGTCTACGACGCCCTCGGCGCCGGAGCCGACGGCTTCCTCCTCAAGGACACCGACCCGGCCGAGATCCTGCGCGCCGTACACCTGGTCGCGGCCGGCTCCGCGATGCTCCACCCCACAGCGGCCCGCCGCCTCATCGACCGCTACCACGCCACCACCCGGCCCCAGGCGGTCCGGGCCCAGGCCCGCATCGACCGGCTCACCCCCCGGGAACGCGACGTACTCGCTCTCCTCGCCCACGGCGAGACCAACGCCGAGATCGCCGTCCGCCTCACCATGCGTGAGAGCACCGTCAAAGCCCACGTCAGCCGCATCCTGACCGCGCTGGACGTCAGCAACCGCGTCCAGGCCGCCCTCATGGCCCGCGACGCAGACCTCACCACCTGAGCCGGCCGCAACGGCGAAGCCGGTCCCCGGGAAAGCCCGAGTGAGCACCGGCGACCCGACACCGCCGGTGAGCCCGGGCCGGCAGCGGACGGCAGGCCGCGAGGTTCGCCACGGGTCGTCCAGGGAGGCGACGAGCGCTTCGCTGCCGGTTCCCCACCGCGGAGCGCGGTGCGTCCCAGGTGCTCAGTAGGCGTGGTGCACTTGCCAGAACGCCCAGGCCTGGCAGGGGCTGCCGTACGTGGTGTTCATGTAGTTGAGGCCCCACTTGATCTGCGTGGCCGGATTGCTCTGCCAGTCGGCGGCGACGGAGGCCATCTTGTTGCCGGGCAGGGCCTGGACAAGGCCGTAGGCGCCCGAGGAGGGGTTGACCGCGAGGTAGTTCCAGGTGGACTCGTGATCCACGATGTTGCTGAAGCACTGGAACTGGCCGCTGCCCACGATCTGCGCGGCCATCGCCTTGATCTGCGCCACGGTGTAGGAGCTCTGCACCTGGAAGCCGGCGGTGGGGTCGCCGGCCGCGGCCTTGGCCGCCGCCCGCTTCTCGGCCGCGGACTTCTTGGCCTCCGCGGCCTTGGCGGCCGCGGCCCGGGCGGCCTGCTCGGCGTCCTTGCGGGCGCTCGCGTCCGCCTGCGCCGCCACGGTGTCGGCCTGCTGCGTCAGCGACGCCGTCTGCACCCGGGCCTGCTGCCCCGCGGGCAGGTCCGCGAGGAGGGTGGCGTCGGCCGCCGTCGCCTCCGCGTCGTTGTTGTTCTGCGCGCTGCTGCCCGAGGCGACACCGACGACACTTCCGACAGCGGTGACCGCGGTGGCCGACGCCACCGCGATTCCCCGGACCGATATGCGGCTCACGCGCTTCTCTTCCTCTTCGCCCGGGCCACCGTGTGCGGCGGTCGACGGAAGTGTTTCGCTTGCTGGGCAAGGCAGTTGGAACACTCTTGCGTGCCGGCGCGCCCGACGCAATGCCGGCGGACGTGCGGATGCTCACACAGTCGCCGGAGGTGGGTCCAGGGGGCCACCATGAACCTCGATGAACAGTGACGCGCAGCAGGGCGTGGAATGGGTGGTCGGGATCGATGCCGGCGGCACCCGGACCCGTGCGGTTCTCGCGGACGCGCGTGACGGGCGGGTCCTCGGGGAGGGCGAGGCCGGTCCCGGCAACGCGCTCACCGTTCCGGGGCCGCAACTCGCCGCACATCTGGCCGAGGCGGTCGCGGCGGCCGTGCCGGAGGCGATCCGGGCGCGGGTCCGCGCGGTGGCCGGCGGTTTCGCGGGGGCCGCCCGGGCGCCGGAGGAGGAGCGGGGCCGGGTACGGGCACGCGCCGGTCTGATCACCGCTCTGTCGCGGCTGGGCGTCACCACCGGAGCCGTCGAGATCCACAGCGACATCGAGGCGGCCTTCGCCGGGGCGCCCGGGCATCCGGCCGACGGACTCGCCCTGGTGGCCGGTACCGGAGTGGTCGCGGCCCGGATCGAGGGGCGCGTGCTGGTCGCCACGTCCGGCGGGGACGGCTGGCTGCTCGGGGACGACGGGGGCGGGTTCTGGATCGGCCGCGAGGCGGCACGGGCGGCGCTGCGGGCCGCGGACGGGCGGGGCGGACCGACGGTGCTGACCGGCACCGTCGGCCGGGCTCTGGGGATCGCGGCGGGCGTGCTGCCGCCGGCCGGCGGCGGGCGCTGGGCGCCCGCCGCACGCGCCGCCTACCGGGCGCAGCTGCTGCCCGCCGTGCTGGACCGCCCGCCCGTGCGACTGGCCGACCTCGCGCCGCTGGTGCCGGACGCGGCGGCGGAGGAGGACGAGGCCGCGCGGGCGATCCTCCGGGAGGCGGTGACCCATCTCGCCGGGACCGTCGCCGCGTTGCGGCCGCGCCCGGGTGAGGCCCTGGTCGTCACGGGCGGTCTGACGACCCCGCAGGGTCCGCTGCTCGCCCCGCTCGCGGAACGGCTGGGCGGCCTCACGATCGTCCCGGTGGCGGACGGCTGCGCGGGGGCCGTGGCCCTGGCGAGGCTTCTCACCACCGGCCACCGGCCCGCGGCGGACCCGTGACCACCCCGCACCCACCGCACCGGCCGCCTCACCGGTCGGCCCGGGACGTGCCCGCCCCGCACGACGGCCATCTGCGGCGGTTTCCCAGGGGCGCCGGTGAGGGACCCGGTCGACTCGACGGAGGTCAGCGCGGGCGCCGGGCCTTCACCGCGTGCTGACCGGCGATGTGGTCGGTCAACGCCAGTGCGGCACTGGCCCGTTGGTAGGTGAGCTGGGCGACCCGGACGTACAGGCAGTCGATGAGGAGCAGGACCGAGTGGCGGGCGCCGATGATGCCGGTGGGGAAGCTGGTCTCCGGGGTGGACGAGAGGAGCCGGATGCCGGCGGCGCGGGCGAGCGGGGAACGCGGGTCGGAGGTCAGGGCGATCGTCGTGGCACCGCGCTCCCTGGCCGTCTCGAACGGCTCGGTCGTCTCGCGGGTCGACCCGGAGTGGGAGATGCCGAGCGCGACGTCGGCGGGGGTGAGCAGCGCGGCGGAGGTGACGGCGGCGTGCACCTCGGTCCAGCCGCGTACCGAACAGCCGATCCGGAACAGCCGGGTCTCGGTCTCCTGCGCCACCGCGCCGCTGCCGCCCACGCCGTAGACGTCGATCCTGCGGGCCCGGGCCATGGCCTGCGCCGCCCGCTCGACGGCGTCCAGGTCGATCCGGTCCAGGGTCTGCTGGACGGCCCTCAGGTCGGCGGTGCCGACCACCTTCACCACGCGCTCCAGGCTGTCGTCCGGGGAGATGTCAGGACCGATCTCGGCCGTGCCCCAGTCGGAGACCTCGCCGCGGCCCCGCTCCTGTGCGAGCGCTATCAGCAGGTGCTGGTAGGAGTCGAGACCGACGGCCTGGCAGAAACGGGTCACGGTCGCCTGGGAGGTGCCGGTGCGGCGGCCCAGCTCCGCGGCCGAACAGTGCGCGACGGCGGCCGGATCCGCCAGGATCAGCTCGCCCACCTTCCGCAGGGAGCCGGCCAGGCGCGGCAGCTCGGTTCGGATCAGTGCGGTGACGTCGGTCGAGGGCATGCAGAGACGGTACCCGGCACCTTATGAGCCGTCAGTTGAATACCGGGCCCCGATCGCCACGCCGTTGCACCGCACACCGGACGCGTGATTTATTGATTCGTCGATCGGGGTAGCTCCGGGAGTGTGCGCGTGTCCGTCGAGTCCGCCAACGGGTCCGGGACCGAACCGGTGAGCGCCGAACGATTCGCCCGCGAGGGCCTCGCCGCCCTGCACCGCCTCACCGAGTCCGCCCGCGCCGACGTCGTCCGGGCCGCCGGGCTGATCGCCGACTGCGTCCGCGCCGACGGGGTCGTCCAGGCCTTCGGCACCGGCCACTCCCAGGCACTGGTCCTCGAAGTCGCCGGCCGCGCGGGCGGACTGGTCCCCACCAACCGGATCAGCATGGCCGACCTCGTCGTCTACGGCGGCGAGCACCCGAGCGTCCTCGACGACCCGCTCCTGGAACGCGAGCCCGGCGTCGCCGCCCGCCTCTACGACCTCGCCGCCCCGCATCCCCAGGACCTCTTCGTCGTCGTCTCCAACTCCGGTGTGAACAACGTGATCGTGGAGATGGCCCTGCACGCCAAGGAACGCGGACACCGTCTCCTCGCCCTCACCTCCCTCGCGCACACCAGGGCGGTCCCGGCCGGCCATCCCAGCGGCCGAAAGCTCGCCGACCTGGCCGACGTGGTCCTCGACAACGCGGCCCCGCGCGGCGACGCGCTTCTCGAACTCCCCGGCGGCGGCGCGGTCTCGGCGCTGTCCACACTGACCGGGGTGATGCTGGTGCAGATGGCGGTGGCCGAGGCGGCCGGCCTCCTCCTCGCCTCCGGCGACCGCCCCCCGGTCTACGTCTCGGCCAACGTGCCCGGCGGCTTCGAGGGCAACCTGGAACTGGAGAAGCGGTACGCCGGACGGATCCGGCGCACCGCGAGCTGACGGCGCGTCGGCCGACGGGCGGGCGCAGCGCCGCGCGGGTGGCGGCGGAGATCGGCTACGCCGACCGGTCCCGCCTGCACCGGATGTCAGGGCCTTCGGAGGGGTGCCGCCCGATGCGGTGTCCGCCGCGCCGCGGCCGGCGGCCGACGACGTGGCCCGGGCCGCGCCGGCCTGCCTCCCGGGATCACCGCTCCGAGCCGTGCGGCGATGACGGGGTGCCCGGGCCCGATGCCGCGGCCGGGCCGGGGGGCGCCTTTCGCGCCCGGCGGTGCTGCGTCCTCGCCTGGGCCCTGGCGGCCTCGGACAGGGCCGGCTGGAGTCGGCGGGCGGCGTCGACGTGGTCGCCGGTCCAGATGATCCGCACCGCGACGGGCGTGGCCCGCCCCTGACCGTCGCTGAGTTCGGTGCGGACGGACCGCACGAGCCGCGCCGCGCCCTCGGGCCGGAGCGGAACGGCGTCGGGGATGGGCGAACGGCCCCCGAGGCTCGCCGCGAAGACGTGGTACCAGTCGGTGACCCGGGCCGCCGAACCGAGGACGGCACCGTGGGCGTCGGCCCGGACGGCCTGGACCCGCGCCAGGTCCTCGCCCTTCCACAGGGAGACGACGGCGTCGGCGGCCAGCCGCAGCCCGACGACCCCGGTGACGAGCGTGGTCGCGCAGGACAGCGACAGCGGCTTGGCGCCGCGTTCGGCGAGGTAGGTGCGGAACGCGTCGTCGAGGCGGCGGGCGGCGGCCGCCGCCACCCGGCCCTGCGGATCGGGGTCGGCGGGACCGCGGTCGCCCAGGGCGTAGTCCACGGCGTCTCCGAGGTAACGGGCGCTGTCGTCGTACGCCTCGGCGAGAGCCCTGTGGACGGCGCCCCGGGCCCCGCGCGGCCAGAAGAACACCGCCACCAGCACGCTGACCAGGCACCCCAGGGCGATGTCCTGGACCCGCAGCAGGGCGATGTGCCAGTTCGGGTCCTGGCCGATGTTGAACAGCACCACCAGCGTGACGGTGAACGCGGCCTGCCCGGCGGCGAAGGAGATGGCGGCCGGCGCGATCCCGGCGCACAGGATGGCCAGGGGGAGGACGAACCACAGCGCCGTGCCGTGGTGGCCGATCAGCTGCAGCAGCGCGGCACCCACCACCGACCCGGCCACCGTGCCGAGAACGGCGCGGACGGCGTTCTGCCCGGTGCTGAGCGCGTTGGAGCGGAGCACGGACAGGGTGCCCAGCAGCACCCAGAAGGAGTGCCCCACACCCGTCACCCCGGCCAGGAACACGGCGATGCCGAGGCCGACGGCGCCGCGCAGGCTGTTGTGCAGCCACACCGAGTCGGGCCGGAGATGGGCCACGGCGCGTTCCCGCGCGGCGGCGAGGGGTGCGGCCAGGGCGCCCGGCTCCCGGCCGAGGAGCCGCTCGGGCCAGCTGCGCTGCCAGGCGGTGGCCGCCATGTCGACGTTGTCGGCGATCTGCAGCACGGCGAAACCGAGCTCCTGGGCGCGGAAGGACACGTCGAGCGCGGCGATGAACCCGTAGACCTCCGCCGTGCTGGTACCGCCGGGGTGGTCGGCGGGCACCCGGACGGTGGAGCTGTGCTCCATTGCGGCCAGGGCCGCCCGCAGGTCGTTCTCGCGGGTGCGCAGGGGACCGGTGTCCCCGTTCAGGTCCGTGAGCAGATCGCAGGCCGCCTCCAGGACGTGGGCGGCGGCGCGGCGCACGGTGTGCGCGGCCGGGTCGCAGGCCGGGGGCTCGTCGGTGTACTCGGACCGGTCGACGAGGACCGCGCACAGCCAGGTGAGCTGGTCCACCAGCCGGACCAGGGCACGCGAGGTCGCGGACAGGCCGGTCGGTCGGCACGTCGTGGCGTCGAAGACGCCGCGCAGCTCCGCGCCGGTCCGGGCGGTGTGCTCGGCCCCCGCCCGGCACCGCTCGGCGTCGGACCCCGGCCCCTCCGGTGCGGGCAGGGCCGCGCGGATCCGCAGATACCCGGCGGCGGCACGGCAGACGGCCGCCGCCGGGGCGCTGAGCAGGTCGGCGACGGGACGCGGCCACAGCAGGGCGACGGCCGGCAGCGCCACCGCCCCCGCGAGGCCGGCGCCGGCGAGGCGCGCGGGCAGCTGCGACAGGGGCACCGGGGCGCTGACCGGCAGCACGAAGGCCAGCAGCAGCGCGGTCGAGCTGCCGGCCAGGACCGAGCTGACCACGCCGGCGAAGAGAATCACGAACCCGACCGCGACCGTGGCCGCCACGGCGAGCCAGAGCCATGGCGCGGCCAGCGTGCCGAGGCAGATCAGCACCAGCCACGCCACCGCGAGTGCCGCCTGCGCCCGCAGCCGCTCCACCATCGGCCCGGAGTAGTCCACCAGCAACAGCATCGAGAAGGAGCCGAACGCGGCGTAGCTCGCCATCGTCGGGGAGTGCAGCACCATGGTGCACAGCGCGAACAGGGCGGGCATCACCAGCGCCGTACGCCCGGCCCGCCGGGTCGCCGCGAGATCCGGGTCCTTGCCGCGCAACCACGTCACCCACCGTGGCGCCCGCCCCGACATGTCCACCTCCCGCGGCTCCGGAGCGGCCGGCCCCGTCGCCGCACCGCCCACACCACCCATATGCGGTCACCGCCGAGCCGTCCGCAACATTTCCCGGACCGCCGGCGGAGCGCTCGCCGGGGTGCCGTGAGACGGTCCCTCGCCCCTGCCGCCGAGGCCGGTCCGGTGCTCAGCGCACCGGGAAGCCGAACGAGTACCCCTGTTCCTTCAGCCAGGGCAGCACCTCGCGCAGGGCGGCGACCGTCTCGGACCGGTCGCCGCCGGCGTCGTGGAAGAGGATGGTCGGCCCGTTCGGCAGCTCCTCCTTGACGGTGGCGACGATGGCGGCCGTGCCGGGACGCTCGAAGTCCTTCGAGTCCACGTTCCAGCCCAGCGGGCGCATGCCGTGGGAGGCGGCGACCTTACGGCTGTACGGGGTGAAGGCGCCGCCGGGAGCGCGGTAGTAGAGCGGCCGTACACCCCCGGACGCCTCGGTGATCATGCGCTCGGCGTCGAGGATCTGCTGGGACTGGTAGGTCTCGGGCTTGGTGTCCATGGTGACGTCGTGGGAGACCGTGTGGTCGCAGAGCCGGTGCCCGGCCGCCACCACTGCCTTGACCAGGTCGGGGTGTGCCTTCGCCTGCGGTCCGATCATGCAGAACGTGGCCTTCGCGCCGTACTCCTCGAGCACCTGGAGCACCTTGGGGGTCCAGACCGGGTCCGGTCCGTCGTCGATGGTGATGTTCACGCCCCTGGCGCCCCGGTCCGAGGCGTGCGCGATCTCCACCGACACCTTGGCGGCAGCCTCCTTCGGCGCGGGGTGGTGCACCGAAGTCCCGGCCTGCGAAGGATCGTTGACGGGCCCGGCCTGCGCGGTCCACAGCGAGGCGGCCACGGTCACGGCCGTGACCCCGAGCGCCGCCGCGACCACCTGGCCGTACCATCCCCGTCCGCCGCGCCGCGCCATGTCCGCCCCGATCCTTGTTCGTCGTGTCGATCTCGTGCACCCGTCAGGACGGAAGACGGCGGGCGCCGGATCCCTCCGTTACCGATCACGGACAATTCCGCGAGAGTTCTGCGACAGGCGCTCTGCGAGACCTTTAACGCCCGGCGGCGCGATCGGTGTTGGCGTCCGCGCACGGAACGCGGAACGCGGAACGCGGAACGCGGAACGCGGAACGGAGAAAGGAGACCGGAGAAAGGAGACCGGTGAACCGGGCAAGGTGAACCGGGCAAGGAGAACCGAGCGCCGGGATCCCGGATCGGGGAGCGCTGCCGGGGCCGGGTTGGCGCAAGGGTGTCGCGGGGTACAGGCCCCCGTCCGGGCTCACTCCCGCGCCCGCAGCCGTGAGCCCGGCCGCCGGTCCGGCCGCGGTGGTGCCGGCCCCGCCCCGGAAATGCAGCGCTTTCCAGCCCGGCACCGGACCGCGCAGGCGGCATCGCGTGGCCGGCCCCCGTACGGTGGCCCCGGCGTTACGGCCCGTGGGGGCGACCGGCGAAGGACCTCGCCCGTCGGCAGGTACGCTCAGGCGGCCCCGCCGACCTCGTGGACCAGTTCGATCGCCCGCCCCAGCGTGGTGAGCCGGTCCTCCAGGGTCTCGCCCGCCGGGTAGAGGCGGACGGTGTCGACGCCGGCGTCGCGCCAGACCGCGAGGCGCTCGCGCACCATGGGCTCCGTGCCGATCAGCGTCGTACCGAGCACCATCTCGTCGGTCACCAGACCGGCCGCGCCGTCCCGGTCGCCGGCCTGCCAGCGTTCGCGCACCTCGGCGGCGACCTCGGCCCAGCCCTGGCGGCTGTAGGCGCCGTTGTAGAAGTTGGTGGACGCCGACCCCATCCCGCCGAGGCTGAAGGCGAGTTCCTTCTTGCGTCCGGCGACCATCGGGCCGAGCGCCTCCTCGTCGGCCGCGAAGGCGACCTCCGCGCCCTGGCAGACGTCCAGGTCCGCACGGGTCCGACCGCTGCGGGCCAGGCCCTCGTCGAGGTGGGCGAAGTAGGCGTCGGCGGCGCCCTCGGGCACGAAGCTGGTGCCCAGCCAGCCGTCGGCGGCCTCGCCGGTCAGCCGCAGCATGGCGGGGGAGAGGGCGGCGAGGTAGACGGGGATGTCGTGCTCGGCGCGCATCGACAGCCGCATCGGGACGGCCTCGCCGCCGGGCAGCGGCAGCGTGAACTCGGCGCCGGAGTAGGAGAGCCGGCCGCCGTCGACGACCCGCCGGACGATCTCCACCGTCTCCCGCATGCGGCGCAGCGGCCGGGCGAAGGGGACGCCGTGCAGTCCCTCGATCACCTGCGGTCCGGAGGCGCCGAGACCGAGCAGGAAGCGCCCGCCGGACAGGTTGGAGAGGGTGATGGCCGTCTGGGCCACGGCCGTCGGTGTCCGGGTGCCGAGTTGCATGATGCCGGAGCCGAGCAGCATCCGGTCGGTGAGCGCCGCGTAGTAGCCGAGCGCGGAGGGCGCGTCGGAGCCCCAGGCCTCGGCCACCCAGCAGACGTCCAGGCCCAGTTTCTCGGCCTCGACGACGAAGTCGCTCGTCCGGGACCAGTGTTCGCCGCCCGAGGCCTCGATCGTGGTCGCCGTCCGCATCACGCCTCCGCCCGCTTCTTGATCTGCGCGAGCGTGGCGGTGATGCCACGCTCGAACTCCCGCAGCCGTACGAACACGATCTTCTGCTCCTTGTCGGGCATCCGGTCGATGGCGACCGACAGCCCGGAACGTCCCGGACCCAGCTGCATCCACTGCGACAGCTCCGTCCCGCCGTCCTTCGGACGGAGCCGGAACCGCCAGACCGCGGAGGGCTCGGAGGGATCCTGCACCGCCCAGGCGAACACCGATTCCGGCTCGCACTCGATCACGTGGGAGGTGGTCTCCCACTTCCCGAACGCCTCGTGTTCACTGCGGCCGACGAACCTCGCGCCCACCGCGGGGCCGGCTGCCCCGTCCAGCCAGGCGACGGACCGGAGCTCCTCGCTCATGCCCGGCATCAGACCGATGTCGCTGACCAGGGCCCACACCGCGGCCGGTGGGGCGTCGATCCAGGTCCGCACCTCGACCGTGGGTTTGTCCGCGTAGCGTGCGCCCGTCCACTCCAAGACCGTCGGCCCCCTTGCCGTCCAGGATTCTGACCTCCAGAGTTGCTAAATGAGACTCGCCCTGTCAAGGGGTGCGGAGGTCGCGGGTCCTGGAGGCCGGCCCGCCGCGCTCAGTCGACACCGAACCGCCGGCGGATGTCCGGCCGCTCCCTGAGCCGCTCGGGATAGCCGGGCCCCATCCGCATCGAGGTCTCCCCGGACCTAAGCGGTGTCCGGCAGTGGGAGCAGACGACCTCGGCGGAGGTGTCGTGGTCGCACGCCTCGTGGTGGAAGACCACGGGCACGCCCCGTTCCCCGGCCAGCCACCGGTCGCCCCACGCGGACATCGCGGCCAGCACCGCGAACAGGTCCCGGCCCTTCTCCGTGAGGACGTAGTCGTAGCGCGGCGGCTCCGCCTCGTACAGCCGCTTCTCCAGGATCCGCTCGTCCACCAGGTGGCGCAGCCGGTCGGTCAACGTGTTGCGGGCGATGCCCAGTTCCTGCTGGAACTCGTCGAAGCGGCGGATCCCGTAGAAGGCCTCCCGCACCACCAGCGGCGTCCAGTGGTCACCCAGCAGATCGACGGTCCGTGCGATGGAGCACGGCCACTTGGCGAACGACGTCCGTTTCATGGCTCCACGATAGCGAGTCTTGTGAAGAAACCCTGCTGACAGTCGCGTTCTCGGATGTGGGCTGCCCGCGCAGGCCGCAGCATGAAGCGGGGGGCCGGGCCGTCCCCCGGGCGGCCGTCGACCGTGGATCGAGGTGTCCGACCATGAAGATCGAGGGATCGGTCGCGTTGGTGACCGGAGCGAACCGAGGGATCGGGCTGGCGTTCTGCCGCGCCCTGCTGGCCCGCGGCGCGGCCAGGGTGTACGCGGGCGTACGACGGCCGGAGGACCTCACCGAGCCGGGCCTGGAGCCGCTGCGCCTCGACGTCACCGACCCCGAGCAGATCGCGGCCGCCGCGCGGACGGTGTCCGACGCGACCATCGTGATCAACAACGCGGGCATCCAGGCCGGGCCGGGCCTGCTGGAGGGCTCCCTGGACGGCGCACGGCAGGAGCTGGAGGTGAACTACCTGGGCACCTGGGCCGTCTCCCGTGCCTTCGCGCCGGTGCTCGCGGCCAACGGCGGCGGCGCCCTCGTGAACATGCTGTCCGTGGCCTCGTGGCGCTCGACCTGGCGGTTCCCCAGCTACGCCGCGTCGAAGGCGGCGCAGTGGTCGGTGACCAACGCCCTGCGGGTCGCCCTGCGGGAGCAGGGGACGCTGGTCGTCGGCGTGCACGTCGGCTGGGTGGACACCGACGCCACCGTGGCGGTCGACGAGCCCAAGACGGACGCGGCCGAGGTGGCCGCGCAGACGATGGAGGCGATCGCCCGCGACGAGCCCGAGGTGCTCGTCGACGAGACGGCACGCCGGGTCCGGGCCGCGCTGTCCGGTCCGCTCGATCTGCTCTACCCGACCGGCTGATCGCGCGCCCCGATCGTGCGACCGTGGAGCCGGCAGAGCGACTCGACACACTCGACACAACGGTGAGGTGGAGCCATGCAGACCGACTTCGACGTCGTCGTCCTCGGAGCCGGGCCGGGCGGCTACGTGGCCGCGATCCGCGCCGCCCAACTGGGCCTGCGCACGGCCATCGTGGAGGGCCGCTTCTGGGGTGGCGTCTGTCTGAACATCGGCTGCATCCCGGCGAAGGCGCTGCTGCGCAACGCCGAGGTCGCCCAGCTGATCCTGCACGACGCGGAGAAGTTCGGCGTGAAGATCAGCGGGGAGGTGGGCCTGGACTACCGCGCCGCCTACGAGCGCAGCCGGGTGGTGGCCGACGGGCGCGTCAAGGGCGTCGGCTACCTCATGCGCAAGAACAAGATCGAGCAGTTCGAGGGGCAGGGCACCTTCCTCGACCCGCACACCCTTCAGGTGCGCATGCGGGACGGCGAGACCACGCTCTCCTTCCGCTCCTGCATCATCGCGACCGGCTCGACCGTGAAGCTGCTGCCCGGCACGGCGCTGGGCCGCCGCGTCGTCACCTACGAGGAGCAGATCCTCTCCGACACCCTCCCGTCGAGCCTGGTCATCGCGGGTGCCGGGGCCATCGGCGTCGAGTTCGCCTATCTGCTGCGGTCCTACGGGGTCGAGGTCACGCTGGTGGAGTTCCTGGACCGGATCGCCCCGCTGGAGGACGAGGAGGTCTCGGCCGAGCTGACCAGGCGCTTCAAGCGGCAGGGGATCCGGGTCCTGACCTCCACCGCCGTGCAGTCCATCGAGGAGACCGAGGACAACGTCCGCGTGACCGTCCGCTCCGGCGACTCGGAGCAGGTCCTGAAGGCCGAGAAGGTCCTGCAGGCCACCGGCTTCCAGCCGCGGACGGCCGGCTACGGGCTGAGCAGCACGGGCGTACGGCTCACCGAGCGCGGTGCCATCGACATCGACGGGTACTGCCATACCAGCCGGCCGCACATCTACGCGATCGGCGACGTCACGGCGAAGCTGATGCTCGCGCACACCGCGGAGGCGATGGGCATCGTCGCCGCCGAGAGCATCGCCGGCGTGGAGACCATGGAGCTGGACTACCGCATGATCCCGCGGGCGACGTTCTGCCAGCCGCAGATCGCGAGCTTCGGCTGGACCGAGGCCGAGGCCCGCGCCCAGGGCTTCGACGTACGGGTGGCGAAGTTCCCCTTCACCGCCAACGCCAAGGCGCACGGCTTCGGCGACACGGTCGGGTTCGTGAAGCTCGTGAGCGATGCGCGGTACGGCGAGCTGATCGGCGGCCACCTGATCGGACCGGACGTGACGGAGCTCCTGCCCGAGCTGACGCTCGCGCAGAAGTGGGACCTGACCGTGCACGAACTCGCCCGGAACGTGCACGCCCATCCCACGCTGAGCGAGGCGCTCCAGGACGCCCTGCACGGGCTCGCCGGACACATGATCAACCTCTGACGGCGGTCGTACCATGACATGACCGTCCCGCAGCCGCCCCGAGGAGTCACCGTGGCCCGCCCCCGTACCGTCGCACGCACCGTGGAGCACCCCGAGCTGTCCGAGGTCTCGCTCCAGCAGGTGCTGGAGGCGCTGGTGGACCCGGTGCGGCGCATGGTGGTGTCACAGCTGGCCCGGGCAGGGGAGGACCTGAGCTGCGGGACGTTCGTCGCGCCCGTCTCGCTCTCGACGCTGACGCACCACTTCGCCGTGCTGCGCGAGGCCGGCGTCCTCCGCCAGTACTACGTCGGGACGGCGAAGATGAACACGCTGCGCGCCGACGAGATGGAGCTGCGGTTCCCCGGACTGCTCTCCGCGGTGCTGGCCGCCGCGGCGCTGGAGGCGGAAGCGGCCGCGGGCCGAAGCGGCCGGTGACCTTATTTCGATGGTTCTCAAAATTTGACGGCCATCAAACCTTGGGGCAGGGTGAGGGAAGTCGCCGGGCCGGTCCGGCGCGTCTCCTTCCCGATCTCTGCCCCTAGGACGGATGCACCATGGCAAGACTCGTTCAGTTCGACCGGATCGGCGGACCCGAGGTCCTCACCCTCCGTGACGTCGAGGTCGGCGCCCCCGGCGCGGGAGAGGTCCGAATCCGCGTCGACGCGATCGGCCTGAACCGCGCCGAGATCATGTACCGCGAGGGCGCCTACTTCTACGACCCGGTCTTCCCGTCCCTGCTCGGCTACGAGGCCGCCGGTGTGGTCGAGGCGGTCGGCCAGGGCGTGGCCGGCCTCGCGGAGGGCGACCCGGTGGCGGTCGTACCGCAGTTCCTGCAGACCGACTACGGCACGTACGGCGACCACGTCGTCGTCCCGGCCTCGGCGGTCGTGCCCCGCCCCGCCGGGGTCGACCCGGTCCGGGCGGCGGCCGTGTGGATGGCGTACATCACCGCCTACGGTCCTCTCGCCGAGAGCGGCCGGGTGCGCCCCGGTGACCACGTCCTGATCACGGCGGCCTCCAGCAGCGTCGGACTCGCCGCCATCCAGATCGCCCGCCATGTCGGCGCGGTCCCGATCGCCACCACGCGCGGCGCCGGCAAGCGGCAGCGCCTGCTGGAGGCGGGCGCGGCCCATGTGATCGTCACCGACGAGGAGGACCTGCCCGCCCGGATCAAGGAGATCACCGGCGGCGAGGGCGTCCGCCTGGCCTTCGACCCCGTGGCGGGACCCGGCGTGGAGACCCTCGCGGAGGGGATCGCCCCCGGCGGCTTCCTGGTGGTCTACGGCGCTCTCGACCCGCGTCCCACCCCGCTGCCCAACGCCCATGCCTTCCCGGCGCTGACCAGCAGCACGTACACCCTCTTCGAGATCACCACGGACCCCGAGCGCCTGCGCCGCGCGGTCGCGTTCGTCAACGCGGGCCTCGGCTCCGGCTCCTTCGACCCGGTCGTCGACCGCACCTTCGACCTCGCGGACATCGCCGAGGCGCACCGCTACATGGCGGCGAACGAGCAGGTCGGCAAGATCGTCGTCACCGTCTCGCACGAGGGTGCGGCCGACTGAGCCCCCGTGCGCGGCGCCGGCAGGGCGACTGTCAGTGCCCGGCCTGTGCCGCCAGCCGGGCGGCCGCGTCGTGGACGAGCCGGGCGTGCAGTTCGAACAGGGCCACCAGGTCGATCGAGTCGCCCTGGACCTCCCGGTGCACGAACAGGCCGTCGGCGCCGGCCACGGTGTAGGTGGTGAGCGTGTGCACCTCGTCCTCGGACAGGGCCGGGAAGAGGCCGGCGATGATCTCGGCGATGCGCCGGTGGGAGATGTCGCGGACCTGGAGGAAGACGGTGCGGCCGCGGGGCTCGGTGGGGCGGCGCTCCAGTGCGAGCATCAGGCCGAGGCGCAGGAAGTCCGGGGCGGCGAGGAGGGACCGGGCCACGTTCGCCGCCATCAGGACGACCCGCTCCAGCGGGGTGCCGGCGTCCTCGCCGGGCAGTTCGACGGCCTGGAGCCAGGTCTCGAAGCTGCGCTCGATGACGGCCGCGATCAGGTCGTCCTTGTCCTTGAAGTGCCAGTAGATCGAGCTGGCGGGCAGGCCGCACTTGGCGCTGACGGCCGCGATGGAGGTGCCGTCGTAGCCGCGCTCGCCGGCGATCTCGACGGTGGCGTCCAGGATGCGCTGGCGCGACTCCACCCCGTTCGCACGCTTCCTGCGCGTCGTCTGCGGCCCGGTCATCTCTGCGCCTCTCGGGGGTCCCGGCGGCCGGGTTCCGGGCCGCCTCCACGGCGTCCACTCTAATTGGAACATTCCCTACAGGAGGAACCGAGGGCCGCCGGCCGGCGTGGCGATCCTGATCTCGGTGCTCCGGCTTCCCGACCGAGCCGGTCGCCGAGGGCGGTCCCGGTCTCGGGACGTCCGGCTCCTCGGGGCTCCTCGGCCGTGCGGCCGGCCCTCCCGCCGCCCCGTACGCGGCTATCCGGGGGGCAGGTCGGCGAGGAAGCGGGCCCCGGAGGTGCAGGCGGGATCCTGGGAGACCTCGCCGCCGACGGACCGGGCCAGACGCCGCGCGAGCGGCAGGCCGAGGCCCGCGCCGCCGTGCCCGTCCCCGGGATCGGCCCGGCGGCCGGGCTGGAAGAGGTCGCCCACGAACGCCTCCGGTACGCCGGGCCCGTCGTCGGTGACGCTGATCCGGACCCCGCCGGGCACCGGGCGCGCGGACACGGTCACCGTGGAGTGCGCGTAGCGGAGCGCGTTCGCCAGCAAGGGGCTGACGATGCGCTCGAGAAGGGCGGGCCGGACACCTGCCGTCGGCCCCGGATCGGCGGCGTCGACGACGGTCTTCACCCGCTCCGGCGTCCCGAGGCGGTCGACCAGCCGGTGCAGGACCGGCACGACGGCCGTCGCGCCGGGGGCCGCGCCGGCGGTGCGAGCCTCCTCGCGGGCGTCGTCCAGCAGGGTGTCGCAGATGGTGCGCATGGCCTGGGCAGCCTCGGCGATCACCTCGTGCGTCGCCCGGGTCTCGGCCCCGGAGCGCGGCCGGGCCCGCCACCAGTCCAGCTCGACGATGATCCGGGTGAGCGGGGTGCGCAGCTCGTGGGAGAGTTCCCCGGTCAGCTGCCGCTCGTGCCGCAGCACGGTCTGGATGCGGTCCAGCAGCGCGTCCAGCGAGGCGCCCAGGCGGGCGAGCTCGGCCGGCTGGCCGGCGGCGCCGAAGCGCTCGTCGGAGCCCGCCGCGCTCCACTCGGTGGCCTGGTCCGTCATGGTGCGCACCGGGCGCAGCGCCCGCCCGACGGCGAGGCGGGTCAGCGCGTAGGTGCACGCGAGCATGACGGAGTCCAGGACCAGGGACCCCAGCAGCACGGTGTCCGCCGAATTGCGGTACGGGGCGAGGTCCAGGGCGGTGACGACCGACGCCGTGCTGCGGCGCCCGGCCACGGAGCGGGCGCACAGGCGGACGGACCGGGGATGCCCGGCGGTCACGGTCGTACAGACGCCGTCTCCCCGTACGGCGAGCCGCGCGGCGGCCGCGGTCAGGGTGCCGCCGGCGGTGGCGGACGGGGGCTTCTCCAGCAGACGCGTCCCGCTGTAGATCCAGACGTTGGCGTCGAGGAGCCGGTCGTTGACGGTCTCCAGGACCCGTACCCGGGGGCCGCTGGTGTCCACGGTGGTGGCGACGGCGGCCGCACGGTTGCCCAGCTCGGCGTCGGCCTGGTGCTGGAGGTGCCGGTCCATGACGGTGTTGAACGCCACGGTCAGGACGGTCATCAGGAGGGCCGCGGTGGTCACCGCCACGAGCGAGAGCCGGCCGCGCAGCGTGCGCGGGGCCAGGTGGCGCAGGACGCCGTTCATGACAGCCGGTGGCCGATCCCGCGCGCCGTCCCGAGGCGCAGTTCGCTGCCCGCCGCGCGCAGCTTGCGGCGCAGCCGGCTCAGGTACTGGTCCAGCGTGTTGTCGCTGACCTGAGCCCCGTCCGGCCAGGCGGCCCGCACGAGGTCCCGGCGGCTCACGATGCCCCCTGCCGCGGCCACGAGTGTGGCCAGCAGCCGGAACTCCGTCGGGGACAGCTCGACCAGGGCCTCGCCGACGTGCGCGCGGTGCCGGGTCGCGTCCAGGACCAGGTCCCCGGCCGTGGACACCGCCGGCGGGGCGGAGCGCTTGAGCGAGGCCCGCAGCCGGGCGACGAGTTCGGCGAGGTGGAACGGCTTGGGGAGGTAGTCGTCGCCCCCCGCGGAGAACCCGGACAGCCGGTCGGTGAGGTGGTGGCGGGCCGTGAGGAAGATGATCGGGGCCGCGAACCCGTTGGCGCGCATCGCCTGGCACACGTCCCTCCCGTCAGCGTCCGGCAGCCCGACGTCCAGGACGACCGCGCCGATGCCGTCGCCGGTCAGCCGCAGGGCGGTGGCGCCGTCGGCGGCGGGTACGGGCTCGAAGCCCTCGTCGGCGAGCCCGCGGCGCAGCACGTCCCGCAGGGCGTGGTCGTCCTCCACGACCAGGATCTTCTGAGGCATGGTCCTCCGTCGGAGCTACGGCCGTACCGCGGCCCGGGGCGGGACGGTCACCCGCGCCCCTCCTCGGAGGCGGCGCTGCGCCGCCCCCGGTACACCTCGGAGACGACGGGGACCAGGGACACGACCACGATCAGGGCCACCAGCGGCAGCAGGTACCGGTCGACGTTCGGGATCGACGAGCCCAGCGCGTATCCCGCGAGGGTGAGGCCGACACTCCACGCGAGTCCGCCGACGACCTGCCACTGGGTGAACGTCCGCACCGGCACCTCCAGCGCGCCCGCCATGGGATTGAGCACCGTGCGCACCACGGGCACGAAGCGGGCCAGGACGATGGCCTTCGCGTGGCCGTACCGCTCCAGGAAGTCCTCGGCGCGCCGCACGCCTTCGTGCAGGCGCTTGGAGCGGCTGCGTGCCAGCAGGGCGCCGCCCGCCTTCCGGCCGAGCAGGTACCCGAACTGCGCCCCGGCCAGCGCGCCCGCGGCCGCCGCCACCAGCAGCGGTCCCAGGGACAGGTGCAGACTGCCCTGCGCCGAGCCGGTGCACAGCAGGCCTGCGGTGAACAGCAGGGAGTCGCCCGGCAGGAAGAACCCGACCAGCAGCCCCGTCTCGGCGAACATGACCACCCCGACGCCCAGCACGCCGAAGGCCGACAGCAGCGAATGAGCGTCGAGCACGTTCACGGCCAGCTGTGACGCCGCGAGGATCGGTGTGGTCATGAACGGGGCCCTTTCCGGCGGACGGTCTCACGTGAACACCTGAACACCTGAACGACTACATCCCTGTAGACGTCGTAGGGAACTCTAGACCCGTCCTCCGCACATGCCTCGTCCGGTTGGATCGAGGTGTGGGCGGTGTCCGGTTGTCGGTGTAGTCGTTGATGTGATGTGTCGAAGATTTCGCGTGCCAAGCGGCCACGGGTGCAGCGTCCACGGATGGAT
>NZ_JAEKKT010000125.1 GCF_019510245.1 Streptomyces sp. | reverse complement strand
TCCCGGAGGTCACCGCGATCCCGATCTCGGCGCTCGTCGGCGACAACGTCGTGGAACCGTCCGCGCACATGGACTGGTACGGCGGCCCGACCGTCCTGGAGCACCTGGAGAGCGTCCCGGTCAGCCACGACCTGGCGCACTGCCACGCCCGGCTGCCCGTGCAGTACGTGATCCGCCCGCAGACCGCCGAGCACCCGGACTACCGGGGCTACGCCGGGCAGATCGCGGCCGGCACCTTCCACGTCGGCGAGGCGGTCACCGTCCTGCCGTCCGGCCGCACCACGACGATCTCCGGCATCGACCTGCTCGGCAAGCCGGTCGACACGGCCTGGACCACCCAGTCGGTGACCCTCCTGCTCACGGACGACATCGACGTCTCCCGCGGCGACCTGATCGTGCCGACGCAGGACGCCCCGGCGACCACCCAGGACGTCGAGGCGACCGTCTGCCACGTGGCCGACCAGCCGCTGACCGTCGGCCACCGGGTGCTGCTCAAGCACGGCACCCGCACGGTCAAGGCGGTCGTCAAGGACATCCCGTCCCGGCTCACGCTCGACGACCTGTCCCTGCACCCGCACCCGGGACAGCTCGTCGCCAACGACATCGGCCGGGTGAAGATCCGTACCGCCGAGCCGCTGCCGGTCGACTCCTACGCCGACTCGCGCCGCACCGGCTCGTTCATCCTGATCGACCCCGCCGACGGCACCACGCTCACCGCGGGCATGGTCGGCGAGTCGTTCGCCTCCCCCGAGCCGGTCAAGGACGAGTCCGAAGACGACGGCTGGGACTTCTGACATGACGATGACCGACGTCTACTCGACGTTCGCGAAGGAGGGCGGCCGCGTCGGCAGCGGCGCCCTCGGGAGCGGGCAGGGCGGGGTGGCGCGATGTGCGCGATGACGTACGCGCACTGCCTGCGCGCCCTGGCCCCCCACCCGACGTCCCGGATGCGACGAAGACCTGCCGACCTCCCGGCCACGACCTGAGAGACCGTGACCGCCGGGCCAACGAGAGGAAAGCCTCCCGTGCCTGCCAACCGCTCCACGCTCCTTCGCCGCGGCATAGCCGCGCTCGCCGCACTCCCCCTGCTCACGCTCGCCGCCTGCGGGTACGGGTCGGACTCCGACAAGAGCGACACGACCAAGGTCGCCGCCGGGGCCAAGAAGATCGACGGTCTCGACACCGTCAAGATCGGCTACTTCGGCAACCTGACCCACGCGACCGCACTGGTCGGCAACCAGAAGGGCTTCTTCCAGAAGGAGCTCGGCGCCACCAAGGCCAAGTACGCGATCTTCAACGCGGGCCCCTCCGAGATCGAGGCGCTCAACTCCGGCTCCATCGACATCGGCTGGATCGGCCCCTCCCCGGCGATCAACGGCTACACCAAGTCCAACGGCACCGACCTGAGGATCATCGGCGGTTCGGCGTCCGGCGGCGTGAAGCTGGTCGTCAACCCGAAGAAGATCAAGACGCTGGCGGACGTCAAGGGCAAGAAGATCGCGACCCCGCAGCTGGGCAACACGCAGGACGTGGCGTTCCTCAACTGGATCGCCGACCAGGGGTGGAAGGTCGACGCGCAGAGCGGCAAGGGTGACGTCACGGTCGTCCGCACCGACAACAAGATCACCCCGGACGCCTACAAGGCGGGCTCCATCGACGGCGCCTGGGTGCCGGAGCCGACCGCGTCCAAGCTGGTCGCCGAGGGCGGCAAGGTGCTGCTCGACGAGTCCACGCTGTGGCCCGACAAGAAGTTCGTGATCACGAACATCATCGTGTCGCAGAAGTTCCTCAAGGAGCACCCGAAGGTCGTCGAGGCGGTCCTCAAGGGCTCGGTCGAGACCAACAAGTGGATCAACGCCAACCCGGACGCGGCCAAGACCTCGGCCAACAAGCAGCTGGCGATCGACTCCGGCAAGGCGCTGCCCGACGACGTCCTGAACTCGGCCTGGTCGTCCGTCAAGTTCACCGACGACCCGCTGGCCTCCACCCTCAACACCGAGGCCCAGCACGCCGTCAAGGCCGGTCTGCTCACCGACCCGCTGCTCAAGAACATCTACGACCTGACGATCCTCAACAAGGTGCTGAAGGCCGACGGCCAGAGCCCGGTCGACGCGGCCGGTCTCGGCAGCAGCTGACGCCGGTCCCGACGAGATCCCAGGAGGTGACGACCATGGCCACGACCACGACACTCGCCAAGGCCGACGAGTCGGTCGAGTACGCGGCACGCCTTGAGCATGTCTCGAAGTCCTTCGCGACTCCGGGCGGGCAGCAGCTCGTCCTGGACGACATCACCCTCGATGTCGCGCCGGGCGAGTTCGTCACCCTCCTGGGAGCCTCGGGCTGTGGCAAGTCCACGCTGCTGAACCTGGTGGCGGGGCTGGACCGGCCCACCGCGGGCTCCATCGCGACGGACGGGCGGCCCGCCCTGATGTTCCAGGAGCACGCCCTCTTCCCGTGGCTGACCGCGGGCAAGAACATCGAACTCGCCCTGAAGCTCAGGGGGGTCGCCAAGAACGACCGCCGGGACAAGGCCGAGCAGCTGCTCGAACTGGTCCGGCTGAAGGGCGCGTACGGCAAGCGCGTCCACGAGCTGTCCGGCGGTATGCGCCAGCGGGCGGCCCTGGCCCGCGCGCTCGCCCAGGAGAGCAGACTCCTGCTGATGGACGAGCCGTTCTCGGCCCTGGACGCCATCACCCGGGACGTGCTCCACGACGAGCTGACCCGGATCTGGGAGGAGACCGGGCTCTCCGTCCTGTTCGTCACGCACAACGTGCGCGAGGCGGTACGGCTCGCCCAGCGGGTGGTCCTGCTGTCGTCCCGGCCGGGCCGGATCGCCCGCGAGTGGGAGGTCGGCATCCCGCAGCCGCGCCGCATCGAGGACGCGCCGGTGGCCGAACTGTCCCTTCAGATCACCGATGTACTGCGTGGGGAGATCCGCCGTCATGGCCAGCACTGACACGACAGCCTCCCAGGACTCCGGGAGCGTGGAGGCGGGTCTGGACGCGCTGGAGACCACGGCCACCGGCCGGCCGTCCCTGCGCCAGACCTTCACCGCCAAGATCCTGCCCCCGATCATCGCGCTCGCCGTGGTCCTCGTGGTCTGGACGCTGCTCGTCCCGGTCGTCGACGACCCGTCCAAGCTGCCCTCGCCGACGGCGGTCGGCGACGCGTTCAAGGACGCCTGGCTCAAGGGGGACCTGCTCGGCTACATCTGGACCAGCGTCAGCCGCGGCCTGCTCGGCTTCCTCTTCGCTCTCGTCATCGGCACCCCGTTGGGGCTGCTGGTGGCGCGGGTGAAGTTCGTGCGCGCGGCGATCGGCCCGATCCTGTCCGGCCTCCAGTCGCTGCCGTCGGTGGCGTGGGTGCCGCCGGCCGTGATCTGGCTGGGCCTGAACAACTCGATGATGTACGCCGTGATCCTGCTCGGCGCGGTCCCGTCCATCGCCAACGGCCTGGTGTCCGGCGTCGACCAGGTGCCGCCGCTGTTCCTGCGGGCCGGACGCACCATGGGTGCCACGGGCGTCAAGGGCATCTGGCACGTCGTGCTGCCGGCCGCCATGCCCGGCTACGTGGCCGGTCTCAAGCAGGGCTGGGCGTTCTCCTGGCGCTCGCTGATGGCGGCGGAGATCATCGCGAGCTTCCCGGACCTCGGCGTGGGCCTCGGCCAGCTCCTGGAGAACGCGCGCACCGCCAGCGACATGGCGATGGTGTTCGAGGCCATCATCCTGATCCTGTTCGTCGGCATCGCGATCGACCTGCTGATCTTCAGTCCGCTGGAGCGGTGGGTGCTGCGCAGCCGCGGCCTGCTGGTGAAGAGCTGAGGTCCATGCGTACGAAGCCCGTTCTCCTCGTCATCGCCCACGGCAGCCGCGATCCGCGGCACGCAGCGACCGTCCACGCCCTGGTGCGCCGGGTACGGTCACTGCGGCCCGGCCTGCGCGTGGAGACGGGCTTCCTGGACTTCAACATCCCGTCCGTGCACGGCGTGCTGGAGTCCCTGGCGGCGGAGGGCGTCCGCGACGTCGTGGCCCTGCCGTTGCTGCTGACCCGCGCCTTCCACGCGAAGGCGGACATCCCGGCGGTACTGCGGGACGCGCCGCCCCGGCTGCGGATCCGGCAGGCGGAGGTGCTGGGCCCGTCGCCACTGCTCCTGACGGCCCTGGAGCGGCGGCTGCACGAGGCGGGGCTGACCGCCGCCGACAAGTCCTCGACCGGGGTCGTGCTGGCCTCGGCGGGGTCCTCCGACCCGGAGGCGATCGCGGTGATCGCACGTATCGCGCGGGAGTGGCGGGAGACCGGCTGGTGCGCCGTGCGGCCCGCGTTCGCCTCGGCGTCCCTGCCCCGCACCGAGGACGCGGTACGCGAACTCCGGGAGCTGGGCTGCGCCCGGGTCGCGGTGGCCCCGTACGTCCTCGCCCCCGGTTTCCTGCCCGACCGGATCGCCCGGGGCGCGGCGGAGGCGGACGTGCTGGCCGAGGTGCTCGGCCCGGCGCCGGAGGTGGCGCGGGTGCTGCTGGAGCGGTACGACGCGGCGCGCACCCCGGCCCTGGCGGCCATGGGAGCCTGAACGGGTGTGTCCGCGGTCCGGCGCTCCCCTGTGGCGTCGGACCGCGAACGGCCGGCCCACGGCAGGGCTCTCGCGAGGCTTCCTGCCGTGACCGGCTCTTACCTTCAGCGTCTGACGCGGCGAAGGTGTCACACCGGGGGTTTTACCGGTTCGGTTGCCCAACGGCTCGCCCTTGTTGGGCAGTTGACCGGGTGGTCGCGGTGACCGTCGCCGCGGGCCCTACGCCGGCCGCGGTCACCGCGGCGACGGTCACGGTGTAGGCCGTGCCGGGCTCCAGTCCTCCGATCACCCGGAACATGCCCTTGGCCGAAGGCTGGGTGACCAGTACGTCCCGTCCGGTGACGTCGATCGGGGTACGGCCGTCGGAGACGGTCACCCGGTAGCCGGTCACCCTGGCGTCGCCGGTGTCGGTCGGCGGGGTCCAGGCGAGGGTGGCCGCGGTGGCCGCCGTGCGGAGCCTGGGAGCGGTCGGGGCGGCGGACAGCGTGGTCGCGGCGGTCGGGGCCAGCGGTGCCGAGGCAAGCGAGGGGGCGCTCTCGCCGTGCGCGTTGCCGGCGGTGACCGTCACGGTGACGGGGCCTGCGGAGACACCGAGGCGGACCAGGGCGGTCCGTTCGAACTCGGCTGCGGAGACGCTCTGTTCGCCGACCTGGCGGCCCGTCGCGTCGTAGGCCCGGGCCGTGTAGCCGGTCACCGGTGAACCGTTGTCCACGAAGGCCGGGTTGAAGGTGACCCACAGCGCGTCGGCACCGGCCGTGGCGGTCCCGACCCGGGAGGGCGCCTCGGGGACGGAGGGGGCGCCGATCCGGCGGTCGAGGAGGTCCCGGTAGGCGGGCTCGAGTCCGGCGTTCTCGACCACGTCCGACGGAACGTCGGAGAGGCCCGTCATGATCGTGTTGCCGGTCGTGACCAGTCCCTTGTTGTCCCCGTCGGCCGTGCCCTCCTCCCACCAGTTGTCCTTGACCAGGGTCGGGTCGTTGTTGCCGAGGGCGTCGCGGTAGTCGGTGTGCCGGGAGGCCACGTTGGCGTAGGAGGCGTTGTAGAGGACGTTGCCCTCGACGGTCTCGTAGGTGCAGCCGTTGTCGGTGTAGACGCTCTTGCCCAGGCCCCACTGGCCGTGGACGACGTTCCCGGTGACCTTCTCGCCGTCCGTCATGGAGGTGCCGGTGAGGCCCTGGGTGTAGACGCCACCGCCGTCGTCGAGCATCTGCATGTAGTCGAAGATCAGGTTGTTCCGTACGGCGTTGTCGTGGCTGGGGTTCGGGGTGGCCGGGTCGCCGATCTTGTCGGGCCAGCCGCCCCAGCCCATGGAGACGGCCGAGTAGCCGACGTGGTCGATCTGGTTGTGGGCGATGGTGTCGTGCTCGGTGTAGCCGTTCAGGATCGCGACCCCGCCGTGGTACTCGCGGGGCAGCCCGTAGAGGTGGTTGTCGGTCACCTGGACGCCGGAGGCCGGGGTCTGCCCGTCCACTCCTCCGATCTCCACGCCGTTCCCCGAGATGTCGGTGAACACGCTCCCGTTCACGGTGGAGTCCGTCGATCCCGCCCCCAGCTCCAGCCCGGACGCGCCGAGATGGGCGAAGACGTCGTCGGCGAACTCGATGCGCCGCCCGTACGCGAACGTCACGTTGCCCGTCATCTTCGTCCAGGAGGCGAACGGGCAGGTACCGCCCGCCACGTACTGGCACAGTCCCTGGGTGGCCCAGCCCTCCTCCCCGGTGATGGTGTAGCCGGCCTGGATCTCGGAGAAGCCCTCGGGCGTGGACGGGGTCAGCCAGGTGGCGTACCCGAACTCGATGCCGCGGAAGGCGATGTCGTGCACGGGCGCGTCCGCCGTGCCCCTCCCCTCGACGAGTTCCTCGGCCGCGGCGGCCTCGACGTCGGCACCGGCCAGGTGTTCGCCCCTGCGCGGCAGGTAGTAGACCCGGTGCGCGCTCCGGTCGAGGTACCACTCGCCGGGCTGGTCGAGCAGTTCGTAGGCGTTCTCGACGTACGACGGCTTCCCGCCGTTGGTAAGTCTGCCCGGGCCGACCATGCTGACCGTGCGGCCGGGGATGTCGGGGAACTCGACCCGCTTGTTGGAGTTGTCCCAGCAGGGCTGCGTCATGGTGATCGTGGTGCCCTCGGCGGCGGCGACACGGCAGCGCGGCTCGGTCCACTGACCCAGTCCGTTGCGCTCCACGTTCCAGAGGGCCTCGCCGCTCGTGTACACGAACTCGGCGTCGGCGGGGTGCTTCCAGTGGGCGATCGTGTCGGAGGAGGCGGTGTAGCCGGTGCCGGTCTGGGTGAGCGTCACCGGAACGGCTCCGCGGGCCCGCTGCGCCCGCACCCCGTCGACGTACAACTGCCGTGTGTCGCGCAGCCCTCGGGGCGCCGGCGCGGACCACAGCCCGGCGCGGCCCGGCACCCGCTGCCAGCCGGTCACCCGGCGTCCGCCGCTGACCAGGGTGCCGTCGCCGGCGCCCTGCCAGATGACCTTGTGGCCGTTGCCGCCGGAGTCCCGGGCGTCGAGGACGAGGGGCCCGGTGCGGCGGTAGGTGCCCGGGGCCAGGTGGACGGTCAGGTCGGCGCGCAGGTGGGCGACCCTGGCCCGGACCAGGTCGCGGGCGCGGTCGAGGGTGCGGACGGGGTGGCGGGCGGTGCCGTCGGCGTGGTCGTCGCCGGTGGGTGAGACGTAGACGTCGGAGGAGGCCGTGGCCCCGACCGCCGGGGCCGGGGTGGCGAGGCCCGGGGTTCCGAGGGCGAGAACGGCGGCGGCGAGGGTGACGAGGGCGGCTCTGCGGTGCGTGGGCATGTACCCCTCCCGTGGGATCAGCCTGTACCCAACGCCGGGAAAGGTAGGAGCATTTGGATGCCCGAGTCAATGAAGAAGACGGGATTGCGCTCAGCGATCCGAACAATTCCCTTGATTCATCGGATCGGTTTGCCTCTTGACCTTGCCCCTGGGACAGAGCCGAGGGTCCGGCCATGGACAACTACCTCAAGCAGACGCCCTACAGCGATCCCGGGAGCCTTGACCTGCGGGGGCTCCCGGACGACCCGGGCCGGCTCGCCGGGATCGTCAGGGATGCGGTCGTCCACCGGGGCGAGGGCGGGCGGTTCGGCTACGACATCCCCGAACAGCGGCTGCGGGACGACGCCGAGTCCCGGTACGTCACCGAAATGCTGCGCGTTCTCCGGGAGCGCTCGGACCGGCCGCTGACCGAACCACGGACGCCCGAGGAGCGGTTCGTCGGCACCTGCCGGGACTTCGCGCTGCTGCACTGCTCGCTGCTGCGGGCGACGGGGACACCGGCCCGGCTGCGCTGCGGCTTCGCCACGTACTTCGGCGAGGACGGCTTCCACGACGACCACTGGGTCGTCGAGTACCTGGCGGAGGACGGCGCCGTCAGGCTCGCCGACCCGCAGGTCCACCACGGGTACGACATGACGTTCGATCCGCTGGACGTGCCGCGTGACCGCTTCCTCGTGGCCCCGCAGGCATGGCGGATGTGCCGGGACGGGTCCGCCGATCCGCGGACGTTCGGGGTGCGGGGCCTCGGGAGTGCGGGACTGTCGTACACGGGCCTGTGGTTCGTGCGCGCCGATGTGCGCCGCGATCTGGCCGCCCTGGGCGGCGTCGAGGTACTGCCCTGGGACGAGTGGGGGCCCGAGCTTGCCGACGACGCGTCCCTCACCGAGGCCGAGCTAGCCCTGGTCGACACCGTCGCCACGACCGCCGACGAGGGCGCGTTGCGGCGGCTGTTCGAGGATCCCCGGCTGGCCGTACCGGAGGAGATCACCTCGTACACCACCTATGACGGAATCCGGAAGGTCAGGCTGTCAGCTCCACCAGCTTGACGACCGTGTTCCAGTTCCGGGTCGTGGCGATCAGCCCCTTGTTCATCCGGGGCCGGGACAGCACCTCCGCCAGCCTGGAGCGGCCGAGGCCGTCCGGGGCGTACAGGTACAGCACACGGTCGCCCAGGCGGAACTCCTCCGGGAGGTGGACGGCCGGGTCGATGTCCGCGTAGCGCTCGGGGGTGACCGGCTCGGAGAGGTAGGTGACGTGCAGCTGCCTGGCCTCCAGTTCGGCGGCCGGGAACGGGCAGGCCTCGGCGATCGCCTTCAGGTAGGCGTGGTCGCGGACGAGCACGTCGACGCAGAAGCCGAACCGCTCCTCGATCGCCCCGGCCAGTTCCGCGGCCAGGGACTCCGCGTCCCCGTGGCCGGAGGCGAAGACGGCCTGCCCGCTCTGCAGATAGGTCTGGACGGAGTCGTACCCGAGCCCGGACATCAGTCCGCGCAGGTCGGCCATCGCAAGCTTCTTCTTGCCGCCCACGTTGATCCCGCGCAGCAGCGCCGCATACGTCGTCATTCGAACACCTTAGAACGGCCGTCGTGCCTCGTGGGGGCCGGCACGACGGCCGTGCCGGGCAGGCCGGGCTGCCCGAAACTCTGGCCGATCGGACCGGTCCGGATCAACTCCTACACGCACCTGTGACTTGTTCAACAAGGTTTCGTAATCACAAAGAGGATCCACGGCGTCGGAAGGGACGTCCCTGATCATCACCCCCGAGATGGGTGGATAGATGTAAGGGCCCGACATCCTCCCGGGCGACGAGGGACGGCCGCAGGAGTTCACCGGGCAGCACGAGGAGTCGGTCTTGTCCGGCCCATACCTTCGAATCGAACGAAGGAAGTCGTGAAGAAGAACGTGGCGGCCGGGGCCGTCACCGCACACGAGGGGGGCATACCCGTCATGGATCCGGTCATGGGGAACGGAACGCGGGTGCGGGGGCTGGCGGCCCGGGCCGGGGGCTGGAGCGCCCGGCACCGCTGGGCCGCATTGGGCATATGGGTGCTGTTCGTCGTCCTGGCGATGGGGCTCGGCTCGGCGGCCGGCCGGGTCGACGTCGACGAGAGCGACCAGCTCAAGGGCGAGACCCACACCGCGGCGAAGATCATCGACGACGCGGGCATCAGGGAACCGGCGAGCGAGACCGTCCTGATCCAGTCCAAGGAACCGTCGGTCAAGGCCACGGACGCCGCCTTCAAGGCCGCCGTCACGGACGTCGTGAAGGCCGTCGACGGCACCGGCAAGGTCACGGACGTCACCTCGCCGTACGTCACCGGGACGATCTCGAAGGACGGCCGCAGCGCGCTGGTCCAGTTCGACATGCGCGGCGACTCCGAGACCGCGGGCGACCGGGTGGAGCCGGTGCTCGACGCGGTGGCCGGGGTGCAGAAGGCGCACGGCACGCTACGGATCGAGGAGATCGGCGGCGCCAGCATGAACAAGCAGTACGACGACGCCTTCGGCAAGGACTTCCAGCGGGCCGAGTACTCCGCCGTGCCGGTGGCCTTCGGCATCCTGCTGATCGCGTTCGGCGCGCTGGTGGCGGCCCTGCTGCCGGTGGGCCTGGCGATCACCGCGATCATGGCGACGATGGGCCTGATGGGCCTGGTCAGCCACCTGCAGCCGATGAGCGACACCGCCAACTCCGTGATGCTGCTGGTCGGCATGGCGGTCGGCGTCGACTACTGCCTGTTCTACCTGCGCCGGGAGCGCGAGGAGCGGGAGGCCGGCCGGGACGCGGGCGCGGCGCTCCGGATCGCGGCCGCCACCAGCGGCCGGGCGATCATCGTCTCCGGTGTCACGGTGTGCGTGGCGATGGCGGGCATGCTGTTCACCGGGCTCGCCGAGTTCGAGGCGATGGGCCTGGCCTCCCTGATGGTCGTCGCGGTCGCCATGGTCGGCTCCGTGACCGTGCTGCCCGCGCTGCTCTCCCTGCTGGGCCACCGGGTGGAGAAGGGTCGTATACCGTTCCTGCGCCGCCGCAAGCGGGCCCACGGGCCGTCCGAGAGCCGCTTCTGGACGGCCGTGCTGCGGGGCGTCCTCGCCAGGCCACTGGTCTCCGTGCTCGTCGCGGTGGGCGCGCTGCTCGCGGTCGCCGCTCCCGCCCTCGGCATGAAGACCTCGCAGCTCACCCTGGACCAGGAGTTCGGGAACTCGCTGCCGATCGTGCAGACCTACGACCGCGTCAACCAGGCCTTCCCGGGCGGCTCGGAGCCCGCCGAGGTGGTCGTCAGGGCGAAGGACATCAACTCCCCCGAGGTCAGGCAGGCGCTGACCGACTTCAAGGAGCGGGCGATCAGCTCGGGCGCCTCGCGCGGCCCCGTCGACATCAAGCTGCACGACGCCCAGAACGTGGCCCTGATCACCGTGCCGCTGGTCGGCGGCTCCGACCTGGACAAGGCCGGCAAGAGCCTGCAGAAGCTGCGCGACGAGGTACGGCCGGCCACCCTCGGCAAGGTCGCCGGCGTGCAGGCGCCGATCACCGGAAACGTCGCGGGCAACCAGGACTTCAACGACCAGCTGCTCGGCTCGGTCGTCCCGGTCTTCGCCTTCGTGGTCGTCTTCGCCTTCCTCCTCATGCTGCTCTCGTTCCGCTCGCTGACGGTCGCGGTCACCTCGATCCTGCTCAACCTGCTCTCGGTGGGCGCCGCCTACGGCATCCTCGTCGCCGTCTTCCAGCACGGCTGGGGCGCCTCGCTGGTGGGCGCGGAGGGCGTCGGCGCGATCGTCACCTGGCTGCCGCTGTTCCTCTTCGTGATCCTGTTCGGCCTGTCCATGGACTACCACGTGTTCGTGGTCTCCCGGATCCGCGAGGCCCGGCTGCGCGGCCGGTCCACCAGGGAGGCGATCCAGCACGGGGTGGTCACCACGGCCGGGGTCGTCACCAGCGCCGCCGTCATCATGGTCGCCGTTTTCGCCATCTTCGGCACGCTGTCCATGCAGTCCATGAAGCAGATGGGCGTGGGCCTGGCGGCCGCGGTCCTCATCGACGCGACGGTGATCCGGGGCGTGCTGCTCCCGGCGGTGATGGCCCTGCTCGGCGAGCGCAACTGGTACCTGCCCAGCTGGCTGCGGTGGCTGCCGGACCTGACCCACGACGAGTCGCCGGAGGCCGGGGCGCCGGTGACGCGGGGCGAGCAGGAGCGGCTGCCGGTCTGAGCCGCGCGGCGGCACGCGCAGCAACGCCGTCAGGCACAGGGTCCGTGGGTCTCCGGGGGAGCCGACGGGCCCTGTCCCCTGTGGACCTCACCGCTGGTAGCGGGCCAGCACCAGGTTGCCGTCCCGCTCCAGGCGGTGGCGGAGTTCACCGAGGCCGATGGCGCCGCTGTAGTACTCCTGGAGGGCCGGTGTGGCCACCTTGTCCTTCCACTCGGGGTAGCCGCGGACCGTCTGGGCGGGGGCCGGGCTGAGGTGCTCGGCCAGGGCGGTGCCGGTGGCCCAGCCGTACTTCGCGGTGTGCAGGGCGCGGTACGCCAGGGCCCGGGTGCAGGTGGGCAGCATCCAGTCGCCGAGGGCGAGCCGGACCATGTTCGCCGGCCGCAGCAGGAAGTCGATGAACTCGGCCGCCTCCTTCTTGTGCGGGCAGTCCGCGGCGACGGACAGGGTCTGCGGGCTGACACCCTGGGCGAGTCCGTCGGCGCCGGCCGGGGCGGGCAGCACCTCCCAGTCGAAGCCCCTGGGTGCCTGCTGGACGATCTGCTGGCGGTAGGAGAAGCCGAGCGGGACCATCGCGTACTTGCCTGCGAAGAAGCCCGGCAGGGTGTCCGAACCGCCGCTGCCCAGGGTGGAGCCGGGCGCGCTGCGGTCGACGTCGACCTGGTCGTGGATGGTGCGCGGCACGACCTGGTCGGCGGCGCCGAACCGCACGGTCACCTTGCCGTCGGTCCCCCGCCGGAAGAGCCGGCCGCCCTCCGACAGCGACAGGTTGAGCGTGGCGGAGACGGGTTCCTTGAGCGGCCAGGCGACGCCGTACCTGCCGTCGCCGCTGAGCCGCTCGGTGATCCGCCGGAACTCGGCCCAGGTCCAGGGGTGCCCGGGTGTGGGTATGCGCACCCCGGCCTTCCTGAGCCAGGTCGCGTTGGCGATCAGCACGCGCGGCTCCTGGAGGAAGGGCACGCCGTAGATGCCGTTGCCGAAGGTCGCCGCCTGCCAACTGCGCTGCGGTATGCCGGACCTGAGCCGGGCGGACAGCAGGCCGGTCAGGTCGGCGAGGTAGCCGCCGTAGGCGAAGTCGGCGAGGTCGTCGGAGGCGTCGTGGATGATGTCCGGGGCCTCACCGCCCTCGAAGGAGGTGAGCAGCTGGTCGTGCACGCTGTCCCAGCTGCCCTGGACATACTCGACCTTGACGTCCCGATGCGTGGCGTTCCACTCCTTCACCAGCTCCTTGTTGGCGGCGACCGACTCGTTCTGCCAGGCCAGGGACTGGAACCGCAGCGTGATCGGGCCGCCGGTGCGGGGTGAGGAGGTGCAGCCCGCGAGGAGCAGGAGCAGTACGGCGACTGCCGTGGTGAGCCTGGTGCGCATCAGCTCTTCACCGCCCCCGCGAGCATTCCGCCCGTGATCCGCCGCTGGACGAGCGCGAAGACGACCAGCGAGGGCAGGGTGGCGAGGAAGGCGGCCGCCGCCAGCGGGCCCAGGTCGGCGACGCCCTCCGCGCCGATGAAGCGGGTGAGGACGACCGGCAGCGTCTGTTTCTCCGGTGTCTTCAGCAGCACCAGCGCGAAGAAGAACTCGTTCCACGCGGTGACGAAGGCGAACAGTCCGGTCGCCACGATCCCGGGCATCAGCAGGGGCGCCGTCACCGACACCAGCGTCCGCAGCCGCCCGGCCCCGTCGACGGCCGCCGCCTCCTCCAGTTCGACGGGCACCGCGCGGACGTATCCGACGAGCATCCAGAGCGCGAACGGCAGCGCCCACACCACGTACACCATCACCAGCCCGGCCAGGGAGTCGATCAGCCGCAGGTTCTTCAGCACCAGGAACAGCGGGATGATCACGAGGACGAAGGGGAACGCCTGGCTGACCACCACCCATCCGGTGGCCGCCCGGGACAGCGCAGTACGGCGTCGGGCCATGACGTACGCCGTCGGGGTGGCGAGGAGGACGGCGATCAGCGCGGCGCCGAGCGCGGCGAGCAGGGAGTTGAGACCGGCGCGGAGCAGCGGCTGTTCGTCGAAGGCCTGGCGGAAGTTGGCGAGGGTGGGGTGCCGGGGGATCCAGGTGGGGTGCAGACTGCCGAGCTCCTGCGGGGACTTGAAGGCGGTGGAGAGCAGCCACAGCAGCGGGAAGGCCAGGAAGACGAGGTAGGCCAGCAGGGCCGCGTACTGGCCGGCTCGGGCCGCGGTCCGGGTCCTCACGCGTCCTCGCCTCCCCGCAGCCGACCCGTCAGGAAGACGGCCAGGAGCACCGCGATCACCGCGACCATCACACAGCCCATCGCCGCCGCGTACCCGAACTGGCCGTAGCGGAAGGCCTCTTCGTAGGCGAAGAGCATCGGCAGCCGGGTCTTGCCGCCGGGCCCGCCGCTGGTCAGGACGTAGACCAGGGCGAAGGAGTTGAAGTTCCAGATCAGGTTGAGTGCGGTGACGGCCAGGGCGACGGGTCTCAGGGCGGGCCAGGTGACCGCGCGGAAACGGCGCCAGGCGCCGGCGCCGTCCACGGCCGCCGCCTCGTGCAGTTCGTGCGGGGTGTTCTGGAGTCCGGCCAGCAGGGCGACGGTGGTCTGCGGCATCCCGGCCCACACGCCGACGACGATCACGGCGGGCAGGGCGGTGGCGAGGCCGCTCAGCCAGTCCCGGCCGGCACCGAGGCCGAGGTCGTGCAGGGTCTCGTTGAGGACGCCGGCGTCCGGGTTGTAGACGAGCCGCCAGATGATGCCGACGACGACCTCGGGCATCGCCCACGGGACGATGGCGAGGGCGCGGGCCAGCCAGCGCAGCCGTAACTCCTGGTCGAGGAGGAGGGCGAGGCCGAGGGCGAGCAGGAACTGGGGCACGGTCACGCCGACGGCCCAGACCAGGCCGATCCGGAACGACTCCCAGAAGAGCGTGTCGTGCACGAGGTCCCGGAAGTTGAGACCGCCGATCCACCGCGTCGCCGCGGTCCGGCCCGACTGGGCGTCGGTGAAGGCCAGCAGGATCCCGTAGAGCAGCGGGCCGACGCTCAGTACGAGGATCGGGATCAGGGCGGGCAGGACCAGGAACCAGGCGCCGCGGTCGGTGACACGTGCGGCGGCCGGCCGCCTCGTACTCGCCGCGTCGGTCACCACTGCCACGTCGTCCCCCTTTGCGCGGCCCGGTCGGGCCTGGACATGGTCGTGAAGGCGGGTTGTCTCGTCAAGGCATCGCGCACACCGTCCGACCTCCGTGGATGCGAGACTGACCGGCGGATGGCGAGAAGACGACGCCGTGTGCACCCGCACAGCCACGGGTGCGCGGGCTTCGCGCACGGACACGGAGGCGGACCATGGACGAGGCAAGGGCGCGGGACGTACTGGCGGCGGCGGGTGTGCTGCCCGGTGCGGCGGCCGGCGCCCCGCTGCTCGCGCTCGGCGAGAACGCGGTGTTCGCCGCGGGGGACCTGGTGGTGAAGGTCGGCCGGGACGCCGAACTCCTCGGCCGGGCCCGCCGGGAGCTGGAGATCGCCGGATGGCTGGCGGCGGCGGACGTGCCGGCCGTACGGGCCGCCGAGCCGAACGCGCTGCTCGTCGAGGGCCACCCGGTGACGGTGTGGCACCGGCTGCCGGATCCGGTGCGGCCGGCCGAGCCGCGGGATCTGGCCGAACTGCTGCGGATCGTGCACGCACTGCCCTCTCCTGCCTTCGCGTTGCCGCCCCGCGAGCTGCTGGGCGGGGTGGAGCGCTGGCTGCGGCTGGCCGGCGACGCGATCGCCCCCGCCGACGCGGCGTATCTGCGCGAGCGCCGGGACGGCTTCGCGTCGGCCGCGCTCGCGCTGACGCCGCGTCTGCCGCCGGGGCCGATCCACGGGGACGCGCTGCCCCGCAATGTGCACGTCGGCCCGGACGGCCCGGTCCTGGTCGACCTGGAGACCTTCTCCTCGGACCTGCGCGAGCACGACCTGGTGGTGATGGCACTGTCCCGGGACCGTTACGGGCTGCCCGCCGAGGCGTACGACTCGTTCACCGAGGCCTACGGATGGGACGTACGGGAGTGGGAGGGGTGCGGCGTACTGCGCGGCGCCCGGGAGACGGCCAGCTGCGCATGGGTCGCCCAGCACGCCCCGAGCAACCCCAAGGCCCTGGCCGAGTTCGAACGCCGGGTGGCGTCACTACGGGAGGGCGACGAGTCGGTGCGGTGGTACCCCTTCTGAGGAGCGGCCGCTGAGGAGCGCCCCGACGGGGCGCTGGGGGAGGAACTGCGCGACCAGTCCCCACCGGCCTGCGGCAAACGAACCACCTGACCGGCCCAGCACTCAGACGGCGTCGACAAGCTCCCGCAACGGCCACGCCCCGTCCACCACCGCGTCGGCCTCTCCCTTGCGCCGCAAGAACTGCTGGAAGTCCGCCGCCCACTCCGCGTACCACTCCACCTGGCGCCGGTGCAGCTCCGCCGGACCCAGCGCCGCGATCTTCGGGTGGCGCTCGGCTATCGCACCGGCCAGGCGCGCCGCGGCGAGGGCGTCGGCCGAGGCGTTGTGGGCCGCGGCGAGGGTGATGCCGTACTCGGCGCAGACCGCCTCCAGGTTCCGCTTGCCGCGGCGGTAGCGGTCGACCCAGCGGTCGATGGTGTACGGATCGACGACCGGCGCCGGGTCGAGGCCGCCGAGGCGGTCGGAGAGCGACGGGAGTCCGTGCCGGCGCAGCTCCGCGGAGAGCAGGGTGAGGTCGAAGGTCGCGTTGTAGGCGACGACCGGGACGCCGGTCTTCCAGTAGCCGGTGAGGACGTCGGCGAGGGCGTCGGCGACCTGGTCGGCGGGGCTGCCCTCCGCCGCCGCCCGTTCGTTGCTGATGCCGTGCACCGCCACCGCGTCGGCCGGGATCTCCACGCCCGGATCCGCCAGCCACTCGCGGCGGCCCAGTTCCTGCCCGGCCCTGACCTCGATCACGGCCCCCGTGACGATCCGTGCCTCGCGCGGATCCGTACCCGTCGTCTCCAGGTCGAAGCCGATCAGGAGCTCCTGGTGCCAGCCCATGGGCGGCCCCCCTTCTTGGTGGTGCTTTCCCCCAGTGGTCTCCACCCTCGCATGCACCACTGACAATCAGACGACCGCGTTCCGCTTGTCGGCCCGTCCGGTGCGTGCACGCGCGTCAGGACACCGGGCGCGAATCCGCCCAAGCCGTCTCGAACTCCTCGCGGTACGTCGGGAAGAGTCCTGTTTCCACGACGTCGTCCGACTTGACCACCTTGCCGCTGTTGCGGAGCACCAGCACCGGCGACTCCATCCCGCGCGCCCCGCGCAGGTAGGACTGGATGATCCCGACGCCGTCGGCACCGTCGCCGTCCACCAGGTACGCGGAGAAGCGGGGGGTGTCGTCGTACACCTGGATCTCGAAGGCGCCCGGGTCGCGCAGCCGGGAGCGGACCCGGCGCATGTGCAGGATGTTCATCTCGACCGAGCGGGCCAGTTCGCCCCGTTTCATCCCGAGTTCGCGTTCGCGGCGCTTGACCGCGCTGGAGGCGGGGTTGAGGAAGAGGAGGCGGACCCGGCAGCCGGTCTCGGCGAGGCGGACCAGGCGGCGGCCGGAGAAGTTCTGCACGAGCAGGTTGAGGCCGATGCCGATGGCGTCCAGGCGGCGGGCGCCGCCGAACAGGTCCTCGGCCGGGAACTGGCGCATGAGGCGGACCCGGTCGGGGTGGACGGCGACGACGTCCGCGTAGCGGTCGCCGACGAGGTCCTCCACCGCGTCCACCGGCAGCCGGCGCGCGGACGGCACGTCGCCGCCCGCGCCGAGCATCTCCAGGAGCCGGGCGGAGGCGCGTTCGGCCTGGTCCAGGACGGCGCCGGACAGCGCCCGGTTGCGGGAGACGACGTTGCGGGTCACCTCCAGCTCGTCCAGGGCGAGTTCGACGTCCCGGCGCTCGTCGAAGTACGGCTCGAAGCAGGGCCAGTGCTGCACCATCAGCTCGCGCAGCTGGGGCAGGGTGAGGAAGCTGAGCACGTTGTCGTCGGCGGGGTCGAGCAGGTAGCCCTTGCGGCGGCTGACCTCGCGGACCGCGACGGCCCGCTGGACCCACTCCTGGCCGGCCGGACCGGCCGCGGCGACCACCCACTCGTCGCCGTGGACGGGTTCGTAGATGGGCCGCAGCACGGCGGCCACGACGGCGCGCATCCGCTGTTCGACGAGGTTCAGCCAGATGTAGGCCCGGCCGGCCCGCTGGGCGCGCGTACGCACCTCCAGCCAGGCGTCGGCGTCCCACTCCAGCTCCGGCCCGATGGAACCCGTGGCGTCCATCAGCCGGGCCAGGGACACCGCGCCGGGCGGGACGTCTGTGGAGTTCCCCTCGTGACCCTCGTCACCAGGGGGCAGCTCCAGGCCTCCCGAGCCCACCCGTGCACCGCCTTCCGCTCCCCCGAGCTCTCCCTGTGCCAACGATCAAGGAAGGGTACTCCGGGAGTGGTCGGCGGTGCAGCCGGATGGACAGGTCGTTTCTCAACTACCGTTTCCGGGCTGCCCGTTCTGATCAGCGAGCGCGGCCGGCGTGAGCGGGTTCATAGCGGTGACGTCCCGCGGGGCGATGGAGAAGCCCTGCCAGTGGACCGGCATCGGCTGCTGGTCCTCGTCGCGCGCGATGTGGTGGAAGCCGACGTTCACCCAGACCACGGGGTTGGTGAGGGTCTGCCCGTTGACGAACTTGTCGACCGTCTTGGGGTGACCGGTCGCGCAGCCCGGGTTGTTGCTGGCGAACTGCTCGCACTTGTCGTACTGGGTGAAGTAGACGTCGTGCGAGGAGAACGCGTGGCCCGGGTACTTGTTGCTGGCGCCCTGGACGATCTCGTACGACCGTGCGTGCCCGTCCTTGTTCTTGCCGGCCGTGCTGACCACCCGCCACCAGCGCATGTTCTTGGCGTCACCGGCGAGTTCCTTGGTGACGTCGGTGCGGGTGGTCTTGTTGGTGGGCGCTTCCTGGCCGTGCGTGGGTGCGCTGACCGCCGAGTCGTACTGCTCGATACGGCTCTTGGAGGAGCCGTCGAGGTCGAAGTCCAGCTTCCAGAACACGTTGTGGCTGTGGCTGGTGGCATAGGCGTGGGCGCCCTTGCCGATCGGCCAGCCACGGCCGTCCCCGGCGTCGTAGTCACCGGGCGAGAGGCTGCCGGTGGCGCCGACGTTCATGTTGATCGTGCCGTCGTCCTGGAACCGCCACTCGGTCATGTACTCGTACCAGCCGACCTTGTTGACGGTGTAGATCAGCAGGTCCTTGCCCTGTTGCTGGTACACCCGGTTGCCGGTGTCGGCCTGCATCCGGTACGCGTGGCCGCGCGAACGTGTGGTCGTGCACAGGCCGTTGACGTCGGGGTGGGCCGGGTCCCAGGCCTCGGGGACCTTGACGGTCTTGATGGTGCCGCCGGGGCACTCGGCCGAGGCGAGCGGCACCAGGCCCTGGGCGAAGCCGAAGCCGGTCAGGTCGTCGTACTCGACGCTGCCGTCGTCGTAGGGGACGTCGATCTGGGCGAGGCGGGCGCTGGAGAGCACCTTGATGGGGGCGGCCTCGCCCTTGGGCTGGTAGGAGATGTGCTCCAGGACCAGCCCGGCCTTGCTGTCGTAGCGCCAGCACATCCGCCAGGTGGTGCCGGTGGAGAGCTTCTGCTCGATGCGGTAGGCCGCGGAGCAGTCGGCGGCGGCCGCGGCGGCCCGCTTCGGCTGGGCGACGGCGGGTCCGGCCGCGGTGGTGGCGCCGGCGGCCAGCGCGACCGCGGACAGGCCCACGGCGGCCGTCCTGCGGGCATGGCGGACTCTGGGCGCGCGCGTGCTCGCGCGCAGGTTCACGTGCATGACGAAGTGACTCCTGGTACGGGAGATGCAGGGTGGAAAGGTGAACGGCGGAGCCGGCTCAGCGTCCGAGCTTCACGACCTTGCGCGCGCTCAGGTCGACGATGAGCGACCTGGCGTCGATCCACGGCCCGTTCTTGACCTTCGGGAAGAGCCGCACACAGCGGTGTTCGCCGCACGCGTCGAGCGCGGCCGGCTGGGCCCCCGGAGTGGCGCGGTAGACCGCGCTGTTGAGCAGCAGCTGCTGTTCCGGGTCGGTCAGCGCGGTGCCGGTGGCGTCCTTGTAGTCCGCCTTCAGGCCGGCGCCCAGCGGGTCGGCGACGAGCAGCTTGAGCGCCTCGACGTTCTCGTCGTGGCTGAGCGGCGGCTGGACGCCGGTACGGCTGGTGGTCTGCTCGACCTTGCCGGTGTCGAGGTTGACGGTCCGGGTGACCAGGGTGTCGTCCCGGTAGTCGTAGAACGTCACGTCCGCGCGGCGGGGCGCGTTCGAGCTGTCCAGTTCGTTCGCGTCCGGCTCGGCGAGATCGACGCTGAGCCGCTCCGGGCCGCGCCGGCCCTCGACGTTCTCCCCGGCGCTGAACATCTGCTTGGTCAGCGCGAGTTGTTCGACACGCCTGGTCTCGTCGTCGGTCAGCGGGTCGCTGCCGGTGCCGTTCTTCCCCTCGGCCGGCGCCTGTTCCACCACGCCCGGCTTGACCGCGTCCTGTCCCTGGCCGGCCTGCTGCGCGGTGACCGCGCCGTTCCCGTCGCTCCCTCCCGACTCGTTCGCCCCTGCCGTGCCCGGCAGGGTGATCCCGACCATCACGGCGGTCCCCGCCACCGCCAGTCCCGCACCGGCCACCACCTTGCCCAGATGGCGGTGCACTATCTTGCGCACATCTTCCCCCTACTCCCCTTTGGTCACAGGAAGTACGTGATTGCCCCACTGGTTCGGCACACTTCGCCACATGGGCCGCTGTGTGCACTGGTCGGCGGGTAAGAGGGCCGTAAGCCAGGAGGGGTTCCATTACTTTCGGGCAGACTCATGACCAAGGCGCCCTCGGGCGCGGGACACACCTGGAAGAGTCGACTTCATGCAGGTCTGGCCTGGAGAGGCATATCCGCTCGGCGCCACGTACGACGGCGCCGGGACCAACTTCGCGGTCTTCACGGAGGCCGCGGACCGAGTGGAGCTGTGTCTGCTGCACGACGACGGCTCCGAGACGGCGGTGGAACTGCGCGAGAGCGACGCCTTCGTGCGGCACGCCTACCTGCCCGGCGTGATGCCGGGGCAACGGTACGGCTTCAGGGTGCACGGCCCGTACGATCCCGCGCGCGGGCTGCGCTGCAACTCGGCGAAGCTGCTGCTCGACCCGTACGCGAAGGCGGTCAGCGGGTCGGTGCGCTGGGGCGAGGAGGTGTACGGCTACCACTTCGGCGACCCCGACAAGCGCAACGACCTGGACTCGGCACCGCACACCATGACGTCGGTGGTGATCAACCCGTACTTCGACTGGGGCGACGACCGGCGGCCGCGCACCGAATACCACCACACCGTGATCTACGAGGCCCACGTGAAGGGCCTGACCATGCGCCACCCTGGCCTGCCGGAGGAGCTGCGCGGCACCTACGCGGGCCTGGCCCACCCGGCCGTCATCGACCACCTGACGGCGCTGGGCGTCACCGCCCTGGAGCTGATGCCGGTCCACCAGTTCGTGAACGACCACCGGCTGGTCGACATGGACCTGAACAACTACTGGGGCTACAACACCATCGGCTTCTTCGCGCCGCACAACGCGTACGCGTCCTGGGGCGACCGCGGCCAGCAGGTCCTGGAGTTCAAGTCGGCGGTCCGCGCGCTGCACGAGGCCGGCATCGAGGTGATCCTCGACGTGGTCTACAACCACACCGCCGAGGGCAACCACCTGGGCCCGACGCTCTCCTTCCGCGGCCTGGACAACCCGTCCTACTACCGTCTGACGGACGACCCGCGGTACTACATGGACACCACCGGCACCGGCAACTCGCTGCTGATGCGGTCCCCGCACGTCCTCCAGATGATCATGGACTCGCTGCGGTACTGGGTGACCGAGATGCACGTCGACGGCTTCCGCTTCGACCTCGCGGCGACCCTGGCCCGGCAGTTCCACGAGGTGGACCGGCTGTCGTCCTTCTTCGACCTGGTGCAGCAGGACCCGGTCGTCTCGCAGGTGAAGCTGATCGCCGAGCCCTGGGACGTCGGCGAGGGCGGCTACCAGGTGGGCAACTTCCCGCCGCTGTGGACCGAGTGGAACGGCAAGTACCGCGACACCGTGCGCGACCTGTGGCGGGGCGAGCCGCGCGCGCTCGCGGAGTTCGCGTCCCGGCTGACCGGCTCCTCCGACCTGTACCAGGACGACGGCCGCCGGCCGCTGGCCTCCATCAACTTCGTCACCTGCCACGACGGCTTCACCCTGCACGACCTGGTGTCGTACAACGACAAGCACAACCAGGCCAACGGAGAGGACAACCGGGACGGCGAGAGCCACAACCGGTCGTGGAACTGCGGGGTCGAGGGCCACACCGACGACCCCGCGATCCTCGAACTGCGCGAGCGTCAGATGCGGAACTTCATCGCCACGCTGATGCTGTCCCAGGGCGTGCCGATGCTCGGCCACGGCGACGAGTTCGCGCGCACCCAGCAGGGCAACAACAACGCGTACTGCCAGGACAACGAGCTGTCCTGGGTGGACTGGCCGGCTCCCGAGGACGGCAGCGAACTGCTGGCCTTCACGCGCGCGATGGCGCGGCTGCGCAAGGATCACCCGGTCTTCCGGCGCCGCCGCTTCTTCCACGGCCGCCCGGTCGAGGGCACCCACGACGAGCTCTCCGACATCGCGTGGTTCACCCCCGAGGGGCATGAGATGACCCAGCAGGACTGGGACTCGGCCCAGGCCTCGGCCCTCACGGTGTTCCTCAACGGGAACGCGATCTCGGAACCGGACACGCGGGGGCAGCGGATCGCCGACGACTCGTTCCTGCTGATGTTCAACGCGTCGCCGGGGCCCTTGGAGTTCTCGGTGCCGATCAACCACGGTCGGCAGTGGGAGGTGGTGGTCGACACCGCGCAGGTGGAGCCGGTGCCACCCGGACTGAAGGTGGACGGGGGCGAACGCCTGACGTTGGTGGGCCGGAGCCTGACTGTGCTGAAGAGGCCGGCATAAGGCGCGCCCCTTGGGGGCGCTGGGGGTCCCCCCCCGGCCGAAGGCTGGGGGGGACTGCGCGACAAGCCCCCACCGGCCCGCACCGTGACACAAAACCCAACCAGACGGGTACATAGGTCCGCATGACAGCCGAGCGAACCACCCCCACCGTCCCGACCTCCACCTACCGACTCCAGCTCCAGCCCGCCTTCCCCTTCTCGGCGGCGTCCTCTGCCGTGCCGTACCTGGCCTCGCTCGGCGTCTCCCACCTCCACCTCTCCCCCGTCCTGGAGGCCGTCCCGGGCTCCACGCACGGCTACGACGTCGTCGACCACGCGCGCGTACGCGAGGAACTCGGCGGCGAGGAGGCGCTCCGCGCCCTGTCGCGCACCGCGCGGGAACACGGTCTCGGCCTCGTCGTGGACATCGTGCCGAACCACATGGCGATGTCCCCCCGGCACAACCACGCGCTGTGGGAGGTGCTCCGGGAGGGCCCGAAGTCGCCGTACGCGCGCTGGTTCGACATCGACTGGGAGGCGCAGGGCGGCCAGCTGTTGGTGCCGGTGCTGGGCGGGCCGGTCGGCGAGGTGCTCGGGGAGCTCGTGGTCGACGGTGACGTGCTGCGCTATCACGAGCACGCCTTCCCGCTCCGCGACGGCACCGCGGACCTGCCGCTGCCGGAGCTGCTGGACGCCCAGTGGTACCGCCCGGTGTGGTGGCGGCTGGCCCGTACCGAGCTGAACTACCGGCGGTTCTTCAGCATCTCGGAGCTGATCGGGGTGCGGGTGGAGGACCCGGAGGTGTTCGAGGCCACCCATGCCAAGATCCTCCAGCTGCTGCGCGAGGGCGTGGTGGACGGGCTGCGCGTCGACCATCCCGACGGCCTCGCCGACCCCGACGGCTACCTGGCGCGGCTGCACGAGGCGACCGGCGGCCGCTGGACCGTGGTGGAGAAGATCCTGGCCGACGGCGAACACCTGCCGGCCGGCTGGCCCGTCGCGGGCACCACCGGGTACGACGCCCTGCGGCACGTGGACGGCCTGTTCACGGATCCCGCGGGCGCCGGTGAACTGCTGGGCCGGTACCGGAGGTTCGCCGCCCCGCAGACGGACCGGGGCGGCGACTGGGCGGCCACGGCGCGGCGGGCGGCGTACAAGGTGCTCACGCACGAGCTGGCGGCCGAGACGGACCGGCTGACGCGGGCGGCCACGCGCGTGTGCGCGACGTCGCCGGATCCCGCGCTGCGCGACCGGGCGCCCTGGGCGCTGCGCACCGCGCTGCAGGAACTGCTGGTGCGGATGCCGGTGTACCGGCCCTACTCGTCCGGCGACGTGGCCGCCGTGGTCACCGCGGAGGCCGCCGAGGAGGCCCGGCGGGCCTTCGTGGTGCCCGCGGAGGGCGGGGCGGTGGACGTGGTGCGCGGGCTGCTCCTGGCGGGGGACGGGCCGGCGGTCGCGGAGTTCCGGGCGCGGTTCGCGCAGACCGCGTCGGCACTGCGGGCCAAGTCCGTCGAGGACACGGCGTTCTACCGCTACGTGCCGCTGCTGTCGGCGACCGAGGTGGGTGGGAACCCGGGCAGCCCGGGCGTCTCCCCCGACGTCTTCCACGCGTACTGCGCGCGCGTGCAGCGCGACTGGCCGCTCACCGGGACGGTGGTGACGACGCACGACACCAAGCGCAGCGCCGACGTGCGGGCCGCGCTGGCGGTGCTCACGGAGTGCCCGGAGCGCTGGGCGGACCTGCTGGCCGAGGTGACCCGGGACGGGGAGGGGGTGCCGGACGCGCAGCTGGCCTGGGCGGCCTGGCAGACGGTGTTCGGGCTCGGCCCGGCGGCTCCGGAGCGGGTCCGGGGGGCGCTGGTCAAGCACGTGCGGGAGGCGGGCCTGTACACGAGCTGGACGGAGCAGGAGCCGCCGTACGAGGAGGCGGTGGTCTCGTTCGTCGCGGCGGGGCCGTGCGGGGCGCCGGGAGAGCGCGTGGCGGCGTTCCGGGCCGCGCTGGAGCCGCACGTCCGGGCGAACGTGCTGGGCACGGCCCTGGTCCAGCTGACGATGCCGGGGGTGCCGGACGTCTACCAGGGCACCGAGGGCGAGTACCGGGCGCTGGTGGACCCGGACAACCGGCGGCCGGTCTCCTTCCCGCCGGAACACCCGGGCGAGAAGGACGCGGTGACGGCGGCGGCGCTGCGGCTGCGGGCCAGGCGACCGGACGTCTTCGGCGACACGGCGACGTATGCACCGCTGACCGCCGAGGGGCCGGCCGCGGCGCACTGTCTGGCGTTCGCGCGCTCCGGGGAGGTGGTCACCGCGGTGACCCGGCTGTCACTGCGGCTGGCCGCCGCGGGCGGCTGGCGGGACACGGTCCTGGCGTTGCCGCCGGGACGGTGGGCCGACGCGCTGGCGCCGGGGCGGGAGTTCACGGGGCACGCGCGCGTGGGCGAGCTCTTCGAGGGGCTGCCGGTGGCGCTGCTGGAGCGGGTGGGGGACGAGGGCTGACGGAATCGGCACCAGAATTCACTCGTACGAGTGAATATGTGGCTGATCCGTCGGTTTGCTGAAACTCGCCGGGCGCCGGCGGCGTCGGTTATCGGCGCGCGGAGCCGTTCCGCGCCCCGTAGTGGCTTCGCACCCCCGTCCGCGTCAACAGCTCCACAGGCCGGCGGCCCATGCCTCCGGGCGCCCCCTGGAGCCTCCCCCGGGAGGTTCTTGACAGTTCACCTATGCCGTGCGGGACTGGGGAATGCGAAGCCGGGCGGACAAGTCGGGGGTGAGTCTCCTGCCGGAGCTGCGTTACCCCAGTGTTCCCGAACTCGTCGCCACCGCCCGGGCGCTGGCCGCTCACCGGCCCGGCCTGTGCACGTTGCGGCAGATCGGCGTGTCCCGCGCGGGCAGACCGCTGCACCTGCTGTCCGTGGGACACGCCCGGCGGGCGGTCCTGGTGGTCGCGGGTGCCCACGCCAACGAGCCGACCGGAGGCGGCACCCTCCAGGTACTGGCCGAACGAGTGCTGAACGAGCGGGAACTGCGGGCGGAGAACTCCTGGCACTTCCTGCTCTGCGCGGACCCGGACGGGGCGAGCCTGCACGTCACCCCGGCCCCGCGCAGCCTGTTCGACTACCACCTCGGCTTCTACCGGCCGGCGGGCCCCGAGCAGCCGGAGTGGTCGCCGTCGGTGCTGCCGCCGGACCGGCTGCCGCCCGAGACCCGGGCCCTGCTCGGGGTGATCGACGAGCTGCGCCCCTACCTCCAGGTGACCCTGCACGGCACCGACCTGGGCGGTAGCTGGGTGCAGTTGACGCGGGACGTGCCGGGGCTCGCCGAACCGTTCGCCAAGTCCGCCGCGGAGCTGCACATCCCGGTGGAGACAGGCGCCTCGGACGCCGCGGGCTGGCCGCACTCCGGGCCCGGGGTGCGGGTGATGCCCGGTCCGGAGACCGGGGTGGCGTACCCGAGCATGCCCGACGACGCGCGGCACAGCACCTGGTACCACGCGCACCGGTACGGCGGGCTCACGGCGGTGGTCGAGGTGCCGATGTGGGCGAGCGACCTGGTCGACGACCCGGCGCCGCACCCGGCGCCGGCGGCGGCGATGCGGCGGCTGGCCCTGCGGCTGCTGCGGGACTCGCGGGAGGTGGAGCGGGTGCTGGCCGAGGCGCTGCCCAGGCTGGACGGCCTGAGCGGCCTGGACGGACCGCTGCTGCGGGCCGCCCGGTGGGCGCTGGGGCTGATCCCCGGGCTGGCCGAGGACTGGATCCAGCGGCCGCCGGTCGACACCACGATGGCGTACGTCGGCAGTGTGGACGCCTTCGGGCGGCGGCTGCCGTTGCGGGCCGCGTCGATGCTGCTGCGGGTGCTGCGGGAGGCGGAGGACTGCGCGGCACCGCGGCTGGAGGAGCTGGTGGCCGCCTGGTGCGAGGCCTACGGCGAGCGTTTCGGGGCCCGCTGGGTGCCGTTGGAGCGCCAGGTGGAGCATCAGTCCCGGACGGTGCTGGCGGCCGCGCAGCACGCGCGTGAGCGGGCGGCGTGAGCGGGCGGCGTGAGGTCCGGCTCCGGAGCCCGGCGCCGGGGACCGCACGCCGCCCCCGGGCTCAGTCGTCGAGGGCGAAGACCGGACCGGTCCGGGCCGCCATCTGGCAGGAGTTCGAGAACGTCTCGCGGTACTCGACCGGCCTGCCGTTCCACTGGCCGCGCGCCTGGGCGGTCACCGGGGCGTAGACCATCGGGCACATCGCGTCCTTGGCCGGGGTGAGGCGGGCGACGTCGCCGTCCGCCGCGGCGAGTTCGGCACAGGCCTCGGCCGCGTGCGAGTGCCCCTGGGGCGGGTCGCACAGCAGGACGGTGCCGCGGGCGTCGCCGGACTGGTTCTCGCCCTGGGTGACGGTCAGGTACAGGTAGTCGCCGTCGCGCGTCCCGCCCGGCGCGGCCTGGGCGGGGCCGGCGGCGAGGAGGGCGGCCGCGGCCAGCAGGGCACCGGCGGCCGCTGTCGCTTTGCTGAGAGGTGTCATTCCCCGTGCATCGGCACGGCGGGCTCGGTCCCCCAGTCCGACTCACCCGAACGGGCAAGCCCGCGCGCGTGGCGGTGGGCCAGCTCGAAGGCGCTCAGGACCACCCGCGTCTGGTACTCGGCCTGGCGGGCGACCGGGATCCAGCGCGCGCCCAGGGCGTCGTGGAAGTCCGCGCACCAGGTGTCGATCAGCCGGTCCAGGTCGGGCAGGGCGGCGGCCGGGTCCTGGCCGGTGCTGCGCAGGAGCTGGTGCAGCATCCCGGCGGTGCGCAGGGCCAGCCGGCGCCCAGCGATGCGCAGTGCGGCCAGATGGGCGGAGGTCAGCGGGGGCAGCGGGCGGGTGCTGCCGGTGTCCGTGTCGGGGTCCCAGGCGTCGGCGAGGCCGGGGCGGACCAGCAGGTAGTCGTCGACCGGCGCGAGCAGCCGGGCCGCGTCCGGCGCCGTGGACAGCTGCGGCCGGACCCGGGCCAGGATGCCGTCCAGGAGCTCCGTGTCGCGCCGCAGGGTCCGGCTGACCGAGCGCAGCGCCGCGTCCCGGTCGGCCGGCGGGGTGCCGTCCTGCACGGCGGCCACGCCCCACATGGGCGCCTCGACGATGGCGGTGACGGTGCCGTGCCGGTAGGGGTGGAACCAGGTGGACTCGACGGCGGCCTCGGTGATGGCGGCGGCCAGGTCGCCCCGGCGGGGCGGCGGGACGCGGTAGACGGCCTGGCCCAGGGCGGGCCAGTACAGGGTGTCGTACGCGCCGAGTTCGCGGGGGATGCCGAGCCGGGTCGCGGTGTGCGCGAGGCGCCGGTCGAGGCCGGGCAGCTCGCGGGTCAGCTCGACGAAGCCGCCGCCGACGTCGACGCCGTGCAGCGAGCACTGGAGGAAGGGCCGCAGCTCGTCCTGGAGGCCGAGCAGTGCCCGGGTCTCGGGCAGCGCGGCGGCGTCCGCCCCGTCGGGCAGCCACTCGGGCTGCTCCAGGAAGCCGGGCCGGAAGAAGTTCCGGAAGTAGTGGCCGAGGGTGTACGGCCCGGCCAGCCAGCCCTCGTTGCGCCGTGAGCCGTCGGGGTCCAGGCACAGCAGCAGGTTCCAGGTGACGTCGGCGTCGTCGGTGAGCCTCGGGTCGGTGAGGACGCGCTCGGCGAGGCGCAGCACGGTGGCGCCGCCGACGGGTTCGTTGGCGTGCGGGCCCGCGACGACGAGGACGTGACGGGTGCCGTGACCGATGGAAAGCAGCCACATCGGCGTGCCCGCGCGGGAGACACCGGCCCTGCGCAGCCGGGCGTCACGGGGGCGCTCGGCGACCAGTGCGGCCGCCCGCGAGGCGAGTTCGTCCACGGACGGGTAGCGGAGGAGGGGCGGCAGGTCACACCTCCACAGAGCGGTGCCGTCGGTTCACATGGTGTGCATGATGTACGCACAGTCAGTCACGACTTAGGGGGTACGTCAACACCGCGGCGGACAAACACTTTTCAGCCATCGCGCCGGACAGGTCCAGGTGGCGGCGGCCGGGCCCGGGGGTCAGTCGATCGCGAGCCGGAAGGCCATCCGGCCGAATCCGACCTGGTCGCCCTCGCGGACGACGGCGGCGCCGATCACCCGACGGCCGTTCACGGTCGTGCCGTTGGTGGAGCCGAGGTCCCTGAGGACCCACAGGCCGCCCTGGCGACGGAGTTCGGCGTGCACCCGGGAGACCGTCTCGTGGTTGAGCCGGAGCCCGTTGGCGGGGTCGCGGCCGATGCGCAGCGGGTGTCCGTTGCCCGGATGCGGCAGCAGCAGCTTGGGCAGCCGCTCGGCCTGCCAGGCCCGGCGCAGCCGCACGGTGAAGCCGGAGACGGCCTCGACGCTGCCGAAGAGCATGCGCGCGAAGCGGTTCTCCCGGGGCAGGTCGGCGGTGAGCGCGGCGAGTTCGTCGGAGCGGCGGGCGGCGAGCGCCAGTTCCATGCGGCGCACGAACGTGTCGTGCGACAGCCGTCCCATGGCGACGCCGTCACGCAGCACGCTCAGCGCCTTGTCGCGCTCCGCGTCGGACAGCCGCGCGGGGTAGGTGTGGAACTCGAAGGACGACGTCACGCTGCCGATTCTGGGTCAGTGAACCCCGGGTGTCCAGAAAACGGGGAAACGGCCGTCCCACGCGCGTACGTACGGCGACACCCGCCCCGCAAAGCCGGGATTCAAAGCGGATTGATCTCTTTTCACGGCACGATGGACGTACTACCTCACGATGAGCCAGACGAAGGGGACCGTCCGTGCAGTTCGAGGTGTGGGCACCGCAGGCAGACCGTGTGACGCTCCATTGCGACGGCGCCACGCGCGCGTTGGAGCGCGCCCCGGGACGGTCCGGCTGGTGGATCGGGGAGGCGGACGCCGAGGACGGCACGCGGTACGGGTTCGCCCTGGACGACGGCCCGGTGCTGCCCGACCCGCGCTCGCGCCGCCAGCCGGACGGACCGGACGGGCTCAGCGCGGTCGTCGACCACGAGCTCCACGAGTGGCGAGCCGCCTGGCCGGGACGCGCGCTGCCCGGCGCGGTCCTCTACGAGCTCCACGTGGGCACCTACACCCCCGAGGGCACCCTGGACGCGGCCGCCGCCCGCCTGGAGCACCTACGGGAACTGGGCGTCACGCACGTGGAGTTGATGCCGCTGTGTCCGTTCCCCGGCCGGCACGGCTGGGGGTACGAGGGCGTGTCGCTGTGGGCGGTGCACGAGCCGTACGGCGGCCCCGAGTCGCTGAAGCGCTTTGTCGACCGGGCTCATGAACTCGGCCTCGGTGTCGTCCTGGACGTCGTGCACAACCACCTCGGCCCGTCCGGCAACTACCTGCCCGCGTTCGGGCCGTACTTCACGGACGCGCACCAGACACCCTGGGGCTCCGCGGTCAACCTGGACGCACCCGGGTCGGACGAGGTGCGTGCCTATCTGGTGGGCAGCGCACTGGCCTGGCTGCGCGACTACCGGATCGACGGGCTGCGCCTGGACGCGGTGCACGCGTTGTGCGACACGCGCGCGTGCCACTTCCTGGAGGAGCTGTCGGCCGCGGTGGCCGCTCTGGCGGCCCAGTCGGGCCGGCCGCTGTTCCTGGTCGGCGAGTCCGACCTGAACGACCCGCGGGTCATCACCCCGCGCGCGGAGCACGGGCTCGGCCTGGACGCGCAGTGGAACGACGACTTCCACCACGCCCTGCACGCCGCGCTGACCGGCGAGTCCCAGGGCTACTACGCCGACTTCGCCCGCGCCCCGCTCGCCGCCCTCGCCAAGACGCTCACGGGCGGCTACTTCCACGACGGCACCTACTCCAGCTTCCGCGGCCGCCGGCACGGACGCCCGCTGGACCGCGCGCAGGTGGCCGGGCACCGGCTGCTCGGCTACACCCAGACCCACGACCAGGTCGGCAACCGCGCCCAGGGCGACCGGCTTTCGGCGGCCCTCTCCCCCGGCCTGCTGGCCTGCGCGGCCACGCTGAGCCTGACCGCACCCTTCACGCCGATGCTGTTCATGGGCGAGGAGTGGGCGGCCGGCACCCCCTGGCAGTTCTTCACCGACCACACGGACCCGGACCTGGCGGAGGCCGTACGACGCGGCAGGCGGCGGGAGTTCGCGGCGCACGGGTGGGCCGAGGAGGACGTGCCCGACCCTCAGGACCCGGCGACCCGGGACCGTTCCTGCCTGGACTGGTCGGAGCCGGAACGCGAGCCGCACGCGCGCGTGCTGGCCTGGTACCGCCGTCTGCTGGCGCTGCGCCGCGAGCAGCCGGACCTCACCGATCCCGATCTCGCCGACACCAAGGTGGCGTACGACGAGGCGGCACGCTGGCTCGCGTTCCGGCGCGGGGACGTCCGGGTGGCGGTGAACCTGGGCAAGGAGCCGGCCGCGATCCCGCTCGGCACCGGGCGGGTGGAGGTCCTGGCCGCGTGGGACAGCGTGGCGTCGCCGGACACGGACGGGGTACTGCGCGTGCCGGGCGAGTCGTGCGTGGTGCTGACCCAGGCCTGACCCGGGCTTCACCCCGGCCTGACCGGGGCCTCACCCCGGCCTGACCCGGGGCGGGGCAGGCCCGGGTCGGGGCAGGCCCGGGTCGGGCCCGGGGCGCCGGGCGCCCCGCTACAGCTCGTCGTCGTCCTCGGCGTCCTCGCGCAGTTCGGTCACCCGCTCCAGCAAGATCGCCTCCCAGGCGCGCCGGAGTCGGGTGCGCAGCAGCGGCAGGGGGCTGTCGTCGCGGCCTTCGATGCGGTCGGTGAGGCGGACGACGGTGTCGCAGCGGGCCAGCCACAGGCCGCGCAGACAGGGGCGGGCGCCGTAGCCGGCGAGGGTGGCCGCGCGGACGGCGGCGCCGGAGCCGACCGCGAGGGCGAGCCCGGCGATGTCCTCGGCGGGATCGCCGACCGCCGCGTCGGTCCAGTCGAGGACGCCGCGCACCCTGCCGTCGGCGCTGACCACCAGGTGCTCGCCCTTGAGGTCGTGGTGGACCAGCACGGCGGTACCGGGCTGGGCTGCGAGCTGGGCGGCGCCCGGCGGGGTGAGCTGGAGCAGCCGGGCGGGGTCGAACTCGTCGGCGGCGGCGAGCCGTTCGGCGGCGGTCACGGCCATGCGGCGCAGCGCCTCCAGGGAGCGCGGCGGGGTGCGCGGCACGCCGAGCGTCTCGGCCTGCCGTACGGGCACCTCACGGAGCCCGGTGAGCAGCCCGGCCAGGTCCGCCTCGCCGACCGCGGAGACGTCGTGCTCCTCGGCCGTACCCCCGGGGATCACGGTGTCCAGCGTGTACGTCAGCCCCGGCGCCCACTCGCCGTGCGCCACCCCGGCCGGGACGGCCACCGGCAGGTGCGGCCGCAGCAGATCGCGCAGCCGCAGTTCGCGGCGCTGGCGGACGGAGGCGTCCCGGTCGGGGGCGAGGCGCAGCACATGCCGGGTGCCGACCCACCAGGTGGAGTGTTCACCGCCCTCCGCGACGGGCCGCACGTCGGGGCCCGAGGCGCCGCCCGCACCCTCCTTGAGCAGCGAGCGGACCAGTCGGCGGACGGTGTCCGCGGTGGGAGTCGGTGCCTGGGTCATGGATCGCGCCGTTGCCGTTCGGGGTGGGTAGAGGGAGGTGGGGGCGAGCGGATGGTTCCGGGGCCGGGCCGGTCAGCCCACCACCACCATCTCGCGGGTGGTGTTGTTGAAACGACGGCCGCCGTCCGCGGTCACCGTGACGATGTCCTCGATGCGCACGCCGAAGCGGCCCGGCAGATAGATGCCGGGCTCCACGGAGAAGCACATCCCGGGCACGAGCGGCTGCTCCTCGCCCTCGATCATGTACGGCGGCTCGTGCGTGGTGACGCCGATGCCGTGGCCGGTGCGGTGGATGAAGAACTCGCCGTACCCGGCGTCGGCGATGACCGCGCGGGCGGCCCGGTCGACCTCCTGGCAGGCGACGCCGGGGCGAACGGCCCGGAAGCCCGCCTCCTGGGCGGCGCGCACGATGTCGTGCACCTCGCGCTCCTCGGCGGTGGGCGGGCCCACGTGCACGGTGCGGGTGGTGTCGGAGCCGTAGCCGTCCTTGAGGCCGCCGAAGTCGAGGACGACCATGTCCCCGTCCTGGATGACCCGGTCGCCGACCTCGTGGTGCGGGTTGGCGCCGTTGGGGCCCGAGCCGACGATGGTGAAGTCGACCTGGTCGTGGCCGAAGCGGCGCAGCAGGTCGGCGAGGTCGTGGCCGACGTCGGACTCGCGGCGGCCGGCGAAGGGAACCTTGCGGATCTCCTCGAACGTCGAGTCGGCGGCCGCGCCGGCGGCGGCGAGGAGCTCGAGCTCGGCCGTGTCCTTCACGGCGCGGAGCATGGGCAGCGCGTCGGTGAGAGAGGCGTAGGACGTGCCGGGGAGTGTCTTCTGGAGGCCCAGCAGGTGCATGGCCCAGGCGTTGTCGCTGACACCGAACCGGCCGGTCCCGTCGAGCAGGCCGGCGGTCACGGCGTAGGGGTCGGTCCCGTCGGTCCAGTCCCGCAGGGTCAGCACGGCCGCGCCGTCGGCCTTCTCGGCGTCGGGGGCTTCGAGGGTCGGGACGATCAGTACGGGGTCCCTGCCGGGGGTCAGGACGAGGAGGGTGAGCCGTTCGGTGACCGCGGTGGGGGTGTAGCCGGTGAGCCACACCAGGTCGGGGCCGGGAGCGATCAGGAGGCCGGCGAGGCCGGCGTCCGCAGCGGTGCGCGCAGCGCGCGTCATGCGGGACTCGTAGTCGGCGGCGGTGAAGGGGGCGGGCCTGTTGCTGCCGGTCATTCAGGCCTCCTGACGCGGTGAGGTGGGTGTACGGGGCCTCGGGGAGCATCCTGCCGGGTGCGGCGGGGCCGCGCGAGCCGGTTTGGGCAGAGCCGCCGTTGCGGGTAGCGGTTGTCTTGCCGGTGCGGGTGGGTTGTGGCTGGTCGCGCAGTTCCCCGCGCCCCTTCGGGGCGCCCGTGCGGGTGTTCTCAGATGACGACGCCCGGCACCACGGTCAGCTGCTGGTAGCCCCCGCTCGCGTGCCGCACCGTGAGCCGGGCTTCCTTTCCCGGGCGGGCGCGGGCGATCGCCCGGACCAGGTCGGCGGCGCTGTCGATCCGGTCGGCGCCGAACTGGAGCAGGACGTCGCCGCGCACCAGTCCCGCCGTGTAGCCCGGCCCCGGCACATGGACGCCCGTCACCAGGGCGCCCACCTTGTCGGCGTCCACGGCCTCCAGGCCCAGGGTCGCGGCGGCCGTCGGCGAGGGGGTGGGGGTGGCCGGGGGTGCGGGCCTCGGTGTCGTGGGCGGGGTCTGCTGCCGCAGTTCCGCCAGTCTGCTCATGCCGATCACCGTGGCGCCCACCGTGCCCAGTCCGACCCCGGACAGCACCAGGACCGTGCCGATGATCGATCCGAACAGCAGGGTCCTGAGCCGGCGGCCGCGCCGGCGCGCGGCATGCGGGCGGTGGGCCGGGCCGGGTGGGGGGCTGTCCCCGCGTTCCTGACCGGGAATCGGCTTGGGACGCAATGCGGTCTGTTCCATGGTTCGCCTCCACGTCGAGCTCTACCCGGCGCACGCGGGCGCGACGAACCACGAACGAGTGAGACTGACCCCGGGTCAACGGCGGGAAGGCTCAGCCCTGACCTGCGCCCTGGGCACCGTCGACAAGGCTTGCCGTGCCGGGGACACCGGTGGCCGTGCGCGGGGGCAGCAGGGCCGCGCTCTTCCAGCCGGAGCCGGCGGGCGTCGGCTCGCGCCCGCATGCGGTGATCCGGCCGCCGGCCCGGGCGGCGGTCGCGCACGCCACGGAGCGGGTGCGCGGGTCGGTGTGAGGGCGCGCGTCGGTGTGGGGGTGCGTCGGTGTGGGGGCGGCGTCGCTCCGTCGAGTGCCGGGACCCGAGGCCGTTGTCAGTGGCGGCTGTTACGTTCTGTGACATGACCGATCACTGCCTGCGGCTGCTCCGGCTCCACCGCCGTCTGGCCGAACTGGCCGCGTTCCCTTTCAACTTCGACCTGGGCCGGGCCGCCGACGGCCATGCCGAGCCGGTCCGCCTCGCCTCCGGCGACTCTCTGGAGGCGGTGGCGGGCTGCGACACCGGTGGCACGTACTTCGTGTGCGCGGACGGCTCGTTGCTCTACGCGGACTCGGAGGGCTCGGCCGGGATCATAGGGGCGTCCGTCGACGAGGCGCTGGAGATCGTGATCGGCCTGCCGGGCTGGCGTGACCTCCTGCACCTGTCTCCGGCGGACGGCGAGACGGCGATCCTCGCGCGCGTGGCCGGGATCGAGGAGGAGATCCGCGAGTATTACGGCATCGACGAGGAGCGCGCCGAACTCCGCGCCGCCCTGGGCCTGCCCGACCGCTCCCCGGTCGAGCTGCTCGGCGTGCTGCACGCGGCCCTGCTGCGCACCGAGCCAGACTTCCTCCTGCTGAACGCGGACGAAGGCTGCGCCTACGACCTGCTCGACCCCCACCCCCGGCCGCCCCTGTGGGAAGTGGTACGGCACGAGGTCCCCGGCGACCCGGCCGACCAGCCGCTGTCGACGTGGACCCGGCTGGCGGCCGAGCAGGGCATGACCGAGCTCGCCCGGGTGGCGCTGATCCGCCGCCTCGACGACGTGTTCGTGAACCGGAGCCTGCTGCTGCGGCCCGGCAGCGGAAAGGACCTCGATCCGGCGCCGCTGCTCCGGCTGGCCGAGGAGTTCGAGCGGCTGGGCGACCTGGCGCAGGCCGAGCGGGCCCGGGGTCTGCACGCCTCCCTCCGGTAGCGACCCGCGGGCCGGGCACCCTCAGGCGACCGGCAGCGACGGGGCGAGCGGTGGGCGGTCAGGGACGAAGCCGTGGGCGCGGCGGGCGAGGTGGTCCGCCTTGTAGCGGTCGACGCGCCGGTGCCAGTTGAGGATGCCGGCCATCCAGTTCTGCAGGTCGCGGACGTAGGCGTCCACCGCCTCGCGCGCCTCGGCGGGCAGCTCGAAGTCGTCGTACACGACCGGGAGTTCGCTCGCGACGACGTGTTCGAACTGCTGCATCCGCTGGGTCATCAGGTCGTGCACGACGTGGAGCGCGGTCGGGTAGTCGACGCCGAAGAAGTTCTGGACGACGAGGACGGCGTTGTGCAGCTCGCCCTCGTACTGGATCTCCTTCTGGTAGGAGAAGACGTCGTTGACGAGCATGCCGTAGTCGATGGCGGCGTTCTCCAGGGAGCGCACCGGGCCGCTGCGGTACACCTCCGCAGGGATCGCGGGGCCGTGGCCACGGCGGGCCAGGCTCAGGGTGAGGTCCGAGCCGAAGGTGGACCGGCGCATCTCCAGGTAGTCGACCGGGTCGGGGATGCGGTGCTGGAGCTCATTGGACATCTCCCAGAGCCAGCTCTCGGTCATGCGGTCGACGGACTGCCTGAGGGCGAGCCGGTCCTCGGGGCTCATCCCGGCGGTGGTGCGGGCCCACAGGTCGGTCAGGCCGCGTTCCATGCCGGTGGCCGGCACCGGCACGGGTTCGCCGGCGAGGGGCATGCACGCCGAGAGGCGGGCCGTGGCGAGCCGGGCGCCGGCCAGGTCGCGCCGGGTGCCGAAGCAGCGTGGGTAGTAGTCGTCGGCATAGGTGCCCCATGCCAGCCACTGGGCGCTGAGGTCGAGTTCCCCGGGACCGGCGTCGGGGTCGAGTCCTGCGGCGCAGAGTACGAGGTCGGAGGCAGCCAGCCGGTCCTCGTCCCAGACGCCCTCGGACAGCATTCCGGTGCCGTGCATCCAGGCGGCCAGCCGGGGCCGGGCGGCATCGAGATGCGGGTTGAGCTCGACCTCGTACGGCATGTGGAAATCGGGCAGGAGGGAGGGACCGACCTGCTGGAAGGGGACGTGGCTGTACGCACGCAGGCGTTCCGCGGCGGCCGCGGCCAGCAGGGCGCCGACGTCGGCGGCGGAGGTGCCGGGGCCGGTGAGGTGCTGCCAGGGGGAGGCCGGGACGGCGCCCTGGTTCATGTAGCGGCTGGAGCGCAGGTGCCATTCGTGGCCGCCGGACTGCCAGTCCTGCAGGCCCTTCGTGTAGGCGGCGATCGCGGCGGCCTGGGCGGGGGTGAGGCCCTTCTCGGCGGCGAGGGCCGGGACTTCGGTGAGGGCGGTGTGCTCGAACTGGTGGAGGCGGGAGGTGAGGATGTCGTTGACCGCGTCGGCGGCCTCCTGGGTGGTGCAGTCGAAGAAGGTCTCCAGGACCAGGACGCCGTTGCTGTTCTCGCCCTCGTCCTCCACCTCGCGCTGGTAGGAGAACAGGTCGTTGCGCAGGTGGACGGCGTCCGCGAAGGTCAGGGGGCGCCGCCGACCTTGCGGCGCATCTCGATGTACTCGACGGGGTTGGCGATCCGCCCCTCGTTGATGTTGGACAGCTCCCACATCGACTCGTTCAGCAGGTGCTCGGTGGCGACCGAGAAGCGCCGCCGCCAGTCGACCGACATCGACGGCACCGTGCGCGCCCACAGGTCGGCGAGGCCCGCCTCGACCGGGTTCTGCGGCTCCGGCACGGGCGTCGCCGGGTCGAGCGGCATGAAGAGCGGGAGCCGGTCGAGGTGGGCCTTGCCGGCGGCGCGGTCCTGGGTGCGTTTGTACATGTCGAGGAAGTGGTCGTCGAAGAAGAACACCCACACGTACCAGTCGGTGATCAGCGAGAGGGCGGGGCCGTCGCAGTCGGGGTGGGTGTAGCTGCACAGCAGGCCGTAGTCGTGTGCCTCCAGGTCGGCCTGGGTCCAGATCCCGGAACCCTCCAGCATGCCCATCTCGCGGGCCCACGCGGTGGAGTGGGCCCGGGCCTCGTCCAGATGCGGGTTGAGCCGCGCGGGATACGGCATGTAGAAGTGCGGGAGTTCGAACGGCTGCGTCATGGCCGGGGCCCTACCCGTGCGCCACAACTGCCATCCACCACGGGGCACATGATCACACCATCGCGTGAACCGGGACGGAAACCGGGATTTCCGGGCGGACAGGGCTCCCGCGAGGCGTTCACGGAGTGCACCTTCGGGCTGCCGCCCTGCTGCGGCCCGTCTTGCCCGGTCCTGCCGCACGGGCCACCGTGGTCGCATGACCACCTCTGCCGGCGGCGGTGACGCGCCGCCCGTCCCCGATGTGTTCGATCCGCGCCGGTACGCGGTCGGCGTACCGTACGCCGACTACCGCGTCCTGCGCGACCGCCACCCGGTGTCCTGGCAGCGGGAGCCGGAAGTACTGGGGTGGCCGGCCGGCCCGGGGTTCTGGGCGGTGGCACGGCACGCGGACGTGGTGCGGGTGCTCAAGGACGCGGGGACGTACTCGTCGCACCTCGGTGCGACCCAGATCCGGGACCCGGACCCGGAGGACCTGCCGTTCGTCCGGCGCATGATGCTCAACCAGGATCCGCCGGGGCACGGGCGGCTGCGGCGGACGGTGAGCCGGGCCTTCACGCCGGGCCGGATCGAGCGGTTCGAGGCGGTGGTACGGGAGCGGGCACGGATCCTGTTCGCCCGGGTGCTGGAGGCGGCCCGGGCGGGGGACGGCACCGTGGACCTGGTGGGTGCCGTCACCGACGAGTACGCGCTGCTCAACCTCGCCGATCTGCTGGGCGTCCCGGAGGGCGACCGGGGGCTGCTGCTGCACTGGACGCGGCGGGTGATCGGCTACCAGGACCCGGACGAGGCCGGGCCCGGGACGCTCGACGGCGACGGCGACGGCGACGGCAGACCGGTGAACCCGCGGTCGCCCGCCATGCTCCGGGACATGTTCGAGTACGCCCGGCAACTCGCCGCGCACAAACGCCGGAACCCGGCCGACGACGTCATGACGGCCCTCGCCCACGACGCGGAACTCGCCGACGGCGAACTGGAGATGTTCTTCTTCCTGCTGACCGTCGCGGGCAACGACACGGTGCGCTCGGCCGCCCCCGGCGGACTGCTGGCACTGGCCGAACACCCGGAGTCCTACCGTCTGTTGCGCGCGGGGAAGGCCGCGGCGGACGGCGCGGTGGACGAGTTGCTGCGCTGGCATCCCCCGGTGCTGACCTTCCGCCGTACCGCCACGCGGGACACCATGTTGGGCGGGCGGCGCATCAGGGCGGGCGACAAGGTGGTCGTCCTGCACGCCTCGGCCAACCGGGACGAGCGGGCCTTCGCGGGGCCCGACCGGCTCGACCTCACCCGGTCGCCCAACCCGCACGTGTCCTTCGGGGACGGACCGCACGTCTGCCTGGGCGCTCACTTCGCCCGGCTCCAGCTGCGCGCGCTCTACGCTCGGGCGCCGGCCGTGCTGCAGCCCGCCGGTCCCGCCGAGCGGCTCGTGTCGAACTTCATCAACGGGCTCAAGTCGCTGCCGATGCACGTGGGTTGACCTGGATCAGGGCATGGGTGCCGGCCGTGCGCCAGCGCTCCGCCTCGGCCGCGTCCAGGGCCGCCTCGGTGTCCGCGGAAAGCCCGGTGACCACATCGGACTTGAGGGTGCGCAGCGCCGCCACCGGGCCCGGGAACCAGGCGGTGACGTCGGCGAAGGGGGTGGTCGGCGGCCAGAGCCGGTCGCCCACCAGACGGCGGTAGTTGAGGTCGCCCTTGAAGACCGTCAGCGCGGCGGAGGCGAACTCGGCGCGCAGGTCGCCGGGCATCTCGGCGTACGGCAGCGGCGCGCAGGAGAAGGGGTGGGCACGCACGGTGAGGCGGCCGTCGGCCATCGCGGACCAGAGGGTACGGCCGTACCCGGCGGCGGCGCCCGGGGCCGCGGTGAGCCTGCGCAGGGCGTCGAGCACGTCGGCGGTCGTGGCGTCGGAGACGTAGTACGGATGGGGCTTGACGTGCAGGAGCGCCCGCGCGATGCGGTCCGTGTCCAGGAGGTGGGCGATCAGCAGCAGGTCGGGGACGAGTTCGCGGCCCGCGTTGTCGGCGACGAGGCACAGGGTGCCGCCGCCGTGGAGGAGCGGCCACAGGGCGGCGCTGTCGTCGGCAACCAGGGCGTCGACAGCGTCGCCCGACTCTGCGGCGGAGAGCCGGAAGCCGAGGTCGGCGCGGTTGCCCCACAGGGAGCCGTGCAGCAGGGCCCGGTCCGCGTCGCCGCCGAGGTCGTCGAGCGCGGCCAGTTCCTCGTCGGTCTCCTTGGCGTCGAGTTCGGCGAGCTTGAAGGGGCGGAAGGGGTCGATGCCCTGCCAGGGACCGGGGCCGAAGTAGCCGACGGCGTCCAGGAGCCGGCGGTAGAACCAGCTCTCCGACCACAGCCACGGCACGTCGAACCAGGACCGGCCGGCGTAGGTGTCCAGGCCCCAGTCCCGCCAGGCGCCGGCGTCGCCAGGCAGAGGTTCGATCACGCCCTCGGTGCAGTTGTGCAGCAGCGCGTCGAGGGCGCGGTGCTGCTCGGGGCCGTACGGGAAGGCGTCCCGGACCTGGCGGATGATCGCGGGGTGCCGTTCGGCCAGGACGCTGTGCGGGAACGGGCCGGTGGTGCCGAGGATCACGGGTGCGGCGGCGGAGTCGGGCATGCGCGCCACGCTATCGCGCGGGCCGCCCGGCTCCGCCGCACCGCAGGGCACCTGTCAGGCGGTTCTGATCTCGCGCTCCAGCTGGGTGGCGAGGGTCAGGTAGCGGGCGCGCCGGTGCACCGGGACCAGGCCGCGGATCATCAGGTGCCACATCTCGGCGACCCTGCGCGGCAGCCGCCCCACCGGTTCCAGGTTGCGGCCGGCCACCCGGGTGCCGACGAAGAAGCAGACCAGGGAGTGTGCGACCGCGCCGACGTCTATGTCCGGGTGGACGTCGGACTCCTTGACGGCGCCCAGGAGTTTGCGCGTGGCGAACTCCAGCCACTCGGTGAAGGGGTGCCTGAGCGGCGGCCGTACGGTGACGTCCGCGGTGGCGAGGCGCAGGCCGGCGCGCGGGATCGGGCCGTCGACGGAGAGCCGCGCGATCGCGAACGTGGTGCGCATCAGGGCTTCCAGCGAGGAGTAGCCACGGCTGTCCATCTCCCTCACCAGCTGGCCGGAGGTGCGGGACTGGAGCTCCATGATGGCGTGCGCCAGGTCCTCCTTGGCGGCGAAGTGGAAGTAGAGCGCCCCCTTGGTGACCTTCGCGTGTTCGACGATCTCGCTCAGGCTGGTGGATTCGTAGCCGTGCCGGTCGAAGAGGTCGGCGGCGGCCGTGATGATCGTGGCGCGGGTCTGCTCCGCGCGTAACTGCCTCGCCATCGACTCGACACTCCTTCACGGCTCCGGGACTTCACGACTTCAGGGCTTGACGCCTTCTGAGTGCCACGGCTTCCAAACCGACGGGGCATGCGGTTTGTTTCTTTACCCCGTGCACACGATAGCTCACCGTGCGGCAACGGGAGGCAACTGTGCGGACCTGGTGCGGGACGCGTACAAGTCGGGCGTGCGACCACGTGAACGGGGTCGGCAGTGCAGGAACGGACGAGATGAGAACGCGCCCCTCCCTCGCCTCCGCACCGGTTTCCGGAGCGCCGCGGTCGGCCGCGCGGGCACCGGTGATCGCCACGATACGAGCCGCGCGGTTGGTTCTCAACGGCGCCCGGAAGCTCGGCAAAACGGGCGATCCGGTCGGTGCCTCGCACTTCGACCGGCCCTGTGACCAACCGCGCTGAACAGTGCGGCGCCGGTTCCCGTACTCCATCGGGCAGAACCCCGAACCCGCGCCCGCCGAGGAGACGTCCCGCATGACCCGGACGACCGCACGCCTGAGAGTCGCGGGAGCCGCCGTCGCGGCCCCGCTCCTGCTCCTGTCGTGGGCGGCGGGGTCCGCCCGTGCGCACGGCGCGCCCACCTATCCCGTCAGCCGGGCCTACGCCTGCTCCCCCAGCGGCGGCAGCGCCCCGACGGCGGCCTGCAAGGCGGCGATCTCGGCGAGCGGACAGAACTTCGTCGCATGGGACGACGTGCGGGTGGCGGGCGTGAACGGCCGGGACCGGCAGGTGATTCCGGACGGCCGGTTGTGCAGCGGCAGTCTGCCGGCGTACAAGGGGCTCGACCTGGCGCGCGCGGACTGGCCCGCGACCGAACTGGCCCCGGGCGCCCGGATGACGATGACGTACGCCGCGACGATCGCGCACTCCGGCACGTTCAGGCTGTATCTGACGAAGCCGGGCTACGATCCGGCGAAGCCGCTGACCTGGTCCGAGCTGCCCGCGCAGCCCTTCGCGGAGTTCAAGGACCCGCCGCTGACGAACGGGGCGTACCGCTTCACCGCGACACTGCCCGCGGACCGGACGGGTCGTCAGGTGCTGTACACGATCTGGCAGACCAGCAGTACACCGGACACCTACTACTCGTGCTCCGACGTGGTGTTCACGGCGAAGAAGGACGCGCAGCAGGACCCCGCGAAGGACACTGCGACGGACGCGGAGAAGGACGGCGGGGCGACGGCGGGCACCAAACCGCGGTCCGGTACGACGCCGGCTCCCAGCGCCTCGGCGGGTGTCACCGGCCGGGCACAGCGGACGGCGGCCGCGACCCCGGTCTCCCCAACGACCGGAACCACCGCCGCCGACAGCACTCCGGTGGCCTCCGACACGGACTCCGGTTCGGGTCCGTCGGCGCCACTGGTGGCGGGCGGCGCCGCCGCGGTGCTGGTGCTCACCGGCGGCGCCGCCCTGGCGTTGCGTCTGCGTCGACGCTGACAGCCTTTGTAATTAGGTCAGTTGACGAAGACGGTGGCGCCGTTGTCGCTGACCGGGGCGTACTTGGCGGTGAAGTAGCCGGCGGAGGGGCAGAGGATGGAGCCGGACGACTTCGTGAACGCCTGGTTGCTGAAGGCGAGGCTGTTGTCGTCGTTGGAGCTGGTACCGGACAGGCTCGGGGCCTGGTAGACGCAGGTGATGCTGCCCAGGAGGGTGGTCAGCTTCACCGTGGTCTGGATGGTCGAGCCGCTCGGCGGGGTGACCGCGACCGAGCCGTCCGAGGAGACGGCGGTGGTGTACGGCAGGTTGTTGACCGTGATGCTGGAGACGCCGGTCACGCCGGTCACGTTGCTGGTGCAGCTGCTGAAGGTCTGCGCGGTGGCCGACTCGGTGGCGGTGCCGGAGGCGGCCGGGTTGTCGGTGACCGTCGCGGTGAAGGTCGAGGCCGCACAGGTGATGCCGCTGGTGCTGGTGGCGCTGGAGTAGAGGGTGGCGGTGGTGCCGCTGGCCAGCGAGGCGCTGAGGGTGTCGCCGACCGCGACGGCGGTGCCGCCGGCGCTGCCCGTGGTGAGCACCGCGCCGTCGGCGGAGGCCGGAACGGTGGCCGCGACCGAGAGGGCGACGACGGTACCGGCGAGGGCGAGGAGGGATCGCGTACGCATGCGGGTTGCCTCTTTCTTTGGGGGGTCTTGCGTGGGGTGAGGTGGGGGGTTCGTGGGCGCGCGAATGCAGCGCCGGCCGTTGCCGGCCCGTCACGCCTTCTCCGTACGTGACGGGCCGGCAACGGCAGCCAGGCCGGACACCGGCCGAAAGCCTGGGGGGGATAGGCCTCCGACCGGGCCGGTCAAAGGCGTTCTGGCACGGCCCCTGGGGGGACGCGACCGTGCCGACGCCGCTAAGCGGAGCGGTGATCGAAGAGGCCGGGAAGCGGTCGATGCCGCTCGGCGGATCCGGCGCCACGGACCCGAAGGAAACAGGGAGAGTTGTAGACCTGATCGCCCGTCAGCGTCAAGGCCGATCAAGCGAGTTGTGCATTCGATCAAGGGAATGCATGGTCGGAACACAACTGACGCGAATTCAACACTCTTTTTTCACAACTGCCTTGACCCTGAAAAGTAACCGCCGGTAACTTTCGGCTTGGCTACTGCTGCGTAACGAGAAAGCCCTTACGTCCGCCGGGAGTTGTGAGGAGGCGTGCGCGGCAGCCGCTGTCCGCGCCAGGACAACGTGCCACTGAAGCCCAACCCGCGTGACCTAATGCATGGGAGCAGACATGGCCGAGTCCCCGGACGTTGCGTCCGCCGACAACACGCCTGAGAACCCGGGAAGCGGTTCTCTTTCCGAAACACCAGAGACCACCGGGGGTACCGGAGGGGCACCGAGACGGGGACGGGTCCGGGCACGCCGGGCCGCCGTGCTCGCCGTCCCGGCCACCGTGGCCCTCGCCGGCCTCGCGGTCCTGACCGCCCAGGGGGCGCTGGGGGTGTCGTTCTACATCTCCGGCATGCCCTTCACCGTCACGGCCAAGTCGCTCCAGGGCACCGGCTTCGAGCAGTTCGGCGGGCTCGACAACATGGCCGACGGCAGCCCGAACGCCGGTGACACCGGCGGCCAGGTGCTGGTCGTCACCTCCGCGATCAAGAAGGCGACCCTGGACAGCCTGTGCCAGAGCGTCGACCTCGGTGGCACCAACCTGCTGATCAAGGCGGGCAGCGGCTCGTCGAAGGTGGAGGCGACCGATCTGACCACCGACTCGACCGTGCTGACGGGCGACGCGTCCTTCAACAACATCGAGATCGGCAACGACGCGAGCCAGCTCAACAAGGCCGGGGTGAAGGGACCGCTGGGCGTGTTCAGCCAGCAGGCCGACACCGTGCACATCGACAACCTGCGGCAGACCAACTACGCCACGACCGCTGGTACGTTCACGCTTCCCGGCCTGAAACTCAGCTTCAGCGACTCGGGTTGCTGATGTCCGGCACAGACACTCCCCACCAGGGGTGGCGGCCCGCCTTCCGCGGTTGGCGGGCCCGTCGGCCGTTCTGGGGCGGGCTGCTGCTGACCCTGGGCGGCGGCTGGATCCTGCTCACCGAGAAGGCGTCGCTGAAGGTCGTCATCCACGTCGGCATGCAGGGTGTTGCGGGCTATCTGCTGCCGGTGGTCATGGTGCTGTGCGGCCTGCTGACCCTCTTCAGCCCCTCACAGCGCCTCTTCTACTCCATCCTCGGCATGCTCTGCTCCCTGGGCAGCTGGGTCACCTCCAACCTGGGCGGCTTCTTCGTCGGCCTCCTCCTCGGGGCCGTCGGCAGCTGCATGATCTTCGGCTGGCTGCCGGACCAGGAGCCGCGGGTGAGCCGGCGCAAGCGGCGCAAGGCCGCGCGGGCCACCGCGCAGCAGTCACAGGGTTTCGGGGAAGGCGCGGGGGAACCCGCCTGAATCCGCGCACGGGGCGGGCCGACGGGTTTCGGTCCGCCTCGCGCGCATTCGGCTTCCGGGCGGTCGCCGCGATCACTGCTGTGCCGGCATCAGGGTGTGGCGCTTCGGCCACTCCGGCAGCCAGTCGGTGGCGATCCGCCCGGTGAGGGCCAGGCGCAGCCACTCCAGCAGCGTCAGGTCCGACTCGTACCAGTCCGCCCAGTTCCGCCGGAAGGCGGCGACGGTCCACCGGCCGCCGCCCCGGTCGACCAGGAACAGCTGGTCGCCCTCGACCGTGTTCCCCCACAGCAGCATGCCGCCCTCGGTGGGGAGCACCTGTCCCGGCACGAAGGGGCTGCGGGCCATCCGCGGCCCCATCCGCACGGCGTACGACTCAAGCGTCCCGGGGCCGCAGACGAAGATGAAGTCCGAGATCGTCGCGTCCCCGTAGGCACGGCCGAAGTCCGCGTACTCCTCGGGGAGGGTCACCCCCCATTCCCTCTCCAGGGCTTCGAAGCCGGCCGCGGCCCGCTGCGGGGGCCGGCCGAGAACGGGCGTGAGGACATCCGCGGCTGACACGCACCGGCCTTCCGTGGCCTCGGGGACCCGGAGGGCGTCAGCTCGTCGTGACGGTCGGCTCGGTGGCCGGCCTGGGCTCCGGCTGCGCGGGGGCCGCGGCCGGTTCCGCCGCCATCTGCACCGACGTCGGCTCCACGGGCGCCGCCGCGGCCCCCTCGTCGGCCTTCATGGCCTTCGCCTCGCTCTTGAGGATGCGCATCGACTTGCCCAGGGCCCGGGCGGTGTCGGGCAGCTTCCGGGAACCGAAGAGCACGATGAAGACGATCGCGACGATCAGCAGGTGCCAGGGTTCGAGTCCGTTGCGGAGCATGACCGCACCCTCCCATTCTCACGTTGTTCCGGGTCGGCGGAGAGTGGTTCACGCGCCTCGGCCGGGCAGCGACGATTGCTACATTGCGCAACTGTACAACCCGCTTGGGAAACAGTGTCCGAACCCGGCCCTACGACTGTGCCGGGCGGCGCCCGTCGTGGCGTGCCCGCACCGCCCGCAGCGCGACGGCGTACAGCCCGAGGACCGCGGCGAGCAGCACGTGGTAGGAGGGCGGCAGCCCGGTCATGCCCAGGGCGGCGCCCAAGGGGCCGGGCGGCAGCAGCAGGCCGACGGCGGCGAGGACGGCGGCGGCACGGCCGACGGGCCCGGGACGGGTGCCGCCGCGCAGCAGGAACATCACCAGGGCCTGGGTGAGCAGGTTCTCGGTGAACCAGGCGGAGTGGAAGACGGCCTGGTCGTCGAGGGCGTCGGGGCCGCGCAGGGCGAGCGCGAGGACGCCGAAGGTGGCGAGGTCGGCGATCGCGTTGAGCACGCCGAAGCCGGTGATGAACCGCAGGAAGGCACGCGGCCGCAGCACGGTCGGCCGGCGCAGTGCCGCGGGTCCGGGGCGGTCGTGGGCGAAGGCGAGCTGCGCGGCGTCGAAGCAGAGGTTCTGGGCCAGCACCTGGACCGGGAGCATCGGCAGGAAGGGGAGGAGCAGACCGGCGGCGAGCATCGCGATGACGTTGCCGAGGTTGGAGGAGAGCGTGACCCGCAGATACGAGGCGATGTTGGCGCTGCTGCGCCGGCCGGCGGTGACGGCGTGCCCGATCGCGCCGAGGTCCTTCTCGGCCAGCACCACGTCGGCCGTCTCGCGGGCGAGGTCCACGGCGGTGCGGGGCGCGATCCCGACGTCGGCCGCGCGCAGGGCGGGAATGTCGTTGACGCCGTCCCCGAGGAACCCGACGGTGTGCCCGGCGGCACGCAGCCCGGCGACGATCCTGGCCTTGTCCTCGGGGGTGCAGCGGGCGACGACGACGGGGCCGGGGACCGCCCCGGTGCCCACCGGATCCGTCCCGCCCGCCTCCGGACCGGCCCCGTCCGCCGCCACCCCCGCCTCGACGGCTCCCAGCCCCAGGTCCCGGCAGGCCCGTGCGGCGGTGGCCGGGTGGTCGCCGGTCAGGATCCGTATCGTGATGCCGAGGTCGGTGAGACCGCGCAGGGCCTCGGCGGCGCCCGGGGCGAGGGCGTCGCGGAAGGTGACGAGGCCGCGGAAGGTGAGGCCGTGCTCGTCGGCGGCGGTGTAGGGGCGGGTGCGGGAGGCGCGTCGGGCGGTGGCGACACCGAGGACGCGCAGCCCGGCGCCGGCCTCGCGGGCGGCGAGGGCGAGGAGGCGCTCGCGCTCGGCGGAGTTCAGGTCGCAGCGGTCCAGTACGTCCTCGGCGGCCCCCTTGGTGACGAGGACATGGGTGCCGAGGGTGCCGGCGACGACGGCGGTGGCGGTGCGCCGCCCGGGGTCGAAGGGAACGGCGCCGATTCCGTCGTACTCCTCCCCCGCCGGCCCGGCCGCCGTGAGCAGCGCCTCGTCGAGGGCGTCGGGGGCCGGCAGTTCGGCGAGCTGCAGGGTCCACCAGGCGCCGACGGCCGCCCAGCGCAGTACCTCCGGGTCGTTCTCGCCGCCGGGTCCGAGGGCGCGTTCCACGACGGGCCGGTCCTCGGTGAGGGTGCCGGTCTTGTCGAGGCAGAGCACGTCCACCGCGCCCAGGTCGTGCAGCGCGGGCAGCCGTCGTACGACGACCTGGTGGGCACGGGCCAGCAGCGCGGCGCCCCGGGCCAGGCAGGTGGTGACGATCACCGGGAGCATCTCGGGGGTGAGCCCGACGGCGACCGCGACGGCGAAGGGCAGCGTCTCCAGTCCGCGGCCGCGCAGGGCGGCGTTGGCCATGAGGACCAGCGGCGGGGTGAGCAGCATGAACCGGATGAGCACCCAGGAGATGCCGTGCACGGACCGGTCGAAGGCGCTCGCCTCCCGCGGTGCGGCCGCGCCGTGCGCGACGGCGAACCGGGTCCGCTCCCCCGTCTCCACGACCACCGCCGTGGCACTGCCCGAGGCGACCCCGCTGCCCTGGAAACAGAGGTACGGCACCTGGAAGGGCCCCGCATCGGCCGCCCCGGCCGGGTCGGCGATGGCGGGGACGTCGACGGCGGCCTTGGCGACGGGCGCCGACTCGCCGGTCAGGGCGGCCTGGTGCACGGTCAGTCCACGGGCGCGCAGCAGGCGTACGTCGGCCGGAACGAGGTCGCCCGGGCCCAGCCGGACGACGTCACCCGGGACCAGTTCGGCGACCGGGACCTCCCGTGCCCGCGGCTCCGCGCCGGCGCCGGCGCGGCGCAGCACGGTGGCGGTGCCGGCGACGAGTTCGCGCAGGGCGGCCAGCGAGCGGTCGGCGCGGTGTTCGCCCGCGGCGCGCAGACCGCAGCTGACCGCGACCAGCGCGAGGATCACGACGGCCGTCCCCCAGGAGGCGACGAGGGCGGAGACCAGGCCGAGGGTGAGGAGGACGGCGGTGAAGGGGTCGCGCAGGGCGCGGGCGCAGCGCAGCGGCCAGGACACGGTGTGCGGCAGGGGCGGCGAGTTCTCGCCGAGCTCGGCGAGCCGGGCCGCCGCCTCGGCCTCGGTCAGCCCGCGCGGTCCCGTGTCCAGCCGGCGCAGCACCTGCAGCGAGGTGGCGGCCTCGCCCTCAGAGACCATGGAGCCGTCGGGGGGCCGCAAGCCCGGCGCCGGTGGTGCGGGCGCCGAGGCGGCCGACGAGCAGGCGCACGACGTCGACGACGTCGGGGTCGTCGACGAGGTACACCTGGCGGCGGCCCTCCCGGCGGGAGCGGACGAGGCCGGCGAGCTTCAGTTTGGTGAGGTGCTGGCTGACGGCGGGCAGTGCGCCGCCGACCCGCTCGGCGAGGCCCGTGACATCGCTCTCGCCCTGGGCCAGCGCCCACACGATGTGCAGCCGCGCGGGCGAGGCCAGCAGCCCGAAGGCCGCGGCCGCCTCCGCGAGCACGTCCGCGGTGGGGTCCTCGTAGCCACTGCCGGGCACCGTCGCCACCGTCGTGGTCCTCCTTGTCCACCGCGTTCCGTCCACCGCGCCGAAGCGGCCGGTCACGGGTCGGAGCACAGTTTAGGACGCGGGAACTTATCGGCCGCCGCGCAAGTTTCTACGGTGTTGTAGAAGTAATTTCTTGGCAAGCAGGTCTCTTACCGACCGAGGAGTGAGTGCGCATGGCCCTGTGGGACCGCATCAAGGAGTCCGCGACGCAGATGCAGACCCAGCTGGTGGCGAAGAAGAACGACCTGAAGAGCGGTGCGTTCCGCGACGCGAGCATGGCGATGTGTGCGCTCGTGGCCGCCGCCGACGACACCATCGACCCCGCCGAGCGCCAGCGGGTCGCCCAGCTCATCGCCACCAACGAGGTGTTGCAGAACTTCCCGGCGGACGACCTGCGCCGCCGTTTCGAGGAGAACCTGAACAAGCTGACCACCGACTTCGCCTTCGGCAAGGTGAGCGTGCTCCAGGAGGTCGCCAAGGCGAAGAAGAAGCCGGCCGAGGCGCGTGCCGTCATCCAGATCGGCATCGTGATCGGCGGCGCCGACGGCGACTTCGACAAGACCGAGCAGGCCGTGGTCCGCGAGGCGTGCTACACGCTCGACCTGCCGCCGCACGAGTTCGACCTCTGACCGCGCGGGCCGGGGCCGGCGGCGGGACGGCAGCGTCCCACATCCGCCGGCTCGTGGCCCGGCAGAGTGCGGTGAGGGCCACGGCCGCCGCCGAGCCGACCTCCCGGGGCGCAGCGGCCGCGTGGTCACCGCGGAGAACATCGCGGAAACGGCGAGGGCGGGCGCGAAGCCGCGACGGGTGAAGAGGGTCGGTTTCGGGAGGGGCGCGGTCGCGCGGCGCTGCTGCCGTGCGAAGGCGGTCAGGGCCGGCAGGCCGGGCCCGAGCAACGCCCAGCCGTGCAGCAGGAGTTCAGGCTGCGGGTGGGCGCCGGCTGCTCGGGCGGTTCCCCACGCCCCCGAAAAAGAGCGCCGGCCGCACAGATGCCGGCCGGGAGGAGCCGCGGCAACGGCGTCGGCCGGACGAGTCCGGTCCGGCCGACGCCGTTGCCGTCGAGCACGCGGTCAGCTGCTGAGGCCGACCTTCTTCAGCCAGGCCTGGGCGACGTCCAGCGGGTCCTTGTTGCCCGACTGCACCTGGGTGTCCAGGTCCAGCAGGGTCGCCGTGTCGAGCTTCGCGGAGACGGCGTTCAGGGCGTCGGTTGCCGTCTGGTTCAGGGCGCTCTTGTATACGAGAGGCTGGACGTTCTCGAAGCCGAAGAGGTTCTCCGGGTCCTGGAGGACGACGAACTTCTCCTTGGTGATGGTCGGGTCCGTGCTGAAGATGTCGGCGGCCTGCACCGAGTTCTTCGTCAGGGCGGCCTCGGTCAGCGCGCCGCCCGCGTCGAGTGCCTTGAAGGACTTGAACTCCAGGCCGTAGACGGACTTGAGGCCGACCAGGCCCTGCTGGCGGGTCTGGAACTCCGGCGAAGCGCCGATGGCCAGGTCCTTGGCGATGCTCTTCAGGTCGCCTATCGAGGACTTCTCGGTGAGGTTGTACTTGGCGGCGGTGGTCGCGTTGACCGTCACCGTGTCCTTGTCCTGCGCCTCCGCCGGGTCCAGCAGCGTCAGCTTGGAGTCGAGCTTGGCCTCGATGGCCTTGGTGGTCTCCTCGACGGTCTTCGGAGTGGCCTTCGGATCGAGGTAGGCGAGCAGCGCGCCGTTGTACTCGGGCAGGACCGAGATCGAACCGTTCTTGAGCAGGCCGTAGGTGGTCTCGCGGCTGCCGATGTTCGGCTTGTAAGTGACCTTGACGCCCTTGGCCTTGAGCGCTTCGCCGTAGATGTCCGCGATCAGGGTGCTCTCGGCGAAGTTGTTGGAGCCGACGACAACGGTGTCGCCGCTCGCCTGGCTGTCCGACAGGGGGTCGGACTTGCTGTCGTCGGAGGAGGAGGAACAGCCCGCCAGCAGGGCCGTCGTCGCGGCGAGCGCGACGGCCGCCACGCCTCGGTATGTCCGGATTGACCTGCTGGGAAGGGTGTTGGAAGTCACGGTTGCCGTTCCGGGAGCTGTGGGAAGGGTGGGGGTGTTGCGAACCACTCCGCACGATCCAATCCAGCCCGTTCTCGGTCAGTCAAGTGTCTCCGGGTCACCGATTGGCTTCGATCCGTGGCCAGTTGTGGACGGAGAGCGGTCTCTTTGTAACGGATTCTTGATAAAGAGCAAGCGGAATGGCGCTTCAAGAAAGCTGTAGTCTCACCGAAGTTGATATCGGTCACAGCGGTGCACGGGGCCCGCTACTCGGTGTCGTTCCGCAACAGCTCGGGGTGAAGACGCCCCCCACAGACCAGACACCCTCATGAAGGAGGCCCGGTGTCCACGAACCAGGTGGACGCGCCCGTCCGGCCCGCCCCGGAGCGGAGCGGGATACGGGGATTCGCCGACCGTTGGCCCTTCCGGCGCAAGCTCAACCTGCTGGTCGGTGTGCCGCTCGCCGTGATCGTCGTCCTGCTGGCGTACGTCTTCACCGATCTGCTGCAGCAGTCCAGCAGCGCCGAGTCCGCGGCCCAGATGGTGCGGCACAGCGCGGCAGTGGCAACGCTGGTGGACAAGGTGGAGGCGGAGCACCAGCAGGCGATCCTGCTGTCCGCGCGGTACGAGTCCGGTGACAGCAAGCCCTCGGGGGCCGCCTACGACGCGGCCCAGACGGCGGTGGACGACCAGGTCCAGACGGTCCGTCAGGTCTTCGGCGGCGACCTGCCGGACACCGAGACGAGCGCCCTGCGCCAGGTGGAGGGCCTGTCCAGCCTCCGCCAGTCCGTCGAGCAGGCCTACCTGCCGGCCGACAACATCGACCCTGCGTACGCCAACGCGGCCAACGACCTGATCGACGGCCTCGGTCTGGACCGCAACACCAGCCTCGCCTCCACCTTCACCGGGAACCTGCTGGACTCGCTGCTGCGCGCGGACGCCGCCCACGGCGCCTTCGAGACCAACGTGCTCGCCGCGACCACCGGGGACACCAACGCGCTGATCGAGTTCACCAACGCGGTCGGTGCCTACGACCTCTACCAGCACCAGGCCGGCCGCTTCACCCGGTTCGCCACCGAGGGGCAGGCCCGGCAGCTCGCCGACATCGAGCACACCAAGGCGCAGAGCACCATCGCCGAGTCCTTCGCCGAGCTGCAGATCGACCCGACCAAGCTGGTGTCCGGCGACCAGGACCAGATCCGGCGGGCCGTCAAGGACGCGCTGAGCGACTACCCCGCCTATCACGACCAGGCGGCCGCCCGGCTGACCATCACCACCTCGTTGATCGACCAGATCGCCGACCGGGCCGACGCCGCCGACCGGGCCGCCGAACTGCGGGCGAGCCTGCTGCTGGGCGGCGCGCTGCTCGGCTTCGTCCTGTGGCTCGCGCTCTCGGTGCTGGTGCGCCGCTCGGTGATCCGCCCGGTGCAGGCCCTGACCGGGGTCGCGCACGAGGTCGCCGAGGTGGCGGGCCGCGAACTCGCCCGGGTCGCAGACGACGACGCCGAGGACTCCGGCCCGCCCCGGCTGCGGGACATGCCGGTCACCGCCCGCGACGAGATCGGCGACCTGGCCGAGGCGTTCAACCAGGTGCAGACCACGGCCGCGGCCCTGCTGGAACGCCAGGTGCTCAGCCGCCGCAACACCGCCGAGATGTTCGGCAACGTCGGCCGCCGCGTCAGCAACCTGACCACCCGCCAGCTCGCCTTCATCGACGCGGTGGAGCGGGCCGAGACCGACCCGGCCCTCCTCGAACGCCTGTACTCCATCGACCACATCGCCGTCCGTCTGCGCCGCAACGCCGACAGCCTCATGCTGCTGGCCGGCATCCGCGAGACCGTGCTGGCCGCGGGCCCGACCCCGGTGTCCAACGTCGTCCGGGCCGCGCTCGGCCAGATCGAGGGGTACCAGCGGGTACGGCTGTACGCCGGCACGGACGCCATGATCGAGCCGGACATCATCGGCGACCTCACCCTGATGGTGGCGGAACTCCTGGAGAACGCCGTGACGTTCTCGCCGGCGGGCAGCCCGGTCGAGGTGACCGTGCGCTCCAGCGACCAGGGTGCGCACATCGTCGTCACCGACCACGGCCTCGGTATGAGCTCCGAGCGGCTGGCCGAGGAGAACGCCCGGCTGATCCGCCGTGAGCGCCTCGACCTGGTGCCGACCAAGGTGCTCGGCCTGTTCGTGGTGGGTGCGCTGGCCCGGCGCTGGGAGATCAGCGTCGAGCTGACCCGGACCCCGGGCGGCGGTGTCACCGCCGAAGTGACGCTTCCGGCACGGTTGTTGCTGACGATGAGCGCGGTGGCCGACACCACCGGCAGCCCGCTCACCGTGGAACCCACGACATCGACCGAGCCGACCGGACCGACCCCCGCGGCCTCGCTGCCGACCGGGCCGGCCCCGGCGCGGGGTGGCGCGGCCACGCCGAGCTGGGCCTCCGGCCCGGAGCACGCCGCCGCGGAGGCCGAGGGCCCCCTCCCCCGCCGGGTTCCACGCCGGGAGCCGGCCGCCGGCGACGGGACGGCCCCGCTGCCCCCGGCGGCCGACGCCACGGCCCCGCTGATCCCCGCCGCGCGCTCCGGTGAACCCCCGGCCGACAACGCCGACGGCACCCGCCCCCTGCGCCGCCGGGTACGCGGCGCCACCCTGCGCACCACCGTCGGAGCCGCCCAGGCCCTCTCCCAGCCGCCGCGCACCCGCGACGCCGAGGCCGAGCGGGACGCCCTCGACGAGTTCGAGGCGGCGGTGGAGCGCGCCCGGCGCGACAGCGACACCGGCAGCCACGAACGGCCCGCGCCGCACACCGAACCGAACCCGCCGCACGACCAGATCCACCTTCCGGAAGGAGCCGAGCAGTGAGCACGTCGACAGGTGACACCCCGACGGGCGGCGTCACGCCGACCGACCTGCAGGCGGCCGCAGCCGACTTCACCTGGCTGCTGAACCGCTTCGCGACCGAGACCGCAGGCGTGGTGGACGCGATCGCCGTGTCCTCCGACGGTCTGCTGATCGCCGTGTCGGAGCTACGCGAGCGCGCCCACTCCGAGCGTTTGGCCGCGATCGTCTCCGGCATCACCAGCCTGGCCGCCGGCGCCTCCGGCAACTACGGCCTGGGCGGCCTCAACAAGGTCATCATCGACCTGGAGGGCGGCCATGTCATCGTCTCCGCGATCGGCAACGGCGCGGTGCTCGGCGTGGTCGCCGACAACGAGGCCAAGCTCGGCAACATCGCCTACGAGATGACGCTGTTCGCCAACCGCGCGGGGGCGGCGCTCAGTCCGCAGCTCGTCCTGGAGCTGAAGAACAGCGTCGGCGTCCCACAGACGCGCTGACCGGCAACGCCGGTCGGCACAGCCGAGAAGGCCGAGAGAGGAAGACACAGCCATGGCGGACGGCACCCCGCCCCCGGGCCCGGACCCGGTAGGCCCCGCCCCCGCCGTACGGCCGTTCCTGGTCACCGCCGGCCGGGTGGCGGACAGCGCCTCCGGACCGGCGATGCCCGTCGAGACCCAGGTGGTGGCCACCACCGCCGGGCTCGCCGTGCTGGACCGGCTGTCCTTCGAGCAGCACGACATCATCGCGGCGTGCCGGATTCCGCAGTCGCTCGCGGAACTGGCGGCCCGGCTGCGGCTGCACCTGAACGTGGTCCGGGTGCTGGCAGAAGACCTGCGCGAGGCCGGGCAGCTGACGGTCCACGTGCCCGACTTCGAGGCCACCCACGACTCGTCCGTCCTGCGCAGGGTTATCGATGGCCTGCGGGCCATCCCCGACTCCCGAGGGGTACTCCGTGACACCGACTGACTCGCTGACCCGGGGCGCCGGGCGTACGGCCGTACGGCCGCCGCTGCCGGTGAAGATGGTCATCGCGGGCGGTTTCGGCGTGGGCAAGACCACCGCCGTCGGCTCGATCTCGGAGATCGAGCCACTGACCACCGAGGCGTCCATCACCGAGGTCGCGGCCGGCGTGGACGACCTCTCGCTCACGCCGCGCAAGACGACCACGACCGTGGCGATGGACTTCGGCTGCATCACCATCGACCCGACGCTGAAGCTGTACCTGTTCGGCACGCCCGGGCAGGAACGGTTCGGCTTCATGTGGGACGACATCGTCGAAGGGGCGCTCGGCGGTCTGGTGATCGTTGACACGCGTCGCCTGGACGACTGCTACGCCGCCGTCGACTACTTCGAGCACAAGGGGATCCCGTTCGCCGTCGCGATCAACGCGTTCGACGGGCAGGTCGAGCACACGCTGGACGAGGTGCGGTGGGCGCTCGATGTCGCCGACGGTACGCCGCTGGTCGTCTTCGACGCGCGTGAACGGGGTTCCGTTCGGGATGCCCTGCTCGTTGTTCTGGAACTGGCGCTGGCACGCAGTGGTGGGTAGTGCCGGTTGTGGGGAACTGCCGACCGGTTGTGGCTGGTCGCGCAGTTCCCCGCGCCCCCTGGGGGCGCTAACTCCGACGTACGCCGGGTGAGACCGTCAGTCTCGCCACCGCCCAGAAGATGCCCAGCGTGACCAGGGCCATCGCCGCCACCAGGGTCGCGCCGCCGACGACCTTCTCGTAGTTCTTCTGGTAGAGGCCGTCGATGATGTAGCGGCCGAGGCCGCCCAGGCTCACGTATGCCGCGATCGTCGCCGTCGAGACGATCTGGATGGCCGCCGAGCGCAGGCCGCTGAGGATCAGCGGGAGGGCGACCGGGAGTTCCACCTGGAAGAGGACGCGTGCCTCCGGCATGCCCATGCCCCGCGCCGCGTCCACCGGGGACGGATCGACGGAGCGCATCGCCTCGTACGTCGTGACCAGGATCGGCGGTACGGCGAGGATCACCAGCGGGATCATCACCGGCAGCATGCCGAAGCCGAGCCAGATGAACATCAGGACCAGCAGGCCGAAGCTGGGCAGCGCCCGGCCGGCCGTGGCGATCAGGGCGAGGGTGTTGCCGCCGCGGCCGTAGTGGCCGGTGACCAGGCCGATGGGCAGGCCGATGACGGCCGCGTAGGCCAGCGCCTCCAGCGAGTACTGGATGTGTTCCCAGAGGCGGGTGGGGATGCCGTCGTAGCCGTGCCAGTGGGAGCTGTCGCTGAAGAACGCGTGGATGAAGTTGAGGACGTTCACCGGGTGCTCTCCTTCGGCATCCAGGGCGTCAGCACACGGCGGACGAGGACGAGGAACGCGTCGGCCAGGATCGCCAGCACGGCCGTCGTCACCACGGAGTTCACCGCCAGCTCAGGGCGGTGGTACAGGTTCGCGTCGTTGAGCAGGTTGCCGAGGGCGCCCTGGTTGCCGATCAGCATGCCGACGCTGACCAGGGAGATGCTGGAGACGGTGGCCACCCGCAGGCCCGCGATGATCGCGGGCACGGCGATCGGCAACTGCACCTGGAAGTAACGGCGTACCGGCCCGAGGCCCATCGCGGTGGCCGCGGCGAGGGTCTCCGCCGGGACCGAGCGGACGCCGTCCACGATGGCCGGGACCAGCACCACCAGGCTGTAGACCGCGAGCGGGATCATCACCGTCGTCTCGGTCTGGCCTGTGTAGTCGATGAGGACGACGAAGAAGGCCAGCGAGGGGATGGCGTACAGGATCGTGGTCACGCCGAGGACCGGCGGGTACAGCCAGCGGAAGCGCACGCAGAGCTGGGCGATGGGCAGGGACACCAGCAGACCGGCCAGGACCGGGATGAGGGCCTCGCGCAGGTGCAGGCCGATCAGCCCGAAGTAGGTGTTCTGGAGGTCGCTCGGGATGTCGAAGAAGCCGCTCATCCCCCGACCTTCGCGTCGTCGCGGCCCTCGGCGTGGGCGGTGCGGATCGCGGCGCCGATGACCTGCTGGGAGACGACGCCGACCGCGCGTCCCTCACCGTCCACGGCCACGGCCCAGCCGGTCGGCGAGAGGACGGAACCGTCGAGGGCGGCGCGCAGCGAGTCCCGGCCGGGGACGAAGGGCCGCCCGTACGGGATCAGTTGCTCCGGGCGGATCGACCCGGCGGTGAGGGCCCGCGGCTCGCCCCAGCCCAGCGGCCGGCCGTCCAGGTCCGTCACGAGGAGATAGGGCGCGTCGGCCGTGGCGCGGGCGCCGAGCCGGGTGGCGTCGGCGTCGATCGCGACGATCGGCGCGGTCTGCAACTCCAGGTCCGCGGACGGGAAGAAGGAGAGCCGCCGGATGCCCCGGTCGGCGCCGAGGAAGTCCTCGACGAAGGCGTCCGCGGGGTCGGTGAGCAGTTCGGCCGGCGGGGCGTACTGGGCGAGATGGCCGCCGGTGCGCATCACCGCGACCATCGTGCCGAGCTTGATCGCCTCGTCGATGTCATGGGTGACGAAGACGATCGTCTTGCCCAACTCGTCCTGGATCCGCAGGAGTTCGTCCTGGAGGCCCTTGCGGACCACGGGGTCCACGGCGGAGAACGGCTCGTCCATCAGCAGCACCGGCGGGTCGGCGGCGAGCGCCCGGGCCACGCCGACGCGCTGCTGCTGGCCGCCGGAGAGCTGGTACGGGTAGCGCTTGGCGAGGGCCGGGTCGAGGCCCACCCGCTCCATCAGCTCGGCCGCCCGGGCCCGCGCCTTCTGCTTGGTCCAGCCGAGCAGCCGGGGCACGGTGGCGATGTTGTCGATGATGGTGCGATGCTGGAAGAGACCGGCGTTCTGGATGACGTAACCCATGGACCGGCGCAGGGTGTTGACCGGCTGCGCGTGGATGTCGGCGCCGTCGAGGAGGATGCGGCCCTCGGAGGGCTCCACCATCCGGTTGATCATCCGCAGGGTCGTCGTCTTGCCGCAGCCCGAAGGGCCGACGAAGACGGTGATCGAGCGGTCCGGTATCTCCAGGGACAGCCGGTCGACGGCGACCGTGCCGTCCGGGTACCGCTTGGTGACTGAATCTATCCGTATCAAAACGCCGAATACCCTTCGGGTTTGGCAGAAAGTGCCCAGTTATCGACCACGGTCGCCGTGGTGGAGGCTGTTGCCGCAGAGTCTAAACCGGAAGTGTTTCAGCGCTTTGGCAGCTGACTGATCCTCTTCAGTTTGTGACCTACCGGCCGGTCACTGTGCGCCACCTGTGAGTTCGCTGATTCTCATGCCCCGCTCAGTGAGGCCTCAGGACCGCCCCAGACAGCGCCCCGATCGTCATGGTCATGAACGAAACGAACGCGGGAGGCGTGCGGCGCCGGTCTTGGCTCGCCCAGCGCAACGGGCTCCGCCTCCACGAGGTCCCGGTCGACCGGACCGAGGGCTCCACCCGCGTCCCCGCCGTCGAGCCCATGGAGTACGCGTCATGACGACCCTCGCCCCGCCTCCCGCCCCGGTCCAGGACGGCCGGCACCGGGCCGCCGCCCCGCCGGTCTCCCGCGCCAGAAGGCTGTTCCTGGGTGCCCCCGACGACCCGCGCTGGGCCCGCCCGGCCCTGTGGGCGATCCTGCTCCTGGCCACCGCCCTGTACGCCTGGAACCTCACCTCCGTCACCGGCAACACCTTCTACGACGCGGCGGTCTACTCCGGCACCAAGAGCTGGAAGGCGTTCTTCTTCGGCGCCCTGGACGCCGGCAGCTTCATCACCGTCGACAAACCCCCCTTCGCCCTCTGGGTGATGGGTCTGTCCGCCCGCGTCTTCGGGTACGGCACCTGGCAGTTGACGCTGCCGATGATCGCCGTCGGCGTCGGCTCGGTGGCGTTGCTGTACCGGCTGGTCAAGCGGGACTTCGGGGTCGTGGCGGCCACGATCGCCGCGCTCGTCCTCACCCTCACGCCGATCACCGTCGCCATCGACCGCGACACCAACCCCGACCCGGTCCTGGTCTTCCTGATGCTGCTGGGCGCCGCCGCGCTGCTGAAGGCCGTGCGCACGGGCAGGTTGGCGCCCCTCGTCTGGTCGGCGGTCGCGATCGGCTTCGCGTTCAACACCAAGATGATGCAGGCGTACGTCGTGCTGCCCGCGTTCTTCGCGGTCTACCTGTGGGCCGCGAACCTGTCGTTGGGCCGCCGTGTCCGCAACCTCGCCGTCGCCACGGCCGCGTTGGTGGTCAGCAGCGCCTGGTGGATGGTGGTCGTCGACCTGATCCCGGCCTCCTCGCGGCCCTACGTCGGCGGCTCCACCGACAACACGGTCTGGGACCTGGTCATCGGCTACAACGGCTTCGGCCGGATCTTCGGGGCGAGCTCCTCGGTGGGCTCGGCCGGCAACGGCGCGAGCTTCGGCGGCAGTTCGGGCCTGTACCGGATGTTCAACGACATCATGGGCGGCCAGATCTCGTGGCTGATCCCGTTCGCCGCGGTCGCCCTCGTCGGCGGGCTCGTGCTGCGCGGCCGGGCGCCGCGCACCGACGCCAGGCGGGCCGCACTGATGCTGTGGGGCGGCTGGTTCGTCCTGCACTTCCTGACCTTCTCCCTCGCCGAGGGCACCTTCCACCCCTACTACGTCACCGCCATGGCGCCGGGGATCGCCGCCCTGGCCGGCGCGGGCGGGGTCATGTTGTACAAGGCCTTCCGGGAGGGCTCGGCGGCGAGGTGGGGCTGGGTTCTCCCGGCCGCCGTCGGCGCGAGCACCGTCTGGGCGGTCGTCCTGCTCCAGCGGGTCTCCGGCTCCGGCACGGTGTACACGGTCGCCGAGGTGGTCGCCGCCCTGGCCGGCACGGTCGCGGTGACCGGGCTGCCGGCCGGACGGTTCATGAAGCGGCAGAGGCTGATCGGCCTCGCGGCGGTGGCGGCGGTCGTCGCCCTGCTGGCCGGACCGGCCGCCTACTCCGTGTCGGCGGCCACCGGCGCGAGCACCAACGGCACCAACCCGACGGCCGGGCCCAGCACCGGTGGCGGCATGGGCGGTACGGGCGGCGGTGGCGAGCGCCCGAGCGGCGGCTTCCCCGGCGGTTCCGGCTCGAGCAGCTCCGGAACCAGCTCCAGCTCCACCGGCCAGGCGATGGGCCGGCCGCCGTCCGGCGCCGGCTCCTCCTCGTCCACCTCGCCCTCCTCGGCCGGCAAGTCCTCCGGCGCGGACGGTCAGACGGGCGGAGGCACCCAGGTCACCTCCGAGACGATCACGTACCTCGAGAAGCACCAGGACGGCGCGACCTGGCTGGTGGCCGTGGCCACCGACCAGACGGCCTCCTCGATCATCCTGGAGTCCGGCCGGCCCGTCATCTCCATGGGCGGCTGGTCCGGCAGCGACGACGCGATGACCCTCGCCAAGCTCAAGAGCCTGGTGAAGGCCGGCAAGCTGCACTACGTCGTCGTCAGCAGCGACGGCGGCCAGGGCACGAACTCGGAGATCGCCGCCTGGGTCAAGAAGCACGGCACGGCGGTCAGGTCCTCGGCGTCGAGCTCGACCAGCAGCGGCCTGTACCGCCTGGACGCGTCCGACGTCGGCTGACCGCCCCTCTGGAGCGCCTGTGGCTGGTCCCACCTGTAGGGGCGCTGGGGGTACCCCCGGCCGAAGTCCGGGGGAGGAACTGCGCGAGCGACCACACACCCCTCGCACCCGCCCACACACCCCAGCCACCCCCAGGGTCACGCGGCCGCCGGGGTCACGCGGCCGCCGGGGGCTCCCCCGCGACCGGCAAGCCCGCTGTCCGCAGTACGGACCGCTCCGCGTCCACCACGAACACCTCGCAGCCCGGCCGGGCCGCCGCCCACGCGGCGCCCTCCGCGCCCATCGCGAACGCGGCCGTGGCGGCGGCGTCGGCCTCTGTCAGGGTCGGGGCGACGACGGTGACGCTGAGCAGGCCGGTCGCCGGGCGGCCGGTGCGGCCGTCGACGATGTGGTCGCCCCGCTCGTAGCGCCCGGAGGTCGCGATCGCGCCGTCCGTGATCTCCAGCACCAGGCACAGCTGATCGGCCCGTTCGGGGTGTCGTACCCCCACCCGCCAGGGGCCGCCGGCCGCGACCACGTCTCCCCCGGCGTTCAGGCAGAACCGCTGCGCCCCCGCCGCCGCCAGCAGTTCCGCCGCCCGCTGGACCGACCAGCCCTTGACCACCGCGCACGGGTCGAGGCCGCGGCCCGGCAGCCGGGCGTCGAACGCGCCACCGGTCGCGATCCGGTACTCCTCGCACAGCGCGAGCACCTCGGCGAGGTCCGGGCTCACCCCGGACTCGGAGAGCTCGCCCCGGTCGAGGCGGGAGACCTCGCTGTCCGGCCTGAAGGGGCTGAACCGCTCGTCGACCTCGCGCAGCCACGCGAAGACGGCGTCCGCGGCCTCCTCGAAGTCCCCCTCGTCGTCGATACGGAGCGAGACCGGGAAACCCATGACGTGTTCGACTCGGTTCATGATCAGCCCTTGGCGTCGATCGCGGCCTGGAGGGACTCCTTGTAGCCGTCACTGGTGATCGTCGCGCCGGACACGGTGTCGATGTCCGCGCTCTGTGCCTTCAGTGTCTCAGCGATGAGCACCGGCACGGCGGCCGTCGTCTGCGGATGGTTCGGCTGCTGGAGCATCCTGACCGCGGAGATCCGGTCACCGGAGAAGGTCACCTGGACCTGGACGGGACCCTTGTCCGTGGTGATGGTCGTGCCCTTGACGACCGTGCCCGAGGCGCCGGTCGTGGCGACGGACGGGGTCGTGGCCGGCTCGGCGGTGACGGACGTCGTACCGGCGGTCGCCGGCTCGTAGCGCCAGACGGGGATCAGGCCCGCGATGCTCAGGGCGACGACGGGTACGGCTCGTTTCACGGTGTCCCCCTCATCCCGCCAGGCTGAAACGCTCGAAGTGGATCTGCGGCTTGGGCACGCCCAGGTCCCCCAGGGTGCGCAGTACCGCGTTCATCATCGGCGGCGGCCCGCACAGGAAGACGTCCCGGTCGGCGATGTCCGGCACCAGCCGGGCCAGTTCGCGCGGGGCCAGCCGGTCGGGGACGGGCGGGCCGGTGACCAGGTGGAGCTCGGCGCCCTTGGCGACGGCGAGGTCACGGAGTTCGTCGTAGAGGACGGCGTCCCGGTCGGTGCCGACGCGGTAGATGACGACCGCGTGGCCCTCGAGGTCCTCCAGGAGGGCGCGGATCGGGGTGACGCCGACGCCGCCCGCGATGAGCAGGGACTCCGGCTTCCGCCGGTGCAGGGTGGTGAAGGCGCCGTAGGGGCCCTCGGCGAAGACCCGGGTGCCGGCCTTCACGTGCCGCAGGCCGGCGCTGCCGTCACCGGCCGCCTTGGCGGTCAGGCGCAGGGTGCGGCCGTCGGGGGCGGCGGAGAGGGAGAACGGGTTGGCCTGCCACCAGCGGTCCTTCGTGAGGAACCGCCAGAGGAAGAACTGGCCCGCCTGCGCGCCCAGCCGGTCGAGGTCGCGGCCGGTGACGTACACCGAGACGACGTCGTCCGACTCGGGGACGACGGCGGAGACCCGGAACCGATGGCGGTGGTTGCGCCACAACGGCAGGACCAGGCGGCCCAGGGCCACCGCACCGAGCGCCACGCCCCACACCGCGTACCAGTACGTCTTCGCGGCGGACGACGCCGTGAAGGTCGTGCCGACCGCGACCTGGTGGCTGAAGGCGAGCACCACGGCCACGTAGGTGTACAGGTGGATGAAGTGCCAGGTCTCGTAGGCGAGCCGGCGGCGGGCGTAGCGGGCAGAGACGGCGCCGACCACGATGATGACGCCCAGCGCGACCACGGCCCGGAGCACGCCCTCCGTCGTCTCCGCGAGGTCGACCAGCTCACCGACCGGGCCGACACCCGCGCCGTCTGCGTAGCCGAAGCTGATGAAGACGGCGTGCGCGAGCAGCGTCCAGAGCAGGGCGAAGCCGGTCCAGCGGTGCCAGGAGGTCAGCCGGTCCATGCCGATCCGCCGGTCCAGCCAGGGCAGCCGGGCCACCAGCACCAGCTGGAAGGCCATGACGAGGGCACCGTAGAGGCCGAAGAAACGGCCGATGACGATCAGGGCGTTGGAGGCGAAGCCCGCCTGGGCGAAGAAGTAGGCGACCACGGCCGCGTTCGCGGCGAGCACGGCGTACAGGCCCGTGCGGGCCACCACCCTGGGGCGTATCGCCGTGGGGGGCGCAGGGGGTGATTGGACGGTCGTCACGGGTGGGCAGCTCCTTGATCGGGTCCGGGGAGTCGAGCTTGACCCGCGGCTGCTGTCGATTTCCTGTCGGACGACTTTCAACTGCTTATCGATGTCTTCTCTCCGTGAGACGGGGTCTGGCGCACCCAGCCCGGTGGCGCAGTATGAGCGGGTGAAAAAAGTACGCCTCCTCGTCGTGGACGACGACCCGCCGATCGCCGACCTGGTCGCGACGGTCGCGCGCTACGAGGGCTGGGACGCGGTCACCGCGTACACCGGTGAGGCCGCGCTGGCCAGGGCCGCCGAGTTCCGGCCGGACATCGTCGTGCTCGACCTGATGCTGCCCGACCTCGACGGTTTCGGGGTGCTCGACCGGCTGCGGCACTCCGGGACGATGGTGCCGGTGGTGTTCCTCACGGCCCGCGACGGGGTCGCCGACCGGGTCGCGGGGCTGACCCGGGGCGGGGACGACTACCTGGTCAAGCCGTTCGCGGTGGAGGAGCTGATGGCCCGGCTGCGCACGGTGCTGCGGCGCAGTGCGGGTCCCGGCTTCCAGCGCTCGGTGCTCCGGGTCGCCGACCTGACGATGGACGAGGACACCCGCGAGGTCCGCCGCGGCGACCGGCTGCTCTCCCTGACCCCGACCGAGTTCGAGGTGCTGCGCTACCTGATGCGCAAGTCGCCGACCGTGCTCACCAAGGCGCAGATCCTGGACCACGTCTGGGAGTACGGCTTCGGCGGCCGTTCCAACGTGGTGGAGCTGGTCGTCAGCCGGCTGCGCCGCAAGATGGACGAGGCCGGCGGGGAGCCGCTGATCCACACCGTGCGCGGCTTCGGGTACGTCATACGGCAGCAGGCCGCGGAGTGATCGGGCGGCTGCTGCGCTCGTACCGGAGCATGCGCCTGGGCACCCGCCTCGCGCTGGGGCTGGGGGCGCTGGCCCTGGTGGTGTTCGCGGTCGTCGGCACGGCCCTGACCACCTATATGCGGGACTACCTGTCGGCCCAGCTCGACGACCAGCTCGGCCTCGCCCAGACCGCCCAGTCGAAGAGCATCGAGCAGACCGGCACCCTGCAGGGCAAGAAGTACTACCGCTGGTACTACGCCGTGTACGACGTCTCGAACGGCACCCCGGTGCTGCGCAAACCCGAGGAGAGCAGTGACCTGCCCACGGACATCGGCGCCCTCACCGCGGTGGCGAGGGCACAGCTCGCCGCGGGCACCGAGGTGCTGCGCACCAGCGACCTGACCGGGGAGGGCGAGTACCGGCTGCGCGGCTGCGCGGTGGAGCCGGGGGTGGTGCTGGTCAGCGGGGCGCCGATGGACAGCATCGACGACACGGTACGACGGCTGGTCACGGTCCAGGTGGTGGCCTTCGGGCTGGCCCTGCTGGCGCTGGTGGTGTTCGGCCGCCGGCTGCTGCGCAACGGCCTGGAGCCGCTGAGCGACATGGCACGCACCGCCCACGGCATCGCCTCCCACAACCTGACGGAGTCGGCGGCCCGGCTGCCGCTGCGCGCGGCGAAGCGGGGCGGCGGACCCGAGGTCGAGGAGCTGCGCACCGCCTTCAACACGATGCTGGAGCACATCGACGACTCGCTGGCCGTGCGTGCCGAGGCCGAGCAGCGGCTGCGCCGCTTCGTCGCGGACGCCTCGCACGAACTGCGCACCCCGCTGATGTCGGTACGCGGCTACGCCGATCTCTTCCAGTACGCGGCCGCCAACCACCCCGAGGAGCGCGACAGGCACCTGGCCCGGCTGCGCGCCGAGGCGGCCCGGATGGGCGTCCTCCTCGACGACCTGCTGCTGCTCGCCCGCCTGGACGCGGCCGAGGTGGAGGCTCCGCTGCGGCTGGAGGACACCGATCTGACCGAGCTGGTGCGGGAGGCGGCCGACGCCTTCCGCGCGGCCCACCCCGGCCACCCCCTGACGGTGACCACGGGCCCGGAACCGGTCCCGCTCCGCCTCGACCCGGTCCGCATCCGCCAGGTGCTGGACAACCTCCTCACCAACGCGGCCGTCCACACGCCGGCCGGCACTCCGGTGTCCGTGACGGTCACCGTCACCGCCCGCTCGGTGTCGGTGAGCGTCGCCGACCACGGCCTCGGCATCCCGCCCGGTGACCGGGCCCGCGTCTTCGACCGCTTCTACCGCGTCGACAAGGCCCGCAGCCGCGACCGCGGCGGCAGCGGGCTCGGCCTCTCGGTGGCCCGGGCCCTGGTGGAGGCGCACAGCGGGACCATCGGACTGGACAAAGGCCCCACCGCCACCACGTCCTTCACCCTGACGCTCCCGAGAAACCCACCACCAGACCACACCGGTACCTGACCGGCTCCGTCGATCTACAGCGCCCCCGAAGGGGCGCTGGGGGTACCCCCGGCCGGAGGCTGGGGGAGGAACCGCGCGACCAGCCACGACCGCGCGGCAGACACGACCATCCGCAACGCCCCCAAGCGGGCGCGAGGAACCGCGCGACCAGCCACGACCGCACGGCAGACACGACCATCCCCAACGCCCCCAAACGGGCGCGAGGAACCGCGCGACCAGCCACGACCGCACGGCAGACGGCAGACGGCAGAGGGCAGACGGCAGACGGCAGACGGCAGACGGCAGACGGCAGACGGCAGACGGCAGACGGCAGACGGCAGACGGCACATCGTCGGCCTTCCGGCGGAGCCCTCACCCTTCCGCCTCCGCCACGGAGCTGAACCCGCCCTCCCGGGGGTGCGGGCGCGCCGCCAGCACCGCGACGTCGTCCTCTGCGTGCCGGGCGTCGAGGCGGGTGAGGATGGACTCCAGCAGGCCGTCGACGTCGACGGCAGGGGTGAAGCGGAGTTCGGCGAGGCGGTGCAGGGAGCGGTCGATGTCCTCGCCGCGGTGTTCCACCAGGCCGTCGGTGAAGAGCACCAGCGCCTCGTCGGGTTCGAGCCGGTGGGTGGCCGACTCGTAGCCGCCGAAACCGGTGCCCAGGGGCGGCCCGACGGGGACCCGCAGGAGTGCGGTACGGCCTCCCCTGGTGATCAGCGCGGGCGGCAGATGGCCGGCGCTGGCCAGGGTGACCTGCCCGCGGCTCGGGTCGACGCGTACGAGCAGGCAGGTGGCGGGTCTTCGGTCCGCCTCGGTGGCGGCGATGTCGTCCATCTGGCGCAGCACCCGGTGCGGCGGCAGCTCGGAGGAGGCGATGTAGCGCAGGGAGGAGCGGTACGCGTTCATGTCGACGGCGGCCTCCAGGCCGTGGCCCATCACGTCGCCGACGACGAGCAGCGTGCGCCCGAAGTGCAGCCGTACGGTCTCGCACCAGTCGCCGCCGACCAGCACCCGCCCGCCGGCCGGGAGGTAGCGGATCGACACGTCGAGGTTCGGGTGCGGCCGGCCCGGCTCGGAGAGCAGGGCCCGCTGAAGGTCCCCGGCGGTACGGTTGACCTGGTCGTACTCGCGGGCGTGCCGGATGTGGGACGCGGCGCGTTCGGCGAGGAGGGCGAGCAGTTCGGCCTCCGCACGGGCGAACACCGCGCCCTCGCGGGCGCAGACCAGGACGCCGTACTGGTCGGAGCCGCTGGTCAGGGGCGCGCACAGGGCAGGGCGGGGTTGGCTGCCGGGCGGGCGGGACAGCCACGGGTCCGCCCAGTTGTCGGCGGCCGGGGTGCCGGCGTCCCGGGCGACCGCGGTGGCCCAGCGGGCGTCGGGCAGCAGATCGGCGTCGCCGGTGATCGACTCGTAGCCGTGGACGGTGTCGCCGGCCCGCCGCATCACGGCCGCGCAGCCGCCGGCCAGCCGTACCGCCGCCCGGGTCAGTTCCGTACAGGTGGTGGACTCGTCCAGGCTGGTGCCGATGCCGGCCGCGGCCTCGCGCAACGCCCTGAGGGGCGCGGCGGGGTCGGCGCCCGCCATGAGCCCGTCCGGTCCGCCCGGGCCGTCGGCGGGCGCGGGTCCCCTGCGGGACCGGAACCATCGCGCGCCACCTGACACCCTCACAGAGTCTCAAACAGCGCCCCGCCCGGCACCAGCCGCCTGCGCCGGGAGCCCCGGGAGGCGCTTGACCGAGGCCGCGGGCGAGTGCCGCGGCTGTCGGCCCACGGGCCCGTCGGACGACGGGCCCGGCCGGACTCAGCTCTCGTCGGCGGTCAGCCGGAGCGAGATCGAGTTGATGCAGTACCGCTGGTCGGTCGGGGTCGCATACCCCTCACCCTCGAACACGTGGCCGAGGTGCGAGCCGCAGCGCGCGCAGCGCACCTCGGTGCGGACCATCCCGTGGGTGCGGTCCTCGACCAGTTCGACCGCGTCGGTGTCCTTCGGGTCGTAGAAGCTCGGCCACCCGCAGTGGGACTCGAACTTCGTGCCGGAGGTGAACAGCTCGGCACCGCAGGCGCGACAGGAGTACACGCCCTTGGTCTTGGTGTCGGTGTACTCACCCCTGAAGGCCGGCTCGGTCGCCGCCTGACGCAGCACGGCGTACTCGGCCGGCGACAGCTCCGCCCGCCACTGCTCGTCCGGCTTCTCGACGTCGTACGACATGACTCTCAGCCCCTCACTTCGCCAGGCGTTCCAGGATCCTCGGGCCCAGGTCGGTCACATCGCCCGCGCCCATGGTGAGAACCAGATCACCGGGCTTCGCCATTCCCGCGACCACGGCGGGGACCTCGTCCTTGTCGTGCACGGCCGTGACGTCGGCGCCGGCCGCCCGTGCCGCCTCGATGATCAGCTCGCTGGTCACCCCGGGGATCGGGTCCTCACGGGCCGGGTAGATGTCGAGGACGACCGAGGCGTCCGCGAGGGCCACTGCGTCGCCCATCTCCTTGCCGAGCTCCTGGGTGCGGGAGAAGAGGTGCGGCTGGAAGACGACCAGGATCCGGGCGTCCCCGGCGGCGGCGCGCATCGCCTCCAGGTCGGCGGTCATCTCGGTCGGGTGGTGGGCGTAGGAGTCGATCACCTGGACGCCGGCCGCCTCGCCCTTGAGCTGGAGGCGCCGCTTCACGCCGGTGTACGCGGCGAGGGCGGGGGCGAGTTCGGCGGCGGGGACCCCGAGGGCCACACCCGCGGCCAGCGCGGCGACCGCGTTGTGCGCGTAGTGCCGGCCGGGGACCGACACCGTGAACGTCAGCTCGGTGCCGTCCAGCAGGACGGTGACCTCGCTCTTCAGGCCCTGCGGTACGACGGAGAGCACCCGGACGTCGGCGTCCGCGGCCTCGCCGTACGTCACCGTCCGCACCTTGCCCGCCACCCGCCGGGTCAGCTCGCGCGCCCCCGCGTGGTCGGCGTTGACCACCAGCGTGCCGCCGGGCACGATCCGGCCGGCGAAGGTCTCGAAGGACTCGTAGATCTCGTCCATCGAGGCGTAGTTGGCATGGTGGTCGAGCTCCACGTTGAGGACGATGGCGACCTCGGGCGCGTACTTGTGGAAGCTGCGGTCGGATTCGTCGGCCTCGGCGACGAAGATCTCGCCCTCGCCGTGCAGGGCGTTGGAGCCGGGTGCGTCGAGGTCGCCGCCGATGGCGTACGAGGGGCCGCGGCCCAGCGTGGTCAGGGAGACCGCGAGCATGGACGTGGTGGTGGTCTTGCCGTGCGTGCCGGCGACCGCGATCGGACGCAGGCCGTCCATCAGGGCGGCGAGGGCGTCCGAGCGGTGCACCACGGGGACGCCGAGCTCGGCCGCGCGGGCCAGCTCGGGGTTGTCCTTGCGGATCGCCGACGACACGACGACACAGCTGGCGTCGTCGGCGAGGTGCCCGGCCGCGTGCCCGATGTGCACGGTCACGCCGAGCGCCCGCAGCGCCTCGGCGGTCTCCGACTCCTTGGCGTCGCTCCCGGCCACCCGGGCCCCGCGCTGGGCGAGGATCTTGGCGATCCCCGACATCCCGGCGCCGCCGATCCCGATGAAGTGCGGACGCTCCATGGCGGAAGGAAGGCCGGGTGCCATGTATTTCTCCCAGAGACGGTGACGTGCGAAAGCGTGCTTAGCCTATGTGCTCGGACACCGGCCACCCTGCAAGGGGCGCTCACCGGCGCCGGCCGGGCGCCGCCCGCGCCCACCCGTGCCGCCCCAGCGGCACGACTGCCCGCGGCAGGGTTGAAAGACACCGCTGGGTAGCACCCCTAAAGGGCGCGAGCAACTGCGCGACCAGCCCCCACCGGCCCGCGGGGGAAGGGACCGGCAATGGCGGAGTGCCTGCGGCTGGGAAGAGGCGCCGGCCCCGGCGCCCCTTCGGGGGCGCTGGAGGTACCCCCGGCCGAAGGCTGGGGGAGGAACTGTGCGAGCAACCACGGCGCCACCCGCACCCGGACACGCGCCCCCCCTGAAACGGCGCCTACGCCTTGCTGTGCGAGAACAGCTTCAGCACCGGCACCCCCACCTTGTGCCGCGCCCGCGACGCCCAGTCCCGGTGGAAGAACTCCTCCACATAGTGGGGATCGGTCAGCACGATCACCTCGTCCGCGCCCACCTCTTCCACCAGCTTCCGCAGCGCGTCCAGGGGGTGGTCCTCGACCATCCGCCCCTCCGCGGTGCTGCCCGCCGCCCGCAGGGCCGTCAGGGACACCGCCAGCGCCTGCTCGGCAGGACCCTTCGCCGCTTCCCCCTCCGGCGTCTCCCGCTCGCGCGTGGCCTCGTCGAGTTCGCCGAGCGCGATGTCGTCGATGGCCCGCAGCAGGCGGTCCGCCTGGTCGCCGCGCGGCTGGAGCAGCACGTGGAAGGCGACCTGCTCGTCCCCGTGCAAGGTGGTGACGAACTCCACGTCGGCGGACGTCAGGGCCTTCTCGATCATCAGAACGCTTGTGAACACCAGGCGCCTCTTCTCCCTAGAGGGTCGCTCGACCCTCTGTCCTCCGTGGGGCCGGCACCCCTGCGGAAACCATCCTGCCCCGCGATCGCACGGGTACTGCCGGATTCAGTTTGCCCGTCGGACGCTAAGCGGAACGGTTTATTCCGCTGATTTCAGGACCGGCGGTAACGACCGAACAGGAATCCGGCCTCTTCCAGAAGGGACACTAGTTCGAAGCGTCGGGGGACGGCGACACCGGGCCCCCCGGCGATCCGCTGCGCGTGGCCCGCCGTGAGCATCGGGGAGACCGTAAGGCACAGCTCGTCGAGGACCCCGGCGGCGACGAACTGCCCGAGCAGCCGGGGGCCGCCCTCGGTGAGCAGCCGGGTGTGGCCGAGGCCGGCGAGGGCCCGGACCGCACGGGCGGGGTCGACGCCGACGCCGTCACCGGCGACCACCACGCGGGCGCCGGCCTTCTCGGCGGCGGCGACGCGGTCGGGGGCGGCGGCCGCACCGGTCAGGACGAGCGTGGGCACGAGGGGCGAGGTGAACAGCGGCAGCGAGAAGTCGAGGTCGAGGCTCGCGGTGACGACGGCCACCGCGGCGACCACGGCCTGACCGGCCGCGGTCCGGGCGCCCGCGAACTCCGCCCGTTCGCGTACCGGCCGGTACCCCTCCTGCCGTACCGTTTCCGCACCCACGACGACGACGTCCGCGAGTCCCCGCAGGGTGCCGAAGATCCGCATGTCGGCCGCGCCGGAGATGGGCTGCGACCGCCCGTCGTGCTGCCCGGCCCCGTCGAGCGTGGACACCATGTTGGCCCGCAGCCACGCCTCCCGCCCGGCGGAGTCGGGGTAGGCGTAGGCACGGGCCAGCTCGGCAAGGCTCCACTCCCGGTCGGCGCAACCGGAACCCTCGGCCCCGCCCTCGGGGAGCGTCCCCTCGGCCGCACCGCCGGAGGCCCGGGCTGTTGTTCGTTCGGTCACAGGGAACAGGCGTCGCATGCCGTGCAGTGTGGCACGGCAACTAGCATGGGTGACCGTGTCGTCTTCTCCCGCCGCTTCCGAGGTCAGCCCCATAGCCGACGCGGCCCCGCTGTCCCTGTGCGCCCGTTCGCCGCACGTCCCCGCGGACCGGCTGGTCGCCGAGATGGTGCCGCCGCCCCGCTTCGACTCGGTCCGCTTCGCCACCTACATCCCGGACCCGAACCAGCCGACCCAGACCGAGGCCGTACGGGTCCTGGAAGGGTTCGCCGGCGGTCTCGGCGGGGCGCACGCGGTGGCCGGCGGCAGGCGTGGCTTCCTCGGCTTCGGGAGGGCGAAGGCACCCAAGGCACCGGCCGGGCCCCGCGGGGTCTACCTCGACGGCGGCTACGGCGTCGGCAAGACCCACCTGCTGGCCTCGCTGTGGCACGCCACCCCGGCCGAGCCCGCGCTGAAGGCGTTCGGCACCTTCGTGGAGCTGACCAACCTGGTCGGCGCCCTCGGCTTCCAGCAGACCGTGCAGACCCTCTCCGGCCACCGTCTGCTGTGCATCGACGAGTTCGAGCTGGACGACCCCGGCGACACGGTCCTGGTGTCGACGCTGCTGGGCCGGCTGGTGGACGCCGGTGTCGCGCTCGCCGCCACCTCCAACACCTTGCCGGGCAAGCTCGGCGAGGGCCGGTTCGCCGCCGTCGACTTCCTGCGCGAGATCCAGGGCCTGTCGGCCCACTTCCGCCCGCTGCGCATCGACGGCGAGGACTACCGCCACCGCGGCCTGCCCGAGGCGCCGGCGCCGTTCTCCGACGAACAGGTGACGAAGGCGGCGTACGCCACCCCGGGCGCCTCGCTCGACGACTTCCCGCACCTCCTGGACCACCTGGCCAAGGTGCACCCCAGCCGGTACGGCGCGCTCACCGACGACCTGAGCGCCGTCTGCCTGACGGACGTGCAGCCCGTTCCCGACCAGTCGACCGCCCTGCGGCTCGTGGTCCTCGCGGACCGGCTCTACGACCGCGAGGTCCCGGTGCTGGCCTCCGGGCTGCCCTTCGACAAGCTGTTCAGCGAGGAGATGCTGAACGGCGGATACCGGAAGAAGTACTTCCGCGCGATATCCCGGCTCACCGCCCTGGCCAGGGACGCCAAGACGCTCGTGACCGCCGACTAGGCCACTAGTCGATCAAGCTCGCCAGGTCAAGAGTCTGATCAGGCCACACCACCGGCACTTTTCACGCTCTCTTCGGCTCGCAACACCGAGTTAACCCTGCAAACAACTTTGCAGGGTTAACGTGTTTCTTGACCAACCATTGACCTGTGCTTGATGCACACGAGAGGCGTGAACTGCCGCAAGGGAGGCTCATGTTCCGAGGTGCAACCGCCCGGACCGTGCTCTCGCTGCTGGCCGCCGCCCTGCTCACCGTCCAGTTCTTCGCGCCCGCGGCAACCTTCGCAGCTGCGCACACCCCCAGTCATGTCGAGGCCAAAGCCCAGCCCGGGCCGAAGCTCTCGGCGAAGGCCGTGCGCGCCGGCTCGCACACCCTCCAGGAACACGGCCTCTGCGGCGAGCCGCCCGGCCCGCCGCAGACCGCCGACCGCCACCGCGCGGCCACCGCCGGCTGGACGGACGACCGCCCGTCCACCGCGCGGCACTCCGAGGCCATACGCACCCCGGTGCCTCCCACGGCCAGGCACCTCCGCACGCCGAGAGCGTCGAGAGCCCACTCACCGGCCGCGCTTCAGGTCTTCCGCTGCTGACGGGACGGGCACTGCCCGGGCTCTCCATGCCCTTCATCCCCCCACACACAAACGTCGTGCAAGCCCGACGCGCCGCTGTAGCGCGCCAGGAGGAGTCCACACACCATGCAGCCCCTCATCGACAACGCCCGTACGTTCGGACAGCGCCCTGAGGAGTTCGCCAGGCTCGCCGAAGGCCAGTCCCCGCAGGTGCTCTTCATCACCTGCTCCGATTCCCGGGTCGTCCCGGCCCTGATCACCGGCGCCCGCCCGGGCGAGCTCTTCGAGCTGCGCACCGCGGGCAACATCGTCCCGCCGTACGCCTCGACCACCCCCACCAGCGAGGCGGCCACCATCGAGTACGCCGTGGAGGTGCTCGGCGTCCGCGACATCGTCGTCTGCGGGCACTCGCACTGCGGTGCCGTCGGCGCGCTGGTGCGCGGCGACGACCTGACCGCCGTACCCGCCGTACGGGACTGGCTGGCCAGCGCCGAGCCACGGCCGAGCGGGGCGGCCGAGGACCCGGCCGTCGCGGAGGGCGTGCAGAACCACGTGCTCGCCCAGCTGCTGCGGCTGCGCTCGTACCCGTGCATCGACAGGAAGCTGGCGACGGGCGAACTGACCCTGCGCGGCTGGTACTACGAGGTCCACACCGGTGCCGTGCGCGAACACCGTGCCGACACCGACACCTTCGAGGCCCTGTGAGCGCCGTGATGACCAAGTTCCCCCACATACGCGAGGACTTCGCCGCCTCGCTCGTCGTGTTCCTGGTCGCGCTCCCGCTCTGCGTGGGCGTGGCCGTGGCCTCCGGTGTCCCGGCCGAACTCGGCCTGGTCACCGGCATCGTGGGCGGTCTCGTCACCGGGATGCTGCGCGGCAGCAGCCTTCAGGTGTCGGGGCCGGCCGCGGGCCTGACCGTGCTCGTCTTCGAGGCCGTGCGGGAGTTCGGGCTGCCGCTGCTCGGCGTGATCGTGCTGGTCACCGGCGTCCTCCAGATCACCATGGGGGTGCTGCGGCTGGGACGCTGGTTCCGGGCCATCTCGGTCTCGGTCGTCGAGGGCATGCTGGCCGGAATCGGCCTGGTACTGATCGCCGGTCAGCTGTATCCCGCGCTGGCCACCAAGGCTCCCGAGTCCGGCCCCGGCAAGATCGCCGGACTGCCCGGGGCGTTCCTGGACGCCCTCGGGGACGGCGAGGCGCTGGCCTCGCTCGCCCTCGGCGCCGGCACGATCGCGGTCCTGGTGCTGTGGAAGCACGTCCCGGCGAAGGTGCGGGCGGTCCCCGGACCGCTGGCCGCCGTCGGCCTCGCCACCCTCGCCGCCTTCCTCCTGAGCCTCCCGGTCGCCACCGTCGAGGTGCGGGGTCTGCTGGACTCGGTCCAGCCGCCGCCACTGAGCGCCTTCGGTGAACTGGCGAGCGCCGGGGTGATCGGCACGATCGTCGCGTTCACCCTGATCGCGTCCGCCGAGTCGCTGTTCAGCGCGGCGGCCGTGGACCGGATGCACGACGGTCCGCGCACCTGGTACAACCAGGAACTGATCGCCCAGGGCGCGGGCAACGCGCTCTGCGGGGTGCTCGGCGCGCTGCCGATGACCGCGGTGATCGTGCGCAGCGCGGCCAACGTCCAGGCGGGCGCCCGCACCAGGGCGTCCCGGGTGCTGCACGGCGTCTGGCTGCTGCTGTTCGCGGCCCTGCTGCCGGGGGTGCTGGGGTACATACCGATCCCGGCGCTCGCCGGAATCCTGGTCTACTCGGGCGCCAAGCTGATCCCGGTGCGCGCGCTGGCCGTGCTCTGGCGTGAGCACCGGGGCGAGGCGGTCATCCTGGTCGCCACGGCGGTGTCCATCGTCGCGGTCAGCATGTTCGAGGGGGTGCTGATCGGGCTCGCCCTGTCGATCGTCAAGACGGCCTGGGAGGCGTCGCACCTCAGGCTGGAGGTCGTCGACAAGGGGGCGGGACCGATCGACGCGTACCTGTCGGGCAACGCGACCTTCCTGCGGCTGCCGAAGATCCTCGACAGTCTGGAGGCGCTGCCCCAGGACCGCCCGATCCGGGTGGACCTCTCCGGGCTGCACCACCTCGATCACGCCTGCCGGACCGCGCTGGAGAGCTGGGCCGAACGGCACAGCGACGCGGGGACCGAGCCGGTGAAGGTCACGGCCGCCTGAACCGGCGGCCGTCCCGGGCCGGGGTGCCGACGCCCCTCGGCATCCCGGCCCGGACCTGCTTCCCCGGGGGCCGTGGCCCCGACCCTCCCGCCGGGCATATCGTTGCAGCAACAGACATATCGGACCTCTTTACCTGGGGGTCGTGATGGTTCAGGAGCTGCTGGTCGCGGTGGTGACGGCGCTGTGCGTCGGTGCGCTGTACCTGGCCGCCGGTGCGCGGGTCGTCAAGCAGTACGAGCAAGGCGTGCTGTTCCGGCTCGGCCGCGTCACCGGTGACGTCCGGATGCCCGGCTTCAATCTGGTGATCCCGTTCGTGGACCGGCTGTACAAGGTCAACCTGCAGATCGTGACGCTGCCGATCCCTGCCCAGGAGGGCATCACCCGCGACAACGTCACCGTGCGCGTGGACGCGGTCGTCTACTTCCGGGTGGTCGACGCGGTGAGCGCGCTGGTCAAGGTCGAGGACTACAAGTTCGCCGTCTCGCAGATGGCCCAGACCTCGCTGCGGTCCATCATCGGCAAGAGCGACCTGGACGACCTGCTCTCCAACCGCGAGAAGCTCAACCAGGGCCTGGAGCTGATGATCGACAGCCCGGCCGTGGGCTGGGGCGTGCAGGTGGACCGGGTCGACATCAAGGACGTGTCCCTGCCGGACACGATGAAGCGCTCGATGGCCCGCCAGGCCGAGGCCGACCGGGAGCGCCGGGCCCGGATCATCAACGCCGACGCCGAGCTGCAGGCCTCGAAGAAGCTGGCCGAGGCGGCACAGCAGATGGCGGACACGCCGTCGGCCCTGCAACTGCGGCTGCTGCAGACGATCGTGGCGGTGGCCGCCGAGAAGAACTCCACCCTGGTCCTGCCGTTCCCCGTGGAGCTGCTGCGGTTCCTGGAGCGGGCCGGCGGACAGCGGAACGGCGAGGCCCCGGCCGAGATCGGCGAGAACACCGTGCGGACGGGGCCGCCGCCCGGGTGACCCGGAGCCGCGCCGTTCGCCGCGCCACACCAAAAAATCGGACATACCGACCTACGTTCGTACGGTGATCCGACTAGCACGCCGTCTTACCGGTACGACCACCGTATGTGTCGCCCTGGGCGCCGCGCTCGCCGCCTGTGGCACCACCGAGGCCCCGCACGCCGGCCCCCCGGCCCCCGCCAGGGCCTCCTCCTCCGCCACCCCGCCGCCCACGCTCGCCCCCGGGCCCGGCGGCACGGCACCCGTCTTCACGAACGGTCCGCGCACCCTCGGCAAGACCGTCGCCCTCACCTTCGACGCCGACATGACCGCCGACCAGGGGCCGCGCGCGGCCAAGGGGGAGCACTTCGACAACCCGGCGCTGATCGCGACCCTGCGCAGGCTGAAGGTGCCGGCCACGATCTTCATGACCGGCCGCTGGGCCGACCAGTACCCGGACCAGGCCCGCTCCCTCGGCCGCGACCAGCAGTTCGAGGTCGCCAACCACTCCTACAGCCACTACGCGTTCACCGGCGACTGCTACGGCTTGCCGACCGTCGCCGCCGCGAACATGAAGTCGGACGTGGAGCGCGCCTACGCCGCCCTGCTCCGCGCCGGCGTACCGCACCCGATGCCGTACTTCCGCTTCCCCGGCGGCTGCTACGACCGGCAGGCGCTGCGCGCGGTCGGCACGCTCGGGGTCACCGCGGTGCAGTGGGACGTGGTGAGCGGGGACGCGTTCGCGACGGACGCCGACGCGGTGACCAAGCAGGTGCTGGACGGGGTGAAGCCCGGTTCCGTGGTCGTCATGCACTGCACCCGCAGCGCCGCCCCGACCACCGAGCAGGTGGTGCGGAACGTCGTACCGGAGCTGCGCAAGCGGGGCTTCCGGTTCGTGAAGGTCTCCGAGCTGATCGGGGAGACGCCGGGGCACCGGTGACCGTCCTACGCTGGAGACATGAGCGACGAGGGTTACTGCACGATCAGCGAGGCCGCGAAGCCGCCGAAGGCGGACGGGCCGCCGTATGCCGAGTGCGTGCTGTGCCGGGAGCCGACGGAGTACCCGGAGTCGTACAAGGGCATCACGATGTGCCCCAGGTGCGAGTGGCAGGAGGCGCAGCGGGCCGCCTGCTCAGGATGAGCGGCGGCCGTTGACGGCGCAGGCCATGGTGAAGGCCGCGGCGGTGAGCAGGGCCGCCGCGGCCACCGGCAGGGGGGAGACCGGGACCCGGCCGGACTCCGAGCCGGAGACCAGGCCGCTGACCGCCGCGTGCGCCGGGGAGCCCCCGGCCACCACGGCGAGCAGCGCGGCCAGCAGCATCGTGGGCACCGCCCGGCCCGGCGAGCGCAGCAGCGGCCGGTTGGTGAGCGCGCCGACGGCGCTGCCGAGCAGCGCGCAGGCGAGGGTCGCGAGGAGGCCGGCGGCTCCGGCCCGGACGGGGGACACCGGGAACCGGTGGTCATTGGTGGCGTGGTGGCTGATCACCGTCACGACCAGGGTGGCCGCCGTGCCGAGCAGCGCGGCCGCGCCGAGGGCGGTGAGCAGGGCGGCCAGATGGGCCCTGGCCGGGCCGCGCGCCGCGGTGACACAGGCGCGGGCGGCCGGCGGTTCGCCCGTGACGCAGATCCGCACCAGCCAGGCGGCCACCGGCAGCAGCGCGGCGGCCGTGTAGCCGAGCGAGTCCAGCACCGGCTGACCGCTCTGCACGCCCACGCCCAGGAACACCGCGTACAGGATCACCGGGGGCAGCCAGCGCTGGGAGCGCAGGAGGAGAGCGGTCTGGTAGCGCAGGAGTGCGGTCATGGGCGGTCTTTCCCGTCCGGTAGGACGTCCGAAGGGGTGTCGACGGGGCTCTCGGCGGGGCTGACGGCGACCACGTGCCAGGACGGCCGGGCCGTCAGCAGGGCGCGCAGGACCACGTCCGAGTGGGATGTGGGAACGGTAAGACGGTAGGTGCCCGGCGCCGGTTCCTCGGCCGAGGCCGCCGGCCGGGTCGCGTCGGCGGGCAGCCGGCCGCCGGCCGGGCCCCGGACGGTGACCACGGTGAGCGGGCCGACCGCTGAAGTCGCCTGGACGGTACGCGGTTTGAGGGTGCCGTCGACGACCTGGTGGATCGCGTCGGGCGCGCCCGCGAGCCGCCGGGGATCGTGGTCGACGAACACCACGGCGCCGCCGGCGGCGGTGCGCTCCGCGACCGCCCGTTCCAGCTCTGCGCGGGCCTCGGCGTCCAGGCCGGTCCAGGCCTCGTCCAGGACGAGGAGTTCGGGGTCGGCGAGCAGCGCCTGGGCGACGGCGACCTTCTGACTGGTGCCCTTGGAGAGCTGGGCCATGGGCGTGCCCGCGTAGGCCGCGGCGCCGAACCGCTCCAGCCAGTCCGCTGCGCGGGCGGCGGCCGACCCGCGGGAGAGGCCGTGGACGGTGCCGAGATGGGTGAGGTAGCCGGAGGGGGTGAAGGGGAGGGCCGAGGGGAAGCGCTCGGGTACGTACGCGGTGCGGGGGCGGCCGGTGACACGGCCCTCCGTGGGGGTGTCTATGCCGGCGACGATACGGAGCAGGGTGGACTTGCCGGTGCCGTTCGCTCCTTCCACGCGGGTGAGGGAGCCGGGGGTGAGGGTGAGGTCGATGCCTCTTAACACCCAGGGGCCGCGTATGCCGTAACGGCGGCCTACGCGGGCCAGTTCAAGATCACGGTGCATGGGGACATTGTCGAGCGATCCCGCCGTGGGGGTGCGCACCGTCTCGGACTGCGGGCGCGTCGCGGCTGGTCGCGCCCACGCGGCGGAGCCGCACATTGACACGGCCCGCGCCCTTTAGGGTGATGGGGTGAGCGTTGATTCCATGTCACCCGGCGACAGTCCGTTCAAGACGGAACCCACTGCACGGGACGAAGCACCCCAGTTCGTGTTGCCGCTTGTCGTGCGGATAGAGAAGTCGGCTCCGCCTGCCCGCACCGACGCACTCGAAACGGCCGCTCGGGCCGTGCTGGCCATGCTCAGTGATGAGCGGGCTCTCGGGGACGGTGAGTGGGCGCGGGCTGTTCGGGACTGGGAGGACGCGCGGATCCGGAAGGTCGTGCGGCGGGCTCGCGGGGCCGAGTGGCGGCGGGCCGGGGAGCTACCCGGCATCACCCTCTCGGGGAAGTCGGCCGAGGTACGGGTGTTTCCGCCGGTTCCCCTGGACGGGTGGCCCAGGGACCTGGCCAAGTTGCAGGTGTCCGGGACCGAGTTGGACGACTCCGAGCCCCCCGCGGGCGCCGACCGCTCCACGCCCGTGCTGTGGCTGAACCCGGAGTTGGAGATGTCCGCCGGCAAGGCGATGGCACAGGCCGGGCACGGGGCCCAACTGGCCTGGTGGGCGCTGTCGGAGGAGGAGCGGGACGCGTGGCGCGACGCCGGGTTCCCGCTCGCCGTGCGGACCGCCGATCCGGCCGAGTGGCGTGAACTGACGGACAGCGGGCTGCCGTTGGTGCGGGACGCCGGGTTCACCGAGATCGCCCCGGGCAGCTGCACGGTGGTCGCGGACCATCCCGCCCTCCGCCGACCTGGTCTTTTTTAACTCCCCTGACGAACTTTGCCTGTTGTTTGAACAACGCTGCCGCCCCGCCCGTACGTCCTGGCACTGAACCAGCGACACGGGGAGGCATCCCTTGCGGCGTTTCAACGGTACGGCCATGGTCCTGGCGGCACTCGCCACCACGCTCGGGGCGCTCGCCTACCCCGTGTGGTCGTACGCCGACCGCTCCGGCACCGGGCAGGCGAACCTGGCGGCGGGGACCGTGGCCACCCAGTGGGGCCCGCTGTCCGCCGCCGACCGCGATCTGATCGTGCGGGTCCGGCTCGCCGGGCTGTGGGAGCTGCCGGCCGGGCAGCAGGCCATCGAGCGGGCCCCGAGCGCGGCGATCAAGGAGGCCGGCGACCATCTGATCGTCGGCCACACCGACCTGGACCGACGGGTCCGGATCGTCGCGGGGCAGCTCGGCGTCGAACTGCCCAACGTGCCGAACGAGCAGCAGCAGGGCTGGCTGCAGGAGATGTCGGCGGCGACCGGCGCCGAGTACGAGTACAAGTTCGTGAACCTGCTGCGGGCCGCGCACGGCAAGATCTTCCCCGCGATCGGGACGGTACGGAACACCACCCGCAACAGCCTGGTGCGGCAGCTGGCCTCGGACGCCAACCAGACCGTGCTGGACCACATCACGATCCTGGAGAAGACCGGCAAGGTCGACTTCGAGGCCATCGCCAACGAGATCGCCAACGCGTCCACGGCCAGTCCGACCGGTCCCCCGGTGCCGGCGCCGGGAGTGGTGGTGCCCTCCACACCGGCCGCGCAGGCCGGCGGCGACGTGAGCACCACGTCCCGGCCCTCCCCCGGCGCGCCTGGCACGGTGAACACCGCACGCCCGGATCCGGTGGACAGCCTCGGCGTGCTCGGCGGGTAGCCGGCCGCACAGCTCCCCGGAGCGCGGGCGCGAACCTCAAATGTTGCTCTGAAGCGGCGGACAACACGGTTCGCGGACGCGCTCCGGGGCCATACCCCCGTCATTCGGAGCAGGAGGGGGACGGCCATGATCCTGGAGCGGCTCGGCACGGGCATCGGCTGGCGGCCGGAGATCGCGGACGCCGTGGAACGCATGGCGGGCATCGACTGGGTCGAGGTCGTGGCCGAGAACACCTGCCCGGGCCATCTCCCCGAGTCGCTGCGGCGGCTGCGCGAGCGCGGGGTGACGGTCGTCCCGCACGGTGTCTCGCTGGGCCTCGGCGGCGCGGACCGCCCCGACGAGGGACGGCTGAGGGCACTCGCCGAGCGGGCGGAGGCCCTGGCGTCACCACTGGTCACCGAGCACATCGCGTTCGTCCGCGCGGGCGGCCCGCGCACGGCGTCGCCCGCCCTGGAAGCGGGCCACCTGCTCCCCGTCCCCCGCACCCGGGACGGCCTCGACGTGCTCTGCGAGAACGTCCGCATCGCCCAGGCCGCGCTGCCCGTGCCGCTCGCCGTCGAGAACATCGCCGCGCTCGTCTCGTGGCCGGGCGAGGAGATGACCGAGGGGCAGTTCCTGTACGACCTCGCCGACCGCACCGGGGTACGGCTGCTGATCGACGTGGCGAACCTGCACACCAACCACGTCAACCGCGGGGAGGACCCGGCCAAGGCCCTCTCCGACCTCCCCGTCGAGGCGATCGCCTACGTCCATGTCGCGGGGGGCTTCGAGCGGGACGGCGTCTGGCACGACAGCCACGCCCACCCGGTGCCCCCGGCGGTCCTGGACATACTGACCGACCTCGCGTCCCGGGTCGCCCCGCCGGGTGTGCTGCTGGAGCGGGACGAGAACTTCCCGGAACCGGCCGAGCTGGAGCGGGAGGTGGCGGCGATCCGGGCGGCGGTCGCGGCCGGCGGCGCGGTGTCCGGCGGCCCGTGGGAACCCTCGCCGGCGACTCCCGCCCCCGAGGTCTCCGACGCCACCCGGCAGCGGGTCGGGCTCGCACAGACCGCGATGCTGTCGTCGCTGGTCGCGGGGACGCCGGTGCCGGAGGGGTTCGACCGGGTGCGGATGGGGGTGCAGGCGCGGGCGCTGGCGGCGAAGCGGGCGGACGTGGTGGCGAAGATCGCGCCGGAACTGCCGGAGATTCTGGGCCCGGGCTACCGGCCCGCCTTCCTCTCGTATGCGCAGGAGCGGCCGATGACAGGGGGTTACCGGCGGGATGCCCTGGAGTTCGCGGGGTCGCTGCTGCGGGCGGGGCGGCTGGCGGGCGGGGCCTCTCATCGGCGACTGGAGCAGTGGTGGCGGGAACGGTCGGGACCGGCACCGCGGCGGTCGCTGACGCGCAGGGTGCTGCTGCGGCGGGGTTAGCGGCCGGGGGGACGCTCCCCGGCGCTTTCCGGGCGCCGCCCGCACCCACCCGTGCCGCCCCAGCGGCACGACTGCCCGCGGCTGAAGAGAAACGGCCGAGCAGCGCCCCGTAAGGGGCGCTGGGGGAGGAACTGCGCGACCAGCCCCGACCGGCCCGCAGGGACCGGCGACGGCGAGGTGCCCGCGGCTGTCTGAGACACGTCTGGGCAGCGCCCCGCCAGGGGCGCTGGGGGTACCCCCGGCCGAAGGCCGGGGGAGGAACTGCGCGACCAGCCCCCACCGGCCCGCGGATGACGTACGGTCCACCGCCTTCCGCGCTGCTTCGTCCGTCACACAGTCGGACCGGTCTCCGCACCCCTCGGTAATATGCCAACCCCGCACCCCACCCGGCGTGCGGTGCTGGAGGCACTATGCGACCCCGACCCCCCGTCCAGGGACGAGGCATATTCAGCGGTACCGGGCTGATCATCGTCTGTCTCGCGGCGACCCTCGCCGCCCTGGTCTTCCCGATCTGGTCGTACGCCGACCGTTCCGACCCGACCGGCTCGGTGAACGTGCTCAGCGCCCAGACCGTGTCGACCGCGTACGGCCCGCTGTCCGCGCAGGACCGGGACTTCGTCGTGAAGGTCCGCCTCGCCGGGCTCTGGGAGCTGCCGGCCGGGGAGATGGCGGAGCAGAAGGGCACCACCGCGGCCGTACGCACGGCCGGGCAGCACCTCGTCGACGGGCACACCTCGCTCGACGCCCACGTCCGCACCGTCGCCACCCGGCTCGGCGTGCCGATCCCGAACGTGCCCAACGCCCAGCAGCAGCAGTGGCTCGCCACGCTGAACGCCGCGCAGGGGCAGGACTTCGACCGCGAGTTCGCCAACATCGTGCGGCTGGCGCACGGCCGGGTCTTCTCCGTGGTCGCCCAGGTCCGCGCCGCCACCCAGAACACCCTGGTCCGCGATCTCGCCGACGACGCCAACACCACCGTCCTGGACCACATCAAGGTCCTGGAGGCGACCGGCTACGTCGACTTCGGCACGCTGGCACAGCAGTTGGCCGCCACGCCCTCCCCCGTCGCCGCACCGCCCGTCGTCGCCCCGGCGGACGCGACCCCGGTCGCACCGTGGCCGACACCGGCCCCGTCGCCGTCCGCCACGTACACGCTGCCGCCCGCCACCACCAGCCCGGAGCCGGCCTCCTCAGACAACCCCTGACCTGCACGGGGAAACGGAACGTCACATACTTGCAACACTCGGTCCGGAATGTGAACAGGGCATGGCGGTGGCCAGGACCCTGGCATAGAAACGTGTCATGTTCTGGGTCCTTCTCCTGCTCCTGGCCTGGGCCGTCGCCGGCACCGCCTGCACCCGGCTGTGCCTGGCCGCCGTACGGACGGCGGCCGTCGACGCGGACGCGGGCCACGGACACGATCTGACGCTGTACGAGGCCGCGTTCCTGTCCGGCGGGCCCGCGCGGGTCGCCGATCTGACGCTGGTGTCCATGGCCAGGCAGCGGCGGCTGCTGCTCGCCCACACCGGCTGGGCCACCGTCGTGGACCCGCGGGGGCGGGACGAGATGGAGCGGTCGGTGATAGGGGCCATCGGGCCCGAGGGGCAGTCGCGGATAGCGCCGGTGCGCTCGGCGGCGGCCGACACGGACGCCGTGCGCAGTCTCGGCGAGGAGCTGGTACGGGCCGGGCTCGCGGTGCCCGACACGGCGGCGCGGACGACGGTCGCGGCCGGTGTCCGGCAGGTCCGCGCCGCCGCGCTGGCGGTCCTCGGTCTCGGTGTCGCGCGCTGACGCTGCCCGCTCCGACCGAGATGCCGCGCGACCTGGTCGCCGTCTGGTTCGCGCTGCCCCTCACCCTGACGCTGAGCTGTCTGGCCATCGCCCGCGTCGAGGTGCACCCGTACTCGCGCTGGGCCTCCCCGGCCGGTCAGCGGCTCCTCGGCCCGCTGCACCGGCGGGCGAACCGCGCGGCCGACGACCACTCGCTGCTGGCCTCCGTCGCCGTCCGCGGCATCCGCGCGATCGGCGAGCCGGAGCTGCGTGCGGCCTTCGCACACCGGGACCAGCTCCCCCGGGAGTGAGCGGGGGCGCATAGGGGGCATTGCGCCGACACCGGCCCGATGGTGCTTGCCTTCGCCGCCAACCGGTCGAAATATCCCTTTTATTGCTGCCGTGCAGTCGCTGCGGTGCCTTGCCGCCACGCCACCGCAGCCGTTGCACCGAAGGGATACGCCATGAGAGCCCCCGCCCTGTACTCGGCCGCCGGGTCCCTGATCCTGACCACCCTGGCCGCCGCCCCGGCCGGGAGCGCCCCCCGCGTCCCGGCCACGGCGGCGGCCGAACTGCACGGCACCGCCGTGGCCGCCGCGCGGGCGCGCGCGGCGGGCATCGACTTCGGCAGGTGCGCCGCCGATCTGGAGGCTCCGGACACCTTGCGGTGCGGCACCGTGAGCGTACCGCTGGACTACGCGCACCCGGACGGCAAGCAGATCAGACTGACCGTCAGCCGGGTGGCGGCCACCCACAGGGACCCGCACAACAGCAAGCGCAGGGTCCCCCGGCAGGGTGTCCTGGTCTACAACCCGGGCGGGCCCGGCGCCTCCGGCATGCTCTTCCCGATGGTCGGCGTGCTGCCCGAGTGGAAGCGCATCGCCGCCGCCTACGACCTGGTCGGCTACGCCCCGCGCGGCGTCGAGCACTCCGCCCCGCTGTCCTGCGTCGACCCCAAGCACTTCTACAAGGCGCCGTCGCAGTCGCCGACGCACCCCTCCGAGGAGTACAAGAAGGCCCGGATCAAGGAGGCGAAGGCGTACGCGAAAGGCTGCCTCAAGCGCTCCGGGAGCAGACTCCGCCACTACACCTCGCTCAACAACGCCCGTGACCTGGACGTGCTGCGCGCGGCGCTCGGCGAGAGGCGGCTGACCTTCATGGGCGCCTCGTACGGCACCTACTTCGGCGCGCTGTACGCGACCCTCTTCCCCTCGCACGTACGGCGGATGGTGCTCGACTCGGCGGTGAACCCGGACCCGGCGCAGATCTGGTACCGGGACAACCTGGAGCAGTCGGCCGCGTTCGAGAGCCGCTGGGCGGACTTCCGGGACTGGATCGCCAGGAACGACGCCGTGTACAAGCTCGGCGACACGGCCGCGAAGGTGCAGGCGAGTTACGACAAGGCCGGCAGGCGGCTGGCGAAGAAGGCGGCCGGCGGGAAGGTCGGGCCGGGGCAGTTGCAGGGCGCGTTCCTGTCGGCCGGCTACTACGACGACTTCTGGCCGAGCCGGGCGGAGGCGCTGTCGAAGTTCCTGAAGGGGGACGCCAAACCCCTGGTCCGGCTGGCGGCACCGGCGGCGGAGACGGCCGCCGCGGCGGAGAACGGCAACGCGGTCTACACGGCCGTCGAGTGCAACGACGCGACCTGGCCGGCGAAGTGGCGGACGTGGAACCGGGACAACACCCGGCTCGCGCGCGTGGCACCCTTCGAGACCTGGGACAACGCCTTCATGAACCTGCCGTGCGCCTACTGGCCGGCGCCCCGCCAGAAGCCGCTCGACGTGCGGACGGGCCCCGGTGAGCTGCCGCCCACGCTCATCCTGCAGGCCGAGCGGGACGCGGCCACGCCGTACGCGGGCGCGCTGGAGATGAACCGGCGCCTGTCCGACTCGGTGCTGGTGACCGAGCGGGACGCGGGCACGCACGGCATCGGCGGCGGCCCCAACAAGTGCGTCAACGGCTACCTGGAGGCCTACCTGCTGGAGGGCCGGCTCCCGAAGCGGCACGCCTCGTGTGCGGGGCACGCGGAGCCGAAGGCGGCGGCGCCGGCCGACCATGCCCGGCGGAAGAACCTGCGGGACTCCCTGAAGGGCAAGACCGGCCAGCGCTGACGGCCGTCAGGCGAGGCCCGCGACCAGATCGGCCACGGACTTGCGGCGCCCGGTGTAGAACGGGACCTCCTCGCGGACGTGCCGGCGGGCCTCGGAACCACGCAGGTGGCGCATGAGGTCGACGATGCGGTACAGGTCGTCGGCCTCGAAGGCCAGGACCCACTCGTAGTCGCCGAGCGAGAACGAGGCCACCGTGTTGGCACGCACGTCCGGGTAGCCGCGGGCCATCTTGCCGTGGTCGGCGAGCATCCGGCGGCGGTCCTCGTCGGGCAGCAGGTACCACTCGTACGACCGCACGAACGGGTACACGCTGACGTAGTTGCGCGGCGTCTCGTCGGCGAGGAAGGCCGGGATGTGCGACCGGTTGAACTCGGCGGGGCGGTGCAGCGCCATGTTCGACCAGACCGGCTCCAGCGCACGGCCCAGCTTCGTGCGGCGGAAGAGGTTGTACGCCTCCTGGAGCTGGTCGCTGGACTCCGCGTGCCACCAGATCATCAGGTCGGCGTCGGCACGCAGCCCGGAGACGTCGTAGGTGCCGCGGACCGTCACGTCCTTGGCGGCGAGCTGGTCGAACAGCTCCTGGACCTCGTCGGCGTAGCCCGCGCGGTCCTCGGGCAGCACGTCCTTCAGCTTGAAGACCGACCACAGGGTGTAGCGGATGACCTCGTTGAGGTCCTTGGCCAGCTTGCCCTTGTTCGGGATCCTGCCGGACTCGGTGGTGGGGGCGTCGTCACTCATGGTCCCTATTCTCCCGCTCCGCCGTGCAGGCTCTGCACCGGGTTGGCCGTCAGCTCCGCCACACCGCTGAGGTCGCCCGCCAGCTGGTCCACCGCCGCGTACGCGCTCGCGACGCAGGCGGGGATGCCGACCCCGTCGTACTGCGCGCCGCACACCGCGAGGCCCGGGAGCTTCGCGACGTGCTCGCGGACGCGGGCCACGCGCGCGTGGTGGCCGACCGGGTACTGGGGCAGGCCCCCGGTCCAGCGGGTGACGCGGGTGGCGACCGGGGTCGCGTCCAGGCCGGTGGCCTCGCGCAGGTCGTGCCGGGAGAGGTCGACGAGATCGGCGTCCTCGCGGCCGAGGACCGCGGTCTCGCCGTACCGGCCGACCGAGGTGCGCAGGACGACGACGTCCGGGTCCTCGTCGGCGATCCAGCCCCACTTCTGGGAGGCGAAGGTGGAGGCCTTGATGGTGCGGCCGTCGACGGGCGGGACGAGGAAGCCGCTGCCGGCGGGCAGGCCGAGCCCGGAACGGCGGTAGGCGAGGGTGATCAGGGCCATCGAGGCGTACTCGACGGCGGCCAGTTCGGCCGCGGCGGCGGGCGCCTCGGCGCGCAGCAGGGCGGCGGCGACGGGGGCCGGTACGGCGACGATCACGGCGTCCGCGTGCAGCACCCGGTCGCCGGCGACGACCCGCCAGGCGGTGCGCGCGCCGGCGGCGGCCGGCGAGGCGGACGCACCGGTCCCGGAGCCGTCACGGGCGGCCGCGTCCGCGCTGTCGGTCGGCACCCTGCGCAGTTCCGTGACGGGCGCGCCGGTGACGATCTCGCCGCCGCGGGCCCGCACCGACGCGGCGACCGCGAGCGGCAGGGTGCCGACGCCGCCCTCGATGCCCATGAAGACCGGCCCGTTCTGCTGGTTGGCCGCGGCCTTGGCCTGGATCTCGCGGACGGCCTCCGTCAGCGAGTCGTGGGTCTTCGCGGCCTGGTAGAGCTGCGGGACCGCGGACCGCATCGAGATGCGGTACGCGTCGCCCGCGTAGACCCCGCCGAGCAGCGGCTCGACCAGCCGATCGACGACCTCCCGGCCCAGCCGGGCGGCCACGTACTCCCCCACCGCCACGTCGTCGCCGACCTCGGTCCGGGGCAGGCCGGCGTCGCCCTCGATGCGGGCGAGGCCCTCCTCGGAGAGCACGCCGGACAGCGCGGCGGCGGTGCCGGGGACGCCCATGACATGGCCCTTGGGCATGGGGCGCAGGGCGCCCCGGGTCCAGATGGCGGCCGTGGCGGTGGCGGGGGCCTGCAGCCGCTCGCCGAGCCCGGACTCGCGGGCGAGGGCGACCGCCTCGGGCCGGCGGGCCAGCATCGACTCGGCGCCCAGGTCGGCCCGCACGCCCGCGATCTCCCCGGGCAGCAGCTTGCCGCCCACTCTCTCCGAGGCCTCCAGCACGGTCACGCGCGCGCCGCGCTCCAGCAGCCGGTGCGCCGCGGCCAGCCCCGCGATCCCGGCTCCGACGACGACGACCCGGCCCGTGCCCGTACCCGTTGCGCTCATGTCCTCACTCTCTCAGACCGTTTCTGGAGACTGAGCGGAGAGTCCTGTTGCCAGGGCTCGTGCTCAGCCGAACGCCCCGGACGGTGTTGGGCGTTCTGGTCGACCGCGTTCGCTGCCGTTCCGGTCGGCACGGATCGTGTCCGTGGTCCGGGGATGCGGGGGCGGTGTCCTTCACGCCCCGGGGCCACCGATACGGCCTGGACGGTCCGATGCCCCGCACGATCACTCCGGTCGTGTGGGGGCGGTGCCGTCCGTCGCCGGATCGGGTGTCCCAGGGCGCGTCTTCCGATCGCCACGGCGGCTGCATCGTGGCGGGTGGGTTTCCTGCCTGTGGTGGTGAGGGGTTGCTGCCAGTGCTGGGCGCCCCAGCGGCTGGTGTAGGCGGGGTCGACGGCGATGACGGGTATCCCGAGTTCGGTCGCCATGGACACGAGCCTGGCGCGGAGGCGGGCCACGGGCATGCCGGAGATCAGGTTCCGGAACCGCTTCCTGCGGCCGTGCTTCTCCCGGGTGGTCTCCGCGGTGAAGTCGAGGTCCTCGACGGCGATCGTGAGGCCGTGCCGCCGGGCGAAGTGCAGCAGGCGGATCAGAGCGTGTCTGACCTGGGCGTCACGGTGACCAGCGGTCCCGGTGAGGTCATAGCTGAAGCGCAGCGGTTCGCCGAGGGGGTTGCCGTGTGCGTCCAGACGCCAGGCGGCCAGGTGGTCGGCGTTGGTGTCCACGCCGACCACACCCTTCGCGCGGGCCGCATCCAGCGGGATGGTCTGGACGGGGGGCAGGGTCCAGGAGGCGGTCAGGTACCAGCGCCCGCGCCCCGTGTCCTCGTGGATGCGGTAGGCCACGGCCCGGTTCGCGCTGACGCGGTCGGCCCACTGCTCGCCCCGGTGTGCGAACGACACCCGCGCGGCCAGGACGTAGCGGCCGTGCGGCGCGTTCGCCAGATACGCCAGCGGGGCGGGGAGCTTGATCGACACTTCGCCGTCGGGGGTGACGCGGATGGTCTCGTTGCCGCACCGCTTGCCGGACTCCCCGTCCGCCTGGAGGAAGCGGCGTTCGGCCCGCCAACGGCGGCGCCATCCTGCTTCACCGAGCCCGGCGGCCTCAAGGTGGTGGCGGGTGTTCAGCAGCCGCTTGCCGCCGCGCACCACATGCACAATGCCGGCGTGCCAGTCTGCCTGTGCCGCCTGAAGCCGGTCTTCCAGGACCCGCAGACGCCGGGACTTCGCGAACCACTCCTGCCCGCTCCGGTAGCCGCCGGGCGCGTGCTTGGTGCCTTTCTCGCCCACGGGCAACGACAGCCGGTGGGCGAGGGTGCGCACACCGGCCTGAAGACTGTGGATGTACGCGAGCAGACCACGCCGGGCCAGCGCCCACTGGTCATGACTGGCCTTCGTGACCGACCCCGCCCAGCGTGAGGAGGACTCCGAGGTCAGGGCCCGTTTGCGCTCGGCCCACCGCTCACTGTCATGCTCAAGTCCGGCCGCGCACCAGGCCTTGAGATCGCGGGAAGCCAGTGCGCCGAGATGGTCGCCGACCAGGCCTAGCACCTCCTCGTCCCCGCCGGTCAGGCCCTTGAGCCGCGTACGGATCGCAACACCCGAGGGACCGGGCGCCACAAACGGCGCCACCACCTGCCGCAGTCCACCCACCCCTCGTCACCCCCCGGTTCCGCGCCGCAGAAAACCCTCACCCCGCCAAACGAGCATCCGCGACAAAGGTCGCACATTCGACCTCAGAACTCTCGTTCCCCACGAGAAGGGAGAGCGCGCCCACCGCCCCGAGGCTCACTCACGCGGGCCAGAACGCACTCAAGAGCCATCGACAGCCGACCGTTCACAACCCCGCCGGCGCTCCCGCCCCGGCCCGGTGACCCGTACGCGTCCGGACCGTGACCGCACCGGGACCGTCGCCCCCGAACGTCCCGCCCCGCCCCGGCGTCGAAGTCGCGTCAGTCGTCACCGCCCTCGGGGGGAACCATGCGCCATCCCGCACGACCCGTACGCCCCGTCCTCGCCGGCCTCCTGCTCACCGCCGCCCTCGTCCTCACCGGCTGCGGTGCGAACGACGCCTCCGGCGGCGGCTCCGCGAGCGATGCCAAGGCCGACGTGCACAGTGCCGCCGGGGAGGCGGCGGGCTCGGCGGGTGCCAAGGACAGCGGCAGCGGGGCCGCCAGGACGGCACCCGACCTCACCGCGGACCGGATCATCCGCACCGCCTCCCTGACCGTGCAGGTCAAGGACGTCCCCAAGGCCCTGGACGCGGCCCGCACCACGGCCGAGGACGCCGGCGGCTACGTCGGCGACGAGACCACCAGCCGGGACCCGGAGGGCCACGAACACACCCGCGTGGTCCTCCGGGTCCCCACCGGGAAGTACGACGAGGTGCTCACCGGCCTCCAGGGCGCGGGCAAGCTGATCGACCGCACCGCGAAGGCGCAGGACGTCACCGACCAGGTGGTCGACGTGGACAGCCGGATCAGGTCGCAGCGGGCCAGCGTGGCCCGGGTCCGCGAGCTGATGGACCGGGCGGCCAAGCTCAGTGACGTGGTCACCCTGGAAGGGGAGTTGAGCAGCCGGGAGTCCGACCTGGAGGCGCTGCTCGCCCAGCAGGCGTCCCTGAAGGACCGCACCAGCATGGCCACGATCACGCTGTCCCTCACGCAGACGCCGGTCGCGAAGGCCGCGAGGGACGACGGCCCGGGGTTCCTGGACGCCGTCTCCGGCGGCTGGCACGTCTTCGTCACCCTGCTGCGCTGGATCGCCCTGGCCCTGGGTGCCGCCCTGCCGTTCGCGGCCCTGGCGGCCGTACTGGCGCTGCTGTGGTGGAGGCTCGCCCGCCGGCGCCGTACCGCCGCCCGGCCGGGCAGTGAGACCTGAGCGAGCCCGAAATGCCCGCGCCCCGTAGCGTGTTCGCATGAGCATGAACGGTGGGCGGGAACGACTGGTGGTGATCGGCGGTGACGCCGCGGGCATGTCCGCGGCGTCCCAGGCACGTCGGCTGCGGGGACCGGACGAGTTGGAGATCGTGGCCTTCGAACGCGGCCACTTCACCTCCTACTCGGCGTGCGGGATCCCGTACTGGGTCGGCGGAGACGTCGAGGAGCGGGACGACCTGATCGCCCGCTCCCCCGAGGAGCACCGCGCCCGCGCGATCGACCTCCGGCTGCGCACCGAGGTCACCGAGATCGACGTGGTCGGCCAGCGGGTACGCGCGCGTGACCTGGATTCCGGCGCCGAGTCCTGGACGCCGTACGACAAGCTCGTCATCGGCACCGGCGCCCGCCCGATCCGCCCCGACATGCCGGGCGCGGACGCGCCGGGGGTGCACGGCGTGCAGACCCTGGACGACGGCCAGGCCCTCCTCGACACGCTGGCACGCACGCGTGGCCGCCGGGCCGTGGTGGTCGGCGCCGGCTACATCGGCGTCGAGATGGCCGAGGCGCTGATCAACCGCGGCTACGAGGTGACGGTCGTCAACCGCGGCAGCGAGCCGATGTCCACGCTCGACCCGGACATGGGCCGCCTCGTGCACGGGGCCATGGAGGGCCTCGGCATCACCATGGTCAACGACACCGAGGTCACCAAGCTGCTCACCGGCCAGGACGGCAGGGTGCGCGCGGTGGCCACGGAGGACGCCGAGTACCCGGCGGACGTGGTGATCCTCGGCATCGGCGTCCGCCCGGAGACCGGCCTCGCCCAGGCGGCGGGCCTGCCCGTCGGCCGGCACGGCGGGCTGCTCACCGACCTCGCGATGCGGGTGCGCGGCCACGAGGACATCTGGGCCGGCGGCGACTGCGTGGAGGTGCTGAACCTGGTCTCGGGCCAGGAGCAGTACATCCCGCTGGGCACCCACGCCAACAAGCACGGCCAGGTCATCGGCACCAACGTGGGCGGCGGCTACGCCACGTTCCCCGGCGTCGTCGGCACGGCGGTGAGCAAGGTCTGCGACCTGGAGATCGCCCGCACCGGCCTGCGCGAGAAGGACGCGCTGCGGGTGGGCCTCCAGTTCGAGACGGTCACCATCGAGTCCACGAGCCGCGCCGGCTACTACCCCGGCGCGAACCCCATGACCGTCAAGATGCTCGCGGAACGCCGCACGGGCCGCCTGCTGGGCGTGCAGATCGTGGGCAGGGAGGGCGCGGGCAAGCGGGTCGACATCGCCGCGGTGGCCCTCACGGCGAACATGACGGTGGAACAGATGACAGCCCTGGACCTGGGCTATGCCCCACCGTTCTCACCGGTGTGGGACCCCGTGCTGGTGGCTGCCCGAAAGGCGGCGACCAAAGTGCGCGACGGCCACTGAAGCGCCCCGTCAGGGGCGCTGGGGGTACCCCCGGCCGAAGGCCGGGGGAGGAACTGCGCGACCAGCCACAGCGCACCCGCGCCCCGCAACGGCGATCAAGCCGTCCCACTGATCCGCGGCAGCGAAGTGACCCCGGCCCCTCCCGGCGCAGCCGCGGCAGCAGGCTGCTCGGTCCCCGGCCGCGCATGCGCGGCCGCGGGTCGCGTCGACCGCAACCGATTGCTCACCGCCTCGTCGAGCGTCACCGGCCGCTGCATCTGCGCGGCCAGCCGCCCCGCCTCCTGACCGAGCCGTGCCACGTCCTCCCAGGGAAGCCGTACGACAAGGGAGAGCTCCGCCTCACCGTCGGGGAGCGCCTGCATGGGAGGAAATGCCTGAGGAGTAACCCGCTCGTTCATCGCCTGTTCCTCACGTCGCCTGAACCTCACGTCGGTCGCAAGGACATACGCACGCGCGCGTGCCGACGTTCACCGGGCCTCGCCGCGCATCGAGCGCCCCCGCCCTGGGCACTAGTCAGCTGTGGTCATCCCCGTTCATGACGTGAACCCGGTGCGTCGCACGCCGTACGTGACGTACGCGCTGATCGCCGCGAACGTGCTCGTCTTCCTGTTCACGCCCGGCATAGCCGGTTCCGTGGCCGGCGGCAGCGATCTGGCGCAGCTGTGTCATCTGCAGGCGTTCATGGACCACTACGCGGCGGTCCCCCGGGAGCTGATCCACCATCAGATGCCGCAGCTGGTCCCGACCGGCCAGGTGGGCATCGGCCGGAGCGGCGCCGGCTGTGTCGTCGGCCCGCCCGGTTACGACAAGTCGCCCGCGCTGTCGGTCTTCACGGCGATGTTCCTGCACGGCAGCTGGCTGCACCTGCTGGGCAACATGCTGTTCCTGCTGATCTTCGGCAACAACGTCGAGGACCGGATGGGCCACATCCGCTTCTTCCTCTTCTACGTCTTCTGCGGCTACGCGGCCGGCTACGGTTTCGCGCTCCTCAACGCCTCGTCGGGCGACCCGCTGATCGGCGCGTCCGGCGCGATCGCCGGGGTCCTGGGCGCGTACCTGGTCCTCTACCCGAGGGCCAGGGTCTGGGTCCTGGTGCCCTTCCTGATCTTCCTGCCGCTGCGGCTGCCCGCCTGGCTGGTGCTGGGCTTCTGGTTCGTACTGCAGGCGGTCTACTCGTCCGGCGAGGGCGTCTCCGACGCCGGGACCGTGGCGTACGCGGCGCACATCGTCGGCTTCCTGGTCGGCATGGTGCTCGCCTGGCCGCTCAAGCCGGGCACGCCCCCGCCGCCGGAGCCGCGGGGCCTGCTGTTCGGCAGGCGGGCCCGGCCCCGGCACGGCTGGTAGCGGACCGGGTCAGCGCGCGCTCTCGGTGTGCACGAACTCGGCGAGGCGGGTCAGCGCGTCCGGGTCGGTGGACGGCATCACGCCGTGGCCCAGGTTGAAGATGTGGCCTTCGAGCCCCGCGGCCGCGTCGAGCACCTCGCGGGCCTTGGTCTCCACGGCGTCCTTGCCGGCGAACAGGACGGCCGGGTCGAGGTTGCCCTGGAGCGCCTTGCCGGGGCCGACGCGGCGGGCGGCCTCGTCGAGCGGGACCCGGTAGTCGACGCCGACGACGTCCGCGCCGGCCTCGCCCATGAGCTTCAGCAGTTCGCCGGTGCCGACGCCGAAGTGGATGCGCGGGACGCCGTACCCGGCGACGGCGTCGAAGACCTTCGCGGAGGCGGGCAGCACCGAGCGGCGGTAGTCGGCGGGGGCCAGCGCCCCGGCCCAGGAGTCGAAGAGCTGGACGGCGGAGGCGCCGGCCTCGATCTGCACCTTCAGGAACGCGGCCGTGATGTCGGCGAGACGGTCGAGCAGGTCGGCCCAGAGCTCCGGGTCGCCGTACATGATCGCCTTGGCGTTCTCGTAGGTGCGCGAGGGGCCGCCCTCGACGAGGTAGCTCGCGAGGGTGAACGGGGCGCCGGCGAAGCCGATCAGCGGGGTCGGGCCGAGCTCGGCGGTGAGCAGGCCGACGGCCTCGGTGACGTAGGAGACGTCCTCGGGGGTGAGGTCGCGGAGCCGGGCGAGGTCGGCGCGGGTGCGGATCGGGTGCGCGACGACCGGGCCGACGCCGGGCTTGATGTCGAGGTCGATGCCGATGGCCTTGAGCGGGACGACGATGTCGCTGAAGTAGATCGCCGCGTCCACGTGGTGCCGGCGGACGGGCTGGAGGGTGATCTCGGCGACCAGCTCGGGCCGCGTGCACGACTCCAGCATCGGGATGCCCTCGCGCGCCTTGTGGTACTCCGGCAGCGAACGGCCGGCCTGGCGCATGAACCAGACGGGGGTGTGCGGCACGGGTTCACGCCTGCACGCCTTCAGGAAGGCACTGTCGTACGTCGCTGTCGGCTGCTGGCCCGCGGGGCTTCCGTTCGCACTCACGACGGCAAGTCTCGCACGCTCCGGGAGCCGGTCCCGCGGCGCCCTTACATGGTCCTTAGGTGGTGTCTCTCCCTGCGCGAAGGCGTCGTTCCCCTTACTCTTCCCCGCATGGCTGCGGCTCAGGGACGACTGTCGGACGGCGCTGGCGGGATGGGCGAGGGGAAGGACACCGGGGAGGACGAAGGACATACCGGGAGTACGGCGCCACCGGTACCGCCGGCCTTCCGGGCCGCGGTCGACGCGCTGCGCGGCGCCCGCCTGCGGCCGCAGGTCGAGGTGGAGCCGACCCCCGCCCCGCAGCGCCTCGCCCCGTTCGCGTACGCCCTGGAGGCGGCGGTGGTCGACGGCGAGCAGGATCTCGCCGACGGGCGTCTCGTCCTGCTGCACGACCCGGCCGGGCACGACGCCTGGCACGGCACGTTCCGGCTGGTCACGCTGGTCCGCGCGGAGCTGGAGCCGGAGATGGCGGCCGATCCGCTGCTGCCGGACGTCTGCTGGGCGTGGCTGACCGGCGCGCTCCAGGCACGCGGCCTGTCGTACGGCGAGCCGAGCGGGACCGTGACGCGCGCCAGTTCGCACTATTTCGGCGGGCTGTCCGCGCGCCCCGCCGCCTCGCAGATCGAGATCCGGGCCTCCTGGACGCCCCGCGAGGGCCGCACCGGCGTCCCGGACGCCGCCTCCCACCTCGCCTCCTGGTGCGATCTGCTGGCGCAGGTGGCGGGCCTGCCGCCGGCCGCCCCGGGCGATGCCTCGGTGGTCACGCTGCCGCAGCGCCGCGACCCGCAGGCCCGCTGAACCCGCACCGTCACCGGGACCCGTCCACCCGGGTCCCGTCGACTCACCCTTCATTGACCATGTCTTTGTCGATACGGCCACTTTCTGTCCCGTACCGCAACGGCCCGAACCGATTCGATCTTCGGATGATCGATCGCGTGTCCGAATTGCACGTATTGTTACTCACCAGATCGTGATCATTCTCTAAAGGCGGACGGGTTTGGTGCCGAAGACGACTGTGACCTTGAAAGCACGGTTCGTCCCGGCTTCTTCCCCGCAAGCCGGCCCCGTCCCCCACCCAGGAGGCCTGGTGTCCGTTCTCCTAGAGCAGCCCGCAAGCCTGGTCGCCTACCGCCCGAACAAGCCCACCGCCATGGTGGTCGTGGCCGACCCGCGCGTCCGCTCCACCGTCACCCGCCACCTGTGGGCGCTCGGCGTGCGCGATGTCATCGAGGCCTCGTCCATCGCGGAGGCTCGTCCCCGCATCGGCAACCCCCGTGACATCTGCGTCGCCGACGTCCACCTGCCCGACGGCTCCGGCCTGACCCTCCTGTCCGAGACCCGCGCGGCGGGCTGGCCCAACGGCCTGGCCCTGTCCGCCGCCGACGACATCGGCGCCGTGCGCAACGCCCTGGCCGGCGGGGTCAAGGGCTACGTCGTCACCGGCACCCGCACCAACATCGGGCTCCCCACCCGACCCGGTGCCGCCCCCATCGGCGCCGCCTCCCGCATGCACCGCCGCCCCCCGGGTGCCCCGAGCCACCCGGGCGGCTACCGCGAGCTCTCCGGCCGTGAGGTCGAGGTGCTCCGGCTGGTTGCGGAGGGCCAGTCGAACAAGGCGATCGGCGTCTCGATGGGCCTGTCCGCCCTCACCGTCAAGAGCCACCTCGCCCGCATCGCCCGCAAGCTCGGCACGGGCGACCGCGCCGGGATGGTCGCCGTGGCCCTGCGCACCGGCATCATCCACTGACCCACTGGTCACCGACTGGTCATACGTTCACCGACGTGACCGGACCGGCCGCCGGCCCGTCGTCATGCCGTAGCCCGCTGTCCCCCGTTCGTGGACCTGATCTTTCACCGGCCTGACTGGTTTACGACCCTCCGGCGTCCGTCGACGGAACGTTCCGTCGACGGACGCCGTCCACACACAGATACCCTTGACATGTGACCGACGCCCAAGACACCGCAGCAGACAGTTCACTGCGCACCACCGGGGGCACCCCTCCGGACGACGCCGGATCTTCTGTGACGGGGGCGCCGATCCCTTTGCTGGAGCCCCGCGAGGGCATTCCGCCGGTGGTCGTGGACGAGGCCGCGCTGGCCGGCGTGATCGCCGCCTTCGCCGCCGGCTCCGGGCCGGTCGCCGTCGACGCCGAGCGTGCCTCCGGCTACCGCTACGGCCAGCGCGCCTACCTCGTCCAGCTGCGCCGCGAGGGCGCGGGTACCGCGTTGATCGACCCCGTCGCCTGCCCCGACCTCTCCGGCCTCGGCGAGGCACTGGCCGGCGTCGAATGGGTGCTGCACGCGGCCACCCAGGACCTGCCCTGCCTGCGCGAGATAGGCATGACGCCCAGCAGCCTCTTCGACACCGAGCTGGCCGGCCGGCTCGCCGGGTTCCCGCGGGTGGGGCTGGGCGCCATGGTCGAGGGCGTCCTCGGCTTCGTGCTGGAGAAGGGCCACTCCGCCGTCGACTGGTCGACCAGGCCGCTGCCCGAGCCCTGGCTGCGGTACGCGGCGCTGGACGTCGAGCTGCTCGTCGACCTGCGGGACGCCCTGGAGAAGGAGCTGGACCGGCAGGGGAAGCTGGAGTGGGCGCGGCAGGAGTTCGACGCGATCGCGGCCGCGCCCCCGGCCGAGCCGCGCAAGGACCCCTGGCGCCGCACGTCGGGAATGCACAAGGTGCGCCGGCGCCGGCAGCTGGCGGTGGTGCGGGAGCTGTGGCAGACCCGGGACCGGATCGCGCAGAAGCGGGACGTGTCACCGGGCAAGGTGCTCAGTGACGCGGCGATCGTGGAGGCCGCGCTGGCGCTGCCGCCAAATGTGCACGCCCTCGCGGGACTGAACGGCTACGGCCACCGGATGGGGCGGCGACAGCTGGAGCAGTGGCAGGCTGCGGTGGACCGCGCCAGGACGCTGCCGGACCCCGCGCTGCCGCAGCCGGGACAGCCCGTGACGGGGCCGCCGCCGCCCCGGGCGTGGGCCGACAAGGACCCCGCCGCGGCGGCCCGCCTGTCGGCCGCCAGGGCCGCGGTCTCGGCGCTGGCCGAGCAGCTCACCATGCCGCAGGAGAACCTCATCGCGCCGGACACCGTGCGCAGGCTCTGCTGGGAGCCGCCGCAGGCGGTCGACGCGGAGACCGTGGGGGCCGCGCTGGTGGGGTACGGCGCGCGGCCCTGGCAGGTGGAGCAGGTGACCCCGGTGCTGGTGGCGGCGCTGTCCGCCTAGGCGGACGGCCGGCGCACGGCGTCGGCGGCCGGTCCGTTCGGCTCACGCACCCGGGTCCCCAGCGGCCGGTTCGCCCTGCGGCGGTTCCGGTCCGGCCGGATCAGTCCGGTCGGCCGGGCCTTCCAGGAACGCGGTGTGCAGATGCCTGCCCCGGTCCACGGAGAAGTCGATCTCGGGCAGCAGGTCCGGAACCGCGATCGCGGTCATCAGGTTGCGGTACATGCGGGAGATCCGAGCTTCGACATTCCGCATGTGCCGGTCGAGGGTGTTCGAGATGAGCACCACTCCGGCCCAGTTCCCCGCGATCTGGTAGGCCTGCTGCTCGACGTCGACGAAGTTCTTCAGCTCGCCGCGGCGCCGCGCTTCGGCGAGCTGCTCCGTGTTGAAGGCGATCCAGTCGGGCCACGGCGTCCCGTAGGTGTCCGGCGCACTGCTGTGGAACGACAGCTTCAAAGCGGCCTGCAGAGCGTTCTCGTGGGAGATCCGGTGGGCCAGGATCATTCCGATGTCGACCACTTCCTGGAGCTTGATCCGCTGTTCCCGCAGGCCGTCCATGGTCAGCGTGTTCTGCATGATGGCCGTCGCCACTTCGATCTTCCCGCCCGGGAAATGCCGGTAGAAGGCTCCCTTGCTGGTCCGTGCGGCGGTGATGAGGTCACCGATCGACGTGCCTTCGTAGCTGTCCCTCACGAAGAGCGCACCCGCGGTGTCGAGGATGCGCTGCCTGGTGTCGATGGCGCGCTGCTGCTGCCGTCGCGGCCTGCGCGGGTTGCTCATTCGATCTCGCCTTCGAGGCCCGGTGACGGGTGTGCGACCGATCGGGCTTTGTCCGGGACAGCCGCGCACGCGTTCCGGAACACCCCTCCGCGCACGGGCTGATCAGCGTCCCGATAGTACCCGGGGACACCGCCCGCGGCCGCTGCTCGCTTGACGTCACCAGACCCGGGTTCCAGACTGGGGAGCCAGAACAGACCAAGTAGTCCCTTCTAGCCGAGAGACCGTCACGGCCATATGGACATTACTCCTTTTCGGGTAACGGTCCTTGGCCGCCCTGACCGCCCCGGCCCGGTCACCCGGTCCAGACAACCACTGTCCTCCTCCGGTAAGTTGCCCGGTAGTCCGAGGAACCGGCACGCCGTTCCAGCGGTACAGAGGGGGAAGCAACGCAGAAGAGACCACTTGGTCCCAACAGGCTAGGCGCCACCGGGCCGGGGCCGTCGGCCGGACGCGGTACGACCGTGCTCTTTCAGACACTTTCCCCGGCCGAGCGGCGTGCCGAACCGTGGCCCCGCCCCCGCCCACACCCGCTCGGGAGTCCGCTGCCATGACCACCGTTCCCTCCGCCGTCGCGGCCGTGTTGCGGGCCGGTCCCACCACCGGCACCGTGGCGGTGGTCGCCCCGTACGAGGGCGGTGGCCCCTGTCCACGGGCCTTCGCGCGCCACGACCTGAGGACCGTGGCCGTCCTTCCGGAGCCCCGGCTGCGGCCGCCGGCGTACCGGAACGCGACGCCGCCGGCCGGGTACGCCGACGCGGTCGTGCACCGGGGGCTGCGGCAGACGGTCAAGGCGCTGCGGGCGCTGGGGGTGTCGGCCGTCGTCGCGAGCGGTACCGGGGGCATCGAACTGGCCGAGCGGATGGCCTGGCAGCTCGGTCTCCGCACAGCCGATCCCGCGTCCTCCCCGCTGAGATACGACCGCGGCGCCCAGGCGGCCCGGCTGGCCCGGCTGGGGATCCCGGCGCCGCGGGGCATCCGTACCGCGCGCCCGGCCGAGGCCGTGGACTGGGCGCGGTCGCACCCGGCGGCCGGCTACCTGCTCGCCCCGGCAGCCGCCGGAATCCCGGTCGACGCGGTGGAATGCGCGGACGAAGACGGGATCGGCGCGGCCTGGCCGGCCCTGTGGCACGCGGCCGCCCGGTACTCCGGCAGCCCGCACCTGGTACTGACCGAGCGGCCCGGTCGGCGCCGGTACGCGCTCGACACCGTCACCCGCCCCGGCCCGGACGGACGGCCCGAGCACGTCGTCACCGGCCTGAGGGCGGACGTCCCTGCCGGACCGCGCGCGCCTGACGGCCCGGCGGGGCAGGCACTTGTGGACTACACGGTCCGGGTGCTCGACGCGCTGGGCGTGGTGTGCGGGCCGGCCGCCGTCCGGCTCGCGTACGGCGACGACGACTCGGCCGACCGTGGGCCGCTGTTGATCTGCGCCCTCGCGGCGCCCGTCATGACCGGGGCCGTCGGCGTGCCGGGCCTCCGGCCCCCTCCCATCCCCTTCTCCGAGGACCGCCCACGAGAGGAGCCCCTGTGCTCACGTCACCCGCGCCCAGGTCCCACCCCGCCCCCGCCCGGCGGCTGCTGACGGGCAACGCCCGCATCTTCGAGCTGGGCACGCACACCGCGGACCGTGGCCCCGGCGTCGCCTCGCGCCGTCCCGGTGAGCGCCGTGGCAGGCTGCGGGCCGTGGCTGGTTGCGCGGGCAGTTCCTCCCCCAGCCTTCGGCCGGGGGTACCCCCAGCGCCCCTAAAAGGGCGCTTTCCCGTGTGACGTTCGCCGCTCCACCCTCCAGGACTGGGCAGTCACGTTACTCATAAGTAGCATGGGGCCTGAGCGCGTGCTCAGCGCATCGCAGCAGTGCCATCCCGCACCCTGGAGGAGAGCCAATCGTGCCTCGTACCGTCAGGGATGTCGTCTTCGTCGACGGCGTCCGTACCCCGTTCGGCAAGGCGGGCCCGAAGGGCATCTACCACGAGACCCGTGCCGACGACCTCGTCGTGAAGGCGATCCGGGAGCTGCTGCGCCGCAACCCCGGGCTGGACACCAAGAAGATCGACGAGGTCGCCGTCGCCGCGACCACGCAGATCGGTGACCAGGGTCTGACCATCGGCCGTACCGCGGGCATCCTCGCGGGCCTGCCGACCTCCGTGCCCGGCTACTCCATCGACCGCATGTGCGCCGGCGCCCTGACCGCCGTCACCACGGTCGCCGGTTCCGTCGCCTTCGGCGCGTACGACGTCGCCATCGCCGGTGGTGTCGAGCACATGGGCCGGCACCCGATGGGCGAGGGCGTCGACCCGAACCCGCGGTTCGTCAGCGAGAAGCTGGTGGACGAGTCGGCGCTGTTCATGGGCATGACCGCCGAGAACCTGCACGACCGCTACCCGCAGATCACCAAGCTGCGCGCGGACGAGTACGCGGTGCGCTCGCAGGAGAAGGCCGCCAAGGCGTACGCCAACGGCCAGATCCAGGCCGACCTGGTGCCGATCTCGGTGCGCCGCACCAACCCCGAAGGCGGTGAGACCGGTTGGGGTCTCGTCACCGCCGACGAGCCGATGCGGCCGGGGACCACCCTGGAGAACCTGTCGGGTCTGAAGACCCCGTTCCGGGTGCACGGCCGGGTCACCGCGGGCAACGCGGCCGGTCTGAACGACGGTGCGACCGCCTCGATCATCGCCTCCGAGGACTTCGCCCGCGAGAACAACCTGCCGGTCAAGATGCGCCTCGTGTCGTACGCCTTCGCGGGTGTCGAGCCCGAGGTCATGGGCTACGGCCCGATCCCGGCCACCGAGAAGGCGCTCGCCCAGGCCGGGCTGAGCATCTCCGACATCGGTCTGTTCGAGATCAACGAGGCCTTCGCCGTGCAGGTGCTGGCCTTCCTCGACCACTACGGCATCGCGGACGACGACGAGCGCGTCAACCAGTACGGCGGCGCCATCGCCTTCGGTCACCCGCTGGCCTCCTCCGGCGTGCGTCTGATGACGCAGCTGGCCCGCCAGTTCGAGGAGCAGCCGAACGTCCGCTACGGCCTGACCACCATGTGCGTCGGCTTCGGCATGGGCGCGACGGTCATCTGGGAGAACCCGCACTTCGAGGGGGACAAGTGAGCACCACCGCCGAGCTTCTGAAGCAGGCCTCGGACCTGTTCCCCGACGAGGTCGTGACGTCGGCGCACGTACGCCACTTCGACCTGCCGTCCGGGGCCGGCCGCTTCGCGCTGATCACCCTGGACAACGGCCTGGACCACACCAAGCCGACCACCTTCGGCCCGGCCTCGCTGGCGAACCTCAACACCGCGATCGACCAGGTGGAGAAGGAGGCCGCCGAGGGCGCGATCGTCGGTGTCGGCATCACCGGCAAGCCGTTCATCTTCGCGGTCGGCGCCGACCTCAAGGGCGTCGAGCTCCTCAAGGAGCACGAGCACGCGCTCGCCATCGGCAAGGGCGGCCACGAGGTCTTCAAGCGCCTCGCGGGCCTCGCGGTGCCGACCTTCGCCTACTACAACGGTGCCGCCATGGGCGGTGGCGTCGAGGTCGGTCTGCACTGCACGTACCGGACCGTCTCGAAGGCCATCCCGGCGTTCTCGCTGCCCGAGGTCTTCCTCGGTCTGGTCCCGGGCTGGGGCGGCTGCGCGCTGCTGCCGAACCTGATCGGCGCCGACAAGGCCGTCTCGGTCATCATCGAGAACAGCCTCAACCAGAACAAGCAGCTCAAGGGCGAGCAGGTCTTCGACCTCGGCATCGCCGACGCCCTCTTCGAGGGCGCCGACTTCCTGGAGCAGTCGCTGATCTGGACGGCGTCCGTACTCAAGGGCGACATCGCGGTCGAGCGTCCCGTGATCGACCGCGGCGAGGCCTGGGACCAGGCCGTCGCCCGCGGCCGCTTCATCGCCGACTCCAAGGTGCACGGCGCGGCCCCGGCCGCCTACCGGGCCCTGGACATCATCGCCGCCGCCAAGAACGGCGACCTCCAGCAGGGTTACGACGCCGAGGACCTGGCCCTCGCCGACCTGATCATGGGCGGCGAACTGCGGGCCGGCATCTACGCGTTCAACCTGGTGCAGAAGCGCGGCAAGCGGCCCGCCGGCGCCCCGGACAAGAACCTGGCGCGTCCGGTCACCAAGGTCGGCGTCGTGGGCGCCGGTCTGATGGCCTCCCAGCTCGCGCTGCTCTTCCTGCGCCGCCTGGAGGTGCCGGTCGTGCTGACCGACATCGACCAGGAGCGCGTCGACAAGGGTGTGGGCTACGTCCACGCCGAGATCGACAAGCTGCTCGGCAAGGGCCGTATCAACCAGGACAAGGCCAACCGCCTGAAGGCCCTGGTCACGGGTGTGCTGGACAAGGCCGAGGGCTTCTCCGACGCGGACTTCGTCATCGAGGCCGTGTTCGAGGAGATCGGCGTCAAGCAGCAGGTGTTCGCGGAGGTCGAGGCGGTCGCCCCGGCGCACGCGATCCTCGCCACCAACACCTCCTCCCTCTCGGTGACCGAGATGGCGTCGAAGCTCAAGAACCCCGAGCGGGTCGTGGGCTTCCACTTCTTCAACCCGGTCGCGATCCTGCCGCTCCTGGAGATCGTCCGCGGCGAGCAGACCGACGACGCCTCGCTGGCCACCGCCTTCGCGGTCGCCAAGAAGCTGAAGAAGACCGCGGTGCTGGTCAAGGACGCCCCGGCGTTCGTCGTCAACCGCATCCTCACCCGCTTCATGGGCGAGATCCAGAACGTCATCGACGAGGGCACCCCGGTCGAGGTCGCGGAGAAGGCGGTCGAGCCGCTGGGCCTGCCGATGTCCCCGCTGGTGCTCCTGGAGCTGGTCGGTCCCGCCATCGGCCTGCACGTCTCGGAGACCCTCAACCGGGCCTTCCCGGACCGTTTCACGGTCTCCCCGAACCTCGCGGCCGTCGTCAAGGCGGGCAAGCGCGGCTTCTACGTCTACGACAGCGGCAAGCCGGAGCTGGACCCCGAGGTCGCCGCGCTGCTCAAGCAGGGTGACGTCGTCCTCACCGAGGAGCAGGTCCGCGACCGCGTCCTGGACGCCGTCGCCCAGGAGATCGGGCTCATGCTCGACGAGGGTGTCGTCGCCGAGGCGCAGGACATCGACCTCTGCCTGATCACGGGCGCCGGCTGGCCCTTCCACCTGGGCGGCATCACGCCGTACCTGGACCGCGAGGGCGTCTCCGAGCGCGTGAACGGCAAGAAGTTCCTGGCCCCTGGCGTGGCTTCGGTCCCCGCGTAACGGCCACAGCAGTACCAGAGGGGCCCTCCGCACCGCGCGGAGGGCCCCTCTTGACGTGCCGTACGGCGCTCAGACCTCGCGCCAGGCCTCAAGGGCCAGCCCGGTCTCGTCCTTGCGGCGGGTGAGGAGGAACCGGCCGGTGGACGGGGACAGGCTCGCCGCGGTCACCCGGCCCGCCGCGTCCGTGGTCAGAGCCACCCGGGCATCCAGCGGGAGTTGCGGTCCCGACTCGGTCCACCAGGCGCCGGCCCGCTCGTCCTGGGTCGGATACGCGGCGAAGGCCACCCGGCCGCCCGCCGAGCGCTGGGCGAGCAGGGTGCAGTCGTACCCGTCGAGTTCGCAGCGGACCGCGGCGACCGGGCCGGGCCCGGCGGAGGCCAGCAGGGCGTACGGCTTGCCGCCCGGACGCCAGGCGCACAGGTCACCGGACTCGTCGGTGTAGTAGAGGGTCGTGCTCTCGGCCGAGGTGGCGAGGGCGGTGAGGGTGCCCGGCCGGACCGGGGCCTCCAGCGCCTCCACCTGCACGGGCGGCTTGCCGGCCTCCTCCTGACGCCAGTACACGATCCCGCCGGGCACGGCCGCGTACACCTCGACGCGCCCCGACTCACCGGTCACCGCGGCGAGCCCGTCCTCGACCAGCCGCCCCTTCAGGTCCCGCCACGGCTCCCAGTCGCCCTTCTCCTTCTGCGCGACCATGCTCACCCCGCGCCCCCGGTTGCGGACGAAGACATGGGCGCGGCCCACCGCGTCCACGGCGACGGCCGGCGCCCCGGTCACCTCCCCCTTCTTGCCCGGGTGACCGATCGACTGCCAGTCCAGGGCGGCCAGATGCGACCGGAAGTGGGTGGAGTGGACCAGCCCCGCCTCGCCCTTCACGGTGGGCCGCCAGGCGACCAGGTGCGCGTACCCGTCGACGCCCTGTCCCACCGCGAAGCCCGGGTGCAGGCGCTGGTCGCCGCCCACCTTCCGGGGCGTGCCCCACGGCGCGCCGGGTCCGCGTTCCGCGCGGCACAGCACGGCGTCGTCGGACGGCAGATAGACACTGAGCCGGCCGTCACGGCCGCGGAGGAGCCAGTCGCCGTTCACCGCTTCACTCTAAGCGGGGCCGTTCGGGGCAGTGGGGCGGCCCCTGGCATGCGAGGCTTGGGACATGGAAGACGAAGCTCCCCTGCTGGTGATCGTCGACGGCGCGAACGTCGTCGGGTCGCGGCCGGACGGCTGGTGGCGGGACCGCAGGGGAGCCGCCGAACGGCTGCGCGACCGGCTCGCCGAGCGGGGACTGCCCGGCCGGCCCACACCGGTGGAGCTGGTGCTCGTCGTCGAGGGCGCGGCCCGCGGGGTGGCTTCGGTGCCCGGCGTACGGGTGGAGTCGGCACCCGGCAGCGGCGACGACCGGATCGTGGAGCTGGCCGCCGAGGCCCCCGGCCGGCCCCGGCTCGTCGTCACCGCCGACCGTGAGCTGCGGAGCCGGGTCACCGAGTTGGGCGCGGAGGTGATCGGGCCGAGCGCCGTGCTGCGCTGAGCTGGGCGCTCCGCGGGTTGTCCGGTTCGTTGACCGCGGGCCGGTGGGGGCCGGTCGCGCAGTTCCTCCCCCAGCCTTCGGCCGGGGGTACCCCCAGCGCCCCTTCAGGGCGCTTACTCCCCCGGCACCCTGACGTACAGCACCGCCCCGTCCACCTCGCCCGCCTGTTCGTAGCCGGCCGTGAGCAGCCTGCGCAGGCTCGGGACGCGGTCGGGGCCGTACGGTTTGCCGCGGGAGTCGTCGATCACCAGGGCCGGTGCCCGGTCGGCCAGTTCCGCGCGGAAGACGGGCCAGGTGCCGGCGACGGCGTACTTCTCCCCGACCTGCGGGCCGTCCCGGCCGCCGCTGAAGTTGGTGAGGAGGCCGGCGGTGAGGTAGCGGGTGGCGGGGGTGCGGTCGGCGAGCCAGTACGTCTCCGGGTGTATGCCCCAGACCAGGACCCGGTCGCCGGGCGCGGTACGGCGGTCGAGGGTGAGCGCCAGCCGCTGGGCGTGCGCGAGTTCGGGGCGGGGGGCCAGGACGCCCCAGGTCAGGAAGAGGGTGCAGGCGCAACCCGAGGCGAGGACGGCCGCCGGGGTCCGTTCCCGCGGCAGGACCTGCAGCGCCGCGGTGGCCAGCAGGGCGAGCGGTGGGGTGAGTTGCAGGAAGTAGTGGCCGAAGAAGTGGAAGCCGAGGGTGACGGCGGCCGCCGACGCGGCCAGCCACAGCCACAGGTCGACGGCGCCGGTGCGGGCGATGCGCAGGGTCCGCGCGATGGGCGGGAGCAGGCCGGCCGAGGCCGCGCCGAGGATCGCGGTGTTGGCCACCGCCCGCAGGAGCACGTGGAGTTCCGAGCCGGTGAAGGTGGCGTAGGCGCCGGAGCCGGTGACCGTCCAGAAGGCGAAGCCGGCCGGGTCGGTGGCCAGGGCCGCGCCCAGCACGGGCAGGGCGGCGCCGGCCGCCAGCCTGGGCAGGCCCGCGCGCGCACCGCCGTACCGGTTGAGGAGGTAGAGCACCGGCAGCAGGACGGCGCCGCCGGTCTGCTTGGTGAGGAAGGCGCAGGCGACGGCGGCCCCGGCGGCTCCCCAGCGGCGGCGGTCGGCGCACCACATCGCGGCGGCCGTGCAGGGCAGCATGAACACCTCGAAGGTGGCCGCCTGCGCGTCCTCGGGGTTGAGTCCGACCGAGACCAGGAGGTACAGCGCCCCGGCGGTGCGGCCCGCGCGGTCGCCCCAGCGCCGCCGGGCGAGCGAGGCGAGCAGGGCGGCGGTGGCCAGCTGGGCCAGTACGGCGAGGATCCGGACCGGGGTGAGCGACCCGGACCCGAAGACCGCGAAGGTCCCCTCGTACAGCCAGGGCAGCAGCGGCGGCTTGCGGTCCACGACCGTCTCGTACAGCTGTCCGCCGTGGGCCAGTATGCGGGCCTGTACGGCGAGATAGCCCTCGTCCGGGTTCCACAGCGGCCGGAGGAAGGACGGCACCCGGGTCACGCAGGCCAGCACGGCGAGCAGCGGCAGCAGCCGCGTCCAGTACCCCTTCCCTGCGACTGCGGACCGTGGTGGGGCGAGGGGCGCGAGAAGCATGGGGAGCACGCTATCCGGCCCCGCAGTCCCACCCGGACGGGACATACGGGGCCGAAGTGGCGAGAGTGCCGGTCACGGAGCGTCGGCGGGGGTCCGCTCGGCCTGGGCGAGGCGGCTGTGCGAGCGGCCGTAGAGGAAGTAGACGCCGAAGCCGATGACCATCCAGACGGCGAACCGCAGCCAGGTCTCGGCGGGCAGGTTGAGCATCAGCCACAGCGAGGCCAGCACGGACAGGACCGGCAGCACCGGCACCCAGGGGGTGCGGAAGGACCGCTCCAGGTCGGGCCGGGTGTTGCGCAGGATGACCACGCTGATCGCGACGACGATGAAGGCGAAGAGCGTGCCGATGTTCACGAGTTCGGCGAGTTCGCTGAGACTGGTGAACCCGGCGACGATCGCGATGACGACGCCGAGCAGGATGGTCGGCCGGTACGGGGTGCGGAACCTCGGGTGGGTGTGGGAGAAGAAGCGGGGCAGCAGGCCGTCCCGGCTCATCGCGAAGAACACCCGGGACTGGCCGAGCAGCAGGATCATGCAGACGGTGGTCAGGCCGACGGCGGCGCCGAAGCTGATCAGGCCGGCGAACCAGGGGTGTCCGGTGGCCTTGAAGGCGTCGGCCAGCGGGGCGTCCACGGAGAGCTCGCGGTACTTCTGCATGCCGGTCACCACGACGGCCACGGCGACGTACAGCAGGGTGCACATGATCAGGGAGCCCATGATGCCGCGCGGCACGTCCCGCTGGGGGTTGCGGGTCTCCTCGGCGGCGGTGGCGACGACGTCGAAGCCGATGAAGGCGAAGAAGACGACGGAGGCGGCGGTGAAGATGCCCATCACGCCGAAGTTGGACGGTGCCCAGCCGAACATCAGCTGGATCAGCGGGGCCTTGAGGTTTCCGCCGGCCGGCACGGCCTCCTTCGGCGGGATGAAGGGGCTGTAGTTGCCGCTGTGGATGAAGAAGGCGCCCGCGATGATGACGACCAGGACGACGGCCACCTTGATGGCGACGACGACCGAGGTGACCCGGGCGGAGAGCTTCATGCCGACGACGAGGATCGCGGTGAGGACGAGGACCAGGGCGGCGGCGAGGATGTCGAAGCCGAAGCCGTGGGCGCCGTCGCGGCCGCTGAGGTACGCCGGCAGATGCCAGCCGGCGTTGTCGAGCAGCGAGTGGATGTAACCCGACCAGCCGACGGCGACCACCGCCGTGCCCAGCGCCAGCTCCAGCACCAGGTCCCAGCCGATGATCCACGCGGGGAACTCGCCGAGGGAGGCGTACGAGAAGGTGTACGCGGAGCCGGCCACCGGGACGGTGGAGGCGAACTCTGCGTAGCAGAGTGCGGCGAGGCCGCAGACGACGCCGGCCACGACGAAGGAGAGCGCGACGGCGGGGCCTGCGCTGTTCCTGGCCGCCGCGCCGGTCAGGACGAAGATGCCGGTGCCGATGATGACACCCACGCCGAAGACCGTGAGGTCCAGGGCCGACAGCGACTTCTTGAGCGCGTGCTCCGGTTCCTCGGTGTCCTTGATGGACTGTTCGACGTTCTTGGTCCTGAAGAGCGTGCTGCCCACGTGCCTACCTCCCACGTTTGTCGTCCTCGACATGATCGAGAGGGCCGGGGGTGCGTATGCCCCGGCAAGGGCAGGTTCACGCAGATGGGTCGGTCTCGCCACCGGAGAGGTGAGACCGACCCATCGGGGTGGTTCGGGATTCGTCGGGGGGTGCGGGCCGGTGGGGGCTGGTCGCGCAGTTCCCCGCGCCCCTAAAGGGGCGCTCCAGCTGGGGCGGCTTTGATCAGTCCCTCGCCGGTTCCACCGAGCTGACATCCGTCGGCTGGCCGTCCAGCTTCGCGACCAAACCGGTGACCTGGCGGGCGATGTCCGGGGCGGTCAGGCCGATCTCCGCCATGATCTCGGCTCGCGAGGCGTGGTCGAGGAAGCGGGGCGGGATGCCGAAGTCGCGGAGGGGGACGTCGACGCCCGCGTCGCGCAGGGCCTGGGCGATGGTGGAGCCCACGCCGCCGACGCGGAGGTTGTCCTCGACCGTGACGACCACCCGGTGGCGCTCGGCCAGCGGGGCCATCGCCTCGTCGACCGGCTTGACCCAACGCGGGTCGACCACGGTGGTGGAGATGCCCTGCTTGTCGAGGAGGGTGGCGATCTCCAGGCACATGGGGGCCAGCGCACCCACCGACACGAGGAGCACGTCGGGGGTGTCGGTGCCGGGCTCGCGCAGCACGTCCATGCCGCCGACCTTGCCGACGGCGGCCACGGCGGGGCCGACCGCGCCCTTCGAGAAGCGGACGACCGTCGGGGCGTCGTCGACGTCGACGGCCTCGCGGAGCTGCGCCCGGACCTGGTCGGCGTCGCGCGGTGCGGCGAGCCGGAGGCCGGGGACGACCTGGAGGATCGACATGTCCCACATGCCGTTGTGGGAGGCGCCGTCGGTGCCGGTGACGCCTGCCCGGTCCAGGACGAAGGTCACCCCGCACCGGTGCAGGGCCACGTCCATCAGCACCTGGTCGAAGGCGCGGTTGAGGAAGGTGGCGTACACGGCGAAGACGGGGTGCAGGCCGGCCGTGGCGAGGCCCGCCGCGGAGACGGCGCCGTGCTGCTCGGCGATGCCGACGTCGTAGATGCGGTCCGGGAAGGTGTCCGCGAACTTCTTCAGGCCGACCGGCTGGAGCATGGCCGCCGTGATGGCGACGATGTCCTCGCGCTCCCTGCCGAGCTCGACCATCTCGTCGCCGAAGACCGAGGTCCAGTCGGCGCCGGAGGCCTTGACCGGCAGGCCGGTGTCGGGGTGGATGGGGCCGATGCCGTGGAAGCGGTCGGCCTCGTCCTGGAGGGCGGGCTGGTAGCCGCGGCCCTTCTCGGTGAGGCAGTGCACGATCACCGGGCCACCGAACCGTTTGGCCCGCGCCAGGGCCGACTCCAGGGCCTCCATGTCGTGGCCGTCGATCGGGCCGACGTACTTCAGGCCCAGGTCCTCGAACATGCCCTGCGGGGCGATGAAGTCCTTCAGCCCCTTCTTGGCACCGTGCAGGGTGCCGTAGAGCGGCCTGCCGACGACCGGCGTGCGCTCCAGCAGGTCCTTGCCGCGGGCCAGGAACCGCTCGTACCCGTCCGTCGTACGCAGGGTCGCCAGGTGATTGGCGAGGCCTCCGATGGTCGGGGCGTACGAGCGCTCGTTGTCGTTGACGACGATGACGAGCGGGCGGTCCTTGGCGTCGGCGATGTTGTTCAGCGCCTCCCAGGCCATGCCGCCGGTCAGGGCGCCGTCACCGATCACGGCGACGACGTGGCTGTCGCGTTCGAGCAGCTGGTTGGCCTTGGCGATGCCGTCGGCCCAGCCGAGCACGGTGGAGGCGTGGCTGTTCTCGATGACGTCGTGCTCGGACTCGGCCTGCGAGGGGTAGCCGGACAGGCCGCCCTTCTGCTTGAGCTTGGAGAAGTCCTGACGGCCGGTGAGCAGCTTGTGCACGTAGGACTGGTGGCCGGTGTCCCAGAGCACCTTGTCCTTCGGGGAGTCGAAGACGCGGTGCAGGGCGATGGTGAGCTCGACCACGCCCAGGTTGGGACCGAGGTGTCCGCCGGTCTTGGAGACAGCGTCCACGAGGAAGCTCCGGATCTCCTCTGCCAGCTGGACCAGCTCCTCGGGGCTGAGCCGGTCCAGATCGCGCGGTCCCCTGATACGGGTCAGCAGCGGCACCCGTGCCTCCTTGCAGTAGAGCTGATCGAGCTGTTGCCGGGCTCGTCGAGTCTAATGTTCCGCCCGAGCGGAACGACTCCGGCCCTTGGGTCATGGGTCACGCGATCGGCTGTACCCATCATGCCCCCCACCTATGACACGACTGTGCCCGGCACCTTGGAAGTGCCGGGCACAGTCAGATACCTGGGGGCGCTGGGGGTCCCCCCAGCCGAAGGCTGGGGGAGGAACTGCGCGACCAGCCACGACGGCGGGTCAGCCGCAGACGCACCGCACCCCCTACGGCGCTCGGCGTCAGCCGCGCCCCGCCGCCTTCTGGCTCTTGCGGGAGACGGAGTCGATGACGACCGCACCCAGCAGAACACCACCGGTGATCATGTACTGGATCGACGTGTTCATGTTCAGCAGGTCGAGACCGGTCTGGATGGACTGGATGACCAGCATGCCCAGGAGGGCCGACCAGACCGTACCGCGGCCGCCGAACAGCGACGTACCACCGATGACGGCCGCCGCGATGGCGAGCATCAGCGTGTTGCCGCCACCGGCGTTGAGCGTGGCGCTCGCGGTCTGGCCGGCGAAGAACATGCCGCCGATCGCCGCGAAGCCACCGGAGATCGCGAACACGGTGATCCGGACCATCGGCACGCTGATACCCGCACGGCGGGCCGCCTCGATGCCGCCGCCGACCGCGAAGACCTTACGGCCGTACGTGGTACGGCGCAGCACGAAGTCGACGATGACCAGCGACGCGAGGAAGATCACCAGCGCGTTGGAGACACCGGCCGCGTTGTTCAGCACGGCCGCCGCCGCGAAGGACGCGATCGCGAGCAGGCCGACACGGATCAGGATCTCGCTGGTGGGCCGGAACGGCACACCCGCCGCACGGCGCCGGCGCTGCTCGTTGAACTGGCCCACACCGGAGAGGACGACCCCGAGGCCGGCCAGCAGGTAGGCGCCGATGATGGCCTGGTCCATGAAGAAGGAGCTCTGGCCCAGGAGCTTGACCGGGCCGCTGTCGGCCGGGATGTTGATCGTGCCGCTGTCGCCCAGCAGCCACAGCATCAGGCCGTTCCAGCCCAGGAAGCCGGCCAGGGTGACCACGAACGCGGGTACGCCGATCTTGGCGAAGAACCAGCCGTGCAGCGCACCGATGCCGATGCCCGTGACGATCGTGAGGATCAGGGCCAGCCACTGGTTCATCCCGTGGTTGACCACGAACACCGCGAAGACGGTGGAGGCCAGACCGCTCACCGAACCGACGGACAGGTCGATCTCGCCGAGCAGCAGCACGAACACCAGGCCGATGGCGAGCATGCCGGTGGCCGAGAGGAAGTAGCTGATGTTGGAGAGGTTGTCCGCGCTGAGGAACAGGCTGTTCTTCACCTGGAAGATGGTCCAGATGATGATCAGGCCGAGGACCACCGGCAGGGAGCCCAGCTCGCCGCCCTTGACCCGGCGGGTGAACTCCGTGAGGTAGCCCTTGAAGCCCTCTTCACGCACCAGCAGGCGCGGGTCGACGACGGTGACCGGAGCGGCCGTGGGGTCGTCGGCGGGGGCGACCGTGGTGGGAGCCGCGGCCTCGGTCTTGCCGAGCTCGGGCGACTCGTCGCCCTTCACGGTCTTGTTCGACGTCTCGCTCACTTTGCCGCCTCCGTGGTGCGTCGCTCGGAACGACGGGTCACGGCGTTGTCCGTGGCACCCGTGATCGCGGCGATGATCTCTTCCTGGCTGGTGCTCTTCACGGGGAAGAAACCGTTGTTCCTGCCCAGCCGCAGCACGGCGACGGTGTCCGCGACCGCCTTCACGTCGGCCATGTTGTGGCTGATCAGGATGACGGCGAGGTTGCGCTCGCGCAGCCGCTCCACCAGGTCGAGGACCTGCGCGGTCTGCTCGACACCGAGGGCGGCGGTGGGCTCGTCGAGGATGACGACCTTCGGGTCGCCGATCAGGGCGCGGGCGATGGCCACGACCTGGCGCTGACCGCCGGAGAGGCTGGCGATCGGGATGCGCACGCTCGGGATGCGGATGGAGAGCGTGCTCAGCAGCTCGCGGGCCTGCTTCTCCATCGTCACCTCGTCGATGACGCCGCGGTGCAGCAGCTCACGGCCGAGGAAGAGGTTCCCCACCACGTCGAGGTTGTCGCAGAGCGCGAGGTCCTGGTAGACCGTCGCGACACCCAGCCCCTGGGCGTCGTGCGGCTTGTTGATGCTGACCGAGTTGCCCTCCCATTCGATGACGCCCTCATCGATGGGGTGCACACCCGCGATCGTCTTGACCAGGGTCGACTTTCCTGCGCCGTTGTCGCCCACCAGGGCGACCACTTCTCCGGCGTGGACCTCCAGATCGACATCGGTGAGTGCCTGGACCGCACCGAATCGCTTGGAGACTCCGCGCAACGCCAGCACGGGCGTAGCGGACACGTGAACCATCTCCTTCGCCGCCTGACCGGCGGGGATGCCGCGCTTGGTGATCAGGCGCGGAGGGTCGTGCGGTACCTCGGACTGTCACCGGGGTACGCACGCGGTTTACAAGATGAACATGCGCGAATCCGCTGCGCTTGGCAACGGGTCCGTCCGACGCCCGCTCCGGCAGCGGGGTCTGAAGGCCGGAGCGGGCGTCGGAGGGGTTTCGCGAGACCGCCGGACGGCCGTGGCACCTTGCGGAAGGGCCGGCGCGCCGGGCGGCCGGGGCCCGGGTGTCGTACTGCGACCACCCGGGCGCTGGCGGCCGGAGCCTTGCGGCTCCGGGGCGGGACTACTGAAGGCCGGCGGCCTTGCAGGCCTTGGCGAACTCGCCGGTGCAGATGTCGGAGACGGTGTACAGACCGTCCTTGATCACCGTGTCCTTGATGTTGGCCTTGGTGACCGACACCGGGGTCAGCAGCTGCGAGGGCACCTTGTCACCGGAGCCGCTGGTCTGCGTGCTGGTGGCGAGCGAGTCGATGCTCTTGCCCTGCAGCAGGTCCACGGCGATGGTGGCGGCGGCGTCGGCCTCCGGCTTGAACGCCTTGTAGACGGTGGAGGACTGGGTGCCGGCGACGATGCGCTGGATGCCCGCGAGCTCCGCGTCCTGACCGGTCAGCGGGATGCCGCTGATGCCGGCGCCCTTGAGGCTGTTGGCGATGCCACCGGCCATGCCGTCGTTGGCGGAGTAGACGCCCGCGATGTTCTTGGCACCGAGCTGCGTGATGGCCGCCTTCACCTTCTGCGCGGCGACGGTGTCCTTCCACAGGCCGGACTGCTCGTAGGCGATGTCGACCTTGCCGTCGAGGGCCTTGTGCGCACCCTGCTTGAACTGGCCGGCGTTCGGGTCGGCGTCGTCACCGTTGATCATGACGATCTTGGACTTGGGGGTCGCCTTGGAGCCGAGGGCGTCGAGCAGGGCCTGGCCCTGGAGCTCGCCGACCTTGACGTTGTCGAAGGAGACGTAGGCCGAGACCTTGCCCTGGGCGAGGCGGTCGTACGCGACGACCTTGACGCCCTTGGCCACGGCGGCGTCGATGGAGGACTTGATGGCAGCGGAGTCCTGGGCCGAGATCACGATGACCTTGACACCCTTGGTCACCATGGTGCTGACCTGCTGGGCCTGCTTGGCGGCGTCACCGGCGGCGTTCGCGTAGTCGACCGTGCAGTCGGCACACAGCTTCTTGACCTGGGCCTCGAAGTACGGGTGGTCGAACTTCTCGTAGCGCGCGGTCACGCTGTCGGGGAGCAGCAGGCCGATGGTCTTGCCACCGGAGGAGCTGCTGCTGCTCGAGTCGCTCTTCTTGTCGTCGCCGGCCTTGCCACAGGCGGCGACGGACAGCGCCATGGAAACCGCGGCGGTGCCGATCACGACTCTACGCATCGTTGCGTTCATTTGGGGGTGCCTCCCTGACAGGGCCGCAACGCTGCGGCCGAGGTGGCTCGAAGTCAACTCGGCCGCAAGTTCGACGTCAAGAAGTAAATACTTAACGAGATGGCAACGGCGCCATGCGTTCTCTAAGTGAAGACAGGTGCCACGGCAGGCACAGAGCCGTCCAGAAGGGTCGAATCGCCCATCTCGCTGAGCGCGAGAGCGAGCGCTCCGAGCACCTCCGCGCGGCCGCCGAGGGCGCCCGGAAGCACCGAGAGCTGGCGTGCGGCACTGGGGATCGCGTAGCGCCCCACGGACTCCCTGATGGGCCCCAGGACCAGCTCTCCGGCCTCGGCGAGGTCGCCGCCGAGGACCACCCGGCTCGGGTTCAGCAGGTTGCAGAGATTGGCCACTCCGCTGCCGATGTGACGGCCGACGTCGCCGATCACACGACGGCAGCCCGGGTCGCCGTCCCGGGCCAGCCGTACGACGCCCTCCATGGTCAGGTCGGGGCCATGACCGGGCTGGAGCAGTGGCAGCACGTAGCGGGCCGCCGCGAAGGTCTCCAGGCAGCCGCGGTTGCCGCAGCGGCAGACCGGGCCGGACTCGTCGAGTGTAATATGTCCTATTTCGCCGGCCGTGCCGCCGGGGCCCCGGTAGATCTTCCCGTTGATCACCAGGCCGGCACCGACACCGCTCGCGACCTTGATGTACGCGAGATCGCGGACGCCCTTGCCGCTGCCCCAGACCAGCTCGCCGAGGGCGCCCAGGTTGGCGTCGTTGTCGACGTGCACGGGGACGCCGAGGCGGAGCCGGAGCTCCTCGGCGGGTCTCGCGCCGATCCAGCCGGGCAGGATGGCACTGGAGCCGAGGGTGCCGGACTCGACGTCGATCGGGCCGGGGACGCCGACACCCACCCCGGCGATCTTCGAACGGTCCACGCCGGTCGCCGCGATCAGGCGGTTGACCAGCTCTTCCGCCCGGTCGAAGCCCTGGCTGGACGACGCGTCCACGTCGAGGGGCTCGGACTCCTCGGCCAGCACCTGGTGGGCCAGGTTCCCGATCGCGACGCGCAGGTGGGTGTGGCCGAAGTCGACGCCGATGACAATGCCGGCGTCACCGCTCAGACTCACGCTGCGGGCCCTGCGGCCGCCGGCCGACGTGGGCGTGACCTCGACGGTTCCGCCGTCCTTGAGCTCGCGCACGATGTTGGAGACCGTTGCGGCGGACAGGCCGGTCGTACGCGCGATCTCCGCCTGCGTGAGCGATCCGGCCAGACGTACGGCCCGTACGACACGTTCCAGATTGGCTCGGTGCAGCGACGACTGCGACCCCGGAGTCTCCATCGACCCATTCACTCCCGCCATCGGAGGCGGCCACGGCGCCGCCAACGTGACCCAGATCACCTCACTGAGACCGGGTCACTTACAAGTTATGAACTCCAAGCTCTGCTGAACGGGTTACCGCCGTCAAGTCCTTGACAGAAATCGTTGGCGGTTCGGAGGTTGCCCGCGGGACATGCGATGGACATGTCTAGGCCACTGGTCGGCAGGTCGAAGGGCGCGCGGAGTGCGAGTGCGGCACCGTTGTGGCTGGTCGCGCCCACGCGGCGGAGCCGCATGGTGAACACAGCCCCGCGCCCCTTTGGGGCGCGGTCGTGAGCGCCCGATACAAGGGCGCCCTCTTTCGGGTTGCGAACGTTCGGATTACTTCAGAGCGCCCGCCGTCAGGCCCGCCACCACCTGGCGCTGGAAGACGATGTACGCCGCCAGGACAGGGAGCATCGCCATCACCAGGCCGGCGAAGAGGCCCGACCAGTCGCCCTTGTAGCCCTGGCTGACCGCCAGCTGGACCAGGCCCTGGGTGAGGACGTGCTTGTCGGGGTCCGTGTTGAGGACCGTCGGGAGCATGTACTGGTTCCACTGGCCGAGGAAGTTGAAGATCCCGACGCTGATCAGGCCGGGCTTCGCCATCGGCAGCATGATCTGGAAGAAGGTGCGGGTGTGCGAGGCGCCGTCGACGAAGGCCGCCTCGGCCACGGAGGTGGGCAGCGTGCGGAAGAACGCCGTGAGGAAGAAGACCGTGAACGGCAGCGAGTACGCGATGTAGACCAGGATCAGGCCGTGGATCGTGTTCAGCAGGCCCAGGTTGTTGACGACGTAGAACAGCGGGACCAGCGCGAGCATGATCGGGAAGCTCATGCCGCCGATGAAGAGGTAGTAGATGAAGCGGTTGCCCGGGAAGTCGAAGCGGGCCAGGACGTAGGCGGCCATCGAGCCGAGGACCAGGGTGCCGATGAGCGAGCCGCCGACCACCAGGACGGTGTTCAGGAAGTAGTCGCTCATGTTGGCGTCGGTCCAGGCCCGCGCCCAGTTCTCGAAGTGCAGCCGGTCCGGGAGCGCCCACGGCGAGGTGAAGATGGACCGGTCGTCCTTGAAGGACGTCATCACCGCCCACAGCAGCGGCGTGACCACCATCACCGCCCAGATGACCAGGATGCCGTGGGAGAAGACGTTGAGGACCCCGCCCTCGCGCTTCCGCCGGGGCTGCCCGGGCGCGGGGGGCTCGGTCTCGGTGACAGTGACGTCGGTCTCGGTCGTCGTCATCGCTTCAGTACTCCAGCCGCTCGCGACGGCCCAGCCGCATCACGACCGCCGCGAAGGCGAGCGTGACGACCAGCAGGGCGACGCCGATGGTGGTGGCGTAGGCGGCCTGACCGTCCCGGAACGCCTTCTGGTACACGTACAGGACCAGCACGGTCGTCGAGTAGTCGGGGCCGCCCGGTCCGGTCGTCATGATCTGTACGACTGCGAACGACTCGGCGCCGAGCGCGAGGATGCCCATGTAGACCCAGCCGGACTGCACGGTGTCCCACAGCAGCGGCAGGGTGATGCGGAAGAAGGTGGTGGCGCGGCCGGCGCCGTCGAGCAGGGCGGCCTCGTAGAGGTCCATGGGGATGGACGCCATGCCCGCCGAGAAGAGGACCACGAAGAATCCGACCGTGGACCAGACCAGGACGGCCATCACGCACCACAGGGCGAGGCTCGGGTCCCCCAGCCAGAGCGGCTGGATATTGTCCAGACCAATCCCGCGGAGCAGTGAATTGATGGCACCGCTGTCGGGGTTGTAGGCGAAGGCGAACAGCAGCGAGACGATCGCGATGGACAGCACCTGCGGAAAGAAGTAGACGATCTTGTAGAAGGAGGAGCCCCGGACCCCGGAGATGACCGGTCCGCCCCTCCTTCTCCGGCCGCCCACGTTGATCATGAAGGCGAAGAACAGCGCCAGGCTGATCGTCACCAGCGGCAGCACGACCGCGAACATCAAGCTGTGCTGCAAGGACTTCCAGAAGACGTCGTCGTGCAGCATCCTCCGGTAATTGTCCAGGCCGACCATCTTGAATTCGGGGCTCAGGCCGGTCCAGTCCGTGAACGAGTAGTAGATGGACTGGATGAACGGCCACACCACGAAGAGCGCGTACAGTCCGAGGGGCAACGCGAGAAACCCCACGATGAACCGGTACTTGCCGTGCTGCATCGCCACTCCGGTGCCGAGACGGTTTCTGGTTACTGGTGCTTGTAGTGCTTGATCGAGGTGTCCTTGGCGGCCTCGTCGGCGAAGCCCTGGATCTTCTTGACGGCCTCCGCCGGGGTGAGCCGGCCGGCCATCATCTCGCCGAGGCCGGCGACCCCGATCTTCTCCTTCTGGAGCTGCACGTACCAGTCCTGGAGCCGCGGGTTGACCACGTTGGACCCGGCCAGCTTCAGCGCCGCCACGCCGGAGGTGAGGCCCGGGGTGAGGGAGATGCCGTCGGTGCCGCCGTTGTACGCGGTCAGCGACTTCACCTTCGTCGTGAAGTTCTTCGAGGACGCCTCGCTGAGCATGATGCGCAGCTGTTCCATGCCACCCTGGGCGTTGGCGGCCTTGGCCGGGACGATGAAGGGCTCGCCGCCGGAGGCCCAGATGGTGCCGAACGGCATCTTGTCGTTCTTGTCGATGCCGGTGGGCGCGGAGACGGCGAGGTTGAAGTCGGAGGGGATGACGTTCGCCGACTCGTTCTCCACCCAGGAGCCGTTCGGGATGAACAGGGCCTTGCTCTGCGCCCAGGCGGTCTGCGACTGGATGTGGTCGAGTCCGGGAGTGCCCTTGAGGATGTAACCCTTCTTGTAGAGCTCGTAGTAGGCCTCGAAGCACGCCTTGACGGCCGGGTGCTTCCAGGCGTTCGGCTCCAGGTTGTCGATCGCGTTCAGGACTTCGACGCCGCCGACCTTGCCGATCATCGGGTAGAGCGAGAAGGGGATGTAGTAGGGGTACTTGCCGGCGTAGGTCCAGCCGGCCATGCCCTTCTTCTTGGCCTTCTCGCAGACGGCGATCATCTGGTCCCAGGTCTGCGGGTACTCCGCGTCGAGCGAGTCCAGGGCCTTCTGCGAGTACCAGACGCCGTAGACCGTGTAGGCGTAGTACATGATCCAGACCGGGTCGCCGTCGAACTGGCCCATCTCGACGATGCCGGGGCGCAGCGTGTCGCGGACCTTCTTGTTCGGGTCGTCGTACGACGGGGCGTCGAGGAGCGGGGTGAGGTCGGCCAGCTGGTTCTTGCCGACGAGTACGCCCATGTCCATCTGCTCGGCGCCGGAGTTGTCGATGAGGTCCGGCGGGGTGCCCTGGTTGAAGCGCGGCTGGAGGGTGGACTGGATCTTCTGGGTGGCGGAGAACTTGACCTTGGCCTTCGGGAAGTCCTTCTCGTAGATCTTCACGGCGTCCTCGGCGTACTCCTTGCCGAAACCGCCGTCGAAGAGGACGAATTCCATCTGCGCGGTGTCGTTGACACCGAGCGGGTTCTTGGCCGTCTTCTTGCCGGCCTTGTCCTTGGACTGGCCGCCGCCGCCACTGCTGGCGCAGGCGGAGAGGAATCCGACGGCAGGGACGGAAATCAGGCCGAGTGCGGCCGAGCGCCTGATCAGATCACGGCGGCCGACACCCTCGGAACCGGGGTTCGCTGCGGAGGTGGATCCCATGCTCAAGTCCTCGCCTTCTCCAGGACTCAGGCGGTGAACCGGATCCTCCCCGGCACCGCGGTCGGGTAGTGCTGGGTCGTGCAGGAAGTCGTGCGGGAAGTCGTGCGGGAAACGCCGACAGGTATAGTCCACTTCCCGCCAGCGGGGCAAGATCGAATGCAAGGTTGGCCATGGGTCTTTTCCTAGTTGAGACCTGTCGGAAATATGAGCGATCTCTGTACGCCTTGCCAGAAAAAGAGCCGACATACACCCCTGAATGCCGCACCCAACACCCTTGACATCACGGGCCACTTGACTACCTACTGGTTCCTGCGCCACGCAGCTGACAACGTTGTCTCATGTGGCAGGGAGGGTACCCGTTGATGCAGCGGAGAACGCAGCGAAGAACAGGGCACGGATCGGGTACGGCGGTCGTGATCGCGGCCGCCGTAGTCATGACCCTGGGCTCCCAGGGAGCCGCGGTGGCGCTGCCGGCGAAGGCACCGGCCGCCGCGACGCAGTTCTCGTCCTCGTTCGAGTCCGGCGATCCGTCACCGGACTGGACCGACACCGTGGACACCGGCCCGAGCGGCGCCCCGCGCGCCTCCGGGGTGGACGGCGGCTACAGCACCGGCATCCCCGGCAATGTCACCGACCACGTGACCGACGTGCGGGCGAGCGGCGAGAACACCGGCGCGGGCGAGGTCAAGGAGAACCTCGTCGACGGGGAGTCCGGCACCAAGTGGCTCACCTTCGAGCCCACCGGCTGGGTCGAGTTCGACTTCGACAAGCCCATCAAGCTGGTGACCTACGCCCTCACCTCGGCGAACGACTACGCCGAACGCGACCCCGCGGACTGGACCCTCCAGGGCTCGACGGACGGCAAGGACTGGAAGACCGTCGACACCCGCAGCGGCGAGGCCTTCACGGAGCGGTTCCAGACCAAGTCGTACGACCTCTCCGCACCGGCCGAGTACCAGCACTTCCGGCTCGACGTCACGAAGAACAACGGCGCCCCCGACATCCTCCAGATCGCCGACCTCCAGTTCTCCACGGGCGGCAGCGGCGGGCCGGTGCCCCAGGACATGCTCTCGCTGGTCGACAAGGGCCCGACCGGCTCGCCGACGGCGAAGGCGCGGGCCGGGTTCACCGGAACGCACGCGCTGCGCTATGCCGGACGGCACACGGCGACCGGCCGGGCGTACTCGTACAACAAGGTCTTCGACGTGAACGTGAAGGTCGGCCGGGACACACGGCTGGCGTACCGGATCTTCCCCTCGATGGCCGACGGCGACCTCGACTACGATGCCACCAACGTGGCGGTTGACCTGGCCTTCACGGACGGCACCTACCTGAGCGGCCTCGGGGCCGTCGACCAGCACGGGTTCGCACTGTCGCCGCGCGGGCAGGGCGCGTCGAAGGCGCTGTACGTCAACCAGTGGAACGACATCTCGTCGGTGATCGGTTCGGTCGCGGCCGGCAAGACGGTCGACCGGATCCTGGTGGGCTACGACTCCCCCGCCGGGCCGGCGAAGTTCCGCGGCTGGATCGACGACGTGTCCCTGAAACCGGTGGCCCCCGAGAAGCCGAAGGCGCACCTGTCCGACTACGCGCTGACCACCCGGGGCACCAACTCCAGCGGCAGCTTCTCCCGCGGCAACAACTTCCCGGCGACCGCACTGCCGCACGGCTTCAACTTCTGGACGCCGGTGACCAACGCGTCCTCGGAGAGCTGGCTGTACGAGTACGCGCACGCGAACAACGACGACAACCTGCCGACCATCCAGGCGTTCAGCGCGAGCCACGAGCCGAGCCCCTGGATGGGCGACCGGCAGACCTTCCAGGTGATGCCGTCCGTCGCTCCCGGCACCCCGGACACCGGCCGGGAGGCCCGCGAACTGGCCTTCCGGCACGAGAACGAGACCGCGCGGCCGTACTACTACGGGGTCAGGTTCGAGAACGGCCTCAAGGCGGAGATAACGCCCACCGACCACGCGGCCGCGCTGCGCTTCACCTACCCGGGGGACGACGCGAGCGTGGTCTTCGACAACGTCACCGAGCAGGCGGGCCTGACCCTGGACAAGGAGCACGGGATCGTCACCGGCTACTCCGACGTCAAGTCGGGCCTGTCGACGGGCGCCACCCGCCTCTTCGTCTACGGCGTCTTCGACAAGCCGGTGACGGGCGGCGACTCCGGCGGGGTCAAGGGCTACCTGCGCTTCGACGCGGGCTCCGACCACACCGTCACGCTCCGCCTGGCCACCTCCCTCATCAGCGTCGACCAGGCCAAGGACAACCTGCGCCAGGAGATCCCGGACGGCACCTCCTTCGACACGGTCAAGGCGCAGGCCCGGAAGGTCTGGGACAGGCTGCTCGGCAAGGTGGAGGTGGAGGGCGCCACGGCCGACCAGCTGACCACGCTCTACTCCAGCATGTACCGGCTGTACCTGTACCCCAACTCCGGTTTCGAGAAGGTCGGTTCGAAGTACCAGTACGCTTCCCCCTTCTCGCCGATGACGAGCCAGGACACCCCGACGCACACCGGCGCGAAGATCGTGGACGGCAAGGTGTACGTCAACAACGGCTTCTGGGACACGTACCGCACGACCTGGCCGGCCTACAGCCTGCTGACGCCTGCTCAGGCGGGCGAGATGGTCGACGGGTTCGTCCAGCAGTACAAGGACGGCGGCTGGACCTCGCGCTGGTCCTCCCCCGGGTACGCCGACCTGATGACCGGCACCTCCTCGGACGTGGCGTTCGCGGACGCCTACGTGAAGGGCGTGCGGTTCGACGCGAAGGCGGCGTACGAGGCGGCCCTGAAGAACGCGACCGTCGTACCGCCCTCCTCGGGCGTCGGCCGCAAGGGCATGTCCACCTCCCCCTTCCTCGGCTACACCAGCGACGACACACGCGAGGGCCTGTCCTGGGCGATGGAGGGGTACGTCAACGACTACGGCATCGCCGAGATGGGCAAGGCGCTCTACGAGAAGACGGGCGAGAAGCGCTACAAGGAGGAGTCGGACTACTTCCTCAACCGCGCCCAGGACTACGTGAACCTCTTCGACTCCAAGGCCGGATTCTTCCAGGGCAAGGACGCCCAGGGCGACTGGCGGGTGGACTCGGCGTCGTACGACCCGCGCGTGTGGGGCTACGACTACACCGAGACCAACGGCTGGGGTTACGCCTTCACCGCCCCGCAGGACAGCCGGGGCCTCGCCAACCTGTACGGCGGCCGGTCCGGACTCGCCGACAAGCTCGACGAGTTCTTCGCGACGCCCGAGACGGCCTCCCCCGACTTCGTCGGCTCCTACGGCGGGGTCATCCACGAGATGACCGAGGCCCGGGACGTCCGGATGGGCATGTACGGCCACTCCAACCAGGTCGCCCACCACGTCATCTACATGTACGACGCGGCCGGCGAGCCCTGGAAGGCGCAGGCCTACGTCCGTGAGGCGCTCTCCAGGCTCTACCTCGGCAGCGAGATCGGCCAGGGCTACCACGGCGACGAGGACAACGGCGAGCAGTCGGCCTGGTACCTCTTCTCGGCCCTCGGCTTCTACCCGCTGGTGATGGGCAGCGGCGACTACACGATCGGCTCGCCGCTGTTCAAGAAGGCGACGGTCCACCTGGAGAACGGTCACGACCTGGTGATCAAGGCCCCGCAGAACAGCGCGCAGAACGTCTACGTCCAGGGCGTCCGCGTCGACGGCCGGACTTGGACGTCGACTTCGCTCCCCCACTCCCTCCTCTCCAAGGGCGGCGTCATCGACTTCACGATGGGCCCGAAGCCGTCGGCCTGGGGCACCGGCAAGGACGCAGCCCCGGTCTCCATCACCAAGGGCGACAAGGTCCCTGTCCCGCGCGCGGACGTCCTGAAGGCCGACGGCTCCCTGTTCGACAACACCTCGGCGACCGAGGAGGCGGTGACGTCGGTGGACCTGCCGGTGACCCGGCCAGTCAAGGGCATCCAGTACACCCTCACCTCGCCGTCGGACCACACGAAGGCCCCGGCCGGCTGGACCCTCCAGGCCTCCACGGACGGCAGGACCTGGCAGACCGTGGACCACCGTTCGGCGGAATCCTTCGGCTGGGACCTCCAGACCCGGGCCTTCACCGTCCAGAAGCCCGGGACATATGCCCACTACCGGCTCGTGCTGGACGGCGAATCCACCCTGGCGGAGGTGGAGTTGCTGGCCTGAGACAGCGGCACGGAGAGGGGGGCGAGCCCGTTCGGGTCCGCCCCCCTCTTTCGTTCAGCGGTCAGCCGGTGGCGAGGGTGAACACGTGCAGGTCACTGTTGCCGGGCAGCCGGACGGCCCTGATGGTCCTGCCGTCCGGCGCGGTGAAGGGCCTGGTCGCGAAGACGTGGGTCGCTACCGGGTCCCTGTCCGCGCCGGCCATGTTGCGGTACGCGGTCGTCGCCACGATCTCGTTGCCGTACCGGACGGCGCCGCCTCCGCCGCCGATGGTCCAGTCGGTGAAGGAGAGGTCGACGGTGCCGGTGGTGCCGTCGGTGTAGGTGACGGTCGCCCGGGCGGACTGGTTGCCGTTGGAGGCGCTGCCGAGGAAGGACAACCTGGTCGCCGGGGTGGGGAGTTCGATGGTCTGGGCGGTGGCTGTCGCGTTGTCGGGGCCGCCCGCGGGGGCGTTCGGCCAGGTGTAGGTGAGGCCGTCGACCGTCCCCTGGGCGCCCGGCGTGAGGCCGGCCGCCGCGAGGGCCTGGCGGGAGTAGCTCCAGCCGCCGCCGTCGAAGTCGGCCTCGTCGTGGTCGCCCAAGTCGTCCGAGACGCCGGTGTTGGAGTAGGCCGCGAGGAGGGTGCCGGGTGCGGCGACGGTGAGGGCGAACGGCTGGACGTAGGAGGAGCCGGCCGAGGTGACGGTGACCTTCGCGTCGTAGTAGCCCTGCGGGGTGCCCGCGGTGGTGGCGAGAGCGATCCGCCGGGAGCCGCCGGTGACCGTCCCCTCCGCCGGGGTGGCCGACACGCCGTCCGGTGTCTCGACGCGGAAGCGCACCTCGGGGCCGCTGCCGCCGGACAGGGACAGGGCGCGGACGGTGAGCGTCGCGCTGTCGCCGGGGGCGATCGTCGCGGTCGTCGGCCCGACGCCGACCTGGTACGGCTGCTCGCCCTGACGGAAGGAGGGGGGCGGGGTGCTCGTGCCCCAGGCGCGGTTCGGGGTCGCGGCGAGGGTGTAGTCGAGGCGGCCGCCGTCGCGCACGAAGCTCGCGGGGAGCCAGGAGCGGCCGCCGGTGCGGCCGTCGACCTTCAGGGACTGGATGTACGGGGCGCCGGCCGCCGCTCCCGTCGCGTGGATCGAGATGTCGTTGCCGTCCGGGCGGTCGATCTCCACGCGCTCGAACAGGGGTGAGGCGAGGACGAGTTCGGCACGGGAGGGGACCTGCGGGTACATGCCGAGTGCCGAGAAGACGTACCAGGAGGACATCGCTCCGAGGTCGTCGTTGCCGGGGATGCCGCCGGGCTGGGTCGACCACAGCCGTGTCATCGCCGCGCGGACGGTCTCCTGCGTCCGGTAGGGGGCACCGGCGTAGTCGTACAGGTAGGGCACGTTGAGCGAGGGTTCGTTGTCGAGCTCGGACTTGTCGCCGCCGCTGCCGGTGAAGGCCCAGCTGCCGTCGCCGTTGTGGAAGAAGGCGTCGAGGCGGGCGAGGGCCTTGTCGGTGCCGCCCATCGCGGCGAAGAGTCCGGCCGGGTCGTGCGGGACCATCCAGGTGTACTGGGCGGCGGTGCCCTCCACGAACCCGTTGCCGGTGGCCGGGGTGAAGCCGGTGACCCAGCTGCCGTCGGCCTTGCGGTTGGCGATGTAGCCGCCATGGGGGTCCCCCCGGTCGAGCGGGTTCGAGACTGGGGGAGGGTCGGCGGCGACGTCGAAGTTGTTCTGCCACCACTGGGAGCGGTCGGCGAAGACGGCCGCCGTCTCCTTCTCACCCGCCGCCGCGGCGAGTCGGGAGAGGGAGTAGTCGGCCGTGGCCATCTCCAGGGTCTCGGCGGCGCCGCCCCAGGCGTTCGACACGGACGGCATGTAGTGGTGGGCCAGGTACTTGTCGAGAGACGGGCGCTGGCCGGCCGACAGCACCGGTTTGCCGGCCGGGGACAGGTCCTGGGCGGTCGGTACGGTCGCCGCCTTCACCAGCGAGTCCAGCGCGCCCTTCAGGTCGAAGCCGGTGCCGCCGAAGGCGCGGATGCCGGCGAGGGCGGTCGGCGCCGGGTCGCCGTTCATGACGTGGGTGCCGCTCGCGCCGTGCAGCCAGCGGTCCCAGACCCCGCCGTTCTGCCGGGCGAGTTCGTAGAGCGACTGGGCGACGTCCGAGCCGGTGCGCGGGTCCAGGAGGGTGAGCAGCTGGACCTGGTCGCGGTAGACGTCCCAGCCGGAGAAGGTGCCGTACTGCGCCCGGTGGCCGTGGGCGACCCGGTGCACCGTGCCGTCGCTGCCCCGGTAGCGGCCGTCCGCGTCGCTGATGACGTTCGGGTGGAGGACGGAGTGGTACAGGGCCGTGTAGAAGGTGGTGCGATCGGCGTCCGTGCCGCCGCCGACGCGGATGGCGTCCAGCCGGTCGCGCCAGGCGCGGTGGGCCGCGTCGCGGACGGCGTCGAAGGAGCGCCGCGGCGGGTTCTCCGCCCGCAGGTTCGCCTCGGCGGCGGCCCGGCCGACGTACGAGATGCCGACCTCGACGTTCACCGGTCCGGTGCCGGGCGCGAACTGGACGTAGCCGCCGGCCCCCTTGCCGGCGACGGGCCGGCCGCCGTTCGCCGAGAAGCCGCCGGTGCCGCCGGACGCGGTCGTCGAGCCCGGGCTGAGCCGGTCGTCCTGCCAGGTGCCGGTGGCGGTGAAGGCGCGGTCGAAGTGGGCGGTGAAGTAGAGCGTGTAGTAGGAGCGTTGCCCCTCGGGGTCGAGGTAGCCGCAGAAGTCGCCGGAGGTGACCGAACCGGAGACGGTACGGGTGTCCGGGTCGATGGCGACCGTCGAATCGGCCGAGCCCACCTCGGAGTTGGCGGTGCGGATCAGCAGGGAGGCGGCCTTCCCCGCCGGGTAGGCGAAGCGGGCCGAGCCGGTGCGGGTGGTCGCGGCGAGGTCGGCGGTGACGCCGGAGGCGAGGCCCACCTTGTAGTGACCGGGCTCGGCGGTCTCGTCGGCGTGGCTGAAGTCCGAGGCGTAGACGGCGTCCTTGGTGTCGCTCGCCGGGGACGAGGTGACCTCACCCGCGTACGGGAAGAACGGGATGTCGCCGCTGCCGCCCGCGCAGCCGGTGCCGGACATGTGGGTCAGGCTGAAGCCGCGGATGCGGGTGGCGTCGTACTGGTAGCCGCCCGGTGCGGCCGTTCTCGTCGCGTCGCCCCTCGTGTTCTCCGGGCTCCAGGAGAGCATGCCGAACGGCACGACGGCGCCCGGGAAGGTGTTGCCGCCGTTCCTGCTGCCGATCAGCGGATCGACGTACGCCGTGGGGTCCTTGACCAGTTCGGGTGGTGCGACGGCGGGTGCCGCGACGGCGGGGGCACCGGCGGCCGCGAGCAGTGCGGCCAGCAGCAGGGACATGGGTCGGAAACGCATGACGCGGCCCTTCCTCCTCCGGACGGGTCGCGCACCACGGGTCGCACAAGCCGCAGGGACAGTAACGTGCGCCACCGGTACCACGGAAGACCGCGATCGCCTCGGACGGCACGGTCCCGTTTCACCCGGTCGGGTGACCCCAAGTGGGTTGACATCGTTGTCGGTTGGAACGGTAGAGTCATGTACAGACCATGAGACAACGTTGTCGCCCGTCACGGCGTCGACACAAGCCGCACGGCAAGCGCGCAAGCGGCACCACGAGCAACCCCCACCCGGACAGGCCACCCACCCCCCTCGCCTGCCCGGCTCGCGGACCCGGTGTGCACCGACACCGGGTCCGCCCAGAGCGGATCGCGTACGTCAGCCGACCCGACACGGCAGGCCGGTCGCGCTGTCCCCCCCGTCGCCCTACCTCTGTGCGGGGTGAACGGCCGTGCGCGGGCCATGGAGGCGAACGCGGGGCGGAAGCGGGCCCACCGCCCCGGCGGGTTCCGGTCCGCCGGGGCGATATGGGAGCGCTCCCACCCCACTCTCCTGTGAAACTAGCGCGGACTGAGGCGGGTGTAAACGGCGCGGCATGGCTTCACTGCTTCGGGTGGCGATACCTTCGTACAGAGGATCACGACGCGTAACAGCGTCCACACTCTCGCCCATGGGAGCGGTGATGACGACACGCCAGCAGGGACCGGCCAACGAGGACAACTGGATGTTCCCGCCTGCTGACGGCTGGACATTCGACCAGGTCAAAAATCTGGAGCTGCCCTTCGACTGGGAACTCGTGGACGGGTGGATCGTGGTTGAAGGGCAGCCCAGGTTCTGGCACAACGACGTACGGGACGGCGTCGCCGACGCCCTCAAGGCGGCCCGCCCAAAGCCCTATCGGGTTCTGAGCGAGCAGTGCGTGATGGTGGACGAGCAGAACGTCGTCAAGCCGGACGTCATCGTCTTCGACCCTCGGAACCTTGACTACTTCGAGGTGGAGTGCATCCCGACGTCACACCTCACCCTCGCCGTCGAGGTCGTTTCCCCCGGCTCCCGCCAAGATGACCGCGTGAGCAAACCCGCACAGTTCGCCGTCGCCAAGGTCCCCTGCTACTGGCGCGTCGAGCTCGACCGGGACCACAAGCTGACGGTGCACGAGTACTGGCTCAACGCCGACACGCGGTCATACATCCCGGCCCCCCTGCACCCGATCCACCGGGGAAAGCTCGTCACAGAGCTGCCGTTCCCGGTACAGATCGACCTCGACGCCCTCATCGGGTTCTGACCGCCGCGGACTTCGGCGGCCCCGCTCATACGGGCGCCGTACGGGCGACCGTCGCCGTTCCGGTCGGCGGGAGTTCGGAGACCGGGAGTTCGAGGGTGAACTCCGTGCGGCCCGGGATGCTCTGTACGTCGATGCGGCCGCCGTGGGCCGTGGTGATGGCCGAGGCGATGGCGAGGCCCAGGCCCGAGCCGCCTTCCAGCACGCCGGCGCGGGTGCGGGAGGTGTCGGCCCGGGTGAAGCGTTCGAAGACCGTCGGGAGGAGGGCCGGCGGGATGCCGGGGCCGTCGTCCCGGACCCGGATCACGCAGGTGGTGGCGGTGGATTCGACGGTCGCGGTCACGGTCGTACCCGCGGGCGTGTGCACCCGGGCGTTGGCCAGCAGGTTGGCCACCACCTGGTGCAGCCGGGCCTCGTCGCCCGGCACCAGCGCCGGGCCGTCGTCGAGACCGAGTTCCAGCTGCCAGACATGACCGGCCCCGGCCGCCCGCGCGTCCCACACCGCCTCCGCGACCAGCGCGGCCATGTCCACCTCCGCGGTCTGCAGCGGGCGACCCTCGTCGAGGCGGGCCAAAAGCAGCAGGTCCTCCACCAGGCTGCGCATCCGGGCCGACTCGGCGTTGACCCGGCGCCAGGCCAGATCCGGCTCGATGCGGTCCGTGCCGCGGTTCATCAGCTCGGCGTACCCGGCGATCGAGGCGAGCGGGGTGCGCAGTTCGTGGCTGGCGTCGGCCAGGAAGCGCCGCATGCGCTCCTCGCTGCGGCGCACCTGTTCCTCGCTGCGCCGGCGTTCCGCCAGGGACGCCTCGACGTGGTCGATCATCCGGTTGAGGGCGGCGCCGACCTGCCCGGCCTCGCTGCCGGGGTCGGTGTCCCGGTCGGGCACCCGGGTCAGGCCGGTCACCTGCCCCCGGCCGAGCGGCGCGTGGGAGACCTCGACGGCGGTGGCGGCGACCCGGCCGAGGGGGCGCAGCTGCCGTCGTATCACGACCGCGCAGAGGCAGCCGGCGGCCGTGAGGCCGACCGCGGCGACGGCGATCTCGACCTCGACCAGGCCGCTGATGGTGTCCAGTACGTCGTCCATGGGCAGGCCGGTCAGGACGCGGATGCCGCTCGCGTCGAGGGCGGCGACCCGGTAGGTGCCGAGGCCGGGGACGGCGCGGGTGTGGGTCGAGCCGTCCGGGGCGATGCCCTTGAGGGCGGCGGTCTGGGCGGTGGTGAGCGAGCGCGGGGGCGCGTCGTGGCCGACCACGGCCGCGCTGAGGATGTCGCCCTTGGCGTCGAAGCGGGCGGCGAGCATGCCGGCCGGCTGGCCGCCCTCGTCGAGGAAGGTCAGGTCGCGGGTCAGCTCCGGGTGCAGGGAGGCGCCGCCCGCGTTGCGCTCCACCGCGTCGCCCACGCGGTTGTCCAGATTGCCCAGCAGATAGGCCCGTTGGGCGAACACCGTGGTCAGGGCCATCGCGGCGCACACGCAGACCAGGACGGCGGTGATGAGGACGAGCAGTCGCGTGCGCAGCGACCGGCTCCGCAGCCGGGCGGTCATCTGCCGTCCGCCACGGGCCGTACGACGTATCCGATGCCGCGCACGGTGTGGATCATCGGCGCCCGGCCCCGGTCGATCTTGCGGCGCAGGCCGGAGATGTAGACCTCGACGAGGTTGCCGCCGCCGTCGAAGGAGGTGCTCCAGACGTGGTCGAGGATCTGGGCCTTGCCGAGCACCTGGCGCGGATGGTCCAGGAGCAGGCTGAGCAGGTCGAACTCCTTGGCGGTGAGCCGGATCGGGGTGCCGGCCCGCTGCACTTCGCGGGACGCGCCGGTCAGCACCAGGTCGCCGAGGACGCGTACGGGGTCGTCGGCGGGGGGCTGTTCGCTGCCGGCCCGGCGCAGCAGTCCGCGCAGCCGCAGCACGACCTCCTCCAGGGAGAAGGGCTTGGTGACGTAGTCGTCGGCGCCTGCCTCCAGTCCGCCGATGCGGTGTTCGACGGCGTCGCGGGCGGTGAGCATCAGGACGGGCAGCCTCGGCATCTCGTAGCGGAGTCTGCGCAGCACCTGGAGGCCGTCGAGGTCGGGCAGCATCCCGTCGAGCACCACCGCGTGCGGGGCACAGCCGCGGGCCGGCCTGAGGGCGGTCTGTCCGTCGGGCGCGGGGTAGGGGCGCCAGCCCGCGTCGGCGACGGCGGCGGAGAGCAGCTCGGTGAGACCGGGCTCGTCGTCGACGATCAGGACGCGGACTCGGCCGGTTCGGGCCCCTGCGGTGGCGGACATGTAGCAAGTCTGTGCCGGTTCGCTGAGGGAACCCTGTGTTCCGACTGAGCTTTGACGATGTCACGTGCGGGCAACGCCCGGAGGAACGACGGAGAACGCGGAGGGCCGCGCCCCCGTCGACCGGGGACGCGGCCCTCACAGGCCCCTTGCGCCTACGAGCGCACCGGCTGCCTACTTGCGGATCAGGCTGCGCAGCACGTACTGAGACATGCTTCGATCGCCGTTCTTGACCCCATCCACCGCCGCCGCTTGACCTCACTCTCGACCAACCACACAAAGCGCCTGGTCACAGGCGTGCCGAGGGATACAAATAGGGACTAAAAGGCTGATGAAGATCTTGGTGAGGGCTGTTCGGCCGTCAGGCCGGACAGCCCTCCGCTCATGCACTGGCTGGTGCGATATGCCAGGTACCACTGGTGTGGGTGAGCCCGAGGCTGATCAGCCGGCGGAGGTTGAGGGC
>NZ_JAEKKT010000215.1 GCF_019510245.1 Streptomyces sp. | reverse complement strand
GCGCAGTGCGCGATACGGACCTGCGCAAGAGAAGATCAGGAGCGCGCGGGCGGAATACGCAGCCGCCCCAGCGCAACTCGACTGCGCAGGATGCCAGGCCGGTTGCGCAGCCCGATTGCGCAACGCCCGTCCGGGGCTGCGCAGTCGGCTGCGCAATCACTGAGCGCCCGGGCTGAAGGCACCGTGGTCGGCCCGACCATGACCCCGACCATGGACTTCGTGTCCCCATCGTGACCATGGTCGGGGGTTCATGGTCGGTGGTCGGGTCGGGGTCGACGGGTTTTCTCAAGGTCAGCAACTACACGTCCTGACCTGGGAGTTTGACCATGTCCCCTGGCAAGCAGGCCTCACAGAGCGAGGCCGCTGCTCCGATGGCGGCCAGCGCCCGGCTGGAGGCGATGCGCCGCCGCGTACGCCTCTCACGCGTGGCGGTCTGGACCGTCATCGCGGCCGGCCCCATCGCCCTGTGTGTCGCCGTCGCCTCCACCCCGACCACGGTCGCGGCGGCCCCCGCGGCCAAGCCCACCGCCGTGCGCACCGCGACATCCGCCGCCGACCCGGGCGGTTATGCGCAGGTGTTCGTCGGCGCGTGGTTGCGTAGCAGCGCGAACGACGAGACGAGTGCGCAGGCGCGGCTTGCGCAGTCGATGGCGCCGGACGTCGAACTGCCCGACCCGGCCACCGATGCGCAATCGGCGCCTCAGTCCGTGACGGCGGTGCGCAGTGCGCAGCGGGCCGACGGTGCGTGGTCGGTGACGGTGGCTGCGCAGTACGCAGGCGGATCGGTGCGGTACTACGCCGTGCCGGTGGCCTGCGACAGCACGGGCTCCTCGTTCACGGTGACCGGTGCGCCCGGCGTGGTGGCCGGCCCGGCCCGGGCCGAGGTGCCGAAGTCGTCGTACGCCGTGACCGTCCCCGAGGGGGATCTGTCCTCCGCTATCGGGCAGTTCCTCGCCGCCTACCTGACGGGGGCTGGTGAGGTCGACCGCTACCTCGCGCCCGGCGTACAGCTCACCGCCGTCTCCCCCGCCCCGTACACGGCGGTCGCCGTCCAGGAGGTGTCCGCCGTCGAGGAGGCCGCGGCCGCCGAGAAGGTGTCGGCGGACGGCACGACGGTGCGGGTCCTCGCCTCGGTGGAAGCCCGGGACGCGACCGGCCGGTGGCCGCTGGCGTACGAGCTCACGCTCAAGGCCCGCTCGGGCCGGTGGGAAGTCGCCGCGCTTGAGTCCGGCACTGCTCAGGACGGGGGTGCCCGATGAACACCGTGCACAGCCTGATGCTCGCCGGCCAGCTGGACGACCTCGGCAACAGCTGGATCAACATGTTCAAGGAGTGGGCGACGAAGGGTCTGCAGGCCGGTCTGATTTGCCTGGTCGTCGTCATCATGATCCAGAAGTTCTCACTGAAGGCGGGGATCGGCGCCCTGCTCCTGATGGTGATCGCGCTGGGTCTGTACAACTCGCGCAATGACCTGGCGAACATGTTCACCGACGAGGTGAAGAACCCGTCCAAGGGCGCGCCCGCCGCTCCTGGGGTCGTCCGGTCCGAACTCCCGGCCTCGCGTGACCACTCGCCGGACGCCGGGGGCTGGCTGTGAGCGCGGCCGCCGCGGCACGGGTGGGCCGCTTCTACACCTCAGCCCGCCGCCATCCCTGGGTACTGGGCAAGGTCGCCGACTGGAAGATCCCGCTCGGCCCGTACACGCCCGCGCAGATCGCGGTCACCGTCGGCGGCGGCTTCCTTCTGGTCAAGACGATTAGCTGGTGGTCGTGGATGGGGCCGGTCCCCATCGTCGGGTGGGGCCTGGTCATCTGGATGGTGCGCCGGCCGAAGGTCCGGGGCCGTGCCCCGATGCAGGCCGCGTTGGGCTGGGTGCTGCTGGGCTGGCAGCCCCGCGGTGGGCGGATCGGCGGGCGGGCCGCCCGCGACCGCGCTGCGCACCCGCTGCTCGGCGGCTTCACTATCGAGGACACGCCCGCGCTCGTCCCCGCTGCGCAGGCCGCGCCCTCCCGTGCGGTGCAGCGGCGTCCAGTCCGGGCGCCGCACCCGCGCCCGCGTCCGGCGGCAGACCGCGCGTCCGCACCCCGCTGCACCCAGCCGGTTGCTCCCGTGGCGGCAGCGGGGCCGGTGTCGGGTGTGCAGCAGCTGCTCGCGCTCGCCCAGCAGAGCGGGGGTGCGCGATGAGGGTTCCGATCCGTCACATCGCCGGGCATCTGGTGTGGTCGACACAGGGCAGCGTGTGGGCCGTCTACCGCCTGCACCCGGGCCCGGACACGCAGGGTCGCCGCGAGGAGACCGTCCAGGGCACCTACGTGCCCTCCCCGGTCCGCGACGAACAACTGGCAAAGATCACCCACTTGGTGCGCTCCCTGTCCGGGGCCCCGCGCCTGTACGGCATGTGCGCCCAGGTCGACCCGGGTGAGATCGCCCTGCGCATGATCGAGGGCATCGAGCCGGCCGAGCAGGCACCCGGTGCGGGCCGGCACCCGTGGGTGGAGAACGTCGAAGCCACCCTGGATCTGCTGGACGACCAGGAGATGCATCGCCGCACCCTGTGGCTGGCCGTGCCCCTCCAGACCGAAACAGGCAGCCTGCAGGTGTCGGCGTCCCTGGGCGCGGCGTGGGCCGAGGTCGCACCGACGCTGGGCATGCGCCCGGCGCCGGTGGCCCGGCGCGAGGTAAGCGCGTACCGCGAGCAGGCCTCACGGGTGGAGGCCGCACTCGCCGGCGGCATCGCCTTCCGCCCGGCCCGCCCTGCGGAGATCGTGTGGATGATCCAGCACGCCCTGCACCGCGGCCTTGCCGAGCCGCTGCTGGCGGAGGCCGAGACCAGCGAGATGTATGGCGGGCAGCTCCGCAACGGGGTGCTGCGCTCCCCCAGCTACGCCGACCTCGGCCAGGTGCGCCTGCAGGAAGGCGGCATCGACCCCGACCTCGACGACGTCGACGAGCTCAAGAGCGCGGGCCGGATCACCCGGTCGGGCCGCAAGGCCTGGTGGCGAGTGAACACCGGCTCGCCGCTCGGGCGACGCTGGCTGCAGGTCGAGTCCGACAACGGAGTGGGCTACCAGGCGCAGTTGGCGCTGGCCGAGTGCCCGCCCGCGGTCAGCCAGGACGCCGCCGACCTGTTCGCCCAGCTCGAGCTGCTGGACTTCCCCGTCGACTACACCGTCGACCTCACGCTCGTGCCCGCGGAGAAGGCACGCGACCAGGTACGCCGCAAGAAGAACGAACTCATCGACCAGGCCGACCAGTACGACGCCCGCCCCACCGGCATGCCCGCCTCGCTGACCGAAGCCGCCCGCGACCTCGGCGAGCTCGACGCACGCCTCTCCCGCACCAGCGTGGAGGTCGAGGTGCAGTCCGTCACCGTGCTGACGGTGTGGGGGCCGACCGCCGCCATCTGCGACGCGAGAGCCCGCGCCCTGGCCGCACTGCTCGGTGGCGCCGACTACCGCGCCGTGCGCCCGGCCGGCCTGCAGGAGGCCCTGTTCACCCTGGGGCTGCCCGGCACCGTACGGCCGGGTGTCGTACGGGAGTTCACCCAGCACCAGGTCTCCGAAGACTGGGCGCTGTCCGGGGCCTTCACCGCTGCGGAGGTCGGCGACCCCACCGGCATGTTCCTCGGCATCGACCTGGACTGCGGCACCACCCGGCCCGTCATGATCAACGTGGCGGATGCGCCCAAGGTCGACGCCTCCGCCTCGATGGGCATCGTCGGGGACCTCGGCGCGGGCAAGAGCGTCCTGCAGAAGCTGATCGCGGAGGCGGTGTGGGCGCGCGGCGGCTGCGCGATCTGCATCGACCGCACCCCGGTCCGCGAATGGGCGACCTTCGCGCGCACCGCCGCCAAGGGCCGTGTCCAGATCATCGACGCCGCGCAGGCCGAGGTGTCCATCGACCCGCTGCGCATGTTCGACGGGCCCGAGGGACGGCACTACGCCCTGTCCTACCTCACCCTGCAGCTCGGCATCGGCCCGATGAGCACCAGTGGCGAGGTCCTCCACCACGCCGTCGAGCAGGCCGCCCTCAGCGATGTCCCGTCCATGCACCGCGTCCTTGAGGTCCTCGAGGAGATGGCGACGCGCGAGGCGGGCAAGCGGCAGGACGCGGCCGCGACCCTCGCCGGCCTCATCCGGGTCGTCGCCACCAACTCCCTGGCCCGGATGGTGTTCGACCCGACGCTGCCGCCGGTGCGGCTGGACGCCTCCAGCGCCTCCGACATGATCGTGATCACCACCACTGGTCTGAAGCTGCCCCCGAAGGCCGCGTTCGCCAACCCCGAGATCCTGCACCAGCAACCGCTGGAAGCTCTGATCGGACGCGCGGTGCTCTACCTGATCGCCGCGATCGCCCGGCAGACGGCTTTCGAGGACCCCGAGCGGTTCACCGCGGTCGTCCTGGACGAGCTGTACTGGCTCACATCGTCCGCCGAAGGCACGGCGCTGGTCCACGAGATCCTCCACGACGGCCGCAAGCACGGCGCCGGCCTGTTGGCGGGCTCGCACGACGCCGAGGAACTGGGCCCCGACCGAGGCCTGATGGCCTACCGGGCACTCGCCCGCACCGCCGACCGTGAACGCGCCCGCCGCGGCCTGGAGTTCGTCGGGCTCGACCCGAACGACGGCGAACTGCTGCGGCTGGTGACCACCGGCCTGTCCCCGGTCGGCCAGAAGGGCCGCGAAGGCGAGTTCCTGCTGACCTGCCCGCGACAGAACACCGGCCGCATCAAAGTCTCCATCCCCCGCATCCCGCGCATCACCACCTCCATCACCACCACGCCAGGACGCCGCATGAGCGCTGTCTCCCCCACGGTGCCGGAGCCGCCCTCTGGTGAGGCCGCACAGACCCGTTCGAAGGAAACCGTCTGATGACCACTTTGTCGTGGGACCGCTCGAAGCGTGTCGCCGCCACCGTGAGTGTCCTCACCGTGATCGCCGTCGTCGTCGCCGTCGTCGTGCTCGTCCTCGGGGTGGGCGTGCCTCAGGCGTGGTGGCCGCACACCGGGCAGGCCTTCGCCGCAGACGCCGCGCACCGAGATCCCTGCGCCCTGATCGTGGGCCCGGCTAAGGCGTACTGCGAGCGCGGCGCAGCGGCCAATGCCTCCGCCGGCCATCAGAACGTGGCCGGCGGGGCGTGGAGGCTGGTGTCTGCCGGTGCAGGTGTGGGTGCTCTCGTGGTGTGGCGCCTGCAATCCGCCGCTGGGCAAAGGCGGCGCTGACGTGTTCCGTCCAGACCGCGCGACCCTGCGTTCCGCCGGCTTCGTCGTGCTGCTCACCGGCGTGTTCCTCCTGGTGAACACCCAGGTCGTGTACGCGGCCGGCAGCAACAGCGAGACCGGAGACCTGCTTGCCCCGCTGAACATCTACTCGTCCGAGGGTGTGCCGATCGACGGGTACGACCTGAACGCCGAAGGCGGGTCCATCGTCGCCTTCAAGACGCAGGCCCTGGCCTTCGCCTTGTCCGGGCTGTTCACGCTGATCCGGCTGCTGGTTGGGCTGCCCGGGTGGGCGATCGAGGTGGCCTTCCGGTTCCCGCTGCTCAAGCTCCTCACCAAGCCCGCGCAGAAGGTCGCCGACACCTACGACACCGTCGTCGTCGACACGCTCGGGATCAAGGGGCTCTTGCTGGCCTGGGCGTTTGTGTTCGCGGGGTTCATGATCGTGCGTGGCCGGGTCGGCCGCGGTCTGGGCGAAATCTTCCTCACCCTGCTCATCGGGGCGATCGCCGCTTCGGCTCTCATCCGCCCCGACACTCTGCTCGGCCCGGACGGTCCGCTGGGGCAGTCCCAGCAGGTGGCCGCCGAGGTCGCCCAGCAGAGCGTCAACTCCTACGACTGGGGCGGCAAGATCGCCAGCTATGACCCGTGTGCGGGCATGGCCGGCAACGCCGAGATCAAGTGCGAACAGCGGGAGGGCGAAGGACCGGTCTCCTCAACGGAAGTAGCCCGTCCCATTCAGGATTCGATCACCAACGCCTTGATTGTCAAGCCGTACATGCTCCTTCAGTACGGGCGCATCCTCGACCCTGCCAAGGACTCCGACCGCAAGGCCTACGCCGTCCACCTGAAGTGGATCACTGGCGGGTACCTGCCCAGCTCGACCACCTCGGACAAGGCGAAGGACGCCTGCCACCTAATCCACGGGCCAGCCAAGGCGTACTGCGAGCGCGACGTCGACGACAAAGCCGGCCACAACTGCGATGGACTTGACGGCGCAGCGAAGCAGCTCTGCAAGAGCGACGGGCTACCTGAGCTGACGCCGGGCGGCCAACTGCTGGACGCCTCCAATGCAATCGTCACCGACGAGGACCAGGCCTTCGCCGCGTTCCTCGACGACATGAAAAAGGCTGGCCCTGTCGGCAAGTCATGCGCCGCCTACGCCGAAAAGCCCACGTGGTGGCGCCTCGGCGGCGCCTTCCTGCTGCTGATCGCCGCGCTGTTCATCTGCGGCATGCTGCTGTCCAGCGCGATCATTCTGCTCGGCACCCAGGGTGTATGCGCAGCCGCAGCTGCCATCGGCGGCGTCACCTTCGTCGCGGGCATGCTGCCCGGTCCCGCACGCCAGTCGGTGTGGAAGTGGCTGTCCGTGTGGGGGATCGCGGTCCTGGCCGTAGTCGGGATCTGCGCGTTCATTCCCTTCTTCGGGATCGCCGTCGACGCCACGATTACCCACGGCCCCGACCTGATGGTCGAGCGGATCCTGCTGATCGACGTCCTGGCCATCGCCGGCGCGGCGGGACACCGCAGACTGCTGACCGGGATCGCCTCCTTCGGCCGGCGCATGGCCATGCGGATGCGGTACGCCAAGGTCGGCGGCACCCACCTGCCCGGCGACACCTCCGAGCTCGGCGCCGCTCTCGCCATGAACTCCCCCGCCGCGATGGGCGGTTACGGCGCGGGGCTGCGCGCGTTCACCGGTGGGGGTGGCGGCCGGTTCGGGATGCTCGGTACCCGGCAGCGGCTGATGGGCGCGCTCACCTCCCTGTTCGACGGCGCCGGCATGCCGGTGGACACCGGCGGGATCCTCGCCGATGCCACGGCCGAAGCCGGGCGCGGTCTGGCCCCGCTGACGGCGGCCGCGGCGGTGGGCGGGCTGGGCGCACGGCTCGGCGTCAAGGGTGCTGGCTGGCTGCTGATCGGACGGCGGCCGGACAGGGAGCAGTTGGCCAAGTGGCGCAAGCCCACGGCCGACGGCGATCCGAATGCGGGCGGGCCGTCGGACGGCGGGGACGGTGGTTCGGGCGGCACGGGGCCGCGTCGGCCCTCGGGCCCGCCCGACCGGTATCGCAACGACCAGGGGCAGGTCGTCGACCGCAACACCGGCCAGGTGCTGCACGACCAGAACAGCGACCGCACGCTGCTGTCGACCCGGGCACACAATCGGCTGGTCCGTTTCCGCGGGTACCGCATCCTGCACCGCGGCGGCCGGGCCGCGTACGGGGCGACCGTTGGCCTGCCGGCCAATGTGCGCCGCGCGCGGTCGGGAGGCTCGCGCTACTCTCAGGACGCCCGCCAACAGGTGCGGGTGTGGGGCAACACCGTCCGCGAAGACGGCCGGGCCTGGGGCGACACCGGGCGGCACGTCGCCCGGGTCATCCGCGACCACACCGACGACAGCGGCGGAACCGGTCCGTTCACCAGCCGCCGCCTGCCGACCGCAGCCACTCCGGCCGCCACCCCCCGCCCGGCACCCCGTCCGCGGCCTGCGCCCGCCGGTCGTCCTTCGGGCCGTCCGACCCCTGCCCCACCACCGCCGACCACGCCTGCGAGCGGGCCCGCAGCAACTCCGCCTCCGGCACCGCTCCCCCGCCGGAACGGCCCTGCGCCAGTGCCTCGGTCCGATCTCGGCAGGCCCGGGCGTCCGGCGCGCCAGGGCCCGGACCGGTCCGGGCCGGTCTTCCCCGGCGGAGGCGGTGCTCGCAGCAGCACCCGTGACGAGGCGCATCGCCGGTTCCAGGACCTGATGCGGCGGACTGCGTCCGATGCCGAGCGCCGGCGCCAGGAGCGGGCCCGGCAGGCGGAGGACGGTGAGGACGAGTGAGGCCGTCCCGGCGCCGTCTGGCGCGGTGGGGGTGTGTGGTGATGCTGCTGATGTTCGCCGCCGTGTGCTGCGCTGCACCGGTCGGGAACGCGATCAGCGCGTACGTCGCGCTGAAGACGGGTCAGCAGGACGACGGCGGGATCGCCGAGGGCGGCAGTGCCGCGGACATCCCCGCCCGGATGCTGACCGCCTACAAGAAGGCTGTACAGCAGGTCGGGAAGTATGTGCCGAAGTGCCAGGGCATGCGCTGGCCGATCCTTGCCGGAATCGCGAAGGTCGAGTCCAACCACGCGGTGGGCCGGAACATCGCCGCCAACGGCGACATCCGCCCGAAGATCTACGGGGTTCTCCTCAATGGCTCCGGCCAGGGCGGCAACACCACCGTCGTCCCGGACACCGACGGCGGCAAGTGGGACGGAACCTCTCAGGGGGAGCGTGCAGTCGGTCCGTTCCAGTTCCTGCCCTCCACGTGGGAGTCGATCGGCGAAGACGGCAACGGCGACAAGGTCGCCGACCCGCACAACGCCGACGACGCCGCGCTCGGCGCCGCGATCTACCTGTGCGGAGGCGGCCGCGACCTGACCAAGCGTGCCCAGCTCAAGGCCGCGATCCTGCAGTACAACCACTCGGACGAGTACGTCGCCAACGTGCTGGGCTGGATCGACCAGTACACCGCGGCCGCCAAGGACCCGGACCTGAAGAACGTCTCGGGGAAGGTCCGTACTGTGATCGACGCGGCGCTCTCCCAGCGGGGTGTGCCCTACTCGTGGGGCGGCGGCAACGCCCAGGGTCCGTCGTACGGGATCTGCTGCTCACCCAGCGGCAAGAGCGGCGCGAGCATCAAGGGCTTCGACTGCTCGGGGCTGACCACCTACGCGTACGCCAAGGCCGGCATCAGCCTGCCGCGCACCGCGGCCGCGCAAGCCGGCGTCGGCCAGCGCATCCCCGCCAGCCTCGGCACGAGCGCCCTCAAAGTGGGCGACCTCGTCTTCTATGCCTACGCCCCCGGCCGCGATTCCACGATCTATCACGTAGGGATCTATGCCGGCAGCGGTCAAATGATCAACGCCGCCCGCCCGGGCACGGTCGTCCGGCTGGACTCGGTCAACGCCATGTCGGGCTATGCGGGGGGAGCGCGGCTGCTGTGACCACCATCCCGCGCTCACCGCGTCTGCTGGTGCTGAGCACCGCCCTACTCGCCGTCGTCGGCGTCGCCCTTCTCGGCCTGCCGCACGGTCAGCAGCCACCGGCCCCGGCGGCATCTCTGCCCGCTCACGCAACCACGGATCCGTCACCTGCGGCCCCTACACCGACCACTGACGCGCCGGCCGTCGGCACTCCTGCCTCGACGCCCGCCGCGTCGACACCGGCGGCCGGTCAGTCCGCACTGCCGCCCCACGGCGAGGGCACGGCCGGCGATGCGGCCATCCAAAAGACGTTGGAGGCCGCGTGGCCCCCAGATCTTCCCTCCGGCGACGCACGCGAACTGCTGGCAGCGGGACGCGACCTCCTGCGCGCCGACGCCACCGGGATCGGCCGCGCGCATTGGCCTGCGGTCTTCCCCGCCTCCCGGCAGGGCCTCGCGCCGGCGTTCGCCACCGCCCGTTTCCGGATCCAGGCCGCGATCGCCCGCCGCGACGGCAGCCCGGACAAGGCGGTGGTGCACCTGGTGTGGGCCGGCACCGACCGCGGCGGCACCTTCACCGACGGCCGCATCACCGACTGGCACTTCACCCGCACCAACACACTGAAGGGGGCGTCCACGTGGACTCCGCAGCCCCGTACCTGACTGGCCCGGCCTCCGCATCGGCATCCGGTCAGGTGCTCGGCCTCGTCTTGGGCATCGTTCACACCGTCGGCTGGGTGATCACCTACTGGTGGGTGGTGGCCTTGGCCGCCGTGGCGGTCTGGGCCACGGGCGAGGCGGCGGTGCGCCATCTGGCGCGGAAGGCCTCGGCCGAACGGATGGCGCTAGAGCTCGTACCGTCGCGGCATTTCGACCCTGGTCTGGAGGAGATCTTCCGCCGGGGTGTGCAACTCGCCCGAGCGTCTACGAGCATGCCGTGGTGGGCGCCGCGCCGGTCGAAGACGGTGCAGATCAGGCTGCGCGCCGACGGCTCCAGCCCGCTGCACTACCGCATCGAAGGCCCGGCCGGCGGCGAACGCCTGCTGTCGATCACGCCGTTCGGTCCTGCCGTCACTGTGAACCGGGCGCGTCCCCTCGTCGACAAGCCCCGTGACCACGTCGTGCGGGCGGAGTTCATCCTGCGCGGCAAGCCGACCGCACCCCTGCGTGAGGTTCCGCTGAACCCGGACCCGTTGCAGCCGCTGATCGACGCCGTCTCGGACCTGCGTGCCGAGCTGGGGGACCTCGCCGAGATCCGGCTCGACATCCAGCGCGCCCCCAAGTGGGCCCTGCGGGCGCGCCGTCTGCAGCTGATGAGCGACGCGCGACGCGCGGAGCGGCGCGAGGCCCAGCGGGCCGCCCGGTGGGTGCGGCAGGACGCCACCGGCATCGAGGACTCGCTCACCTGGCAGCTGCAGCAACTGGTAGCCGGCAAACAGGGCGGAGGCGGGCGCCGACTGGTCATGCCGCCCGTCCCGCGCCGGGTGGACCCGGAGGAGGCGCTGGGCAAGCTCGCCGAGGACGACCACCTCGTGCGGGTGCAGCTGCTGGTGATGTGCGCCTCGAACACCGAGGGCCGCGCCGAAGCGCGGCTCGCTCAACTCCAGGCCGCCCTGGATGTGTTCGGCGGCGGCTCGCGCTGGGCGATGCGGGGCTGGAGGGTAGGCCCCTGGCGGTTCGGGGCGGACCGCTGGCCCAGCCGGCGCGGCTTCGAACGCCGCTGGACTTTGGGGCACTGCCAGCCACCCCGTCCGAACTGGGTCCGGCTGGAAGAGCTGACCGGCCTGCTCAAGCCGCCCACGACGCACTGCCGTCTGCCTCTGCTCGCCGGCGACCTGCCGACGTTCGAGCATGGCGATCCCGAGCTGTTGCTGCAGGGGATCTACCGCGGCCCGGACGGCCGTCGGCGCCTGATCGCCACCTACGCCAAGGAGACGCTGTTCGAGGTCGGGGTGGGCAAGGCGGGCGGCGGCAAGACGGAGCGCGCCCTCGCCCAGGCGATCGGCTGGGCGCATGCCGGCGGCGGGCTGATGTTCGTCGACCCGCACCGCGACTCGTGGCCGCGTGCCCTGCCGTTCCTCGCCCACGACCACCTGATGCCGCGGATCGCGCTGGTCGACCTCAACGCCAGCGGGCCTGCGTCGCAGCTCAGTTGCTGGAACCCGATCGGTATGCACCAGGGCCAGGTCGCGCACGAGGTCGTCGAGGCGACCGCCGACGCCTACGCGTCCGTGCTCGGCTGGGAAGACGCCACCGCTCCCCGCGCGCTGACCATCTTCACCGCCGCCCTGGCAGTGCTGGTGGCCGTCAACGAGGCCGCCTGCCAGGCCGGGCGGCCGGAGGACCAGGCCACGATCTTTCACGTGCGGTCCCTGCTGACCGACCCGGTCTTCCGTACGACGGCGCTCACCGCGGTCGAGGGGCGCCTGGACGAGGAGACCCGCTCCTGGTGGCGGACCGTGTTTCCCACGCTGCCCACCGACGCGTTCGCCGTCGTCCTCAATCCGATCGCCCGCCTGGCCGCGAACCCCGTCACCCGCGCGTTCCTCGGGCAGCCGGCCGGTATCTACAACATTCGGGGCGCGATGGACTCGCGGATGATCGTGTGGGTGTGCCCGGGCGGGAACGGGCCCACCGACCGGCTGATCACCGCGCTGCTCGCCCGGGACCTGCTGCGCGCCGTGCGCTCGCGCCGCGACACCCCCGAAGCCCAACGGGTGCCGTTCCGCCCGTACTTCGACGAGCTGATCACCCTCACCGGCGCAGCCCCGGAAACGATCGCCGCGATGTTCGAGGACTTCCGCAAGTACAAGGTGCACGTCCACGGCATGACCCAGCTGCTGGCCCGCCTTCCCATCCCGGTGCGACTGTCGCTGGTGCAGAACGCCTCCACCCTGGCCTCGACCGCGGGTTCGCAGTCCGCCGTCGCCCCGATCACCGCCGAGTGGGGTGACCGTCCAACTCCGGATGTCGTCGCCGCTCTGGACCGCTTCGAGCACTACATGTCGCTGACCGTCGAGGGCCGCCGTGTCGGTCCCGTCCGGATCACAGGCCCTCACCTGGACAACGTCTTCGCCGACTACGCCCGCCCGGGCCAGGCCGGGGCACTGGAGCGCGCCGCCCGGGCCACGGCAGGCGCCGCCCCACTGGACCAGCTCACCGACCGGGCCGAAAACCAGCTCACCCGCGTAGGCGCCTTCCTCGCCCAGTCCTCCGCCGCCCAGCCGGCCGTCCATCTGCAGAAGAAAAGGAAGTACAAGTGACCACCGCCTTCGAGACCATGCCGTCCGGCCGTACGCCCAGCCCCATCGAGCCGCTGCCGCATCAGCTCCTGGCCGTGCTCGGCCAGCACCGGATGGCGACCACGAATCAGCTCCACGAACTGCTGCGGCCCGGCACCGCGCGGCAGACCGTCTCCGCGCCGCTCAACAAGCTGCGCCGCGACGGCCTGGTGGACTACACCGTGCTACCGCAGTCCAACCGGTCCCGCGCCTGGTACCTGACCAGCGAGGGCGCCCGGCTGACGAAGGACTTCCCCTCGCTGCGGGGACGCCCCGCCTATCCGATCAGCTCGGCCACGGCGGCTTCGCTGAAGACGCCGCACACCTTGACCGTGCTCCGCAGCCACCTCGCGTTCGTCGCCGATGCCCGCCGCCGCGGCGACGAGCACGGTCACCTGGACTGGACACCGGAGGTCTCCCACCCGCTCAGCGACGGCGAGCGGATCATCACGGACGCGGTCATGCACTACACCCTCATCGAGGGCGAGGAGCGCACCAAGTTGCGGGCGTTCGTCGAGGTCGACCGGGCGACCATGGGCAGCGAGCGGCTCGCCTCCAAGCTGATCGAGTACGCGCGGCTGTGGTCGTACGAGCCGCAGCCCGTCGGCCGGCCCCGCTCGCGGCAGCCCGCCGCTGCCGGGCCGGTGTGGCTGCGCTGGTATCCCGTGTTTCCCCGGGTGTTGTTCGTGCTGACCGGGGCCTCCCGGTACGTCCTGGGCAACCGGATCAGTGACCTGCAGGCCATGGTGGCGGAGCACCCGCTCGTGGGCACGCTGGCCCGGCAGGTGCCGATGGGGGCGGCAGTCCTGGAGGACCTCGAGGACCGGGGGCCCACCGGTGACGTCTGGGTGCCTCTGGCCGGCGGCGATTCGAGGCCGTGGACCGAGCTGTGACACGGCGGCCCTGCGGCCCGTCGATTGTCTCAGCCTCGCAACTGCCTCCGAAACCCCTTGAGATTTGCTCACGCGAACCAATATTTTACTACCGCACAGCAGGGCGGCAGGCTCAAACCAACCCTTCCTGCCCTGCACATGGGGGATTCCTGATGACGCAAGCAACGGAAAACGCTCGACGGCGACGTGATCACTGTGTGGCCGCCCCCAAGCCCGCGAGGCCGGTAAGCACCCCTGCTCGCAAACCCGGCAAGCCTGCCCCCACCGGGCCAGGACCACGCAACCTCCTTGATTCCAGGCCGTTCAGCGAAAGGACACAGCCCCATGACCAGTCGGAACACCACAGCGTTCGGCAGACGCGTCACTGCGCTGGCGATCGCCGTCGGCCTTGGCCTGGGCGTCTCCGCCTGCGCGGACGGCGGCCGGGACCAGGACCGTCCGGCGGCGAAAGCGGGCGGCGGCTCTGCCCCGCACGAGCAGCTACAGACGGACAAGCCTCTCGCCAAGCTGCAGGGCCAGGGCGGCCTGTCCCTCACGATCACGTCGGCCAAGCGGGACCCTGTCGGCTACGTCACCGTGCGTGGCGATCTGAAGAACGACGCGTCCACCGTGGCCGTGGTCCCCGCGGAACTGCGCGGCGACGAGTTGAAGGTACTCAGGACCGGCCCGTCACTGGGTGGGGCGACCCTCGTCGACTTCGCCCACAAGAAGCGCTACTACGCTGCGCGACACGGAGGGACGCCCCCTCACCACGACCGGCCTGTCCACGCTGAAGGCCGGTGAAAGCGCCCACGTCTTCATGCAGTTCCCCTCGCCCCCTGCGAGCACGGTCGGATTCCAACTGCCCCTGTTCGACACCGCGAACATCAAGATCACCGAGTGAGGTGAGCGCCCGCATGGTCACCACCCGATCGCGGATCACCGCTCCGCTCCTCGCCCTCACTGTCGCGGCAAGCATCCTGGCAGGCGGGCCGGCCGGGAAGGCTGCCGCTGCTCCCCTTCCGAGCGCGGCCGCCTCGGGCGCGTACGCGCTTTTCACCCTCGACCCGGGCAGCCCCGGCCTTGCGCTCCGCGACGGTGCGACGCTCGCCCCTCCCAAGATTCTCGACCTCGGTTCGCAGCCTGTCGGCATTGGCGAGGTTGTCGAGGACCAGGAAGGATCCGAACGCCGCGAGGACACAGGAACGCAGGTGACTTTCGACCTGCAGGCTGAGGTGCTCTTCACCAAGGACAGTGCGCGGCTGAGCAGTTCGGCACAGTCCCGTATCGCCTCGGTCGCCCGGGAGATCGAGCCGCAGCCGGGAACCGAGGTCCGGGTGTACGGGTTCACCGACAACCTCGGTTCCTCCTCCCATGGCAACGCTCTCTCCCAACAGCGTGCCGTTGCCGTCCAGAAGGTGCTGGCCCAGGAACTGCGCGGCACGGCGGTCACCTTCGACACCCACGGGTTCGGCGAGCGGCATCCGGTGGCCTCCAACGCCACCGAGGCCGGCCGCCAGCAGAACAGGCGAGTCGAGATTTCATTCTCCCGCACAGCGGGCAGGCAAGGTTAGTTCGACGATCCGAACTCTCCCTGACGGTATGCGGGTGCGACGAGCGAAGACACAGAACTACAAATCGACTTCCGGTTCCGAAAGTGACCGGATACGTCCCGAGTTGTAAGGGTGAACTCAAATATCAAGCTGGGAAGTTGACTGGCATATGCGTAACCTTGCGATCACGCAAATGCATTACCGCAGCTGGACCAGGCCGCGGTTCTGGGCCGCCGCATGTCGGAGGCCGGGGGCAGCGGTCGACCGCACCGCGTCGCACGGGGAGACAACGTGACAGCTACACAACGACGCCTTTCGGGGCTCAATATCTCCGCTGTTCGCACCCGGAAGCACGCAACCGCGCTGCTCCTCGCCGGCAGTCTGCTAGCGCTGGCCGGGTGTAGCGGCAGCGACTCGGACACGTCGTCCAAGCCCAGCCCTACCCCGACGGCTGTCTCACCGTCCCCCAGTTCCACCGTCGACACCGCGGACGCCGCGGTCATCGCGGCGTACACCAACTCCTGGGACGCACAGACGAAGGCCTACAGCAAGGCCTCCTCGGCGGGCACCGACCTGAAGAAGAACACCACCTTGAGGGCCCTGTTCGACATCGAGCACGACCTCGAGGTCATGCGGAAGGCCGGACAGGTGACGACCGGGAAGCCGGTGATCCATCCGAAGGTCGTGAAGGTCACCGACGCCAAGATCCCCACGGCCACGCTGACCGACTGCGTCGACACGACGCACTGGACGCTGATCGACAAGGCCTCGAAGAAGCCGGTCCCGCTGCCCACGACGCGGCTCATCAAATACGTCAGCACCGCAACGCTTGAAAAGTGGGGGACAAAGTGGATGGTCACGAAGTTGACCGCTCAAGAGCAATCCTGCTGATAGGGCGCCTCGCCGCACTCACCGGCGTCCTCGCCCTGGCCTCGGCCGGTGTCGCGCACGCCGGCGGCGGTCCCGACGTCGGTGCCGGTAAGTGCCAGGTCATCAAGTTCTGCGTCGACGTCGGCGTCGGTGACGAAAGCGGCGGCAGCGGCGGGCAGGCGGGTGGCTCGCAAGGCGGCAGCGACAGCGGCGACAGCAAGGTGGAGTGTAAGTACCAGAAGGTCGATCCGAAGCCTCCGGCCGCATGGCCGGGCTGGAAGGGCGCCGATCCCAAGAAGAACGACGTGTACTTCTACGGGTGCACGGACGGCGGCCTGAACAACCCGGACGGCTTCGTCGTCGTGCCGCTGGGGCAGCAGCCGGCGCCGCAGGTGGACCCCCGGGTGTTGGCGCAGCGTGCGGTGGACTCCATGACGCTGCTCGGCCCGGACATCGCCAGTCCGCGGGCGGCCGGGAAGTACACCGTGGGTGTTCCGATGTGGATGTGGGTCAACCAGAGCGCAACGACTTACGGACCGAACACCGCGACGGCCACGGCGGGCGGGGTCACCGTCACCGCGACCGCGGAGGTGTCGAAGATCGTGTGGTCGATGGGCGACGGTGCGTCGGTGACCTGCAACGGCCCCGGTACGCCCTACGCGTCGTCCGAGGGCATGGCCCAGTCGCCGACCTGTGGACACGTGTACTCCAAGACCTCGGCGGCCAACGGCAAGTTCCCGGTGACTGCGACCTCGACGTGGACGATCAACTGGCAGGGCGGCGGACAGGCCGGGCAGCTCGCTGAGGTACGGCAGACCAACGTGCAGGTAGCAGTCGGCGAAGTACAGGTCGTCAGGTAACGCCGCCGGAAGGACAGAACGGTGAGCAAGACCCAAGAACGTGTAGACACAGTCGGGCCGAACGGAGTCCCCCAGCAAGGGCGCGTGGCCGGACCCGTGGCGCCTCCCCGGGTGTCAGCACGCAGGCGACGGCCGGGTGTCATCGCCCTGTCTCTGGCACTGATCGCCGCCGGAGGCGCCGGAGTTGCCGTCCTGCTGCTCCAGGTCGGCAACCGCACGGAGGTCGTAACCGTGGTCCGGGACGTCCAGGTCGGCCAGGTCCTGACCGAGGACGACCTGGGCAGGGCGTCCGTCGCCCTGGACCCGGCGGTCAAGGCCGTGCGCGCCGACAACCTGAAGTCTGTCGTGGGCAAGCGAGCCGCCGTGGAGCTCAAGCCGGGCTCGTTGCTGGCCCCTTCCCAGGTGACGAAGGATTCGCTGGTGAAGGCCGGCGAGCAGCTGGTGCCGATCGGCCTGGAGCCCAAGGAGATCCCGGCTACCGCTCTGGTGCCGGGCCAGAAGGTGCAGCTCGTGCACGTCCCGGCTCAGGGAACAGCGGACACCGGCACCAGCTCCGATGCTGCGCCGCAGACGATCGACGGCCGGGTCGTGAAGGCGTCCGGCGCCGCCCCCGGTACGGGCATCGTGGTCGTCGACGTGGCCACGGCCGCCGCCGAGGGCCCCACGGCCGCCGCGTGGGAGTCGGCCGGCACCCTGCGCCTGGTCCTCGCTGCTCCGGACGGCAGCTGATGGCTGTGATCGCGCTCGCCGGGTGCAGCGGAGCACCCGGCGTGACCACGAGTGCCCTCGCCCTGCTGCTGTCGTGGCCGCTGGAGGCGGGACGGCGGATGATCCTGGCCGAATGCGACCCGGACGGCGGAGCCGTGCTGCACGGCCTGCTGCAGGGCACCCTCGGCGACCGGTACGGCCTGCGCAACCTCAGCGTCGCCGCGCGCAAAAACGAGTTCGGCGAGGCCTTCTGGCGGCAGCTGATCGACCTGAGCAGCGACGACGGGAAGAAGGAGTCCCCGCACGACCGGCTGCTGCTGCCCGGCATCACCGATCCCGCGCAGTCGGCGAGCCTGGGCCAGGTGTGGAAGATGCTGGCGCAGATGTTCCGCGGCATCGAGGCGGACCACGGTCACGACGTCCTGATCGACCTCGGCCGGCGCGGAGCGTACGGACCCTCGGGGGTACTGGCCGAACAGGCCGACGCCACGTTCGTGGTGGTCCGCAACACGCTGCGCTGCCTGCAGGCGGCAGAGGGCCGGGTGCGTGCGCTGGAGGAACGCGTCGGTGACGTCGGCGTGCTGATGATCAGCGAAGGTCCGTATCCCGCAGGCGAAGTACAGCGCGTGCTGCAGGTGCCCGTGGTGGCCACGTTGCCGTACGCGCCGAAAGACGCCCGCGTGCTGTCCGACGGCGTCGAACAGCCGCGCCATTTCACCAGGTCGCCGCTGATGAAGGCCGCGCGCGCAAGCAGTACCGCGCTGGTCCAGCGGGCCGCTCTGCGCCGGGCCCGCCTCGATCCACGCGGCCCGCACGCCGCAGACGAAGAGGTGACCCGTGCACGCTAGGCCCCTGCACCCCGACCCCACGGTGGCACCACTGCCCCAGGCCAACGGCACGCCCGCGCCCGCCGGTGCCGCTTCCAGCACCCACGTCCTCGGGACGGCGGCGCCTCAGGTCACCGTCGACCACCGGGTGGCCCGTGACATCGCGTCCCAGGTCGCCAAGCAGCGTGAAGAGCTCCTCAAGTCCCAGCCCGGCATGGACCGGGCCAGCGAAGAGCAACGCTGCCTGAACTGGATCGCCGAGGCCGTCGCACTGTGGTCGGACGCCGAGGCGATGACACCACAGCAGGACGAGGCCCTGCGCCGCGCCGTGTACGACATCCTCTTCCGGGCCGGCCGGCTCCAGCCGTACCTGGATGACGACCGGGTCGAGGACATCATCATCCAGGGGCCGCGCGAGGTCTGGCTCGACTACGGCGACGGCGAACGCCGCCAGGTCGCTCCGATCGCCGACTCCGAAGAGGAACTGCTGGAGCTGCTGAGGGAGTTGGCGCGGGGCTCCGGGCATAGCGAGCGCACCATTTCCACCGCGAGCCCCACCCTCGCGCTGTCCTTGCAGGACGGCTCCCGTCTCCAGGCCATCACCGGTCTCGGGCCGATGACCTACGCGGTCATCCGCCGGCACCGGGTCTCCCATGCGAATCTCGACGACCTGGTCCGGCTGGGCACGATCGACCCGATTCTGAGGGAGTTCCTCGGCGCGGCCGTCCGCGCGGAGAAGAACATCATGATCGCGGGGAAGCAGAAGGCGGGGAAGACCACCTTGCTGCGGGCGATGCTCCGCGAGTTCGACCCGGAGACCCGGTTCGCGACCATCCAGACCGAGGACGAGCTGTTCGCCCACGCCAACGGCTACCACCGGCAGGTCGTCTCCTTGGTGGGCCGCGAGTCCAACGGGGAGAAGGACGTCACCGGCCGCGGCGCCGGCGAGGTCACGCTCTTGGACCTGATGCATCCGGCGCTGCGGATGTCGCTGGAGCGGATCGTGGTCGGTGAGGTACGCGGTCCCGAGGTGGTCGCGATGATGCAGGCGCTGACGAACGGGTCGGGCGGCAACCTGTGCACGATCCACGCGCGTCGCCCGGACATCATCTTCGACCGGATCGCCGAGCTGTACGCGCTCGCCCAGGAGAACCTCTCCGAGCAGCTCGCCTACCGGCAGACCGCCAACGGTCTCGACATGATCGTGTACGTCGACATGACCGACGAGTCGCAGATCGGCGGCCGCCGACACCGCTACGTCTCCCACGTCCTGGAGCTCACCGGGATCGGCGAGAACGGGCGGCCCGCCACCAACACGGTCTTCTCCCCCGGCACGGAGTTCGGCGAGGTGCGGGCTGTGCCCCGCATGGACCCGGGATGTATCGACGACCTGCGCCGCGTGGGCTTCGACTCGTCGCTGCTCCAGCAGCCCTACGGGGCCTGGCCGGCGCCGCTGGCGCTGAAGGTGGGGGTCCGCCGATGATCCTGCTGCTCGCACTGCTCAGCGGCATGGCCATGGTCGGGGGGATGATCGGCGTCATCGCGGGTCTCGTGGGCACCACGGCGCCGCGCCGGGCCCCGCTGCGCCGGCGCTGGCAGGCGGCCCTGCACGGTTCGCAGCCTGAGAGCGAGGACGCCCGGCTTCGCCGGCGGACCCTCATCGTCGCGGCCGTCGTGGTCTTCGTGGTCGTGTGGCTCGTCTCGGGGAACTTCGTCGGCGGTGCCCTGCTCGGCGCGGCCGTCGTCGGGGTGCCGTGGCTGATCACCCCCGCGCAGATGGCGCAGGAGCGGATCGGGCAGCTGGAGGGCTTGAGCGAGTGGACGCAGCGGCTGGCTGGCCTGCTGCGCCTCGGCATGGGCCTGGAACAGGCGGTGATCACCAGCCGTCAGGGGGCACCGGACGCACTGGCCGCGCAGATCGTCACCCTGTCCGACCGGCTGCGTCTGGGGTGGCGCCCGGAGGGAGCTCTCCGCGCGTTCGCCGACGAACTGGACGACGTCACCGCGGACAAGGTGACCGCCGCGCTCATCCTGGCGGTGGGCGACCGCGGCCCGGGACTGGCTCAGGCTCTGGAGGACCTGTCGAACACCGTCCGGGAGGAGGTCGCCAGGAAACGCGCCATCGAGGCCGACCGGGCCAAACCGAGGACGACGGTGCGGTGGATGACCATCATCACCGTCGGCGTGGTGGTCGCGGGCTTCTTCGTTCCTAGCTACACGAAGCCGTACTCCACGCTCCTTGGACAGCTCGTCCTGGCCTTCCTGACGGCCGGGTTCGTCGGCGTGCTCGCCCTGATGCGGCAGCTGGGCCACTTCCGCCGCATCCCCCGCTTCCTGGTTACCGACCCGGCCAGCGCCGTCCGGCTGCCCGCGCCCGCCCCCGAGCCGGACCTGCCGATCTCCGCCCGGGAGCCGGAAGGAGCCACCCCGTGAACGTGATCCCCGTTGTTCTCACCGGCGGCACGGTCGGCGCCGGCTTCGCGCTGCTGATCCGGGAACTCCTGCAGCCGCAGCCCGCGTTGGGTCCGGCTCTTCGGCGCAGCGCTCCGGCGACGCTCACGATGCCCGAGCCGGAGCTGGACCGCGACGAGGTGTGGGGGCGGTGGCTGCTGGCCCGCCTCGAACGTCTGCCGGGCGTACGGATCCCGACCACCAACCTGGCCCTGCTGGGGCAGGGGCCGGGCCAGTTCATGCTCAAGAAGACCGCGCTCGCCGCACTGGGCCTGCTCTGCCCGGTGATCGCGACGATTCCGTGGATCATCGCGGGCGTGGGCCTCCCGTTCTACGTGCCCAGCATCGTCGGACTCATCCTCGCGGCTCTGCTGTTCATCACGCCTGATCTGTCGGTGCGGGACCAGGCCAAGCGCGCCCGGGAGGAATTCGCGCACGCGCTGTCCGCCTACCTCGACCTGGTCGCACTCAAGCGGGCCGCCGACGCCGGCCCCGCCGAGGCCCTGGAGAAAGCGGCAGCTGTCGGCGAGGGCTGGCCCTTCCTGTACCTGCTGGGCGCGCTACGCCGGGCCCGGCTGGAGAAGATCCCCCCGTACCAGGCACTCACCGAGCTGGCTGCCGAGTACAACCTGCCCGTCCTGGACGACGTCGCCGACATCATGCGGGGATCGGCCACCGACGGCGCCGCCGTCTACAAGGCCCTGCGGGCCCGCACGGCCGCACTCAACGCCGAACTCCTGGCTGACCAGGCCGCCGAGGCGAACACCGCCAGCGAAAAGATGACCGCCCCGGGGGCCCTCCTGGCCGTCCTGGTGATGCTGCTGATGGCCTTCCCCGCAGTGATCCGCATGCTGACCGTCTGACGCCAACCCGATTCGTTCAACGCTCCAGAGAGGTACCGGAACATGAAGTACACCGCAGCCCGCACCCGCCGTGCTGTGTGGGCACGCGCCAACGGTGCGGTCCTCCGCGTGACCACCCGCCTACAGGAAGGCCTCGAGGAGGCCGCCCGCCGACCGGACCGTGGCGACATCTCCACCACGACCGTCATCATCTGGGTGGCCGCCGTCACCGGCGCCGTCCTGATCGCCGGAACCATCGCCGTTGTGATCGCCAAGTACAACGGCAAGCTCAGCGGCCTGTGATGAGACCACCCACGCGGCTGACGGACTGGTGGCGGGGGCGGCGGTGGCGTGACGACCGCGGGGACGCATCCATCCAGATGGCGATCGTGTTCCCGTTCGTACTGCTCGCCCCGGTCGCCGTCATCCAGGCCTCCATGTGGTACTACGCACGGCAGATCGCCCTGACGGCTGCCCGCGAGGGCCTGACCGCCGCGCGTGCCTACCAGTCGAGCCCCGCCGACGGCGCCGCCCAGGCACGGAGCGTGCTGGGCCGCACCGCGGGTGACAGCCTGCGCGGATACAGCGTCGCCGCGAGAAGTACCGGGCAGCGGGTGCGCGTCCAGGTGTCCGGCACGGCCCTTTCGATGCTCCCAGGCGTTCCGGGACTCACGATCACGCAGTCGGCGTCCGGACCTGTGGAGCGCTGGACCGTCCCCGGGGGGTGAAGCACGTGCGATCAGTCGCCCGTTGGGTACGCACACTGCGCAGCGACGAGGGGAGCGCCGCGGTCGAAGCGGCGATCGTCCTCCCGGCATTGATCATGTTCCTGTGTATGGCCATCGCGGGCGGCAGGATCGTCACCTCTGGCGCAAAGATCGACTCGGCGGCCGAGGACGCGGCGAGGGAGGCGTCCATCCACCGCACCGCCGGCGCCGCCCAGAGCGCCTCACGGGCGGCGGCCGCGGAGTCCCTCAACGATCAGGGAATCAAGTGCGCATCGACCAGCGTCAGCATCAACACGAGCGGTCTCAGCGTGCCGGTGGGGCAGGTCGGCACGGTCACCGCGACCGTGATCTGCACGGTCGATCTGTCCGACCTCCTGCTTCCCGGCGTGCCCGGGTCGAAGACGCTCACGTCGACGGCGACCTCGGTGGTGGACCAGTACCGGCAGCGAGGCGACTGATGATCTTCCGCCAACTCGGCCTGCGCCTCAAGCCGCTGAACGACCGGGGCGGTGTCACCGTGTTCGTCGCCATCTGCGTCGTCGCCCTCATCGGCATCATCGGCGTCGCCGTCGACGGCGGCAGCAAGATGCGTGCCACTGAACGCGCCGACTACATCGCCGGCGAAGCCGCCCGGGCCGGCGGGCAGGCCATCGATCCCGCCGACGCGATCAGCGGGAAGGCAATCGTGGTCGACCCGCAGGCCGCTTCCGCCGCAGCCCAGTCCTACCTGCGCTCCGCCGGCGCTACCGGCACGGTCAGCGTGTCCGGCGACGGCAAGACCCTCACAGTCACGGTCACCGGCTCGTACGCCACCTCGTTCCTGTCGGCGGTCGGGATCGACTCGTTGTCGGTGACCGGCCACGGCACGGCGACCCTCCTGCACGGCGTCACCGCTCCCGAAGGAAACTGATGCGCACCACCCCCTCCCCCGCCGCGGCGGCGGGCCGCACCCTGGCCCGGGTACTCAAGGCCGTACTGGGCCTGCTGGTGCTGGCCTCCGCGGTCGCCGGGCTGCCGCTGCTGCTCGCCTGGGTCACCCCCGTCATCTGGGCATCCACCCACGACGACGTCACACACGTGCTCGACCGGCAGGACACCGGCGCGGCGTTCCTGCTGCTGCTCGTCGCGGTCGGCTGGATCGGGTGGGCGCAGTTCGCGTTCTGCGCCGTACGCGAGCTGGTCGCCCAACTTGGCGGCCGGACCTGGCACGCCCCGCGCGGTCTGGGCGCCTCCCAGCGGGCCGCGGCCTTTCTGATCGGCAGCATTCTCGTTCTGCTGCCCACGAGTTCGGCCCTCGCCTCGTCTGCCCAGGCCGCGCCGGCCACGTCCGCAGCCCGCATTCCCGGCCAGACAGCCCAGGCTTCGGTGTCTCCCCAGGCCGAGCAGGCCTCGCCGTCCAGCGCGAGGACGTCGACGTCGCGTCCGGTGTACACGGTGCGCGAGACGCGGCCTGCGGAGAGCCTGTGGGGCATCGCCGACCACGAGCTTGGGGACGGCGAGCGGTGGCGGGAGATCGCCGACCTGAACGAGGGCCACACCATGGTCGACGGCACGGTCTTCCGCGCGAACAGCTTTCTCCAGCCTGGCTGGCAGCTTCAGATGCCCGACGCTCGAGGGACGGCGCCAGGGGTGCATACGCAGTTCGGTGGCGAGCCTGAGACCGCCGGCGAGGGGATCGAGCACGTCGTCACCGTCCACTCGGGCGACTACCTGTCGAAGATCGCGAAGGAGGAACTCGGCGACGGCGGCGCGTGGCACGAGCTGTTCGAGGCCAGTGAGGGCAGGCCGCAGCCGCACGGCCTTCCCGAAATCACCGACCCGGACATGATCTATCCGGGGCAGCAGGTCACCGTGCCCGGTGCTCAGCCTGATCGGACCGAGCCGTCCCGCGACACGGGCTCCGGAGAGGGGAACGACACCCAGGATCGGGAGACCGCTCCCCCGAGCGCCGAGCAGCCAGGCAGTGAGCAGACTCCCGCACCGAGCCACACCACCGCTCCGGAGTCGTCGGCTCCCAGCGTGCCGAGCAGCCGGCCCGCTGAACTGCCCGGGCAGGAGCAGGGCTCTCCCTCTGAAACGGCAACCGCGAGGCCGGAGCCCAGCACCAGCGCCTCCGCGCCCGCCTCGCCGCCGGCGTCCGCGTCGGGCCCGTCGGGCTCCTCCCCCGCAGCCACGCCGTCTCAGTCTCCGGCGTCGGCACCGACCGACGGCCCGCTGGACTTGCGTTCCTTTCTCGGTGCCGGCGCTCTCCTGGCCGCCGCTGTCACTGGTGCTCTCGCCCTGCGGCGGACGCTTCAGCGCCGCCGCCGACGGCCCGGCGAGACGATCGCGATCGCGTCGGAGACTTCTCCTGCCGAGGCCACATTGGCGGCGGCCGCCGAACCGGGCGGAGCCGTCCGGCTGGACGTAGCTCTGCGGACCCTCGCCCACCACGTGGCATCGGAGGAGGCCGCGGTCCTGCCTGCGCTGCGGGCCGCGCGGATCGGTGCGCGGACCCTCGAGGTACTGCCCGAGGATTTGGCCCAGGAGCCGCTGGCTCCCTTCGTGTTCGGGGAAGGCGGCTGGTGGGTTCTGGGCTCCGGCGCCGTCCTCTTGGACGAGGACACCGCTCGCGACGTACCGCCTCCGTATCCGGGGCTGGTCACGATCGGCAGCACCGCAGCGGGTGACCTGCTGCTGCTCAACCTCGCCCGGGTGCCTGCCCTGCTGCTGGACGGCAATCCGGTCCACATCACCGAGGTGTGCACCTCGCTCGCCCTGGAACTCGGAATGAACCCATGGGCCGGCGACGTCGAAGTCGTCACCATCGGGTTCGGAGGGGACCTGCCGCAGTTGCTGCCCACCGCTCGCATTGCCCACATGCGGCAGGCAGCGCACGCGCTACGCGACTTGAGCGAACGCCTCCTGGAGGCACACCAGATGCCGGAGACCAGCCATCAGCCCTATCTGTTGCTGTGCGCGCAATCTCTGGACCCGGACACGGCCTGGCAGTTCGCCGACGTCATCGACAAGTCCCGCACGGTACCCGTCACCCTCATCGCACCGGCGAGCACAGCGGCCGCGCACTTCCCGGACGCGGAGATCCTCAATGCTTCGGTCAGCGAACCGCAGCATCTCGATTCCGTCGGCACCGAGATCACGGTGCAGCGGCTGGAGCACGCCTCATATCTTCAGATCACCACGGCGCTGCATGTGTCCGCGCAGCCAGCACACCCGTCCGAGGGGCCGTGGGAGGACGTCCCGGACGAGGCCCGCACGTTGCAGCCGCGCGAAGCTGCAGCGGCCGCCAATCCCGCGACGACCGCACCTCCCCCCGTGGCGTCGGCAACAGACTTGAGCGGCGAGGTCTTCCCTGCCCTGCTCGCCGCTACCACCGATCCGTCGGGACTGCGTCTCCTGCCCACCACAACGCCGGCACCGGAGGCCGAGGAGGAGAACGATCCGTCGTCCCCCGCGGTGCCGGCGGCCCCGAGCGCCGAGAGCCGAGAGGGCACCGAAGACGACGCGGAACCTGCTGTCACGGACGGCGCATCATCCGAGGCGGCTGAGTGCGAGACGCATGATCTGCATGCCCCGGAGATCAGGGTGATGGGTCCCCTCGAAGTGACCGGTGTGGACAACACCGGCCACGGCCCGCGGATGGCACAGCTCGCGGCGCTGCTGTTCTTCCGGCCTGGCCGGAGCGCGGACGTGCTGTGCTACGACATGGATCCCGTCAGCCCCTGGTCGACGAGCACCCTCAATGCGCGGATGCAGGGCTTGCGCCGGTCTCTGGGCAGCGACTCCGCCGGCAGCCCTTACGTGCCGCGCCGCAGTTCCGGGGAGGACCCGTACCGGCTCGCTCCCGGGGTGCGCTGTGACTGGTCTCGCTTCCTGCAGCTCGTGGAACGCGCTCTGCCGCTGGGCCCCTCCGGGCTCACCGATCTAGAGAAGGCGCTCGCACTGGTCCGCGGCCGTCCGTTCGGGGGCAAGCCGCTCCCCTGGGCTGAGCCGTACCTGCAGGACATGGTCACGCGCATCATCGACGTCGCGCACACCGTGGCCACCTACCGCACGCCTGCGGGCCCGCACCATGACCTGAGTGCGGCCCGGCAGGCCATCGCGACCGGTATCGAAGTCGACGACACGGCAGAGCTCCTGTACCGGGACTGGCTCCGGATCGAGCACGCGGCCGGGAACCGGCAAGGACTGCATATGGCGATCTCCCGCGTCCAGCAGGTCAACCGCGCGCTGGACTGTTCACTGGAGATCGAGACCTCGCAGCTCATCCACGAGCTCCTCCGCACCCGGCCTCACGCGCGCCACAGCTCTCCCAACCACGCGTGTGGGAACCCCGGCCAGTGACACACGACGACAGGCAGCCAAGCCCGCCGCGGCCAAGCCCCGCTCAGCGGGTCCTGATCACCACAGTGGCAGCCGGCACGACCGGCATCGCCGGGATCGGCTTCGCCAGCTCGTACGCGGCCGTCCGTGAGCTGGCCATCAAGAAGGGCTTCGGGAACTTCGCCTATGTCTTCCCGATCGGCATCGACGCGGGCATCTGCGTCCTGCTCGCCCTGGACCTGCTGCTGACCTGGATCCGCATCCCCTTCCCGCTGCTGCGGCAGACGGCCTGGCTGCTGACCGTCGCGACGATCGCCTTCAACGGCGCGGCGGCCTGGCCGGACCCGCTGGGCGTGGGCATGCACGCGGTGATCCCGATCCTGTTCGTGGTCGCGGTCGAAGCCGCCCGCCACGCGATCGGGCGGATCGCGGACATCACAGCGGACAAGCACATGGAGGGGGTCCGCCTCACCCGCTGGCTGCTCTCCCCGGTGCCCACGTTCCTGCTCTGGCGCCGGATGAAGCTGTGGGAGCTGCGCTCCTACGACCAGGTCATCAAGCTGGAGCAGGAACGACTCGTCTACCAGGCGAGACTGCGCTCCCGCTTCGGCCGGGCATGGCGCCGCAAGGCCCCGGTGGAATTCCTGATGCCCCTGCGGCTCGCCAAGTACGGCGTCCCTCTGGCAGACACGGCTCCGGACGGGCAAGCGGCAGTGGGCGTTCACGCGGACATCAACCGCCCCGCGCAGGGCCGCGCGACCGCACCAGTCACCCAACCACACAAGACACTTGCCACCTACACCGAACACCAGGAACCACCGCGCCTCCTGCCACCCGCACCACCCGGCCAAGCACCAAACGCCGACTCCAGCTGGACGTTCACCACAACCCGCCACGACACCACGCCCGCCTCACACCGCCCCGACATCTCCCAGACGGCAATGTCCTGGGACCAGGCCGGGAGTGTGCAAACGGTTCTGCGGCACAAAGAGGCGCACGGCCTGGATGCGCCAGCACACCGAGTACTGTCCCGCCGGTTAGGAAAGCAGCCAAACAGCGGCGTCCCAAGCGCCACCCTTCCGATCACTGTCAAGGCGGGAGGAGACAGCCTCGCCCCCGACCTCAGCCCAAGAAGTGACAGGAGCAGCGACTCAACCCGCACCCGGGTGGGCAACCACGGTACGAAGCAGCCGGATCACGACCGCCCGCCGGGCACGGCCCGTCCCCATGCTCCGGCACCTGCAGCCCGTCCCCACGCAGAAGAGCAGCACGCCATCGACGTGGCGCCCACGGCAAGCGCACAGAATGAGGAGCGCAGCACCCCCCGGGCAGGCGGCCCGACCCTCGTGGATCGCTACTACCAGGCATGGGCCGAACACCGCACCCAGTACGGACGTGAACCCACCGCCGACGAACTCTCAGTGCGCCTCGCAGACAAAGGCATGCTCGGCCGAGCAAACAAATCCCTGAACCCCTCGACCTTGCGCCGCTACACACTCGCCTTCCGCATCTACACCATATGGGCCGAACACCGTGTCCACACCCCCACGCCCTCCCCCGACACCGTCGCCCACGACTGCACCCAGCGCGGCGTCACCGCTCAATACAACAAACCCGTAAGCGCCGCACACATCACCACACACAGCCACGACTTCGAACGACGCTGGAACACCCTCACCACACCAACAACACCCACGACATGACTCCGCGGGATCCCTTCGACGGCCGAGGCCGCTGTCAAGGCCCGGATGCGCCGCCAGAACGCGCTGTACGACCCCGAGAAGACGTTCCGGTTCCTGGTGTGCGTGGCGGCGCTCTACCACCGGTCGTGCTCTGCTGACGTGATGGCACCCGCGCCACCTGACCGCCAGCGTTCGGCGATGCCATCGCCTGCTCCGGGGACGCTCAACCGCGATGGGTGGCTGCCAGCAAGAAGTTCGAACACCACCCACATTCATGCCACCTCAGAAAAGATCACCGGCAGGCAGTAGCCCGTCATTGCGAGTCAGGCATCCCGACTCGGCGGGATCCGGTGCTTCGTGCCATGCAGGGGTGGGCAGCTGCGCGCATCTACGGCGTCTTGGATGAGCGCAACCATCCAGGCGCTACCGGCTAAAAGGCTGGCCCTGTTGGGTGATTTCGCTAGCCAGGAAGAGAGCCAGTGGTCCGGCAGGTAAGAGGAACCGCCCCGCGTGGGCGGCCTGCATGGCGTCAGCCATCGGCCACCACATGAGCTTGAAGTCCTGCTCCGTTTCGGTGAGGTCCTGTGCGCCGAGGGTGAGTTCACGGGCCTCGAACAGATGGACGCGAGCCGTGGAGCTGAGAGTGATCGCGTACGCGCCGAGTGAACGCCACCCCTCTGCGGTAACTCCAGCCTCTTCGCGAAGCTCTCGACGGGCGCATTCAAGCGGAGACTCGCCGGCCTCAAAGCGACCGCCGGGCAGGAAGAGGAACTCACCCCCGTGATTGGGGAAGTCGGCGCTCAGGAGCGCCACCAGGCCCTTCGTGTCACGAGCCACCACCACGGAGGCGTCACGCATCACTTCAGTGCTCATGCCGGGTGAGCCTAACGGTCAGGCCTGCACCCAAGCCGCGAACGGCACGTTGAAGACCGCGGGGTGGGCGATTCCGCGACCATAGTAACCATCGTCGCCGTAGGCGTCCCCGTGGTCGGCGCACATGATGACCAGCCACTGCCCGGACAGCCCGTCGAGTAGTCGGCCCACGTGAGCGTCGGCGTAGGCGAGTGCCGCGGCCTGCGAGGCGGTGCTGTCAGAACTGCTGTTCAGGTAGTGACCGTGGGGGACGTGTGTGGCGGAGATGTTGACGAACAGGAACAGGGGCTGCCGGCCGTCGTATCGGGCGGCGATGTCGAGGGCCTGGTCCACCTGGTGGCGGGAGGAGTCGGGCTCGGGGGAGCAGAATTCGGGCCGCCAGTGCGCCTCATGGAACATCGCTGGCAGCACCGAGCCGAGGGGCGTTTCCTGAGAGAAGTAGGTGACTCCACCCACGCACACAGTGCGGTACTCATGCAGGGCGAGTCCGTCCAGGAGATTCGGAGCGTCGAACACGAACGTCTCGGGGGGAACCTTCTTGAAGGCCGGCGGGCGGCATTCCCACAGGCGGCTCGGCTGCTTCGGCTCCGGCTTCTTGGGCAGGAAGCCGGAGAAGAACGCCATGTGCGCAGGCAGGGTGAACGTCCCTGGGGTCTGCCGTCTTTCCCACTGCCCGCCGGGCAGCAGCCCGGCAAGGCGAGGCGTACGGCCGTCCTCAAGAGCACTGTGGGCGACATCGTGGCGCAGGGAGTCGAAGGTCACGAACAGGATGTTGGTACCGGACTCGATGATCTGTGCTGCGTCGATCATGGGCGGCCTCCGTCGGCCGAAGCGGGGGGCCACGGCTCGATCGTGCCTTTGGCCTGGGAGTTCACGGGACGGGGAACGCGGTCCTGGGCGATGAGTCTGCGGATGGTCGCGAGCCCATTGGTGTTATCCAGGAGTGTGCCCTGCGCGGTGTACAGGCGGATCCGTACGGTGGTCGCGTCACCGGCGGTCTCCGAGGAGAGCCATGCACCCGGGGCCTCAATGGCGCTCAGTTCGGCCAGGAGCTCCTCCTCGGGCTGCCATCCGAGGTAGCGGACGGTGCAGGCGTAGTGCTGGGCGTTGATCGCGCCTTGGCACAGGCGGTCAGCGAATTCGGTGCTGACCGGGTGCCCGTCGTGGGCCACAGCGAGGCGGGAGGCCTTGGCGGTGACCACAAGGCAGGCGCCGAGCCACCATCCGACGCCTTCGTGGATCTGGCCAGGGTATTGCCCGACTGCGCCGCCGTCACGGATGACGGCGGCCGGGTCGATGGGGGTAAGCACAGTTGCGCTCCAGGTCGGCGACGATCCAGTCGGCTAGCTCCGCCGGCGGCTTGGCGTCGGTGTCGAGCCAGACCGCGGTGTCGTCTTCACTGGCCGCTTGGGCGAAGTTGGCGAGCAGCCGCGGGAGCCGGTCGGGGATGGTGAGGAGGTCGGTGTCGTCGCTCTTCACGTCCGCCTTGACGGCCAGCCGCTCGCGGAGCTCGTTCTCCGAGCACCGCAGGTAGTAGGTGCGGGTGGGCTCTGTCAGGTAGTAGCGGAAGGGCTCCAAGAGAGCGGTGACGGCGTCGACGGGGACACGGTGGACGGCAGCGTGGCAGGCGATGACTGACGACAGGTAGCGATCTGCGACGACCGGGCCGTGTGCGCGGGCGTGGCGTATCCGGTCGGAGGTGTGCAGAGCGCCGGACAGGTAGAACGCGAACTGAGGCAGTGAGCGCAGGTCGGCGTTGGTGGTGGAGGACCATCCGGTGTGCGGCTCGGTCAGCGTGTGGATGCGGGAGGCCTTGAGCCGTTTGGCGAGAAGGCCGGCCAGGGTCGACTTGCCGATGCCGGAGACGCCCTCCAGGACGACGACCGGGTACGGCTCCGTCTCGTAGTAGAAGGGCCGATACGGCGGCGGTGCGGGGGTCATAGCGTCCCCTCGGTGAATGACGTGACGTGCGCAGCCACGGCCGCGACCAGCCGGTCCGGATCAGAGAGGAGACCGGCCACGTTCAGGCGCAGATCATCGCGCAGCAGGCAGGGCTGTACGCCGCCGTTGTGGTCCACGCGCAGGGCCCAGAAGCCTTCCACGCACTGGCTGCGCAGTCGGCAGGTGCCGCACTGTCCAACATGGTGACGGCCGAGGTTGCGGTGGATGACGTCGATCTCTATGCCGTCGATGCGGAAGACGCGCCGGCCCTGGCCGACCCCGGCGATTTCCACGTGCTCGTCCGAAGTCAGCGTGCGCAGGTGGGCGAGGATCGCATCGGCCGAGGAAGCCGAGGCGGCTCGGGCTTCGTTGAAGTCGGTGCCCACCAGCTCGATGAACTGCACGGGCAGGCGCCGTTCCAGCGCGAAGTCGAGGATGCGTTCCACCTCGTGCGCGTTCTCCTGCTGGAGGAGAGTGTTCAGCTCGACCTGAGGGAAGGTCTCCCGGGCCACCTCGATGCCGTCGAGGATGGTGTCGATGCTGATGGAAGTACCGGCGATGGCACGCAGGCTCTCGTTCGAGAAGTAGTGCAGCGACACCTTCACCTTGTCCAGGCGGGTCCCCTTCAGCCACGCCCGGTTGGTGCGGAAGCGGGTCCCGTTGGTGATCAGGGTGTAGGAGGAATCCGGCCCCTGCTCCGGCAGGCCTTCCAGAACCGGCCGGGCCATGGAGGAAGTCAGCGGCTCCCCGCCGGTGAAGTAGACCCGCTTGAGTCCCGCGGCCGTCAGGGCGCGGATCAAGGTCAGGTAGCCATCCGGATGCAGTGCTCTGGCACGCGGTTGCAAGGAGCGGTCCGCCCTCGTCAATGGGGGCGGGACGTCGCCCTCGTTGTGGCAGAACCAGCACGCGATGTTGCACCGCGGCGTGAAGGAAACGCGGAGTTGCCCGCGCAGAGCAACGAAGTTTTGCAGGGCCGTGAAGTCGACCGCGTCGGCTTCTACCGGCCTGGTCAGCTCTTGCATGCTGGCCTCCAGCCCATCCGTGAAGTCGGCCCCTGTGTCTCCCCGTCGGGGGAGACGGGGAGACACAGGGATTGCAACCCGGTGCGGGTGTTCGCTGTGCCGTGGGGGAACACGGTGGTGGAAGGCCCGCACCGGGAGTTGGGGTCGTACACGGCAGCAGAACACCCTGCCGCGCACGGCGTCCGGCACCGCCGCCGAAGGTCAGGCGGTGGCGAGGTGCCGGCGTTCGACGTCAGTGACCGTGCGCTGCTGCTCGTCTACCTCGGCCTGGGCGGCGCGGCTGTAGTGGACGACGAGCGGCGTACCGAACAGGTCGTGTGCGAGTGCGCTGGTCTGGAAGTCCCTCAGTGCTTCGGTCAGGTCCCGGGGCAATGGCAGGGACGATCGATCGGCGTACGCGTCTCCCAGGCACGGGGGCGGCAGAGTCAGTTTCTTGCTGAGACCGTGGGCGATGGAGGCGAGCGCAGCGGCGGTCAGGAGGTACGGGTTGGCGTCGGCGCCGCCCAGCCGGACCTCCAGGTGCGTGCCCTGGCCGTGGCCCGTCACGCGTATCGCACAGCCGCGGTTGTCCGGCCCCCAGCTCATGAAATAGGGGGCGAATGAGTGCCGGCTGGCGTACCGCTTGTAGGCGTTGGTGGTCGGGGCAAAGAACGGCGCCAGGTGCGGCATTGCGCCCATGAGTCCGGCGATGCTGTGCCCCATGGCCTCGGTCGGCATGTCCCGGTGCGAGGCGGTGGCGAAGGCCGCACGGTCGTCCCGCCACAGAGACAGGTGCAGGTGCAGGCCGCTGCCGACACCGGTTTCGGGTGCGGCCATGAAGGAGGCGGTCATGCCGTGTTGCTGCGCGGTGTGGCGCAGCGCGTGCCGGTAGACCGTGTAGTTGTCGCAGGCCTCCAGGGGCGAGGCGCTGGTGTAGGGGAAGGTCACCTCGAACTGTCCGGGCGCGCCCTCGGGCTTCACTGCCTCGATGGGCACGCCGGCGTCCGGCAGGACCGTCTCCAGGTGGCCGAGGAAGGTTGCGGTCTGCGGTGGGAGGTCGAAGTCGTAGTCGATGTTGCGGCCGACGGCTGGCTCGGGCCCGTTGTAGAGGACGAACTCGCTCTCCAGGCCGATCTTCACCTGGTAGCCGAGCCCGGCGAGCCTCTCCAACTGACGGCGCAGTATCTGGCGGGGCGCGACCTCGATGGGCGTGCCGTCGAGGTCGACGGCGTCGCAGTGGACCAGAGCGAGACTGGACATGTAGGGCAGCATCCGCAGCGAGCGCCAGTCCGCATCGACGCCCATGTCCTGAAAGCCGTCGCTCCAGCTGGTCAGGTCGAAACCGGACAAGGGGTCCATGTCGGCGTTGGTGGCCAGGATGTAAGCGCAGGCCTCCGCCACACGATTGCCGCCGAAGTCGCCGAGCCGTTCGAGAAGCGCAAGGCTATTGAGGCGCTTGCCCTTGAGGTGGCCGCGCATGTCGGGGATGGCCGCCATTACCGTGCGGATGCCGCCGCGGCGCATGGGCTCCTTCAGCGCCTCCAGGTCGATGCGTCCGGTCATGTCTTCGGGATAAAGATCGGTGGTCATTGCTGGTCAGAATCTTTCGTTCAGCAGGGCTTCGTCGGGCTGGGCGGCGGTGCGGGCGGCAGTGATCTGGTAGGACTTCTTGCCGCGCGTTATCCAGGTCACCCAGGCCAGCAGCAGCGCGGCCAGCAAGGTGACACCGGCGTAGTTGAAGGTGGTGCCGTTGATGGGCCGGGACTGCGGCAGGCAGAACACGGCGGTGATCAGCACGACGTAAGAGACAGCGACGACGGCGATCGGCCGGCGCATGCGGCCCAGGCTCCACGGGCCCGGCTGGTAGTGGCGGCCCTTCTTCAGGGCGAGGAAGACCGGGATCCCGTACGCGGGGATCATGCCGACTGCGTTGATCGCGGTGATGGCCCCGTAGGCGGCCGGGGACCACAGTGCGGGGAGAGCGAGTGCGAACGGCACGACGACGGACAGCCAGACGGCGCGGGTCGGTGTCTTGGTCCGCTGGTTGACCAGGCGCCAGCTCTGCCATCCCGGCAGGGCGCGGCTGCGGGAGAACGCGTAGACCATGCGGCTGCACGCGGCGACCTCGGCGTTGCCGCAGAACAGCATGGCCACGATCACGACCAGGAGCAGCGCCTTGGCGCCGGAGGCGCCCAGCACGTCCAGGAAGATCTGCGCGGGCGGGACCCCGGTCGCCGTGTTCTGCGTGGCCGTGTAGTCCTGGATCGCGAACAGCATGCCGGCCAGGAGGACGAACCCGGCCACCCACGACACCCAGATCGAGCGGACGATGCCCTTGGGAGCCGAGATCTGCGCGTTGGTGGTCTCCTCGGCCACGTGCGCGGAGGCGTCGTAGCCGCAGAACGTGTAGCCCGCCACCAGGGCGCCGACCAGCACGACGTACAGGGGGCTGGAGAAGCCGGAGTCGTTGTGGAAGTGCGTGAACACGAATGACGGGCTCTGGTGCTGGGCCGGGGCGAGGGTGAGGGTGCCGACGATGAGAGCGACTCCGCCAAGCTGCCACCACACGGAGATGGCGTTCAGAACGGTCACGAGACGGACCCCGGCACTATTGAGCAGCCCGTGTACCAGGAGGATCGCACCGAACAGCAGCATGGTGGTGCCGGTCGTGGGGACGATGCCCCACTGCATCTGTGCGAAGGCCCCGGCGAAGGCCGCCGCACCGTAATCGATACCGGCAATGGCCCCGAGCAGGCCCAGGAAGTTCAGCCATCCGGTCCACCATCCCCAGGGGGCGCCGCCGAGCTTCTCGGCCATGAAGTACGGCCCGCCGCTGGTCGGGTAGGCGGAGACGACGTCGGCGAGGGACAGGCCCACCAGCAGGGTGAAGAAGCCGATGCCGACCCAGGTACCGAGCATGACCACGGGACCGCCGTGACTCATGCCGAACCCGAACAGGCTCATGCCGCCGGCCAGGATGCAGATCACCGCGAAGCTGATCGCGTAGGAGTCGAACAGCCTCAGTCGGCGGTTCAGTTCGGGCTTGATCCCGAGTTCGGCCAAGACGGCGTCGTCGGCGACCGGGGTGCTGGTTCTTCTGTGAGACACCAGAGATCCACTTTCACATCAGAAGGGGATGGGACAGACGGTTGGCGTGGGGGCGCCAAGTAGAGGGGGCTGGCGACGCTCAAGCGGCAGGCTCAGGCCAGCGGCGAAGGGTGGCGTCGCGGGTCGTCACGAACCAGTCCCTCCAGTCCCTGGAGCGGCCGAGGCTCGCGTTGACGTCTTGCCACGGCTGGGCGGTGGCGTAGGGGCCCATGGCCCGGAACACGGCTGCGGCGCGTTGGTTCTCGCCGGTGGCTACCAGGGCGTGCGCGAGATGGCTGAGGTCCGTCATGGACAGCCACGGGTACCCGTCTGCGGGGATGTCCGCGAACCACCGGTCGTAGGCCTGGCAGGCGTAGTGCCCGACCTGTGCTCGCTGCCAGAACTGCAACGCGCCGAACTGGCCGCTTCCGTGCTCTGCGCGGTACTTGTCCATGATCGCGTAGAGGGGCAGCATCAGCAGTTCCAGGCTGCGCAGCCGCTTCGAGACGATCCAGAACGAGAAGTCCCTCGCGGCCCCGAGTCCACTGTGGACCATGAGGGCCTGGCGCATCTGGTGGTGCGCCTCGCGGCTGCCAGGGTCCCGGCGATCGGCCTCGCGCAGAAGGGGCCAGGGACCGGGGTGGTACATGCCGTGGCTACGGACGTCTTCCGCGGGCAGCATGTTCCAGGGCTGCGGGCGGAGGTGCGCATGGGGGTCGAACGCCTCCGGGCGAAACGGTAGTTGTGTGAGCTGTAGCCGGTCGATCCACGGCACCGGACACGCCGGCAGGAGGTCACTGGCGCGCTGACACGCCTCCGCGGCCATTCGAGCGGCACGGCCCACGATGTGCTCGCTCTTGCCGCTATGGAAGGCGTCGACTGCGGCCCGGGAGAGCGCTCTGGCCCACATCATGGCCGCGTCCGGGTGGTGCGGCTCCTCGTCGTGCCACATCTTGAAGACGCCGGGATCGGCGACGGCGGCAAGTATTTGGCTGCGGCTCGTGCGGAGTGCCCAGTGTTGGCCCGTCATGCGGAGTAGATCGCGGGTGGCGGCGTAGCGCCCCAGCCGCAGGTCTTCCAGGGCGGCACGTAGGTCGGCGTCAGCGCCGACGGGGCTGACGATGACGGTCATGTCGTCGGGGGTGCCGTGGATGTCTCGTCGAGGGCTCACGGCGCCGATCGTTAAGGAGGAAGGCATGGGGGAGGCCTTGAGTTAGAGGTGGGTGTAGGGACTTGCGGGATCTTGGGTCGAGGCTTGGGGGACTCGGACCGAGAAGCTGTGAGCAGGTTCCGCGGTGGGCAGGGGGAGCGTGCACCAGGCGCGGGTGCCGTCTGCGGTGAAGCCCCAGTCGCCGCCCGCGTCCGCCGCCACGGCGTCGACGAGGAACAGGCCGCGGCCGTTCTCACTGTCGGCCGATGGATGCTGCACCGCGGGAGGCTTGGATGGGGTGTAGTCGGCGACCTCGACGCGTAGTACGCCGAAGGACGGCAGCCACGCCCGTACGCCGATGCTGTCCGACCTGCCGTACAAGATGGCGTTCGCGCACATCTCGGAAATGACGAGAAGCACGGTGTCGATCAGGTCGTCCGGCACCCGGCAATAGCGGCACCAGGCCCGCGCGACCCGCCGTGCCTGCCTGACGCTCGCCGCAGCGGCCGGCATCGCGATGTCGAATCCGTCGGTCACGGGATAGCGGACCGGAACGAGAAACGGCGCCGCCGACAGGCTCGTAACTCCGACAGGTTTTGGGGGCATTGAGGTGACTCCCTGGCTTCTGTGCTCAGGCGAGCACTCTCAGCGAAGTAGGCGATCAGAGTTCACCCACCCCCGGTAGCTTCGCCATGACTTGCGACGTGGCTTCTTCGACACTTCCGGGCGACTGAAGTGGCCCCGGGGTAGCTTTGAAGTGGCTTCTGCGGCGGGGATGTTGCCCCCGGGAGTAACGGCGGTATCCCCTTCCGGAGAAGGGATCCGATTCGTAGGCCAACCGCCTGCGTCTCGCAGACTGGGGGCGGAATGAGGACTGAGCCGAGGACGCTGCTGGCCTGGCTGTGCGCCCGAGACAAGGTCACTTACCGCCAATTCGCGAAGGGCTTCACCCAGCACGGCGTGCGGATCTTCGGGAACGGCAGCGCCAGTCCAACATGCGGCGAGACGCAGTTCCGGCGGTGGACGGGCGGTCAGTTACAGGGGCTGCCGGTCCCCGAGGCCTGCCAGATTCTTGAGGCAATGTGGCCCGGCTACACGGCTGAGCAGCTGTTCGGGCCGCCGCCGGGAACAGATCCCCAGGCACCCGCGAATGACCTGGAAGAACGAGTTCGAATGACCGCAGAAGAAGCCCTTGAGGGCGCCGACGCAACTGCTTCGGCGTCCATCTCCGACAACACCATTGACGAACTGCGCGACCAGGTGGAGGCCGTCGCCTGTAGGTATCACCTGATGCCGCCCGCCGAGGCCTACGAGAGCGTCGACCGGATGCGCCTGGCCATCGAGAGGCAGCGGGACCGGACGCAGGTACCCGTCCAGCAGCAACAGCTCATGATCCTGAACGGGCAGGCCGCCGCACTTCTCGCGGTCGCCGCGTTCGATCTCGGGTACTTCCCGAGCGCCCGTAGCCTGGCGCGCACCGCTGCGGTGTTCGGCGAGACAACCCGCTTCACGCCGCTGCAAGCCTTCGCTGACGGCACGCTCGCCTACATCGCCTACCACACGGGCAACGCCACCGAGGCGGTGGCAAAGGCCGCCCGCGCTCTGTCCTACGGAGGTCTCGGGGACATGGCGAACCGGCGGCACCAGGCGATCAAGGCCCGAGCTCATGCGCACCTCGGCGACGTCGCCTCAGCCCGCCAAGCAATCTTGCTGTCCTCAGAGGACGGGCAGGGCCGCCGGGACGATCTACACGACGGAGTGGGCGGTGAGTTCGCCTTCTCCGTGGAACGCCTGGCCATGTCCACCAGCACAACGGCCTTGGTCATCGGCGACGCCGCGCAGGCCGAAGCCGACGCGCGGCGCGCCTTGGAGCTCATCGCGCAGCGGCCGAGTGAGGAGCAGTCGGCCCACGTGCGGGCAGGTGCGGCCGCCGACCTCGCCCACGCCCGCCTCATTGCGGGCGACGTGGACGGCGCGGCCGAGGCCCTACAGCCGGTGTGGGAGGTTCCCGAGGAGCATCGGCAGACGGGCATCGTCGTCCGCACGGCCCGTATCGGGAGGCACCTGAACCGGCCCGAGTACCACGGCTCTCTGGTCCCCACGGAACTGAGGGAGCGGATCGAGGACTTCAACCGCGTCTCCCCGCCGCATCGCATCGGCCCGCACGTCGGTCTGCTCGCGATCGAGAGCTGACCTACAGAGAGGCGAGGATCTTCGCCTCTTTCTCTGGCGCGATCCCGTGTTCCGCCCACCGCGGGTGGTCCACGGGACGCCCGTCCCCAGCCCACCACCGCCACGTGTCCCGGATGGTGTCGGCAAGCGGCCGGCACTGAAGCCCCGCGACCGCGGCCTTGCTGGAGTCAACAGCCCACACGCCCGCGTGAGTGCGCCACAGGGGCAGCTCCGTCCATTGCTTCACGCCCTGCTCGATCAGCACTGAGGGGTCGACCCACACGGGTGCCCCGGCGCCGCCCGTCTCGGCAAGGCACGCTTCGAGGAAGCCGCGGAAGGTGATGCCTTCGGGGTGGGTGACGTTGAAGCCGCCTCCCGAGGAGCCCTCCGCCTGGTCGAGGGCGAACTGCGCCACGTCTCGAACGTCTACCGGTTGGATGCGCTGCTCTGCCGGGGCGGGCGCGAGGATGCGACCGCCGCGCTTGGTTCGCTCCAACCACCAGGGCAGTCGGCCGACGTACTCGCCCGGCCCCAGGATCACACCGGGGCGCAGCAACACCGCAGCTCTGCCGAACACTTCGGTCACGGCGCGCTCTCCGCCGGCCTTTTGGAACCCGTATTGGGTCGGAGAGCCGTCCGGGCCGGTGTAGCCGTAGGACTCGTCGGCGTCTGCCGGGCAGTCGAGCAGCGGTGAGGCGTCGGTGAGCGGCTGGTGGGGCCATCCCTCGTACACGGACACGGTGGAGATGTGTACCCACCGGCGGGCGGCCGAGCGCAACGCGGTCGCGGCCGCCAGGACGTCGCGCGGGGGCAGTTCGGAGCTCGATGTGTCGATCACGGCATCCCAAGGGCCGTGCCCGGCAAGGCGCTCCAGGTCGACGCGGTGTGTACGGTCTCCGTGAACTGCTTCCACACTGTCCGCATCGCGTCCGGAGCGCCCGCGGTTGAAGGTTGTGACCTCCCACCCTCGCGCCAGGGCGCCCTCCACGACGTGCTTGCCCAGGAACCATGTCCCGCCCATGACCAGAAGTCTCATGGGTTGATCCTGCCGTGCAGCCGGAGGCGGGCGGAAGTGACCATGAGCGACAACGACAGCGGATTCCGTCAGCGCGGGCTCTCGTCGCGCCGGCGAACCCGCCGATAGGCACCCGGTCCATCGGATCCTCTTGCCCGACCTGGTGCGGTCGGTCGTAGACCGTGTCCGCGGTCCGGCCGTCCTGGGACCAACGGCCGCGCCGGCTGATCTCCTTCAAGGACACCCCGGCCGCGGCCACGTCGGTGTTCGGGCCCGCGCGCAGCGAGTCTCGCGCGCGATCCTCCGCAATCTTCTGCCCAGGAACCACGTTCCGCCGATGACAAGAATCCTAATGCGCCGCTCCTGCCCTGCCAGGGCGGAGGAATGACAGGCGGCCTGGTCAGGTAGTCGGCGGACGCAGGGAGCGTAGCCGCTCGGCGATGCCGTACGAGTCGAGCTCCAGGGCGCGAACGTCGGCGATCTCGCGCTACACCTCGAACAAACTTCGCATTCACCTCTTCCTCGTGCATACACCAGTACGCGCTTCAGGCCGGAGGTGGGCCGAACGCCCTCTGGCAACGAGGGTGGGAGATCGGCCACTGAGCGGCGTCTTCCACCGTCCGCAGAGTGCCCGCGGCCTTGTCAGAGTCCTGGTGGCTGATCCAGCCGCACCCGGCTCCGTCGAAGACTTCCATGTACTGCACGCCCGCCTCGCGTGCTCGGTTGAGGGTGCCCGCGTTGTAGGCGACTGCGCTCTTGGCCAGCGTCGCCGCCTCCGCCCATGCCCGTACCGGCATCCGGGCCCCGTTGCGGTAGATGACATAGGTGAGCTGATGCTCGGCGGTCAGCCGGTCAGCCGGTCAGCGAGAGCCTTCGCCGCCTGCAGGGCGGTGGTGTGGCCGGCGGCCAGCAACGGCACCTCGTGGCGTGCCGTGTCCCGGACCGCCCGGTAGAACACCGCAGCCATACGCTGCTCCTCCTCCGAGCGTCGCAGGAGGTCGGCGTAGCTGTCGGAGGCCAGCGACTGCAGGACCTCGGTGTGAATGAGCGTCCACGAGAAGTGCCCGCCGACCCTCTCGGCAGCGGCGCGCGCACCCTGCTCGTACAGGTACGGGAGCTGCCGGGCTATGAACGCGCGCGCCTCGGCGTCCACGCGCTGCTGAAAGTCGATGATGGCCGCCTGGAACAGGGCGATCCGGTCGGCCACCATCCGGGTGCGCTCTGTCAATCCCCTCGCGTCGTGGAGGTCTTTCAAGCGGCCAGCTCCACGGTGGGGTCGGCCTGATGGTCTCGTTCGTAGTCGGTCGGGCTCCGGTATCCGCACACGCTGTGCAGTCGGCGGGTGTTGTAGAAGCCGGTGA
>NZ_JAEKKT010000214.1 GCF_019510245.1 Streptomyces sp. | reverse complement strand
TTACGCGAATACGCATGCCGAAGCCCCCGGCGACGGGTCGCCGATTGCTGGTAGGTACCTGCGGAATGGCTGTCCGGGGACCGATTTGGGTCGGCGCTCACGTCGGACAACCCGGAGAACAGTACGTATCCGGTTGGGGCGTGTCAACTTGCCGCGGGCGGCACCCCGGCGGCGTATGGTGGACGGCATGACTACGCGTACGTGTGCCCAGCAGTGGTGGCCCGCCTGACGGCGGCCGCGCTCACGTACGTATTCAACGGCCGCCGCCTCGGCGGTCGTTCGCGTATCTCCCTCCAGAACCCCTGAGGGCCGGCCGCCGGGGGCGGCGGCCTCGACCAGGAGGTGGAGAGGGAATGACACGGGTCTTCAGCGGGATCAAGCCGACCGGGCACCTAACACTGGGGAACTACCTGGGAGCGATGCGGCAGTGGGCTGCCGTCGATCAGCACCAGGCCGACGCGCTGTTCTGCGTCGTCGATCTGCACGGCATGACCGTGGACCACGATCCGGGCCGGCTGCGCAGGCTCACCCGGCAGGCGGCGACGCTGCTGCTGGCGGCGGGGCTGGATCCGGAGCTGTGCACCGTGTTCGTGCAGAGCCACGTCGACGAGCACACCCGGCTGTCGTACGTCATGGAGTGCGTGGCGACCGACGGTGAGATGCGGCGAATGATCCAGTACAGGGAGAAGGTCGCGAGCGAGGGCGCGCGGGGGCGGGGAGTGCGGCTGTCCCTGCTGACGTATCCGGCGCTGATGGCGGCGGACATCCTGGCGTACGGGGCGGACGAGGTGCCGGTCGGTGACGACCAGGCGCAGCACGTGGAGCTGACGCGGGATCTGGCGGTGCGCTTCAACCAGCGCTACGGGCACACCTTCGTGGTGCCGAAGGCGACCGTGCCGACGGTGGCGGCGCGGGTGATGAACCTGCAGGATCCGACGTCGAAGATGGGGAAGAGCGACGACTCCGGTCCCGGGATCGTCTATCTGCTCGACGAGCCGGACGTGATCCGGAAGAAGGTCATGCGCGCCGTGACCGACAGCGGGCGGGAGGTCGTCTACGACCGGGAGGAGCGGCCCGGGGTCGCGAATCTGCTGGAGATTCTCGCTGCGTGCACGGGCGGGAACCCTGAGTCACTGGCAACCGTTCACGATTCGTACGGCGCTCTGAAGCAGGCCACCGCGGAGGCGGTCCTTGAGACGCTCAGGCCCGTGCGGGCCAGGCACAGGGAGTTGTGTGCCGATCCGGGATATGTGGAGGGGGTGCTGCGGCGTGGGGCGGAGAAGGCTCGGGCGATCGCCCGGCCGATCGTCGATACGGCCTACCGGGCGATCGGGCTGTTGCCGCCGGGGGGCCTTCTCGGGGACGGCCGTACCTGAGCCGGTGTTGAACGCGGCGCGGTAGCCCGCCGTCCCCGTGCGGCTGCTCTCGCCTCAGTCCTTCTTTCCTGAGGCCAGCTCGCGACTGCGGTCGCGGGCTGCCTCCAGGGCGGCGATGAGGGCGGCGCGGACGCCGTGGTTCTCCAGTTCGCGGATGGCGTTGATGGTGGTGCCTGCAGGCGAGGTGACGTTCTCGCGGAGTTTGACGGGGTGTTCGCCACTGTCGCGGAGCATCACGGCGGCGCCGATCGCGGACTGGACGATGAGGTCATGGGCCTTGTCGCGGGGCAGGCCGAGCAGGATGCCGGCGTCGGTCATGGCCTCGACCAGGTAGAAGAAGTACGCCGGGCCCGAGCCGGAGAGGGCGGTGCAGGCGTCCTGCTGGGACTCGGGGACCCGGAGGGTCTTGCCGACGGCGCCGAAGATCTCCTCGGCGTGGGCGACATGGGCCTCGGTGGCGTGGGTGCCGGCGGAGATGACGGACATCGCCTCGTCGACGAGGGCGGGGGTGTTCGTCATGACGCGGACGACCGGGGTGCCGGTGGCGAGGCGCTCCTCGAAGAAGGAGGTGGGGATGCCCGCGGCACCGCTGATGACGAGGCGGTCGGCGGGGAGGTGCGGGGCGAGTTCGTCGAGGAGGGTGCCCATGTCCTGGGGCTTGACCGTGAGGATCAGGGTGTCGGCGGTCTTCGCGGCCTCGGGGTTGGTGACCGGGGTGACTCCGTGGCGGGCGCGGAGTTCTTCGGCCCGTTCGGGGCGGCGGGCGGTGACCAGGAGGTCGGCAGGGGCCCAGCCGGCGCGGATCATTCCGCTGAGCAGGGCTTCGCCGATCTTGCCGGTGCCGAGGACTGCGACTTTCTGACTCATGCGGTTCAGTCTGGCACCGGGGGGCAGGGCGGGGGCGGCCTGTCCGCTGGCCGGACGTCGTCGATGGACGTCGCCTGCGGCTAGGCCGTGCGTCGCCTCAGGGTGGCCGCGCCGAGGGTCAGAACCAGCAGGGCGCAGCCGGCGACGATCAGGACGTCCCTGACGAAGGTGGCGGTCATGTCGGTGTGGCGGAGGACCTCGTTCATGCCGTCGACGGCATAGGACATGGGGAGGACGTCGGAGACGGCTTCGAGGGCGGGGTGCATCTCGGTGCGGGGGGTGAAGAGGCCGCAGAGGAGGAGTTGGGGGAAGATCACCGCGGGCATGAACTGGACCGCCTGGAATTCCGAGGCCGCGAAGGCCGAGACGAAGAGACCGAGGGCCGTGCCGAGCAGGGCGTCGAGCAGGGCGACCAGGAGCAGGAGCCAGGGGGAGCCGGTGACGTCGAGGCCCAGGAGCCAGACGGCGAGGCCGGTGGCGAGGGCCGACTGGATGATCGCGAGGAAGCCGAAGGCGAGGGCGTAGCCGGCGATGAGGTCGGCCTTGCCGAGGGGCATGGCGAGGAGGCGTTCGAGGGTGCCTGAGGTGCGTTCGCGGAGGGTCGCGATGGAGGTCACCAGGAACATCGTGATGAGCGGGAAGATGCCGAGGAGCGAGGCGCCGATGTTGTCGAAGGTGTGCGGGCTGCCGTCGAAGACGTAGCGGAGCAGGACCAGCATCAGGCAGGGGATGAGGAGCAGCAGCGCGATGGTGCGGGGGTCGTGGCGGAGCTGGCGCAGGACGCGGGCGGCGGTGGCGGTGGTGCGGGAGAGGTTCAGGGCGCTGACGGGGATGGTGGCCGGCTGAGTGGTCATCGTGCCGATTCCTTCGTGCGGGAGGTGGCGGCGGCTTCGTCGACGAGGTGGAGGAAGGCGGCCTCGACGGTGTCGGAGCCGGTGCGGGTGCGCAGGGCCTCGGGGGTGCCGTCGGCGAGGATCTCGCCCTCGCGCATGAGGAGGAGGCGGTGGCAGCGTTCGGCCTCGTCCATGACGTGGGAAGAGATGAGGAGGGTGGCGCCGCGGGTGGCGGCGATGGAGTGGAAGAGGTTCCAGAGGTCGCGGCGCAGGACGGGGTCGAGGCCGACGGTGGGTTCGTCGAGGACGAGGAGTTCGGGGCTGCCGAGCAGGGCGACGGCGAGGGAGACGCGGTTGCGCTGGCCGCCGGAGAGGTTGCCGGCGAGGGCGTCGGCGTGGCTGGCGAGGTCGACTTCGTCGAGGACGCGGTCGACGTCGGCGCGGCGCTGTGCGGTGGGGCGGGTGGGGTCGAGGATCGAGCCGAAGTAGTCGAGGTTCTGGCGGACGGTCAGGTCGTCGTAGACGGAGGCGGCCTGGGTGACGTAGCCGATGCGGGTGCGGAGGGAGGGGTGTCCGGCGGGTCGGCCGAGGACGTTCAGGGTGCCGGTGACCTTGGCCTGGGTACCGACGACGGCACGCATCAGGGTGGACTTGCCGCATCCGGAGGGGCCGAGGAGACCGGTGATCTGACCGCGCGGGACGGTGAAGTCGAGTCCGCGCAGAACGGTACGGGGGCCGCGGACCGCGGTGAGTCCGGCGGCCTGGACGGCGTAGGGCAGGGCGGGGTTGCCGGGGGCCTCGGGCGGCTCCGGCGAGTAATTCACCATGTGATGAATAATGCGCGGGAGGGAGTGCGGCGTCAAGGGCGAGGGAGGGGAGGGCGGCCGGGGGGGTGGGCACGCTTACCGGCGCTGGCAGGGTGCCTCCCCCAGCGCCCACCCGTGCCGCCCTGCGGCACGCCTGCCCGCAGCTAGGTATGCAGCTGACGCGACTGCAGCGCCCCGTCAGGGGCGCTGGGGGTACCCCCCCGGCCGAAGGCTGGGGGAGGAACTGCGCGACCAGCCCCCACCGGCCCGCAGGCGAAGAAATCGGTGCCGCGGTTAAGCAGCTGACGCGACTGCAGCGCCCCTGACGGGGCGCTGGGGGTACCCCCAGCCGAAGGCTGGGGGAGGAACTGCGCGGCCAGCCCCCACCGGCCCGCGGGTGGGGGCTGGCCGCAGGCCGGTGGTCTCGGTGGCGCTCAGGTGTTGAGGGCGACGAGCAGGAGGACGTCGTACGTCTCCTCGACGATCCCGTCGGGGAAGATCTCCAGGAGGTGGGCGCGTTCCTCGGTGAGGAACGCGGTGCGGCGGTCCTCGGAGGTGACGAGGAAAGCCGAGTGGCTGCCGATGTTGGCGAGATGGGTGTCGACCGGCACGCGGCGGCTCCAGCGGACCTCACGGCGGGCGAAGCGGAGCCGCCCGCTGGGGTCGGCGAGGTCGGTGCGGTCGGCGGACTTGCTCTGCTCCGCCCTGACGTCGACGCCGAAGAACCGGGCGACGCGGTCGGCGGAGCCGGCGATCCAGTCGATGTCGAGTGCGCTGGTGTTCCACCACAGCGCCAGCGCCCCGCCGGGACGCAGTACACGGAGCGCCTCCGGCACGGAGCGGGCCGGGTCGGTCCAGTGCCAGGCCTGGGCGTAGGTGAGGAAGTCGGCGGTGGCGCCGGCGAGCGGAAGGGCGTTGCCGTTGCCGCGGACGATCGGGATGCCGGGGCGGGTGGCGCGGAACTGCGCCGCCATGCCCTCCCCCGGCTCCACCGCGACCACGTCGGCGCCGCGCGCGTGCAGGAGGGCCGTCGCGATACCGGTGCCCGCGCCGACGTCGACCACCCGGGCACCCGTGAGGGAGCGGCCGGCCTCCTCCTCGACGGCGTCGAGGAGAGCCGGCGGGTAGGAGGGGCGGTTCGCGGCGTACTGGGCCGCGGCGGCGTTGAAGGAGCGCGCGCGTGCGGCGTGGGAGGGGGCGGGGGTCGGGGTCAGGTTTCGGGGTTGCGACTGCGACTGGCCTGTGGTCATGCCGCCATGGTCCCCGGGGGTGGGGCGGGCGCGACAGGGATTTCCGCGGGTGGGCCGGATCCGCCGCGTCGGCCTCAGGGCTTCCGCTTCTTCTTCGACGGGTTGCCCGAGCGGCGGGTGGAGCGGCGTTCGTGTTCCTGGACGGCGGTGTCGTACTCGGCGCGGTGGAGGTTCTCGCCGGGGGCCTCGGTGAGGGAGCGGAAGAAGTAGGCGAGGAGCGAACCGACGAAGCCGATCGCGAGGAGGCCGCGCAGGGAGGCCTGGCGTTCGGGATCGGGGCGCCTGCCGAAGGACTCCCAGGTGTTGCGGAAGGCCAGGGCGCTGCAGATGGCGAACATCGCGCCGACGAGGACGGTCACGAAGGCGCCGGTGTCGGCGAGCTGGACGCCCTCGTAGGCGAGGCGCAGGACCAGGCAGGAGACGACGGCCGCGGCGAGCGAGCCCACGGCCACGCCGATCCGGCGGGCGGTGTAGCCGTCGTCGTGGTTCACCCAGGACGTGCCGAAGAAACGGAGGGGCTCGGGACGGGGCCCGCCGGTGGAGCCCGCGGGGGTGTCCGGGGTGCCTGGTTCGTCGCTCACGGGACGATTATGGCGCCGGGGGCCCGCGGGCTCCGGATCGGGGCTGGTGTACGGATCAGCCGCAGCGGTCGGCCACGTAGCCGTCGCTGCCGGTGTGGACGTAGGAGTCCGAGACGTACTCGCCGTTGTCGATGTTGTCCCAGATGTTCGAGGTGCCGTAGTAGCCGGACACCGTCGTGCCGGGTGTCTGGCAGAAGATCGGGACGCGGGTGCCCTCGGGGAGGGTCCGCGTGATGCCGTAACCGGTGCCCGGGCCACTGCGGACGTTGAGGCGGACGCCGGGGGCGACCGCGTACGTCTTCACGGATGCCGCCAGCGTCGTGACGGCCTCCCCCTCGTCGCTGCTCCCGGTTTCCTGTGCGTGATCGACAGACATGTGGTGCTCCCCCCACTGGACCCATGAGTGCCATGGAGTCCCGTTGATTCCCCTCATTCGAGCCACGAAACACATGTTTGTAACTCGCACGCGGAGGCTAGCAAGCCGCCTCTGTCTCGTACGAGTCATCGACTAGGCTCCGTGAGTCGCGCTCCGCGGATACAGCACGGGGGTGGTCCCTTGACGCCACAGCGCAACACCGGAGCGGGCGCGGAAGCGGAACTTCCGGAGTACGCCGGGCACTACCGCCTGGAGTCCTGCCTCGGCTCCGGTGGCATGGGCGTGGTGCACCTGGCCCGCAGCACCTCGGGGCTGAAGCTCGCGGTGAAGGTCGTACACGCCCAGTACGCCAAGGACCGTGAGTTCAGGGGTCGTTTCCGGCAGGAGGTGGCCGCCGCGCGCAAGGTCAGCGGCGCCTTCACTGCACCCGTCGTGGACGCCGATCCCGAGGCCGAACGGCCCTGGATGGCCACCCTCTTCATTCCCGGCCCGGCCCTCTCCGAGCACGTGAAGCGGAACGGGCCGATGGCTCCTGCCCAGTTGCGCCGGCTGATGGCGGGACTCGCGGAGGCGCTGCGCGACATCCACAGGGTCGGCGTGGTGCATCGGGATCTCAAGCCGAGCAATGTGCTGCTCGCCGAAGACGGTCCCAAGGTCATCGACTTCGGTATCTCCCGTCCGAAAGACAGCGAACTGCGGACCGAGACGGGAAAGTTGATCGGTACGCCACCGTTCATGGCGCCGGAGCAGTTCCGGCGGCCGCGTGAAGTGGGACCTGCCGCCGACATCTTCGCGCTCGGGTCGGTGCTGGTGCACGCGGCGACGGGGCGGGGGCCGTTCGACTCCGACAGCCCGTACATCGTCGCCTACCAGGTCGTGCACGACGAGCCCGACCTCACCGGCGTACCGGAGGAGCTCGCTTTGGTGGTGCAGCGCTGCCTCGCCAAGGAGCCCGAGGACCGGCCGACGCCCGACGAACTGATGCGGGAGCTGCGGTCGTTGTCGGCGTCGTACGACACGCAGGCGTTCATACCGGCGCAGCGGGTCATGGCCGGCGGTAACGGCGACGGGCCTGCGCAGGAAAAGGAGCCTTCTGCCGCCGGACCGGAGCGGAAAGCGCTGAAGCCGGGGAAGGCGTGGAAGGCGACACGCCGGCGCGTGGTCGTGGCCGCAGGGGCGGGTGTCCTGGTCCTGGGTGGTGTGGTCGCCTCGGCTCTGTGGCTCGGGGGCGGCGATCCGGCACCGGTGGGCAGCACGGTGCACGGCTCCGCGGCCGCGTTCGAGGCGTGGCAGGCGGAGCCGGTCGCCACGGGGGGTTCGGGGATGCCCCAGTGCGTCGCCGGTGCGGGGAAGTTGCTGTGCTTCCGGTCCGGCCTGGCCTTCGCCCTCGATCCGGCGGACGGCCGTCTGCTGTGGCGGCACAAGGTCGCGGACGAACGTACGAGCGGCTCACCGTACCTGTCCGGCGGCCTCCTGCTGCTGCCGACGCACGGCGGCCGGAAGGTGGAGGCGCTCGACCCCGCCTCGGGTGCGTCGCGCTGGAAGCAGGACATGCCCGCGAACCAGGTCATGGAGTTCACCAGGAGCATGCTGCTGGCCGTAGGGGCCAACGGGTTGATCACCGGCATGGACAGCGCGTCCGGCCTCACCAGGTGGACCCTGCCCGTCTCGGGTGGCGGGACGCCGTCCCTGAGTTCGTTCGCCGGGGATCCCCTGGTGTACGCGGCCAGTACCGCCGCCGACGGGACGGGCACCCAGGTCACCGCGCTGGATCCGGTCACCGGTGCCCAGCGGTGGGGCGCCGGGCTGACGGGGGATCTGCAGCCGGTCGGGAGCGCGGACGGGTCCCTCTTCCTGCTGTCCGTGGACACCACCGCCGGGGAGACGGACGCGGTGGTGCGCTACACACCGGACGCGAGGGCGACCCGCCGGGTGGCGCTGCCCGTTCCCCGGGTGGCTCCGGGTGCCACCGTGCGCGGTGATGTCGTCTATCTGCTGTCCGCCGGCGGCTCGCTGGAGGCCGTCGACCTGGAGAGCGGCAAACAGCTCTGGGAGCTGCAGACGTCGGTGAGCCGGGGCTCCGCGCCCGTGGCCGACGACCGGCACGTCTACTTCACCGCCGCGGACGGACGCCTGCTCGCCGTCGACAGACGCAGGGGAACCCTCGTCGGCCAGACTCCGGCGCGCCTCGGCACGAACTCGGGCCAGGTCACCGCCGCCCTGCCCGCACCCCTGCTCCTCGGCAGCCGCCTCTACGCCACCGCCCCCGACGGCACCGTCTTCGCCGTCGACGCGGCGGATCCCGGCGACTGGTAGCAGCGCGGAAAAGAAGGGGCCGCCCCGTGAGGAGGCGGCCCCTTTCGGGCTTGCGGTGGGGCTCAGCCCAGCTTCGTCACGTCGCGGACCGCGCCCCTGTCGGCGCTGGTGGCCATCGCGGCGTAGGCGCGCAGGGCCGCCGAGACCTTGCGGTCGCGGTTCTTCGGCGCGTACACGCCGTTCAGGGCCTGCTCGCGGCGGGACAGCTCCCCCTCGTCGACGAGGAGCTCGATCGTGCGGTTCGGGATGTCGATGCGGATGCGGTCGCCGTTCTCGACGAGGGCGATGGTGCCGCCGGAGGCCGCCTCCGGCGAGGCGTGACCGATGGAGAGGCCCGACGTGCCGCCCGAGAAGCGGCCGTCGGTGATCAGCGCGCAGGTCTTGCCGAGGCCGCGGCCCTTGAGGAAGGACGTCGGGTAGAGCATCTCCTGCATGCCGGGGCCGCCCTTGGGACCCTCGTAGCGGATCACGACCACGTCGCCGTCGGCGACCTGCTTGTTGAGGATCTTCTCGACGGCCTCCTCCTGCGACTCGCAGACGACCGCGGGGCCTTCGAAGGTCCAGATGGACTCGTCGACGCCGGCCGTCTTGACCACGCAGCCGTCGACGGCGAGGTTGCCCTTGAGGACCGCGAGGCCGCCGTCCTTGGAGTACGCGTGCTCGACGTCGCGGATGCAGCCCTCAGCGGCGTCCTCGTCCAGGGCCTCCCAGCGCTCGGACTGGGAGAACGCCTCGGCGGAGCGGACGCAGCCGGGGGCCGCGTGCCACAGCTCTACCGCCTCGGGGGACGGGGAGCCGCCGCGCACGTCCCAGGTCTTCAGCCAGTCCGCGAGGGACGGGCTGTGGACGGAGTGCACGTCCTCGTTGAGGAGGCCGCCGCGGTGCAGCTCGCCGAGGAGGGCGGGGATGCCGCCGGCGCGGTGCACGTCCTCCATGTAGTAGGTGCGGGTCTTCGCGACGTTCGGGGCCACCTTGGCCAGGCAGGGCACCCGGCGCGAGACCTCGTTGATCTCCTCCAGGCCGAAGGGGACGCCCGCCTCCTGGGCGGCGGCCAGCAGGTGCAGGATCGTGTTCGTGGAGCCGCCCATCGCGATGTCCAGGGCCATCGCGTTCTCGAACGCGGCGAAGGTCACGATGTTGAGCGGCAGGACCGTCTCGTCGTCCTGCTCGTAGTAGCGGCGGGTGAGGTCCATGACCGTGCGGGCCGCGTTCACGTACAGCTGCTTGCGGGCCGTGTGGGTGGCCAGCACCGAGCCGTTGCCGGGGAGGGAGAGGCCGATCGCCTCCGTCAGGCAGTTCATCGAGTTGGCGGTGAACATGCCGGAACAGGAGCCGCAGGTCGGACAGGCGTTCTCCTCGATACGGAGGATGTCCTCGTCCGAGATCTTGTCGTTCACGGCGTCGGAGATCGCGTCCACCAGGTCGAGGGTGCGGACCGTGCCGTCGACGAGGGTGGCACGGCCGGCCTCCATCGGACCGCCGGAGACGAAGACCGTCGGGATGTTCAGGCGCAGCGCGGCCATCAGCATGCCCGGGGTGATCTTGTCGCAGTTGGAGATGCAGACCAGGGCGTCGGCGCAGTGCGCTTCGACCATGTACTCGACCGAGTCCGCGATCAGGTCGCGGGAGGGCAGGGAGTACAGCATGCCGCCGTGGCCCATCGCGATGCCGTCGTCCACGGCGATCGTGTTGAACTCGCGCGGGATGCCGCCGGCCTCCTTGATCGCCTCGGAGACGATCCGGCCGACCGGCTGCAGGTGGGTGTGGCCCGGCACGAACTCCGTGAAGGAGTTCGCGACGGCGATGATCGGCTTGCGGCCGATGTCCGCACCCGGTACACCGGAGGCGCGCATAAGGGCGCGGGCGCCCGCCATGTTGCGGCCGTGGGTGACTGTGCGGGACCTCAGCTCGGGCATCGTCGCTCGCTCCTTCAGACAGATAGGGCTGCTGACGAGCGTACGCCCGTTGCCCACGGCTCGGGACGAGGTGTCCGGAATGCGGGACACATGTCTCAGCGGGGCTGGTCACGGCCCGGTCAGATGCCCCTGCACCACCGGGGCGACCCGGGTGACGATCTGCTCCAGGTCCGCCGACGCCAGCGGCTCCACCTTGATCACATAGCGCAGCATCGCGCAGCCGATCAGCTGCGCCGCGGCCAGTTCGGCGCGCAGCTCGGCGTCCGGGAGGTCCAGCTGTCCGGCGATCCGGCGCAGCAGCTGGGAGGCGATCAGGCGGCGGAAGACGGCGGCGGCCGTGTCGTTGTTGACGGCGGAGCGGACGATCGCGAGGAGGGGCGTACGGGTGGTGGGGTTCTCCCAAATGCCGAGGACGAACCGGGTCAGCCGCTCGCCGACGCCCTCCAGCGGGCCGTCGGCGAGCGCGACGGGCGCGTTGAGGGCGGGGGCGAAGGCGACCGCGATGGCGGCCTCGAAGATCTGTTCCTTGGTGCCGAAGTAGTGGTGGACCAGGGCGGAGTCGACCCCGGCGGCCTTGGCGATGGCGCGTACGGACGTCTTCTCGTAGCCGTGTTCGGAGAACTCCTCGCGGGCGGTGGCGAGGATACGGTCCCGGGTGTCGGCCGACTCGGTACGCGGGGGGCGGCCGCGGCGGCGGGTACCCGCGCCGTTGCCGGCAGGAGCGCCGGTCACCGGCGGGGCACCTTCACCGCCGAGGCCAGGTGCAGGCGGGTGAAGGCCAGGGCCTCGGCGAGGTCGGCCTCGCGCTCCGCGCCGGACATCGCGCGCCGGGTGTTGACCTCGATGACGACGTGCCCGTCGAAGCCGGTGACCGCGAGCCGCTCCAGCAGTTCGGCGCAGGGCTGGGTGCCGCGGCCCGGCACCAGGTGCTCGTCCTTGGCGGAGCCGCGGCCGTCGGCGAGGTGGACGTGCCCGAGCCGGCCGCCCATCCGGTCGAGCATGGCGAGCGCGTCGACACGCGACGTCGCGGCATGGCTGAGGTCGATCGTGAAGTGCCGGTAGTCGTCCTTGGTGACGTCCCAGTCGGGGGCGTACGCGAGCATCTCGCGGTCGCGGTAGCGCCACGGGTACATGTTCTCCACCGCGAACCGCACATCCGTCTCGTTCGCCATGCGCCAGATCCCCTCGACGAAGTCGCGGGCGTACTGGCGCTGCCAGCGGAACGGGGGGTGGACGACGACCGTGCTCGCGCCGAGCTTCTCCGCGGCGGACCGGGCCCGCTGGAGCTTGACCCAGGGGTCGGTGGACCAGACCCGCTGGGTGATCAGCAGACAGGGGGCGTGGACGGCGAGGATCGGGATGCGGTGGTAGTCGCTCAGCCGGCGCAGGGCCTCGATGTCCTGGCTGACCGGGTCGGTCCACACCATGACCTCGACGCCGTCGTAACCGAGGCGTGCGGCGATCTCGAAGGCCGTCGCCGTCGACTCCGGATAGACGGAGGCCGTGGAGAGCGCGACCTTCGCATCCGGGATGCGGACGACGTCCCTTGGGTTTGCCACGAGGGACAGGTTACGGGGTGGGGACGGGTGGACAGGGGGTGCCTGCTCGCCGGTGTGACCGGGGTCGCGTCGGCGAGTGCGGCGTCCTGGTGGCTTGTCGCGCAGTTCCCAGCACCCCCCCGGGGGCGCTCAGGCGGAACCCATGTGGTCAAGGCGCCGCAGGATCACGCCCTCCCGCAGGGCCCACGGGCAGACCTCCAGATTCTCCACCTCGAACAGGTCCATCGCCGCCTCGGCCACCAGCGCGCCCGCCACCAGCTGGCCCGACCGCCCCTCCGACACCCCCGGGAGTGCGGAGCGCTGGGCCGTGGTCATGGCCCCGAGCCTCGGAACCCAGGCCTCCAGCGAGCCCCGCTTGAGTTCGCGCTGGACGTAGAGGCCCTCGGCGGAGCGGGCCGCGCCGGCGATGCGGGCCAGCTGCTTGAAGGTCTTGGACGTGGCGACCACGTGGTCGGGCGCGCCGAAGCGGCTGAACTCGCCGACCGTACGGGCGATCTCGGCGCGCACATGCCGGCGCAGCGCCCGTATGTCGTCGGGGGACGGCGGATCGCCGGGGAGCCAGCCCGCGGTGAGCCGGCCGGCGCCGAGCGGCAGCGAGACGGCCGTGTCGGGCTCCTCGTCGATGCCGTACGCGATCTCCAGGGAGCCGCCGCCGATGTCCAGGACCAGCAGCTTTCCGGCGGACCAGCCGAACCAGCGGCGGACCGCGAGGAAGGTCAGCCGGGCCTCCTCGGCGCCGGTGAGGACCTGGAGCTCGACACCGGTCTCGGCCTTCACGCGTGCGAGGACCTCGTCGGCGTTGCTGGCCTCGCGCACGGCGGAGGTGGCGAACGGCAGCAGGTCCTCGACGCCCTTGTCCTCCGCGGCCTGCAGGGCGTCCTGGACGACAGCGACCAGCTTCTCGACCCCGTCGGGGCCGATCGCCTCGTTGCCGTCGAGAAGTTGGGCAAGGCGCAACTCCGCCTTGTGCGAGTGCGCCGGCAGCGGGCGCGCCCCGGGGTGCGCATCCACGACCAGCAGATGCACCGTGTTGGATCCCACGTCGAGGACACCGAGTCTCATGTACGGAACTGTACGGAACACTGCTGACGGGGCCCTGAGCAGTCCCCGGAGCGGCCTTCGGCGACTTACCCTGGACGCGTGCCAAAGACGAAAAAGACGAAGGACCACAAGGCCGCCGAATCAGCCGACGGTTCTTCGCGGGCGAAGCCACCGAAGCAGTCGAAGACGCCGAAGAAGACCCTCGCCGCGGACGAGAAGGGTCTCGACTTCGCGCGGGCCTGGGTGGAGTTCCCGGACCCGGCCGACGACGAGCAGGTGTTCCGCTGTGATCTGACCTGGCTGACCTCACGCTGGAACTGCATCTTCGGCAGCGGCTGCCAGGGCATCCAGGCGGGCCGCGCGGACGACGGCTGCTGCACGCTGGGCGCGCACTTCTCCGACGAGGACGACGAGAAGCGGGTCGCCGATCATGTGGCGAGGCTCACGCCGGAGATCTGGCAGAACCATGCCGAGGGCACCGCGCACGGCTGGGTCTCCGAGGACGACGAGGGCTCCCGCCAGACCCGCCCCTACCAGGGCTCCTGCATCTTCCAGAACCGCCCCGGTTTCGCCGCCGGCGCCGGCTGCTCGCTGCACATCCTCGCGCTGCGGGAGGGCCGCGAGCCGCTGGAGACCAAGCCGGACGTCTGCTGGCAGCTCCCGATCCGCCGGACGTACGACTGGATCGACCGCCCCGACGACACGCGGGTCCTCCAGGTCTCTATCGGCGAGTACGACCGCAGGGGCTGGGGCCCGGGCGGCCACGACCTCCACTGGTGGTGCACCTCGGCAACCTCGGCCCACGGCGCGGGCGACCCGGTCTACGTCTCCTACCGCGCGGAACTGACGGAACTGATGGGCAAGGCAGGCTACGACCGCCTCGCAGAACTCTGCGAACAACGCCTCACCTCCCAGCTCCCCCTGCTGGCACCCCACCCAGCAGATCCGACCGAGTAGCGCCCACCACAGCACCCCGAAAGCGCCACCGATCCGACCGAACGACGCTCACCGCAGCGCCCGAAAGGGGCGCTGGGGGTGCCCCCGGCCGAAAGCTGGGGGAGGAACTGCGCGACCAGCCACGACGGCACCGCACCCGCCGACGCACCGCAACCCACCACGGCGGCTACCGCCGAACTCCACCGTCGTGGCCAAGCACCGTCGCGGCGGAAAAAGCAGACCGGCCGGGTCAGGAGACCGTGGAGGCAGCTCACGGAGTCGGTGGTGGGGGCTCACTGCCGGGTGCCGTCGGGGAAGGGGAGTCCGGCGGACCGGCGGTGGCCGAGTCGGTGGGTGTCGGGGTCGGATCGCTCGACGTCGGCGGATCACTGGGCGGCGGTGACGGCTGCGCCGGATCGGATGCCGTCGGTGTCGGCGTCGGCCTCCCCGCAGGCGGCGGTGTCGGCCCCCGGCGCGTCGGCGGAGCCATCCCGTAGCCGTCGATGGACACCACCGCCCCCACCGGCGCCACCCCCACCCGCGCGCTCCAGTGCCCGGCCGGCTCCCGCAGGTGATCGACGTACACCTTGACCGTGACCGACTCTCCCGGCCGGAGCGTCCCCGACGGCCGGGAGAAGTACAGCCAGCCCGCCGAGGTGGACACCGACCACCGCACCGCCGCGTCCCCGGCCGCAACAAGCGTGATCAGCGTCGTGTCGCCGTCGTTCGCGGCCGTCACCGCGAGGTGCCCCGCACCGGCCTTCCTCCGGTCGGCTCCCGTGACGCTGATCACCTCCACCGACACGTCGGCCTTGCCGTCCTTGCCGATGCGCGGCCCCGGTCTGGTGCTGGCGTTGCCGGCGTTCTCGTAGCCCCCGCCGGTGTCGCCGTCGAGCGCGTCGGGGCCGGCGGCCTCCCGCGCGGTCGCGGACGGTCCGTCGTGGCCCTCCCCCGCCGGCGTGCCCCGGTACGCCGCCCACAGGGCCAGCACCGGCGCGGCCACCACCGTGGCGACGACGGTCGTCGTGACGGCACGCGCGCGTAGCCGGTCGCGGCGGGCCGCGCGGTCCTTGGGGTCCATCGGGAAGCCGCGCCGGTCGAAGCGCGGGGCGGCGGCGCCACGCGCGCGTGGCTGGTGCGCCATGGCCACGTGCAGGGCCGCGCGCGGCGCCTCCAGGACGGGCAGCTCCGCGGGCGTGGTCATCGCGCCGGGCCACCGGTCGGGAGCCGCGCGTTCGGCGGTACGGCGGCAGCGCGGGCAGTCGTCGACGTGCCGGACCAGTTCGCGGCGCAGGGCGCTGCTGAGGACCAGCTGGCTGTCGCCGGTGAGGTGGGACACGCTCGGGCAGCCGCCGGTCTCGACGACGGCGAGGGCCGCGCGGGTGCGTTCGACCTCGCAGGCGGCGGAGGCGAGCAGTTCCCGGGCGCCGGCCAGGTCCATGCCGAGGACGGCGGCGACCTCGTGGGCGGCGAGGTGGTGGCGTACGGCGAGTTCGAGCGCCTCGCGCTGCTCGGGGGTGGTGCCGGCCGCTTCCGGCCAGGCGAGCAGGGCGAGTTCGCGGCGGCGCTGCTCCTGGGTGTCGGCGGGGACCACGGCCACGGGGTCGGGGGCGGGGCGCCGGCCTGCCGCGTGGGTGGCCTGACGTTTCTGCTTGGCCTGGGCGAGCCCGCGCAGACAGGCCCAGCGGGCCAGCGCGTACAGCCAGGCCCTGCGGTCCCCGGCGGCCTCCGGGACGCGCTGGCCGCGCCGCTCGGCGAGGGCGAGGACGTCCCCGAGCGCGGCGGTGGCCGCGTCGTGGTCGCACAGCACCGAGAGGCAGTAGGTGAACAGCCCGTCCAGGTACGGCTCGTAGCGGGTCGGCGGTCGCTGCGCCAGCGCGCGCGCCGCCGCGCGGTCACGCGCCGTGCGCGCCTCCCGGTGCGCCCGGTGTGCGCCGGTCGTTCGGGCCGAGGTCTCCGGACTGCTGCTCATCACCCGTGCGACCGTAGGCGGCGCCGTATGCCCCCTTCTGGCGGCTTGAGCTCTTTTAATCCGTACGGGTGAAACGATCCCTCAATCGGGGACAGGAACCTGTTCTACCGCGGCTCGTTCCCGTTCCGGGGTGGCCGGGACCTGTCCACCCACACCTGTCACGCAGGCCACCGCGGCCCCACTGTCAGTGGCGGGGGCTACGGTTTCCGCATGGCTGCCCGTACCAAGACCTCGAAGGACCGTCCGTCCTACCGCTGCACCGAGTGCGGCTGGCAGACGGCCAAGTGGCTCGGCCGGTGTGCCGAGTGCCAGGCGTGGGGGACGATCGAGGAGTACGGCGCGCCCGCGGTCCGTACGACGGCACCCGGCCGGGTCACCACCTCCGCGGTGCCGATCGGCCAGGTCGACGGCCGCCAGGCCACCGCCCGCACCACCGGTGTCCCGGAGCTGGACCGGGTCCTCGGCGGCGGCCTGGTCCCCGGCGCGGTGGTGCTGCTCGCCGGCGAGCCCGGCGTCGGCAAGTCCACCCTCCTCCTGGACGTCGCGGCCAAGTCGGCCAGTGACGAGCACCGCACGCTCTACGTCACCGGCGAGGAGTCGGCGAGCCAGGTCCGGCTGCGCGCCGACCGCATCGGCGCCATCGACGACCACCTCTACCTCGCCGCCGAGACCGACCTGGCCGCCGTCCTCGGCCACTTGGACGCGGTGAAGCCGTCGCTGCTGATCCTGGACTCCGTCCAGACGGTCGCCTCCCCGGAGATCGACGGCGCCCCGGGTGGCATGGCCCAGGTCCGCGAGGTGGCCGGCGCCCTCATCCGCGCGTCGAAGGAGCGGGGCATGTCCACGCTCCTCGTGGGCCATGTCACCAAGGACGGCGCGATCGCGGGCCCGCGGCTCCTCGAACACCTGGTGGACGTCGTCCTGCACTTCGAGGGCGACCGGCATGCCCGCCTGCGCCTGGTCCGGGGCGTCAAGAACCGCTACGGCGCCACGGACGAGGTCGGCTGCTTCGAACTGCACGACGAGGGCATCGCCGGCCTCGCCGACCCCAGCGGCCTCTTCCTGACCCGGCGTGCCGAGCCCGTCCCGGGCACCTGCCTGACCGTCACCCTGGAGGGCCGCCGCCCGCTGGTCGCGGAGGTGCAGGCGCTGACGGTCGACTCCCAGATCCCCTCCCCCCGCCGCACCACCTCCGGCCTGGAGACCTCCCGCGTCTCGATGATGCTGGCCGTCCTGGAGCAGCGGGGCCGGATCAGTGCGCTCGGCAAGCGGGACATCTACTCCGCGACGGTGGGTGGCGTGAAGCTCTCCGAGCCCGCCGCCGACCTGGCCATCGCCCTCGCCCTGGCCTCCGCCGCCAGCGACACCCCGCTCCCGAAGAACCTGGTCGCCATCGGCGAGGTCGGTCTCGCGGGCGAGGTCAGACGGGTCACGGGAGTCCAGCGCAGGCTCGCGGAGGCACACCGGCTCGGCTTCACGCACGCCCTCGTGCCGGGCGATCCGGGCAAGATCCCGGCGGGCATGAAGGTCCTGGAAGTCGCCGACATGGGGGACGCGCTGCGGGTGCTGCCGCGCTCCCGTCGCCGAGAGGCCCCACGGGAGGCGGAGGAGCGCCGGTAGACTTTGCCCTGGTCTCGCCCGTCCGTACGAACCGAGTGCGGGGACGGCAGCGCCTCAGAACCTGCGACCGGAGGAGTGCAGTGGCAGCCAACGACCGGGCAGGAGCTCCCGGAAAGTACGGTGGGAGTGCCGGTTCCGATGGCCTGATGCGCGCCTCGCTGAGCGCCGTGGCTCCGGGCACGTCCATGCGGGACGGCCTGGAGCGGGTCCTCCGCGGCAACACGGGCGGACTCATCGTCCTCGGCTTCGACAAGACGGTCGAGGCGATGTGCACGGGCGGTTTTGTCCTGGATGTCGAGTTCACGGCGACCCGGCTGCGCGAGCTGTGCAAGCTCGACGGCGGCATCGTGATCTCCTCCGACCTCTCGAAGATCCTCCGGGCGGGCGTGCAGTTCGTACCCGACGCGACGATCCCCACGGAGGAGACGGGCACCCGCCACCGCACGGCGGACCGCGTCTCCAAGCAGGTCGGGTTCCCGGTGGTCTCGGTCTCGCAGTCGATGCGGCTGATCGCGCTGTACGTCGAGGGGCAGCGCCGCGTCCTGGAGGACTCGGCGGCGATCCTCTCCCGCGCGAACCAGGCGCTGGCGACCCTGGAGCGGTACAAGCTCCGCCTGGACGAGGTCGCGGGAACGTTGTCGGCGCTGGAGATCGAGGACCTGGTGACGGTCCGCGACGTGTCGGCGGTCGCCCAGCGCCTGGAGATGGTCCGCCGGATCGCCACGGAGATCGCCGAGTACGTGGTCGAACTGGGCACCGACGGGCGGCTTCTCGCCCTCCAGCTGGACGAGCTGATCGCCGGGGTGGAGCCCGAGCGCGAGCTGGTGGTCCGGGACTACGTCCCCGAGCCGACCGCGAAGCGCTCCCGCACGGTCGACGAGGCGCTCTCCGAGCTGGACGCTCTGAGCCACGCGGAGCTGCTGGAACTTCCTACGGTGGCACGGGCGTTGGGGTACACCGGCTCGCCGGAGGCGCTGGACTCGGCGGTGTCGCCGCGCGGCTTCCGGCTGCTGGCGAAGGTGCCGCGGCTGCCGGGGGCGATCATCGACCGGCTGGTCGAGCACTTCGGGGGCCTGCAGAAGCTGCTCGCCGCGAGCGTCGACGACCTGCAGACCGTGGACGGCGTCGGCGAGGCACGGGCACGCAGCGTGCGCGAGGGGCTGTCGCGGCTGGCGGAGTCTTCGATCCTCGAGCGGTACGTCTGATTCCGCCGACTGGCTGGGTGGGTCGGGCTGCACGGCGGCTGCGGGTACGTGAGGGCTGATCGCGCAGTTCCTCCGCCAGCCTTCGGCCGCGGGTACCCCCAGCGCCCCTTACGGGGCTCCTCAGCCGCGGGCAGTCGTGCCTCCCCCAGTGCCTTAAGGGCCTGGGAGGTGCTCTCAGGGCGGCACGGGTGGGCGCTGGGGGTCTCCCCGGCCGAAGGCTGGGGGAGGCACCCGGCAAGCGCCGGTAAGCGAACCCAGCCCCCGCCCGCTAATCCGCCGTCAGCACGAAGGACGCCTGGGCCTTGGCGTACCCCGGGGCCGTCGCCTCCAGCAGGTACGTGCCCGACCCGGCCGAGCCCGCCGCAGGCGTCGCGCACTGGGCGGCGCTCGGTTTGCGGTCCCACTTCAGGGTGTAGGTGATGCTGCTCCCCGACGGCACCCGGTACCACCGGCTGGCCGCGGACTTCGGGCAGTCCGCCGACGACCAGTAGGTGTCGTCCGCGCTGGCCTGCGTGATGGTCAGCACCGCGCTCTTCGGCCCGAGGTCGATCTTGCAGTCGCTGGACGACGTGTTCTTCACGGTGAGCTCGAAGGTCGGCGTCTGCTCCGGCGAGTAGGAGTTGTGCAGGCTCCTCAGGGTCAACGTCACAGACCCGGCCGTGCAGTTGGGCAGCGAGGAAGTCCCCGGCAGCGAGGCGACCGTACCGCCGGAACCCGACGTCACGTCGTCCCCCGAGCCGGACGAGGAACCCGACGAACCCGATGAACCCGACGCGCCGGAAGAGCCCGAAGAACCGCCCGAGCCGGACGACGTGTCGCCGCCCGTGGTGCCCGAACTCCCGTCCCCGGAACCGGAACCAGAACCCGAACCGGAACCGCCCCCCGCCCCGTCCCGGCCGCCCGGTGCCTGGCTGATCGCCGGCCCGCTTCCGGAGGGCCCCGGCGTGATCGTGGACACGGGATTCTTGCCGTCCGGGCCGCCGTCGTTCTTCTTGCCGCCCCCGCCGTTCGACGTCACGATCCACGCCATCAGCAGCGCCAGGACGACGAGCGCCGACAGCATGAAGACCCTCCGTCGCCAGTAGATGGAGGAGGGAAGCGGCCCGACCGGATTGCGCAGAGATCCCACGGCCCAAACTGTACGAGAGATCCGTGCAGTTCCTCGCCCCACCCGCCGCCCAAACCTCAACTTTTCCGGATCATCATTCCGGCAACTCCCGTCGGCACGGCCACTCTTCGTCGCGAGCCACGTCAACCCGGGCCACGCCCCGCCGCCCGCCGCGGACCACGTCCACCCCACCCGCCGCCGGACGTGGCAGGATCGGAAGGGCCATGACTGAGAAGCTGCACACCCCTGTGATCGCCTGGTTCGACGCCCACGCCCGTGACCTCCCCTGGCGCCGCCCGGAAGCGGGCCCGTGGGGTGTGATGGTCAGCGAGTTCATGCTGCAGCAGACTCCGGTGAGCCGCGTGCTGCCCGTGTACGAGCAGTGGCTGGCCCGCTGGCCGCGCCCCGCCGACCTCGCCGCCGAGGCGCCCGGCGAGGCGGTCCGCGCGTGGGGCCGGCTCGGCTACCCGCGCCGCGCCCTGCGGCTGCACGGCGCCGCCGTCGCCATAACGGAACGGCACGACGGGGACGTACCGACGGATCACGCGCAGCTGCTCGCGCTGCCGGGCATCGGCGAGTACACCGCCGCGGCCGTGGCCTCGTTCGCGTACGGGCAGCGGCACGCCGTGCTCGACACCAATGTGCGGCGGGTGTTCGCGCGGGCGGTGACCGGTGTGCAGTACCCGCCGAACGCCACCACGGCCGCCGAGCGCAAGCTCGCCCGTGAACTGCTGCCCTCGGACGACCGGACCGCCGCCCGCTGGGCCGCCGCCTCGATGGAGCTGGGCGCGCTGGTGTGCACGGCGAAGAACGAGACGTGCCAGCGGTGCCCGATCGCCGGGGAGTGCGCGTGGCGGCTGGCCGGCAAGCCGGAGCACGAGGGGCCGCCCCGGCGCGGGCAGACGTACGCCGGTACCGACCGGCAGGTGCGCGGCAAGCTGCTCGCCGTCCTGCGGGAGGCGCACGCCCCGGTGCCGCAGACGGCGCTCGACCGGGTGTGGCACGAGCCGGTGCAGCGGGCCCGCGCGCTGGACGGGCTGGTCTCGGACGGCCTGGTGGAGCCGCTCGCGGGCGGCCTGTACCGGCTTCCGCTGGGCTGACGTACAGCCACATCACAGGAGACGGGGCTCTGTTACGGCCCCACCTCCACGGCAAATCACCACACAGTCGGGCGTAAACCTGCGCCTACTTACCCCGAACCTACTTCCGTTACACAACCGACGGACAGCCGATTGCTACCCGCAGGCTGCTCCGCACAGCCCCGTGACAACGGGTCCGTAGCTTCGTTTCTGTGCCCGCCAGGACCGCGGGACGGCAGGAAGTCAGGCACAGGGCCGGGGACAACGGGGATCGGGAGGCGGTTGATCATGGCGCAGGGCGAGGTGCTCGAATTCGAGGAGTACGTCCGCACTCGGCAGGACGCGCTGCTGCGCAGCGCCCGCCGGCTGGTCCCGGACCCGACGGACGCCCAGGACCTGCTGCAGACCGCGCTGGTCCGGACGTACGGCCGCTGGGAGACCATCGAGGACAAGAAGCTCGCCGACGCCTACCTGCGCCGGGTCATGATCAACACGCGGACCGAGTGGTGGCGGGCCCGGAAGCTAGAGGAGGTCCCGACCGAGCAGCTGCCCGACGCGTGCGTGGAGGACTCCACCGAGCAGCACGCGGACCGCGCTCTCCTCATGGACATCATGAAGGTGCTGGCTCCGAAGCAGCGCAGTGTCGTGGTGCTGCGACACTGGGAGCAGATGTCCACGGAGGAGACGGCCGCCGCCCTCGGCATGTCGGCCGGTACGGTCAAGAGCACGCTGCACCGGGCGCTCGCCCGGCTCCGCGAGGAGCTGGAGTCCCGCGACCTCGACGCACGCGCGCTGGAGCGTGAGGAGCAGGAGCGTTGCGCGGCCTGACCGGCACGGGGTCCAGCAGGGGCCCGGCGAGTGCACAGGCGGTGATCACGGCGGCGGCCGTGCTCGCCGCCCTCGCCCTTTTCGCCGCGGCCTGCGGCACCGGCGGCACCGGAGCTCGTGACGAGGGCCCGGCGCACGCCGGCTCGGTCGCGCCCGCCCCGGCCGCCAAGGCCCCCTCGCCCAACCCGTCGCAGACGTACGAGAAGGTCGACGCGGTCGCCCTGGTGAAGGCCGACCCGGCGGTCTCAGCCACGGTGAAGCGGGACCTGAAACCGTGCTCGGGCGACGAGTACCCCGTGGACGTGACGTACGGCGAGCTGACCGGCGGCCCGGTCGAGGACATCGTCGTGAACGTCCTGACCTGCGGGGACGCGGTCGGGGTCGGGGCGTACGTGTACCGCAGGGAGAGCGGCGCGTACAAGAACGTCTTCAAGGCCGAGGAGTCCCCGGTCTACGCGGAGATAGACCGGGGCGACCTGAGCGTGACCAAGCAGGTGTACGAGAAGGGCGACCCGGTGTCGAGCCCGTCCGGCGAGAACGTGATCACCTACGGCTGGTCCGCGGGACGCTTCGTCCAGGAGGACTTCCACCACACCGACTACGGCAACGCGGCCGGCAGCGGCGACGACGACGTCACGCCGGTGCCCTCCACGGGCAGCTGAACCCACCTAACCAGCCGCACCCGCTGTACCCAGTTAATCGCCCCCCACCGACTACCGAGAGAGCCGGGATGGCAGACCAGACCCACGTCCTCTTCGTCGAGGACGACGACGTCATCCGCGAGGCCACCCAGCTCGCCCTGGAGCGGGACGGCTTCGCGGTCACCGCCATGCCCGACGGCCTGTCGGGACTGGAGGCCTTCCGCGCCGACCGGCCCGACATCGCCCTGCTGGACGTGATGGTCCCGGGCCTGGACGGGGTGAGCCTGTGCCGGCGCATCCGTGACGAGTCGACGGTCCCGGTGATCATGCTGTCGGCGCGGGCCGACTCGATCGACGTGGTGCTGGGCCTGGAGGCGGGCGCCGACGACTACGTCACCAAGCCGTTCGACGGAGCCGTCCTGGTCGCCCGGATCCGGGCGGTGCTGCGCCGCTTCGGGCACGCGAGCGGCGGCGAGAAGCCGCACGGGGACGCGGCGGAGGTGACGGGCGGCATGCTCACCTTCGGCGACCTGGAGATCGACACCGAGGGCATGGAGGTGCGCCGGGCCGGGCAGCCGGTCGCGCTGACACCCACCGAGATGCGGCTGCTCCTGGAGTTCTCCTCGGCGCCGGGGACCGTACTCTCCCGCGACAAGCTGCTCGAACGCGTCTGGGACTACGGCTGGGGCGGGGACACCCGCGTCGTCGACGTCCATGTGCAGCGGCTGCGGACCAAGATCGGCCAGGACCGGATCGAGACGGTCCGCGGTTTCGGCTACAAGTTGAAGGCCTGAGCGAGGCGGTCATGCGGGGGTTCTCCAACCGGTACCGGGGTCCGGGACTGCGCACCGGACTCAGATGGAAGCTGAGCGCGGCGATCGCCCTGGTCGGTGCGCTGGTCGCGATCGCGCTGAGCCTCGTGGTGCACAACGCCGCCCGGGTCTCGATGCTGGACAACGCGCGCGAGCTGGCCAACGAGCGGCTGCAGATCGGCCAGCGCAACTACGAGCTGTACGGGAGGGCGAACTTCCCGGACGTGAAGGTCGACGACCCCCGGCTGCCGCCGGCCCTGCGCGAGCGGGTCGACGCGGGCCGCCGCGCGACCGACGTCATCGACCACGGCAGCGGCGCGCCGGACATCTGGGCCGCGGTGCAGGCCAAGGACGGCCGGGTGCTGTCCCTGCACAGCACCTTCGCGAACCGCAGCAGCAACGTACTCAAGGACCTCGACCAGGCCCTGGTCATCGGTTCCATCGCGGTCGTCCTCGGCGGCAGCGCGCTCGGCGTGCTGATCGGCGGGCAGCTCTCGGTCCGGCTGCGCAAGGCCGCGGCCGCGGCCAACCAGGTCGCCCAGGGCGAGCCGGACGTGCGGGTGCGGGAGGCGATCGGCGGGGTCGTACGGGACGAGACCGACGACCTGGCGCGGGCCGTGGACGCCATGGCGGACGCGCTGCAGCAGCGCCTGGAGGCCGAGCGGCGGGTGACGGCCGACATCGCGCACGAGCTGCGGACGCCGGTGACGGGACTGCTCACGGCGGCCGAACTGCTGCCGCCCGGCCGTCCGACCGAGCTGGTCCTCGACCGGGCGAAGGCGATGCGCACCCTCGTCGAGGACGTTCTGGAGGTGGCCCGCCTCGACAGCGCCTCCGAACGGGCCGAGTTGCAGGACATCATGCTGGGCGAGTTCGTCGCCCGGCGGGTGGCCGCGAAGGACCCGGAGATCGAGGTGCGGGTGGTGCACGAGTCGGAGGTCACCACCGATCCGCGCCGCCTGGAGCGGGTGCTGTTCAACCTGCTCGCCAACGCGGCCCGGCACGGCAAGCCGCCCATCGAGGTGACCGTCGAGGGCCGGGTCATCCGGGTCCGCGACCACGGCCCCGGCTTCCCCGAGAAACTCCTCGCCGAGGGGCCGAGCCGCTTCCGCACCGGCAGCGAGGACCGGGCCGGCCAGGGCCACGGGCTGGGTCTGACCATCGCGGCGGGCCAGGCCCGCGTCCTGGGCGCCCGCCTGACCTTCCGCAACATCCGCCCCGCGGGTGCGCCCGAGCACATCCCGGCGGAGGGCGCGGTGGCCGTCCTGTGGCTCCCGGAACACGCCCCGACGGCCACCGGCAGCTACCCGATCCTGCCGGGCCCCAACCAGGCGGGAAGTCGCTGAGCTGCTCTGCGGTGAGTTTCGACGCGGCCGGTGAGCTCGCGGGTCGGTGGGGCTGGTCGCGCAGTTCCTCCCCAAAGCCGAAGATGCGGGTGGTTCTGGGGGCGGCAGCCCCCAGAACCACCCGCACCCGGCCTCAGACGGCCTCGACCGCCGGCATCGGCGCCGCCTCGTCCGCCTTCTGCGGCCCGCCCCGCAGCGGGACCTCCTTCACGAAGGCCGCCGCCGCCAGCACCAGCACGGCGATCACGGCACCGAGCAGGAAGGCCGAGTGGGTACCGGCCGACACCGCGTGCTGGTACGCCTCGCGCGCCGCCGCCGGCAGCTTCGCCAGGCTCTTCGCGTCCAGCTGCGCCGACTGCTCGGTGATCTTGGAGCCGAGCGAGCCGGCCCGCTCGGCCATGACGTCCTTGACCCGGTTGTTGAAGAGCGCGCCCATGATGGCGACACCGAAGGAGGATCCGAGCGTACGGAACAGGGTGGTGGACGAGGACGCGACGCCCATGTCCTTCATCTCCACGCTGTTCTGCGCGACCAGCATGGTGATCTGCATCAGGCAGCCCATGCCGAGGCCCACGACGGCCATGTACACGCCGGAGGTGAACCGGGTGGTGTCCGTGTCCATGGTGGACAGCAGGTACAGGCCGATGGTGAGCAGCACTCCGCCCGCGAGGGGGAAGATCTTGTAGCGGCCGGTGCTGGTGGTGACCCGGCCGGCGACCATCGAGGTCACCAGCATCGCGCCGAGCATCGGAAGCAGCAGCAGGCCGGAGTTGGTCGCGGACGCGCCCTGCACGGACTGCTGGTACAGCGGCAGGAACAGCGTGGCGCCGAACATCACGAAGCCCACGATGAAGCCGATGATCGACATCAGGGTGAAGTTGCGGCTGCGGAAGATGTGCAGCGGCAGGACCGGCTCGGCGGCCTTGGTCTGCCAGAAGACGAACCCGACCAGCGCGACGACGCCGATGGCGATCAGCTCCATGATCCGCGCGGACGTCCAGGCGTACTGGGAGCCGCCCCAGGTGGTGACCAGCACGATCGAGGTGATGCCGAGGGTCAGCAGCGCGGCGCCCAGGTAGTCGATGCGCGTCTTGTTCCGCTTCTTCGGCAGGTGCAGGACCGCACTGATGGCGGCCAGCGCGACCACGCCGAGCGGCAGGTTGATGTAGAAGGCCCAGCGCCAGCCCCAGTTGTCGGTGATGGTGCCGCCGACCAGCGGGCCGCCGATCATGGCGAGCGCCATCACGCCGGCCATCATGCCCTGGTACTTGCCGCGCTCGCGGGGCGGCACGAGGTCACCGATGATCGCCATGACGCCGACCATCAGACCGCCGGCGCCGAGACCCTGAATGGCCCGGAACCCGATCAGCTGGCCCATGTCCTGGGCCATGCCGCTGAGCGCGGAGCCGATCAGGAAGATGACTATGGAGGTCATGAAGGCGCCCTTGCGCCCGTACATGTCACCGAGCTTGCCCCAGAGCGGGGTGGCCGCCGCGGTGGCGAGGGTGTACGCGGTCACGACCCACGACAGGTGCTCCAGACCGCCCAGCTCGCCCACGATCGTCGGCATCGCCGTGCCCACGATCATGTTGTCGAGCATCGCGAGCATCATCGCGACCATGAGCGCGAGCATCACGACTCGTACGCTCTTCGGCTCTTTCTCCGGTTTCCCGAGCGCTTCCGGTGCCCCCGGTGTTTCCTGGCCGGTCTCGGCCGCCTGGGTGTCCGCCATCTCTCCCACTCCCCCTGGCGACAGCTACTTACTTGTCGCCCGGCTAGTTCAGTACACTCGGAAGTTAGACCCGTTGCTAGCCGGGCGTCAAGTAAGTTTACTAGCCGGGCGGCAAGCAAGTTTTCGCGGGAGTGCGAGGAGTAAGAGGATGAGCGTCACCATGGACGGCACCAAGCAGCAGCGCCGCGGGAACACCCGCCAGCGCATCCAGGACGTGGCACTCGAACTCTTCGCCGAGCAGGGATACGAGAAGACCTCTCTGCGGGAGATCGCCGAGCACCTCGACGTGACCAAGGCGGCCCTGTACTACCACTTCAAGACCAAGGAAGAGATCCTGGTCAGCGTCTTCGAGGACCTGACGCGGCCGATCGAGGACCTGATCGAGTGGGGCAGGGAGCAGCCGCACACCCTGGAGACCAAGCAGGAGATCATACGGCGCTACCACCGGGCGCTGGATGATGCCGAGCCGCTGTTCCGGTTCATGCAGGAGAACCAGGCGACGGTCCGGGAGCTGCGGATCGGCGACACCTTCAAGGACCGGATGCGCGGCCTGCGGGACATCATCATCGACCCGGACGCGGCCCTGACCGACCAGGTGCGCTGCATCAGCGCGCTCTTCACGCTGCACGCCGGCAGGTTCGTGATGCAGGACATCGAGGGCGACCCCCGGAAGAAGCACGAGGCCGTCCTTGAGGTCGCGGTGGACCTGGTGACCCAGGCCCACCGCGGCACGCACCCCGCCTAGGGCCTGTCTGACAATTCGCGTCGTCGCCCGAAGGGCGGCCGCGCGGCGTCAGGTGCGTGCTCTCGGCGTGCCGGCCCCAGACCCTCGTACTGGACGTACTTGGGTCTGGGGCCGGTGCGGCGAGAGTGCGTGCATGGCGTCGCGCGGCAGACGGGAATTGTCAGACAGGCCCTAGGTGTGCTGTCCCGGGACGTTGGTGACACGCGGGCTGGGTGCTTGAACAGGTGAGGGCCTTCTGGGTTCGGTGTGGATTGCGACATCTACGCCCGACCGCAGGAGGCCCTCATGTCCCACCGTAATGCCCCGCTGA